>CAYPNM010000005.1:0-114280 GCA_964412105.1 uncultured Ignavibacteriaceae bacterium | reverse complement strand
CCACCCAAACACACCTGCAGTTACCAGGCCATAAACTAATCCGTCAAAAACATTTTTAATTGTAGTACTCCAGCTGGTCTTAAACCATATTGATGACGGAATACCGCCCAATGCATATGAGGCAAAAGCTGTACAACCAGCAAAGCGAAAAACTTCCAGGTAGGGGGCTCCGGCACCAACGGCGTGTCCTGCAATATAGGCAGCAAAGATGCTCACTACTATGGTATATATAAACCACTGGATGAGACTTCCTCCCATCATAAATTCACGGTTCGGGTATACAGTCATCAATACAACGGGTCCAGCTTTTAATTTTTCTTTAAAGGAAGGATCTTTTCTTTCTTTAGGATGATCACAATTGGGGACTAAATAATCTCCCGGAGAAATATTCAGGGGACGGACAGCATCACTAAATTTTTCCTGGTCGGGTAATTTTTTAAAATCCGAGTTATGATAACCCAGCACAGTATGTATCAAAGAACTTACGATAAAAACAGCAACTGCAGAAAGAAGGATAGGAAGCCAGAGAGAAACAATCGATATCATTTGAACCTCCTGGTTTTAAATGAATAATAAAATATTAGCTTTTTATCCGAAAATGTTATCCTGTAATGGAATGGTATGTTAGACTGTATATAATTTGTAAAACGAAACCTTAAAAGTCAATAAAATAATAAAAATGTGATGCCATCCTGATAGCAAAGATGACATCACAAAAACGGATTCTTTATTTTTTCTCCAATTCTTCGATCCTTCTGTTTAGGAATCTAGCCGCTCGCGGCATTAATTCAATCGCTTTTTTATAAGTTTTGATTGCATTTTCTTTATCACCTTTAGCTTCATACACCTGTCCTAATCCAAAAGTTGCTACACCGGAATTAGGATACATTTCCAGATTTAACTGAGCAATTTTCATAGCATCATCGTACTTTTGATCTTTATCAAGCATCTGCACTAATTTAACAAGTGTATGATCCTTAAAATTGTAAGTAAATCCGCCATAATATTCATCGTGTAACTGATGATAAGTTGATATTGCTGAATCTATTCCTGCCTTCTGTATTGTGTGATACAAAACATCTTCAAGCATCTTCGGCATCTTATTTCCACGATGGCAGGTTATACATTCTACCTGTATAATGTTATCGGTAAACTGTGAAAGCTGTGAAAGATACTTCTTATTTATATCCATAGTCATTCTTAACATTATTCTGGCTTTGCTTTTTGCAGTCTTCCGGTCCAGATTAAATTCCATCTTATGAGTTTGCTCATCCCTTACATGACAAAATTCACAGTTTACGCCAAGGCCTTCTGTAAAACTATCCATAATCTTATCAAGCTGATCCTTAGTAATATCTTTTGGCAGGACTTTAAGATTTTTAAACTTGTCAGGCATTTGTGCATTCGATATAATACTAAATACAAAAATGGAAATAATAAAAGCAAGAGCTATTTTTTTCATACGCTACCTCCGATTAAGAGAATAAATCTAATTTTTAGTTGATGAGAGAAATATTTTAAGGCTATATAATAACATATCCTAAATTAGGATTAACTACAATTCCACATAACTTGAATAATTTATAGCATAAACAATTTTTGATATATTTAGTTCCTACGAAGTCTTATAATTTTTAGTCCAGAATTATCTTTGTTTTGTGTTTAAGTTTCAACTGAACTAGAATTGCTCCAATACCTGCTATTATAAGCCCCATTCCCTCTTTAAGGCTGATTTCCTCACCCAAAAACAAATATGCGAGTAGAGCAATTTGAATTAACATTGTCCCGTTTATTATGCTCGACTCCACTGCAGTGAGACTGCGCAAAGTGAAATTCCATATTATAAAAGCAAATGCTGTATTTACTATTGCCAGCCATAAAATATACAAAACACTCTTAAGACCCAGCAAAGGTAATCCCTCTATTATTATTGCTGCTGTCAGGAGCATAACAGAACCTAAACCCATACTTATTAATGTTACAATATAGGGATTTATTTTTCCACCGCGATTAATATCCCTACCAAGAACTGCCGAAAGAGCATTGGCTAACACGCCAACCATCATTATTATTAAACCCAGCATTTGATTTTCCGAAAAAAGGATCGGGTAAAAATAAATCAGTACTCCGCCAATAAATAGCAGCATCCCGGACCACTGTAACAATGAAGGCGTTTCCGAAATTAAAAATATAGCCAGAATTGCTACAATAATAGGAGTTAAATTTAGAATTAGGCTTACAGAAACTGCCGGCAGAAAAAACAAACCGAGGAATTGCGCCCCCTGTGTAAAAAAATAAAACAATATCCCCAGCCAAAAGAGTTTCATAGAAATTTTGAAATCTAATGTTTTAAGCTGAGTAATATTTGTCTTTTTAAAAACGAATGGGAACAGGCAAACAAAAGCTATAAAGTATCTCAACCCTGCAAATGTCAAGGGTGGTATTTCAATCAGTCCCCATTTTATTATAATAAATGAAGTTGACCACAAAAATGTAACAAGCACAGCCAGAAGAATTGCTTTTAAATTAGGTGATAGAAGTTTATTCATTTGGCTCACTTTCGTACGAAATTTTAATTGATCTGAATATAATAATTCTTTTGAGTGACACAAATCGGTCAGATGAACTTACCTCATCAGTTTCGTAAAAACAAAAGGGTCGTCTATCCTTAAAGATCACCTGGTATCATAATTTATTTTGAAAACTAATCGAATTTGTCCACTTTTCTTATAAGTTATAAGTAACCTTTTAATGAAAATTTTGTCTAAACAGATATATAATAAAGGCAAATTATGAAAAAAAATACAATTGCATTTGGTCTGCTGATTGTTTTCGTAATTTTTACAACTTCGATTCTTCAATCCTGCAGGATCGATTCAAGAGGTGAGATAGATGAAAATCTAAGTATACTACACGAAAAAACCTTTAACATTTCACCCGACAAATTGCTGAAACTGGATGCATCGTCAGGAGATGTTATTATTAATTCCTGGGATAAGCCTCAGGTTTACGTAAAAATTCTTGGCAATTCGAAGGCGGAAAGAAAAGTGGATTTTTCATTTAAATCAACAGACGAATATGTTGAAGTTACAGCGGAGCACGAGCACAACTTTTTTAACTGGTTTGGAAATGGCGTCAGGATGAAATTTGAAATAACAGTTCCTACCAACTTTAACACGGAAATAAGATCGAGCGGCGGAGACATTAAAATGACCGGTGTCACAGGCAACCAAAAAATGAAAACGTCAGGTGGGGACTTATTAATAACGGACGCAAACGGCAATTTGACGGCTTCAACTTCCGGCGGTGATATCAAAACCACGAACACAAAGGGAACCAGTGATCTGAGTACATCAGGTGGACAGGTCAAGTGTATTGACTTCGATGGAGACTTAAGCGCTTCAACTTCAGGAGGCGATATCATCCTCAAAGGTAAGAATTCAAAAATCAGTGCTCATACATCAGGTGGAGATGTAAGCATTACCTACGTGGGGGAAAATAAGGGAATAGATATCGGAACTTCAGGTGGAAGTATAAAATTACGATTACCTGAAGATTTTAACGCCAGCGCAAGATTATCAACTTCAGGGGGCAGCATTACCTGCACTTTAAATACGACTAATATATCCAAAATTACTTCTTCGAAGTTTGAGGCTGATCTGAATAAAGGCGGCAATCAACTAGTTGCAAAAACCTCCGGTGGAGATATCGAGGTATTGAAGAACTAGGAAAAGTCTTAATATTAACAAACCCAACCCCTCTTTAGGGATTGGGTTTTCTTTTCTCCCTACTAAAAATTTCCTTACATTAATGCTATATTTAAACGGTTATTATTTCAATAATAATTATTCCAATGGAAAAACAGCTAATATATCACTTTGTTAACGATGATGAACTCCTGCGCATTTCCAATAAAATTAAGGAGATGGAAAAAACAACCGCCGGCGAGATTTGTGTAAGCATAAAAGAAAAGAGATCTCTTCTTGAAAAGAAGAAGTCTGTGAGAGAACTAGCTGAAAAAGAGTTTTTTAAATTGGGCGTTGCAAATACAAGGGATAAGACTGGAATACTAATTTTTCTTTTGTTAGCAAACAGAAGTTTTTACATCCTTGCTGACAGTGGTATAAATGAAAAAGTTCCCCTGGGAACATGGGATAAAATAAAGGATGAAATACAAAAGAATTTTTCACATGGTGAGTTCTGTAAAGGAATTATCTTTGGAATAGAAGAGGTAGGCAAAATCCTGAGCAAACATTTCCCTATCAAACCAGATGATACAAACGAACTTTCAAACCGAGTTAACTTAGATTAGGAGTTTTGTCTTTCTAATATCTTAAAATCAAAGGTCAGGAAAAACCTGCCCTTTGATTTATTTGCCTATTTCATTTCTGCTTCAACTAATTCGGTTTTCTCTTCCAGCATTTCTCTCCTTTTAATTCTTCCACGAAGATACACACTAAATCTTTTTTTCCAGTGATCAACTTTTACATACATAATCGGAACGACCACAAGAGTAAGAAACATTGAACTAATTAAGCCTCCAATTATGGCCCAAGCCAACCCAGTTTTCCATTCCGATCCGGAATCTGTAGAAAGAGCCAGCGGAAGCATTCCGAACACCATTGCAGTAGTTGTCATTACGATAGGTCTTATTCTGCTCTCTCCAGCTTCAATCAAAGCTTCAAAAATACCTACTCCGCGTTCTTTTCTCATCTGGTTAGCCCTGTCTACAAGTAGAATTGCATTCTTGCCCACTAAGCCGATTAACATTATTATGCCAAGAATTGTGAATATATTCAAGGATTTCATTGTGAGTGCAAGCGCTAAAAATGCACCAACCATTGCCACAGGAATTGAGAACAACACCACAAAAGGATATACAAAAGAATCATACAATGCAACCATCACCATATAAACAAATATTATTGCAGCTATCATGGACAATCCCAGACTGCTGAAGGAATCTGACTGATTCTTCAAATCGCCTTCATAGTCAACCTCAACTCCAGGGGGCATAATGCCTTTAGACAGAGCGTTCTTTATATCTTCACCAACACTCCCAGTCGGACGACCAATTACCTGAGAATAAACCGTGATAGCTCCTATCCTATTCCTTCTCTGCAATTTAGTAGGTCCGTTGGTTTGGTAAATGTTCGCAAACTGCTGAAGCTGAATTAGCTGTCCACGTGGATTTTTGAAGGTTAATTGCTTTATATCCGAAATCCGGGATTTATCAAAATCATCCAGAGAGATCATAATTGTATAGTCATTCTCTCCTTCCCTAAATTTTGAATCGTCATCTCCGGTTAATGCGAGCCTCAATGAAGTGCCAACGTCCGCTATATTTAAACCAAAGCTAGCCAGTTTTGCCCTGTCAATATCAATTCTTGTTTCCGGCTTTCCTTCCTCAGTAGATAATCTGACATCAGCAGTTCCCGGAATCTTCTTTGTAACAGAGGCTAAAATTTTCGCACCTTTTTCAACATCCTGTCTATTTGATCCAGTAACTATAAGTTGAATTGGTGTTTGGTTCGCAGTTCCAAAAATTCCAATAGGATTTACACGAACTTTCACACCAGGAATATTATTAATATATTTTTTAATCTCTTCCCCAATTGCATTTGTTGACTTTTTCCTGTCTTCTTTAGGAACAAGAGTAACATCAATTTCAGAATAATTATTCGATGTCTGTCCGACAAGTCCTTCATTTGAAGCCCCTACAGTTACGAAAGCTTTTTTAACCTCGGGCAATGAATAAACATATTGTTCAACTTTTTGAGTTTGTAAATTTGTATTATCAATCGATGAACCAGCAGGCATTTCGAGAATTACTGCAAATTCACCTCTATCCGTCTGAGTCATAAATTCTGCACCGATAAATCCAAGGGGAGCAAGTGATAATGATGCCACAAACAAAATAAAAACCGCAAGCAAAACCTTCCACCGGTTATTAAGACTCCACTTGAGAAGGATCAAATATTTCTGAACCAGCTCTCGAAATTTCTTCTCAAACCAGATTGAAAATTTACCAATAATGGTTCTTTGCGAAAGCTTTTCAAGTTTGCCTATTCTGGATGCCAATAATGGAGTGAGTGTAAAAGAGACAAACAAACTAAGCAATGTTGCGGTTACTACAACAACAGAATATTCTCTAATTATATTGCCTATCAATCCTCCTGTCAATGCAAGCGGAACAAATACAGAAACGTCCACCATAGTAATAGCCAGAGCGGCAAAGCCGATTTCATTTCTGCCTTTAAGAGCTGCAACTCTTCTTTCTTCTCCTTTTTCAAGGTGATGGTGTATATTTTCAAGTACGACAATTGAATCATCAACCAGAATTCCAACGATGAGGGAAAGGCCCAGAAGGGTCATTAGATTAAGTGTAAATCCAAAGGCAAGCATCATAGTAAATGAAGATATCATCGATGCAGGTATTGCCATCATTACTATAAAAGAGTTTCTGAAGCTGTGAAGAAACAGAAGCATAACAATCGCAACAAGAATTACTGCAAGCAAAAGGTCAAATTTAACACCATTAGCAGCGTCAATAGTAAACTGAGCGCCATCCTGTGCAATATCAAACCTTACATTGTCAGCTTTGTAATCATTCTGCATTTTTGCTACCTCGTTACGAACAAGTTTGCTGACATCAACAGAATTTGCATCAGTTTGTTTCTGAACTATAATGCCCACAGAAGTTAGTCCATTTATCCTGTTAATAGTGGTGTAATCTTTGCGACCATCTTCAACCTCAGCGACATCAGATAACCTTATGTCACCTCCATTTTTTGATTTCCCTATTATCAGATTCCTCAAATCATTTATTGATTTAAATTTCCCCGCAATTCTCACAATAAACTGGTCCCTATCATTTTTAACCTTACCAGTTGGATAATCCAAGTTTGAAGCCTTGATAATTTGTGTTACCTGCGGTATTGATAGTCCATAAGCCTCCAGGCGCTCACTATTTAGATTTACTTTAATTTCCCGCTCATCGCCTCCGACAAGAGTAATTTGCCCGACACCAGGCAGTTTAGCGAGTCTTGGCTGAATTCTGTCTTTAATAAACTGATAAAATTTTGTAGAAGGCATATTGCTTGTGGCACCCATTCTTATCACGGGAAGCTCGTCAAGAGCAAATTTAGAAAGCGTTGGTGTCTTAACATCAGATGGTAAGGTTGAAACTATTTCATTCACTTTTCTCTGCGCATTTTGCAATTGAATATCTACGTCTGCAGTTTGATTGAACTGTATAACCACAAACGAGACTCCTTCTGCTGAGGTAGAAGTAACGTTATCAATCTCATCGAGTGTCGAAATGGCATCCTCAACAGGCTTAGTTACTGATGTTTCTACTTCCTGAGGCGAAGCGCCAGGATAAACAGTGGTGACAGTAATAACCGGAGGTGTAATTTTGGGAAGTAATTCATAATTTAATTGTGTATAGCTATACAACCCAACCAGAGCAAGAACAGAAAAAATCACAACAATCAATGTCGGTCTTTTTATTGATAGCTCTGTAATTGTCATTTTAAATTCCTTTTAATTTCGTTTATTATTCACAAAAACTATAGTTTCGTATTCGGGTCTTCGTTTATGATTTTTACTTTGCTATTTTCTCCAAGGTTGTTTTGACCATTTATAACTATTGTTTGTCCATCTTTCAAGCCGCTTAGCACTTCAAGATAATTATCATAAGTCCTGCCGATAACCAGGTCTACAAGCCTGGCCTTATTATTATCGACAACAAAAACTTTAGGATTTTTAACGCTTCCAATTAAGGCCTCTCTTGGAATCATCAAGGCTTCTCCTTTAGTTGAAGAGACAAAATTTACCGTCCCAAACATTCCGGCTTTAAGAGGATGCTGCTTTGAGTTATAAAGATCTACTTCGACAGGATAGGTATGTGCTTCATCACCCTTGTCGCTTATGGTGGCAATTTTACCGTCGAAAATTACACCCGGATAGACTTCTGTTGTAACTTCAACTTTATCTCCCACTTTCATTCTGAATACATCATTCTCAGCAACATTTACATCAAATTTTAATTTAGATATATCAACTACATCAGCGACAGGATTATTCATTTTAACATAACTGCCGATATCAACAAGTCGTGAAGTAACAACTCCCGAAATTGGGGTAGTGACTTTTGTGTTTTCATATTGACGTTTAGCGGTAATATACTGAGTTTGTGCGTTTTGGTAAGCTAGCTTTGCAGCTTCAAGCTGTGAATCAGTTACAGAGTTGGTTTTATATAATGTTTGAAACCTTTCATAATCTTTCTTTGATTTCTCAAAATTTACCTCTGCAGATTTCATTGCAGCTAATTGAAGTTCACTATCGATCTCAATTAAAACAGATCCGGCAGTTTTATAATCGCCCACTTTAGCATTAACTTTTACAACTCTGCCTTGCGCTTCCGATACTATCTGTACATCGTTGTTTGCTTCAATTGTACCAACCAATTCAAGATTTCTGCTAACCAGTCTTTTTTCCACTTTTGCAACAGTAACAGGATAAGAATCAAATTTTAAATTTGCTGTATCAGCTTTCATCTTTGCTTTGTTATAAAATAAAATAGCTATTACTACGGCAAGTGATACAGCAGTTATAAGAATATATTTAGTCTTTTTCACTTCAACTTCCTTCTAAAAATTTAATTAATCACCAATTGATTTATTAAGTTTTGCTTGGGCCAATTCATAATCTACAATCGATTGAATATAATCTGTTTTTGCCTGCAATAAAGCAACCTCCGCATCCAGCAAATCTGAATTAAGAGCCAGACCGTTTTTAAATTTATCATCTGTAACTCTATAATTTTCTTCTGCCTGCGTTACATTTTGTCCTGCAACAGTCATTCTTTCTTCTGATTTTTTAATATTCAGATAGTTTTGTGTGACCTCAAGAGTTATACCATCTCTAATAATTTTATATGCATCTTTTGCCTGCTCAAGCTGGGTTTCAGCCTGATCTGTTCTATCCACAGTAGCACCCCAATTCCATAAGCTAAATGATAACGAAACGCCTACATCCCACGTCTTGTTGAATTGATCAACCAAAGGTTGAATCCTCTGATTGGGACGGGAATAATAATAATCTCCGACAAGATAGATTTGAGGCCACCAGTCTGACTTAGCAGCGGTCACTCCGCTTTCACCAGCTTTGATCCTGTAATTCATTGATTTTAGCTCCGATCTGTTTTCATAAGCTCTAGAAAGCAGTGGGGAAATATCCTCGATTTTAGCGATTGATTTATCGGGTTGTTCAGTGGTTTCCACGTTAGTTAAAATTGGAAGCCCAATTAAGTTTACTAGCGATAAATTTGCCAGCTTAACAGCATTTTTTGCATCAATCAAATTCAATTGAACTTCTCCGAGTTGAACCTTAACCTTAAGCACATCATTCTTTGTCGCCAGCCCCTGTTCAAATAAATTCTGAACATCTGTTAAATGAGCCTGAATATCGACAACAACCTCTTCAGTCACTTTTTGAATCTGGTTAGCTTTAAATAATGACCAATAGGCATTTTTAATGTTATAAATCAGGTTTTTTTCCTCGCTTGTATAATCCTGTTTAGCTGCCAGAAAATTATATTCAGCCATTTTTGAACTGCTTTCGAGCTTAAAGCCCGTAAAGATTGGTTGCTTTAGGCTTAACTGAAGATTATAATAATTAAAAATTGAGGGGGCTATATCAAAAGATCCAAAAGGAGTGTTTATAATAAATGGTGCAACTTCGCTCAATCTTGTATACGAGGCATTAAAAGAAAGACTTGGTAAGCGAAAAGTATTTACTTCACTCCATTTTGCATCTGTATATTGAACATTCATTTTTGAGCTATGAAGCAGATTGCTATTCTCAATGCCGATTTTAATGCTTTCATTAACAGACAGTTTTTTCGTTTCCTGAGAAAGTAGTTTTGTCTGAAAAATTAGTCCGAAAATTAAAATAGCAATCAAATTAAATTTCATATGATTCATTATGACTATACTCCATATTCGTTATTGGTTGTCGCATGAGGTGACAGATATTTTTGCCTTCCCTCATCAGTTAAAATTCCTTCAAATATTATTTTTATAAGCATTTCAAAAACCTGGTTGCCAGTATATGGAAGCTGCGAAAGAAGTTCTGGATTAATTAATGATGATACTGCATTAACATATGCGAGGACAATTACCTGCTGGTCTATATCCTTTCTGAAATCTCCGGACGTAACGCCTTCGTTTATTAATCCTGCAAACTTTGCTAATGATTCTTTCTTTCTGTGTTCATTTATATCACGCCAAATTTCAGGATGATTTTTTTGTATATCTTCCGGCAAGGGGCCTCTTAACAAGGAGGAATTCTTTGCAATATAATTCATCAAAGTTTTTAGCTTCTGGATGAATTCCATATTGATATTGTCACAAATTATATCGCAATTTGTTCTTATGTTGAGTTTTATCCTTTCGATTATTTCTCTTAATAGATTTTCCTTGCTTTCAAAGAATTTATAAAGCGTCTTTTTGCTTATTCCTAATCCATCAGCAATTTCATCCATTTTAACCCTAGTATATCCATACTGAAAAAATATTTCCTGGGCTTTGTTCAGAATTCGCTCCTTTAATTCAACGTCTTCCAATTTTTCCTCTCTTCTTTTAGAAACTTATTTAGTTTATAGAGTTTCCTAATATATCTAAAAAAACCGGTCATTGAAGCCGATTTTTGTGTACTAACACTATGGAAACTTTATAAGTATAATTAGTTTCCAAAACTAATAAATATTATTCCTCCTGTCAAGAAATCTAACAAATATTTTTTCTGAATATAACTAGATATGGAAGAGAGGATTTATTTGAGGAAGCAAGGAATGGTATTTATATAGGTGAGAATTCTCAACCTGCGTTAAGGCTTTTTTCGTACTCTGCTTTGAATCTCTTGACCGCTTGATATATAGCTTTTGCAATGGCTTCCTGACCTTTCTGGCTTTTCAAAATTTGTGCATCATGATAGTTTGATAAAAATCCTGTTTCAACAAGCACACTCGGCATTGAAGCACCTACCAGTACATAAAAGCCCGCTTGTTTAACTCCTTTTGAATCAATATTTAATTCTGCGCTCATTACCTTATTAAGAATATCTGAAAATTCTTCAGAATATTTCATATAAGCAGATTGCGCCATACTGACGAGAATAAAGTTTTCATCTGTGAGTTTTTGATAGCGTGCAGGATTATCTTCATACTGAATTACACTATTTTCTCTTTCTGCAATCTCAATAGCTTCTTCAGTTCTACCAGGCCGAAGCAGGTAAATTTCATATCCTTCAACATCGCTCGGCTTTCTCGGGGTTGAGTTGCAATGAATTGAAATAAACAAGTTGCCGCCTTTTTCATTAGCAATTTTACCTCTTTCATAAAGATCAACCGCAACATCGGTCTTTCTCGTATAAACTACTTTTACATCTTTCATATTCTGTTCAATAAGCTTTCCAAGCTTTAGACCTATGCCGAGCGTAATATCCTTTTCCTTAATTCCTCCAACACCAATAGTCCCGGGATCTATCCCACCATGACCAGGATCAATAACAATTGTATTAAATTCCCACTTGGCTTTATTTTTTTCATTTATATTTTTCTTTTCGAATACATTATTGTGAAGAGTTATCAGTATATCGTTGGAATTATCTGCATTCAATACTTCACTAGTGGTATAATCTTTCCCTAATGTAAATTGAAACTCAGTATCCTCGCCAACATTTCTTACCTTTATCCTTTTTACCAGTCCACCAGGGCCTTTAGTTGGAATATTAGCAACATCCGCATTTACATCCCTAAACAATATTGTCAAGACACTATCTTTAAAATCACTCGAATAACTTGGTATTGATTTATCAGTCTTAACCCGGATCAAAGTACCATTAGCCCTTTCATCAATATCAATTCCAGAAATATTATATGAACCACCTTTACCATTATCATTACTATTCAAATCTTCAGTCTGATTTGTTAATACAAGATGATTATTGCTATCCAATATCATCCTTTTTCCCAAGGCAATCTGCAACGGTTTGATAGCATATAAAACCGGAACAAAAATTTGACCATTAATCAAGTAGGTTGATGTGGGAAGTTGATACACGCTTGTAGTATTATCTGCATCAGAAGTTAAAACAATATAAGGATTTTCTGCAGTAAATTTTAAATCATAGTTTTTGAATTTAAGTTCGATCTTTTGTGCAACAGAATTATAATAAGTATTAAGCGATAATGCCTTGGCAAAAGCATCAAGTGATACATAAACCGTGTTATATCTTAAATAAGTTGGAATTTTGTAACTTTTTGCGCCGTCAATTAATTCAAGTGTGGATTTCTGAGCAAATACTTGCAGAGAAAACAGTAGCAAAAATGAAACTGTAAATTTAAATTTCATCATTTGAGATTCTTAACCAATAAATGGCAGCATAAATCCACTTTTGGATTTATAATCTTGATATTCTCCTTTAAAATTTTTGTTCAATAACTTTTCTTCCAAGCTTGCACGCATTATAAGTATAGGTATTTGAATGATTGCCAGGGGAATTACAAGATAACTAAAGGTCACTATTCCAGCACCAAGATCCATCAAAATCTGTGACATATATTGCGGATGCCTGATAAATCTAAAAGGTCCTTTTGTCACTAATTTATGATGTCTGTAAATCAACACCTCCTGAGAATAATTATCACCTAATGCCTTAAAAGAAATTATTTGAAGCCAGGAAAATAAAATGTAAACTATCAAGGCTATAATCCTAATATTCTGATAGTCCGGTTTATAGACAAAAGTTCCAACCTGAAAAATTGCCAGTATAAAAAATATAAGCGAGAATACCGAGATTACTAACGGAACTTTCTGGAGAAATGTTACTGGCTTTTCTTTGGCAACCGTTACGGTAGATTTTATCCCTTTCTTGGCACCAGTTATATTAGCGCCAAATGTGGCAATAAGATTTAAACCAGCAATTATGTTTAATGGATCCATGTCAAATTAATCCGTTTTCTTTCCATGTTTTTTCATAATTGATTTCCACTCTTCCAGGGAAAGCTGTTCGGATTCATCAATTAACATAATTGGTATGTCATCTACGATCCTATAGCGGCGCCTTGTATTTTTATCAGTAGAAACGAGTGTTTCTCCATCTAATACTAGATCGGCCTTGGTTTCAGGACAACAGAGTATATCAAGCAATTCTTTACTTATCATAAATTACCTGTATTTGATAACAATTTAATTTGTATAAGACAAACAGACAATATCATATTAGTTCCTTATATCTAAAGCATTCATAAATATGATCATTCACAATACCGGTCGCCTGCATAAAAGCATAGCAAATAGTCGATCCGACAAATTTAAATCCACGTTTTTTAAGATCTTTACTCATCATATCAGATTCTTTTGTCCTCACCGGTATGTCTTTTAAACTTCTATAGTTATTTTTCAATGGCTTCCCTTTTGTAAACTGCCAGATGTACTTATCAAAACTACCAAATTCCTTCCTCACACCTAAGAAGCATTTTGCATTTATTTTTGCAGCATTAATTTTAAGCCGATTCCTGATTATTCCTTCATCCTTCATCAACTGATTAATTTTCGCAGAATCGTATTTCGCAATTTTCTTAGGATCAAAATTATCAAAAGCTTTCTTGAAATTTTTTCTTTTTCTTAAAATAGTGATCCAACTCAATCCTGCTTGAAATCCTTCCAGTATTAACATTTCAAATAATTTTCTATCATTATGACATGGAAGCCCCCACTCTTCATCGTGATATTTTATATAGATGGGGTCCTTAGTTAGCCATCCACAGCGCTTTTTTGTAATAGTTTTTATAATTGGATCCGTTTTAATTGGTCGTGAAAACTTTTAGTCCAACCAGCCCGACAATAATTAAAAACATAAAAAACAGCCGTATTAAATCCTTTGATTCATCGAAGAGTACAATACCTAATATTGCTGTTCCTACTGCACCGATTCCCGTCCATACGGCATAAGCTGTACCAACAGGAATCCATTTAAGTGCAATTGCAAGCAGTCCCATACTTATCAGAATACAAACGATTGTAAAAACTGCAGGCCAGAATTTTGTAAATCCTTCCGAATATTTCATTCCTATTGCCCAAGCGGTTTCGAATATTCCCGCAATGAATAAGATCAACCAGGCTTTCATTAAAATCAATTTTGTGATAACTAAAAATATGAAAAATTCACAATAGAATTTTAGATAGCTTAATATATTTATAAATAATATTTAAGATATTTTCCCGTCCAGGAATTTGGATCAGCAGCAATTTTCTCCGGAGTGCCCACGGATATTACCTCTCCACCCTTTTCGCCAGCATCCGGTCCAAGATCTATCACGTAATCGGCACATTTTATAATATCAAGATTATGTTCAATAATAACGACTGAATTGTTCCTTTCGATTAGCAAATTAAAACATTTTAGCAATTTTGAAATGTCATCAAAATGAAGACCAGTAGTCGGCTCATCAAAAATAAATAGTGTATGCTTCCTTTCTTTTTGCCTGGTAAGATTCGAAGCAAGTTTTATCCTTTGTGCTTCCCCACCCGATAATGTATTAGAAGGCTGACCAAGTTTAATATATCCCAATCCGACATCAGAAAGTACCTGGATAAATTTTACAATTTTATCCTCATTTTCAAAAAATTTAACGGCTTCATCAACGGTCATATTAAGCACATCAACCAGATTTTTTCCATGATATGTAATTTCCCTAATTTCTTTCTTGAAGCGTGTTCCGCCGCAATCTTCACAGGTGAGGTAAAGATCGGCTAGGAATTGCATTTCAACCTTTATAAATCCATCACCCTGACAGGTTTCACATCTGCCGCCCGGAACGTTGAAAGAAAAATAGCCGGGTTTATATCCACGCGCTCTTGCCTGATGAGTTGAAGCAAATAACTCTCTGATTAGTTCAAATGCCTTAATATAGCTAATAGGATTTGATCTTGGCGTCTTACCAATCGGGGATTGATCCACAATTTCAACCTCATCAATATATTCAGCCCCCTTAATTTCCATAAAAGCTCCGATCTCAGAGACTGTCATCCCAAGGTTTTTAGCTATCCCTGAATAAAGCACATCATAAATTAAAGTGCTTTTGCCAGAACCACTTACTCCTGTTACTACCACAAATTTATTTAGAGGAATTTTAACATTAATATTTTTGAGGTTATTTTCAGATGCTCCAATTATATGAATTTCCTTTTCTATTTTGCTATTCCTTTTCTGAGGTACAGGAATTTTCATTTTACCCGACAGATATTTCCCTGTGATTGAGTCCTTATTATTTAACAGATCTTTATAACTTCCCATTGCGATAATCTGACCGCCATCATTGCCTGCTTTGGGCCCCATATCAATTATAATATCAGCTTCTTTCATCATCTCAGGCTCGTGTTCTACTACCAGAACCGAGTTACCAATATCTCGCAAACTTTTTAATAATTTTATAAGTCTCTCATTATCCCTTGGATGAAGCCCAATACTTGGTTCATCCAGAACATATAGAGTCCCTACCAGCGAAGAGCCAAGTGATGTAGCCAAATTTATCCTCTGAGTTTCTCCGCCTGAAAGTGTGCTACTTAACCTATCGAGAGTTAGATAACCAATTCCAACATTATTCAAGAAAGTCAAGCGTTTTATAATTTCCTTTAAAATCCTTTCGCCGACCTTCATATCGAATTCTGATAGGTTGAGCTCTGTAAAAAATTGCAAAGAATGTTCAATCGGAAGTTTTACTACATCAAAAATTGATTTTTGATTTATCTTAACCTGTAAAGCCTCTCTTCTAAGCCTGGAGCCTTTACAGGCTCCACAAAGAGTATAACCTCTATACCTGCTAAGTAGAACTCTTACATGCATCTTATAAGTTTTACTTTCAAGTTTTTCAAAGAAACGATCAATCCCGATATAATCACCGAAGCCTTTTCTAATAAGCTGACTTTGTTCAGCGCTTAGATCTTTATATGGAATATTTAAGGGAATATTATAGCTCTTCGCATTTTGTACAAGATCGCGCAGATGAATGCTGTATTTAGCCGAACGGAACGGGGCAATTGCTCCTTCAGAAATGCTTAGTTCAGGATTTGGTATAACAAGGTTCATATCAATCCCGATAGTTTTGCTAAATCCCTGGCAAACGGGGCAAGCACCAAACGGATTATTAAAAGAGAAAAATCTAGGTTCCGGTTCTTCGTATCTTATCCCACAGCATTCATAAAATTTATTAAATTCTTTTTCATGACAGGTATCTGCATTTATTAAAACAAGTCTGTTTTCACCTTCTTTGAAAGTTACTTCGATTGAATCGGATAATTTTTCTCTTACTTTGCCTCTCGCAACTTTAAATCTTTCAATTATAACACGAACACCTTTCTTTTTTTTAGGAAGATCGACTTCTCCATTAAGATCAAGTACCTTTCCATTAATATATATTCTGAAGAATCCTCTTTTTTTGATCAGATCAATTTCTTCTTTAACCTTTTTGCCTTCGTGATCGTGTAATGGAAAGGTCAAATAAAATTTTGATCCTTCCTCCTGTGACTCTATCCATTCAGTAACCGTTGCCGTAGTATCTTTTTTAACTTCCTTTCCACATTCAAAACAAATTGTTTTCCCTACCCTTGCAAAAAGCAGTCTTAAGTAATCATAAATTTCTGTGCTTGTTCCAACAGTTGAACGTGAATTTCTTGACCCAGTCTTTTGTTCAATAGCAACCGCCGGACTAATTCCTTGAATATAATCTACATCAGGCTTATTCATTCTTTCAAGGAACTGACGAGCATAAGCAGAAAGGCTTTCTACATATCTCCGCTGCCCTTCCGCATAAATAGTATCAAAGACAAGGGAGGATTTTCCGCTTCCGCTAACACCGGTTACAACAACCAGTTTGTTCCTTGGAATTTCGAAAGTGAGATTTTTTAAATTATGTTCTCTCGCTCCACGAATTATTATCTTCTTCTCTTTTTTATCGTTGTTATTCATTTAAAATGCAAAGGCGATTAACTCAAAATTTGTCAAGATTGAAAGTTACAAAAAAACATGAAACAATAGAGCTTTCTTGTGTTGTCTAAATTTTCAATTGCTAAATTAAAGTCAGGAGGCCTGCGGATTGTAAAACGGAATATGCTTAACAGACCTGGAATTCCCCTGCACGATATTTCCGTACATTTAATAGTGTAACCTGTTTCGGCTGCTGAAAAATCCAATGATTTGTCCTTTTGTTATTGAGTAATCCTGATAGGAAAAGTACATTCGTTATGTCTGAAATTTTTGTCATACATTAAAATGACTAACAATGTGGTGTTATTAAGGCCAGGTGAAGCCCAGCAGAAGCATATTTGAAGCATATTCAGAGCGTTTTCAGAGCGTTTTCAGGGTGTTTTCAGAGCGTTTTCATATAGTATTTAGAGTGTAATTGAAAGCACGTATAAGGCTGCCATGTTGGTGATTTCTATTCAATTTCACATCTTGCCTGTGTGGTGCAGTTTCAGAGTTCAGAACAGCTCAGGTATTGACTTTTAAGGCCGGCTTGAGTTTTTCATTATTATGAGGGAGGGGATCATATTCACTATTGCTGAAGTAGTGCAGGCATAGGTAAATATATTATTGGCTCAATAATGATTGCTATTTTAGTTTTGATACTTGATTACGTTTCGGCCTTTATCATACGAATAATATGTACGACTCGACTTAGTATTATTGTTAGAGCTAAAGAATGTCCTAATTTTTTTCATTTCAAATCAGAACAATAGCTGCTTTCTGGATCAGTCATAATAGTGAAAGCCCTGAATTACTGACATTCAGTTTAACTAAAGGTAAAGAAAGAAATTAGGTGTGGGAAATTTTTATTGCTTGTTTTTTCCCTCAAGCTTTTTCAATTCATCGATTCGTTCGTTTATAAATTTGATCTTATCCTGCAGCTCTTTAAGGCCGTTATTAATTTCATCCTGATACTCGGCTTTATCCCAGTATCCGCGGTTTTCAAAATAACCTTTAAATAACCAGTTATGTTTCAAAGCTTCCATATTTTCGGCCATTCTTGATGCAGCTAACCTTGCCGCTTCGGAAGTTGTATTAATATTTTGCATTGTGACTGCAAAAATAGAATCATATCTTGAACCGTTTACAAGCACCTGACCTAATATTCCTTTGCCCTGCTGTACTCCAGCCATAATAGTATCTATCTTGGTAACTGCCGAGTCAACGCTGCTAACAACTCCTTCAACGCCAATTCCAAGCCTGTTAAACAAATCCGTTACCTGCTTCAATTCGGCAGTGATTCCTTTAAGACTGGTATCAGCCTGAAGGGTAAGAGCGGCTGCATTATTATATAATCTATTATCATTTATAAGTTTCCCGAGTGATCCTTCTCCTCTATTTACTTTTTGAGTTATTTCTGCAAGGCTCTTAGTCATCTCCTTTGTATATTCCACCACTCCCTGTGTTTCATTCAGCAAAGCGCCAAAACTTGGCTGCTCAACAGTTTGAATATAACCGCCATCATTCACTACTTCCGCAGTGCTGCTGCCAGGTTCAAGCACAACAACTTTATTCCCTACAAGCCCTTCTGTTTCTATTGAAGCTTTTGAATCCGTCCTAATAAATCTTCTAATATCTTCTGTAAGGACCATAGTTACTTCAATGCGCCCAGTTGAATCAGGAACAATTCTAATGGAACTAACACTTCCAACATCTATACCATTTAACCGTACAAGGGCTCCATTTCTGAGTCCCTGAACATTAGCAAAATTAGCTTTAACCTTAAATGAACTCCCGAACATTGCGCCTCTTTTTCCGATCATAAAAATTCCAACAGCAAAGAGTAAAAATCCAAGGAAAATAAAAATTCCAAGCCTTACGGGTGCTGCATTATTAGCCATTATTTACTCCCTTTTTTATCAGGCAAAAATTCCCTGTCGAAAAAATCATTAAGGAATTCGTCATTTGTCCTGGTTAATTTAGTTAGTTCGCCTTCATATCTTATTTTGCCATCCTTTAATACAACAGCGTGGTCTGCAATAATATTAGCGCAGATCAAATCGTGTGTTACGACAATAGCAGTTACATTTAAATCCTTTTGAAGATCAACAATCAACCTGCTGATTTCTTTAGTTGTTATTGGATCCAGTCCGGTTGTTGGTTCATCATATAATATAAGCTGAGGCTCGGTCATTATCGATCTAGCTAGACCGATTCTCTTTTTCATACCACCGGACAATTCTGCAGGCATTTTATTAATGGCATCCAGCAAGTCAACCTTTTCTAAAACAGTTTTAATTTTTTTATCACGCTCGTTTTCTGAAAAATCAAAATTACGAAGCAGCGGAAATTCAAGGTTTTCTCTGACAGTCATAGAATCATAAAGCGCGGAACCTTGAAATACAAACCCAATATTTTTTCTGATTTTATTTAATTGTTTGTTGGTCATTTTTAAAATATTACTACCATCAATATTAATTTCGCCGCTATCAGGAACCAATAATCCCACAATACATTTTAATAAAACACTTTTCCCTGTCCCACTTCTTCCAAATACAACAAAGTTCTCTCCTTCTTTAATGCTTAGCGAAATGCCATCAAGAACAACATTATCACCAAAAGATTTAGAAAGATTTTTAATATCAACTCTCATATCGGCCAGAATGTTACAGTTATTTTAACAAGTACCATATCAACAACTAAAATCAAAAGTGACGCAATTACAACCGAACTTGTTGAGGCTCTTCCCACTCCAACCGTGCCATTCTCTGCATTATATCCTTTATAAGAGCCCACAATGCCTACAATAAATCCAAACACAAATGTTTTTGCTATTCCGGGGAGTACATCATAAAACATAAGTGAAGGTAAAAGTGAGCTTATATACAGCCTGAAATTCATATTCAACACAAGAAAAACTGCTACATATCCTCCAAAAATTGCGATAAAATCCACATAAACCGTCAACATAGGAAGTATAAATGTGCAGGCAAGAATTCTAGTAACCACAAGAAATTTAAAAGGATTTATTGCGGAAACCTCCATGGCATCAATTTGCTCGGTAACTCTCATTGAACCAAGCTCAGCACCGATACCTGAACTTACGCGCCCTGCAAAAATAAGCGCAGTAATTACAGGGCCTAATTCCCTGGTTACGGATAAAGCTACCATACTAGGTAGAAATGATTCCGCGCCAAACCTTGCCATTACGGGCTGACTTTGCATTGCAAGGACAAAACCTATTATAAAACCAGTTACACTAACAATT
This sequence comes from uncultured Ignavibacteriaceae bacterium, assembly GCA_964412105.1. Taxonomy (GTDB): domain Bacteria; phylum Bacteroidota; class Ignavibacteria; order Ignavibacteriales; family Ignavibacteriaceae; genus JAKAGZ01. The sequence goes on along the minus strand of CAYPNM010000005.1, from coordinate 93,978 downwards.
GGGAGGGTTTTTACACCAAGTTCGTCCATATGTTTTTTAATTTCAGCAAATTCATACGGGGGAAACAAGAAATTCTTAAAAAATGCTATAGTAAACGACCATAGCCCACCGAGCATAACGAAAAAATCTGTAAGCCTCAGCTCAAGCAATGTATAGTGCTTATTTTTGATTATTTTTGACTTTAGTTTAGACAACTAGGCCTGCTAAATTTATTATCAATTAAATAATTGTACCCTTAGAATAAGCGAAGATAAAGATTAAGCTTGAAATAAAAAATGCTGTGTAATTTTAATTAACCTGTATATAATATCTTAAATTCAGACTTAAATTTATCTCACGCTTTAAATTAGCTTTTTTTTTAATTAATGTTTGGGAAATTTGATTCTGGATCCATGAAAATTCAAAGAACTGAGCAAAAGATTTAATCTGAAATAATTAAGTTTTTTGCAGATGAAAAATGAAAACCAGAAAGAATATGATAATAGTGATAGAATTGTCAATACTTTATTGGAATTAGTTTTAGGCAATGACATCAAAACATATGATAATTCTTTATTAATAAAAATAAAGGACTTTGACCAATGAAATTAGTTCAATAAAATGCGTTGACATAATGTTTTATTTCCGGCTTTATTTCCCCCCTGAATAATACTGTTATAACATCAAACCGGCACTCAATTTCTCTTATTTCCTTTTCAAATAAATATGCATTAGCAACTTTTTTCAGTTGGGCCATTTTGTTTTTAGTAATTGCTAGAATTGGATCCCCAAACTCAAGATTTTGCCTCGATTTTACTTCTACAAAGACAAGCTGTTTTGTTTTCGGATCTTCGGCAATTATATCCAGTTCACCCGTTCTACCAAACCGGTAATTTCTTTCAATTATTTTAAAATTCTCTGAACGCAAAAATTTATCAGCTAATTCCTCTCCCTCTTTTCCAAATTCCCTAGAAGTTTTGCTCATTATTATCCCCCAGTTAACTTGCATGCTAATTAGGCAGGTTCATACTCCTTTTTACCTTGGCTTACAGCAAATTCAGGCAAAATATTTTTTAAGAAAGTTTTTCTATGCAACGGAGAGGGACCGTATAACTTTACAGCCTTTATGTGTTCTCTCGTTGGATATCCCTTATTTTTATTCCACGAATATTGTGGAAATTTAATATCGAGGCGTTTCATAACTCTATCCCTTGCAACTTTCGCAATTATGGAAGCGGCCGCAATCGAAAAAGATTTTGAATCTCCTTTAACGATCGGAAGAACTGGTCTCATAAATTCAAATTTCTTATTTCCATCAACCAGTACTAAATCCGGAACAATCTTTAATCTTGAAACTGAAATTGACATGGCCAACAATGAAGCCTGCAAAATATTAATTTCATCAATCTTTGAATGAGATATTACTGAAACAGAACAGCTAATAGATTTTTTCAATATATCGGGAATAAGTGTTTCTCTTTCTTTTTCTGATAGTTGTTTGGAATCATTAATTCCTTCAATTATTATATCTGGAGGAAAAATTACTGCTGCGGCCACAACCGGCCCTGCTAACGGACCTCTGCCGACCTCATCCACGCCTGCAACCAATTTAATACGTTTTGTTAAAAAAGAGTTGTCGAAATCTTTGATTAAATTCATAAAACGTCAGTTGCCCAGATAAATTGCGATTAGCCCAAACATCATATTTAACTTTAAAAGAAAACTTAATTTATTCAAGTTTTTTAAGGAATCATTCTCAAAAAGTTTTTTTATAAAATAAATAAGCAAAGGATTAACAATAACCATAACAACTATAAAATATTTGATCCCGTAAATATTAAAGAGAAAAGGATAAAAAGTTGCCAGTATTAAAATAAAAGTAAAGATAAAAATTAATCTTTTAGTCAATAATGGCCCATATTTATAAGGAAATGTCAGAACCCCTTTTTGAGAATCGCCTTTTAGATCTTCCATATCCTTCACCAATTCGCGTAAAAGATTTATCAAGAAAGCAAATATTGCAGGAATGACAGCATATTGAAAATGACCGACAGTGACGCCACCAAAAATAAATGCAAGCCCTGTAAGAAATGAAATTAATAAATTGCCAATAAGTACAACTTTTTTAAGAATGAAAGAATAAAGGAAAAGTGCAATTGAAGTAAAAACTTCTATCAGAAAGGCGGGCCAATTAATAAATGCGGAGAGTGCTACAGAAAAAATCACCAGCGCTAAGTACAAACCAAGGGCTTCATTAAGTTTTAACCTGCCTGCTGCCAGTGGTCTGCCAGGTTTGTTTATTTTATCTATCTCCAGGTCAAATATATCATTTATTATATTTCCAGCGCCGGCCGTTGATGCTCCAGCAATTGCAGCGAAAAGAATCTTGCTAATTACGTATTCTCCCCTGATACAGATGATAGCTGCAATGACTATTACACAAAAAGTTATAAGTACATTTATAGGTCTGGTAATTTTAATGAAAGAAGTAATTCTTGATAATAAATTCATAAGCAATAATAAATTTTTATGCCCAGTGAATTTAAGAAATTTTATCGAGTAATAATAAAAAAACGAGACAGACATACCTATGGAAAGAGATAATTAACCCCTTAATTTATCGAGCAGATAATTTAGCTGACTGACTTCCTTTTTGTTGAGGTTCGCAAAATATTTATCAGCCTCCTCTGTTACCGGATCAAGTTTAGCCAGAAGATCTAATCCTTTTTTGGTGATAATAACATCAACGTGCCTTCTATCCGCTGCACAAATTGTCCTTTTAAGTAATCTTTTTACCCTAAGTTTTTCCACAATCCTTGAACAATCGGACATACGATCAAGCATTCTTTCGCGAATCAGCTTAATATTTGCAGGCTTTGGGTGCTGGCCTCTCAGGATTCTGAGAATATTAAATTGCTGCATTGTAATTCCACAAGGCTTAAGAATTTTCTCCTGAAAAGCACGAACCCATCCATAAGTAAATATTATATTCACCATGGCTTTATGATATTCATTCCTAAATTTATTTTGAGATATTTCTTCTTCCAGTTTCATATTTCCAAGCATCTTTTAGTACAGAGAGAACTCAATTATGACAAAATCCGTATTGTCTTCAGCTGATATTTCAAATTGATTTTTCCCCACATATTACATGCATCACGGACTGATCATTACTAACCCAATAAATTAATCTTTCCTTTAATCACTAACAAATAAGGACCATTCCCGGGCTTAAAATTTTCATATCGGAAGGCTAAAATTGATTGACAATTCCGAAATTAATTTTCCCATTTGAGAATGTATCCCCCTGTCCCAAGGCAAAGCTTACACTTATTACTCCAAGATTAGTTTCAAGATTGATACCAAGCCCATACCCAATCCTAAAACCTTCTGTTTTGGGAATATTATGTACTAAATCTTTCGGTCTGAAAAAATATCCTGTATCCATAAACAAAAATCCGAAAGATCTTTGAGTTAATAAAAACCTATATTCAAGATTAGACCAAAAAATCCTTGAACCCAAGAACTGATCCTGCGCATAACCGCGAAGAGTATTTGCTCCGCCCAAACGATAAAGATCACTTACTTCAAAAAATGAGCCGAGTAATTCCTTCCCATTTAGCGCCAGTGCAATTATCTGCCTCTGAAATAATTTGTAATAAGTTTTAAATTCAACTTCAATTCTTTGTAAATCTATTTTTGTTTTTGTATTGGAATTGATAAATTTTTCAGGACCATTAATCGTTTTTCTGCTGAAGGAATAAGAATTAATAAATAATATTCCTCGTGTTGGTGAATAAGGATCATCTCTTGTATCATATTTTAAATCTAATCCTGTCGTGATGGAACTTGAATTATAAACAGTTAGACTTAATGTATCTGCATCACTTGGAATTACAGATTCCGTTGAAAGAGTTACTGCAGCCGAAAGATTTTCATTAGCAAGATATTCTAATCCTATATTTAAATCACGCTGGATATACGTTGAATCCTGCTTCCTTTGCAGCAATCCTGCATTTATATTTACAGGTAATCCTAAAATCCATGGTTCGAGATACTTTAATTCGAGCACCTGAGAGCTTTGATCTAATTTTTGCCAACGTATAGCAGCAGCTCTTCCAGTGCCAAATATATTACTTAAACTAATATTAACAAGACCAGTAAGATAGCCGCTAACTTTATTGTTTCCAGGTACATAACCAATAATTCCATCAAAGTTGTTTGTCTGTTTATCCTTGACCCTTACAACAAGCACACCTTCATTTTGAGCATCTATATAATAATCCGGCACAGCCACAGGTTCAAAAAAACCAAGTCGGTTTAAACGGGAAGGTATTTCCTTAATTATTTTCTGTGAGAATTCTTCACCGGGAGATAAACGCATTTCTCTTATAATAACATTATCTTTTGTCTTTGTATTTCCGTCAATCTCTATTTTATCAATCGTGCTTTTTTTACCTTTATCAATTGTAAGTGTTAAGTCAACGTAATATTTATCTTCTGTAGTATCATCAGAAAATTTTAATGAAGAAATTATAATTTTAGAAAAAGGGCTTCCATTGTTTTCATAGTAAGTTAAAGCTGATGATATATTTTCCACAAGCGAAGTTTCTTCAAATACTCTTCCTTCCATATAACTAAATATTGGAATTATTTCAGTAGAATCAGATTTATTCGCGTTTATAAATCTGATTTTTCTTAAATATGTAGGCTCATTTTCTTTAATTGATATTGATAAATCAACACCCTGTGAATCAGGAAGGCTTATTACATTTGTTCCATTAAAAACACTATGGAAATAGCCGTAATTCGCATAATTTAGAGCTAATCTTGATTTTACAGAATCTATTATTCCAGGGAAAACTTTTTGTCCTTGAGAAATTTTAATCCAGCTTATTATTTCATTTTTACTAACTGTAGAATTTCCGTTAATTTCTATATTTTTTATAATTTGCGAATTTATAAAGAGAAAAGGGGAAAAAATAATTACTAAAAGATATTTAACGAGGTGAAACATTAAGAGTCTTCATTAATTTGCCAATAGGTTCAATTGTTATCGAATCACTAAAAAGCTCAGCATCTGTTAATGATACATTTGAAGTATCAAAGGTAAGCGAATTAGCAATTCCAAGAGAGGTCGCGAGTCTGAGTGAATTTTCAAAAGTCATGCTATTATGCCAACCATATGCAATGCCCGCGACAAAACAATCACCGCTTCCGGTAGGGTCCAATGAATCAACCTTAGAAGGTTTTACCTTAAAATGGTAATCGAAGTTTGAACAATAAAAATCATTTGCTCCATCAGTCAGGTAGGACTGCTTTACATTTTTAGAATAAAGAAAATCCAGATAATCTAATATTTCACATTCGGATCCGAGATTGATACTTAAAGATTTTTCTGTTTCTTGAATATTATTATGAATGATAGTCGGTCCTGCCTCAATGCAATCTTTCAAATGATTTCCATAAGTATCGCAAACGGATATTTTATCATATTTTCTTGCTATTCTAATGCCACAGGGAAAAATTGTATCAGCATTTTTGTCAGGTGAGCTGCCAGAAAAAATCACTATTTCACAATTCTGAATCATTTTTTCCAGCTTCACTTTAAATTCATCCACCTCCGATTCCATTACTTCAGTATTAACACGAAAATAGGAAGTAAGTGAATTCCTGGATTTATCCAGAATTAGTATGGCATCTCTTGTTTCAGAATGCGTTTTAACGAATGTGAAGTTGATATACTCACTGGAAATAACTTCTTTCAATAACTTCCCATTATTGCCACCTAGAAAAGTGAAAGCAAGATTCGGCAGGTCTAATCTATTCAGTTGTCTGCTTACATTTATGCCTTTGCCGCCAGATTTTAATTGTTCCTGTCCGTTTCTGTTTTGATAACCGAAACTAATTATTTCAAAAGCTAACCTTCTCTCAAGCAATGGATTGATAGTTACAGTCAGAATCATAAAAATAAACTTATTTCGAGCCGGATTAATTATTAATCCTGCTTCTTACATAATCAAAATCAGATGGATTCATTAACCTATAATCACCGAAACCGGTATAATCCATAAAACCAAAACTCTGATTAAGGTCGTAGTATTCCCAGACTTCATAAGGTTTTGAATCGGGATCGAACGGATGGTGCTCCACGTTGTCAGGTTTGCCCAAAACTATGTAAACCATTCCCATATCAGTTTTCCATCCTTCCATATAATGAGAAAAATGGTCATTAGCATAAGCTATCCTGTTATAATATTCATCAAATGCCTGGTTTTCTTCATCATTAGGATTCGGATCCTTTTTTTTCCAGAATTCAGCAAATCTTTTAATCTTCTCTGCTCTGTTTGGAGCATTCTTTATATAGTCTAATTCATCATGTGAAGCAATATATACCAGCTCATTAATGGCCTGATCAAGGTTAGTTACATTCTCAGGTACACCGCTCCATCTAGAAATAAAACTGCTGGTGATAGAAGCTTCTTGTTTCGTATCTAAATTTATAATATCAATCTTTAATGTATAAGTACCAAGGTTAAGCGAACTGTCTTTCAAAACATAATTGACCTGGTTTTTTCCTTTTTCAAGTGTCGTAGAAACAGTATCATGAAAAGATTTTGCACCGGATCTGGCATTTATTGAATAAATGATTCTAAAATTGCCTTTATTATTTGAGTTTATCTCATAAAATATTGGTATCCCTGTTTTCTTGGAAATCACGTTTCTTGAAATATTAGGTACTATTTTATTATCTCCATTGATATTTGCTTTTTTCGCAATTATCATTACGTCGCTAACATCTAATTCAGGAGAAAACTTTCTCACTTCAATCTGCTTATTTATTACATATGTATTCCCTGAATTTTTATCATCTAGAGAAATCCTGACAGAATATTTGTCAGGCACGAGCATAAAATTTTTCAAACTTAAGTTGTAGTTAAGTTTTGAAGTTGATTCAGCAAATTCATTAGCAATAATTTTCTCATCCGAATTATTTTCAGCGATCAAATGTTCTTTGTCTTGATCATAGATGGAAACAGATATATTATATTCTGATATAAACTTATCACCATTTTTAAAGAATTGTACTCGGTTGTAGGGCACCTCAATAAATACGCTCACCAATGTTGAGTCAGCATTTCCGCTAAAATAATCCAGAATGTCTACATAAAATTTTGTGCTTTCTTCGAAGTTACTTCCTTTTCGATTTAGCTCCTGGGCCCGCAGAGAAGAAACTAGAATAGCCGGAAGAAGTAAAATCAAAAAAATTATTAATTTAGTATTCATTTTAATTCCTCATTGTTATTGACAATTTTTGCATAGAGATCATATTCATCATTGTCATAAATTTCAGCTATATAAAAATTGCCAGTCTTAATATCCATATGATCTCTGTCGATTAATACTTCTCCATCAACCTCAGGGGCATCTCTATAAGATCTGCTCAGGTAAAAACACCCTTCCACGCTTTCTACAAGCACATTTAATTTTGTATTAATAAACTCTTTATTTTTCTTAAAAGAAATGTCTTTTTGAATCTCCATAAGAATCTCTTTTCTTCTCAATTTCTCCTTTTCAGGAACTTGATCCCCTAATATAAAACTTGGCGTATTATCTTCAACAGAATAAGTAAATGTTCCTATTCTGTCAAATTCAGTTTCCTTAACAAATTCGCAAAGTTCCTCAAATTCCTTTTCGCCTTCATTTGGATAGCCCACTATGAAAGTAGTCCTTAGAGTAATGCCGGGAATTTTATCTCTCAGTTTATTCAATAAATTCCGCGTTCCCTTGCCAGTAATTCCTCTTCTCATCGATTTCAAAACATTGTCAGAAATATGCTGCAATGGTATATCTATATATTTGCAAATTTTGGGGTTTTCGGCAACAACATCAATAACATCTTCCGGAAAATGTGACGGATATGCATACATAAGTCTTATCCATTTAATTCCCTGAACATAGCTTAGCCTGTTAAGAAGTTCAGCAAGCATTTTTTTACCATAAATGTCTTTACCATAGTCGGTTGTATCCTGTGCTATCAAAATCAGTTCTTTAGTATTGTTTGCAGCCAAAAATTCTGTTTCTCTTATCAATTCTTCCATTGGTTTGGACTTATGCAAACCGCGCATTAAAGGAATTGCGCAAAATGAGCAGGGATGATCACACCCCTCTGAGATCTTTAAGTAGGCTGTATGGGAGGGTGTTTTTAACACTCTTTCTCCCAGAAGTTCCCTCCTTAATTTTCCTCCGACCTCATTTAAAATGCCTTCATATTTTTCTGTTCCAAAGAATGCATCAACATTTGGAATTTCTTTTCTAAGGTCATTCATATATCTTTCAGATAAACATCCTGCTACAATTACTTTCTTTAGTTTACCCTGATTTTTCAGTTCAACAGCATTCAAAATTGTATCGATTGATTCTTGTTTTGCAGCTTCAATAAAACCACAAGTATTAATAATAACAGTTTCCGCCTTTTCAGGCTCATCCGTAAGATTAAAACTATTTACCTTTAGCTGATTCAGTAATCTTTCAGAATCAACAGTATTTTTGGAACAACCAAGGGTAATTACGCTTATCTTTTCTTTAGATTGCATAAAATTTTATTATGTAAAAAATCTCAAGTACAATAATATAACTGGAGCGGAATAGAGCAGGGAATCAAACCTATCTAATACTCCCCCATGTCCGGGAATCAAGGAGGAGGAATCTTTTACTTGGGCATCACGTTTTATTAGGGATTCAATAAGGTCACCTATTTGTCCTACAATTCCAATTATAATTCCAAGAATTATTGCTTCAAAAAATGAAAGAAAATCCAGCACTAAAAAATGTGCGAGAATCATTGTCAATATTGCAAATATAAATCCGAAAATTGCACCTTCCCAACTTTTCTTGGGACTCACTCTTGGAAATAGCTTGTGTTTTCCAAATGAAATCCCCGCGAAGTATGCGGCAGAATCACAAATCCATATTGTTGCAAGAATTGAAATAACTAAAAACCCGCCACGCAAATATAAACCACCGACATACGGGTAAAATTCTCTTATATCCAATAGAGCAACGCTAAATAACCCGATATAAAAAATTCCCAGTAACGTAGTGCCGATATTTATTATAGCAGAGCCATTATTTCTGAATAATTCTATTAGCGCGGTAACAACTATAACAATTAATAAAAAGGAATAAGCATCAAAAAGGTGTAAATAACCATTAAACATCAAAAATAAAATGGCGCATATCCCAATGTAGAAATTTACATTAGCCCCCTTGTTTTTAGCCAAACGGTAAAACTCATAAAAAGAAATTAATGCAACAGCAAGCGAAAAGAAAAAGAAATAAACTCTGCCAAAGTAGCACGCTGCCAAAATCAAGGGAATGGCTAGTACAGATACCATAATTCGCATTGCTGTATTATTCAAGGCTACTCCAGATGTTAGTTTTTAGGACCAATTAATTTCTTTAATTCTTAATTTAGTTCAAAGAATCTTTTATATCGATCTGTTATCACTAATAATCTAATTTTTAAATAAATAACCAATTTTGAAAAATTACTATATGTATATGCAATCATGTTGGCTGATACTTCAGCAACTTTCAGGTTATCCTTTACCAGCCAAATTTCGTATTCTTTATTTATCTAAGTAATCACAAAGTGATCTTAGGAAAGTCCTTTCCTATTTTGGACCTGAGTCATTCACAAAATCTACACCACAGCCAGTGCAAGTAAAAACTCCTTCAATATATTCATATTATAATTTTGAACCCACTGCCATTTATACTTACTATCTATTTCTGGCCTTTTCCTGATAAAATTTAACAATCACATAAAGCATACCACCAAATAGTAACAAAAGAGATACGAATATAGTAATTGCGGATTTCAAATCAACAGCTTTGTCAGAAGGAGCTGAGTCCAACAATTGTCCATTTCCCGCTATGAAGAATACGACTATGGCAGAGAAATTATTTAAAAAATGAAGGGACATAGAGGTAAATATTGACTCACTCTTATAAGCTGCAAATCCGAAATAAAGACCAAGGATAATAAGCGGTAGTAAACCGTACGGGCTAAAATGATAAAGCCCGAAAAAAATTGAAGTAATCAATATTGCCCAGAAAGGTTTAAGTTTTAATTCAAAACTTTTCTGAATAAATCCTCTGAACATAATTTCTTCACAAACTGCCGGAACAGCAGCTACAACCAGTATCACAAGTAATTTTTCAGAAATTGAATGTGCTGTAATTAGACTTGAATATGTGCTTTCCAATCTATCATTTAGTGAATCAAAAATATTTTTTACTGAATTCACAGTAGTTGATGAAGCAGCCAGCTTGTCGATCAAATAATTTTGAATTACCGAAAAATTTTCCAGAAGAGGAATAAGAATTATTAATCCGACTACAAAAAGCCCTATCTCTATCCATCTTGAAGATTTAAAACGTATTACTGTAGTTACATCCTCATAAAACCATTTTGAAAATAGTAACGCCGGAAGAAGTATAAATAATATCTGGCCAGCCATTGTCATTAATCTCAAGCCATTAACTGGAGCTTTGTCAATTTCCAATCCAAAGACCAGCAGCGTCAGTACCCCGCCAACAATTTGATAGAGGAAAAATCCTCCAAAGAGGCCAATAAATGCAGCAGAGATCGGTGAAATTATAGGATTAAGATTATGGTTTAAGTCTATTGAAGAATGAGAATTCCCATTATCGTCTTTATTCTCAGTATTTTGATTTTGATTGTTATTCGGTAAATTTTGATCCATTATTGATTGAATTAAGTGAGGAATTTTTAACAATTAACTTATGCTTTACTCCAAGAGAAGGCAACCCTAATAAACATTAAAATCAATCAGATATTTTTGCGGTCGGAATACCATTTAAACCTTCATAGGATTTCAAGTAAGCGTCAACTGACCCTACTACCACCTTTGTCTTAACCCTAATAGGTATCTTTAAAGCATCATCAGAAAGCCAGACGTAAATGCTTCCCTCGCTCTTAAACAATTCATCTTCTTTAATCATTGGCTCAACAATTATACAATTGAATTTTCCGGCCGGTGCATCTACAACCTCTTTCCCAAGATATTTAATATTCAAATCATAATATTTATCCTTATAAAAATTCTTCAGGTAAATTATATCACCAACCTTCATTTTGGAATAGTCAAAAGTTCTCGCAAGATAAAAGGCCGAGACAATATCGCTAACATATTTCGGAATCTTATAGGTCCCCTCGCTGGTTTTTGCAATTCCCTTTCTCTGATCGAAGAAAGCGGAAAAATCCCTGGTGAAGCTGCCTTCTCTCAAATGTTGTTCGAACCGCCATGGAAAAATTCCTTGTGTATCAACATATGTAACATATCTGTCCCTGACTTTATATATCCAGTCAAAGCTCGGAACTGAATTAACATCAAACGTGATATGATACGTTGGTCTTCCAAAAATCGTTCTAAGATCCTGAACCTGCATTACAGAAATGCCTGCAGTAACAAAACCATACTTTAACTCAAAGGTAAGCTTTTCGCCTACTTTAAAGGCATGATTAACAATTGTCCTGAATTCATCGTCCTTATCCTGTTCTTTCATCCCACTAAACAAAAATATTAACATCAGAAAGACGATCATCAATTTATTTTTATTCATTCATAAACCTCCAATCAGGATAAATTCAACTTATCCAAAATTACGGAATTAACGTTTCGCATATCAATACTATTCATACACTCGACTTTATAACACTGTTCCTTTTTGCAATCCGAACATTCATTTATAGGCCTAAAAACCACACTTTTGTTTGAATAAGGCCCCCATCTTTTAGCCGAACATTGCAACAGATTTGGGTAAAATCCAATGGTATTTTTACCAAGTGCAGCTGCTATATGCAACGGACCGGTAGAATTTGAGATAAATATATCAACTTTATTAATTAATGAAATAAGTTCACCAAGATTAAATTTTCCCGCTAAATTATGAATCCTTCCCGAAATTATTAATAATTCACATAATTTAGTTTCCCGTTCTGTTCCCGTAATAATTATTTCAATATCATTCCTCTCGTTGAGCATCAAAACAAGCTCTTTAAATTTTTCAACAGGAAGATCAACAGCACTGCCACCGCTACCAGGATGAATGATAACAAGTTTTTTATCCTCCTTAATAGCCCTTTTAACAAATTCATTTACTTTTTGATTCTCTTTCACTATTAGATTAAAATTAACATCATTTTTATCGATTTTTTCTTTAATGCCAAATACTTCCAACAATTTTATATTAAACTCAAGTTCATGCATCTCAGCATATTTTCTATGCTGGAAAACTTTATGATTGAAGAAAAAAGAATACCACCTGTAGCCTGTACCAACAATATTTTTGATTTGGGTAAGATAAATAATAAAAGCGAGAGAAAATGTAGGATAAACTATTATACAGGAATCGAAATTTTGTACGGAAATTTTTTTTATATTTTCCCTTATTAAAGGCCGACCTTCATTCTCCTGAAGAATTAAAACTTCATCAATAAATGGATTACCTTCAACAATACTTCTGGTGTATTCACGAATCAGGAAAGTAATTTTACAAGCAGGGAAATACTTTTTTAGAATTTCAGCTAGAGGCAAAGTCAATACCACATCACCGATCCTATCAGTTCGGACAATCAATAATTTTTGTGGTTTAATCATTTCTTGGATACATACGGATTATCTTTAATATAAAATCGCCAGGGCAGCTCTATAGATTTTTTAATTCCCACTCTTTTAGTAACAACAATCATATTATTTTGGACTTTTTGTGAATCCAGAATAAAAATAGTGCCGTCCGTTAGATCAGCTCCATAATGTGATTTATTAATCCCCATTGCCCGGCATACTTTTCCCGGTCCACTTGTTAAATTAAATCTTTCTTTTTCATTTAACAAATCTCTTCCATAACGATTCTCTATCATTTTTTTCACGCCTTTAACTGGTTCAATAGCTCTGATTAATACAGCAGTTCCGTGATCTTTTTTGCCAGTTACAACATTACAGCAATAATGTGTTCCATAAGTAAAATAAACGTAGAAATAACCTCCTTCATTAAACATAATTTGGTTTCTCTTTGTTTTTCCAATGAAAGTATGGGCTGCCCGATCTATTTTTCCATCATATGCTTCAACCTCCACTATTTTTCCTGCCAGAATAGAATTACCATCCTTTTTAACCAGAATTTTGCCTAATAAATCCTTTGCTACTACTTTTACTTCACGAGTATAAAATTTTCGAGGGAGTATTTCCAAATGAAGAATGGTACCCATTAATGGCAAGTAATTAATGAAGAAAAATTATCAGGAATCGAGTCGTGAATTTAATTCTTCGATTTTTTGAAGATATTCTTCTTTTTTTGAAGGATTTTTAACAATCAATTTTTCGAAGATTCTTATAGCTTCTTTATATTCTCCCTGTGCTGCATATATCTTTGCTAGAGTTTCAGATACTATTTTGCTTTCTGAATCAGAGTCATCTCCGACAGGGTCATAAGATACATCCACATCAGTAATTTCACCTAAGCGGGCCCCTGAAATTTCATCGGCAAGTTCTTCAAGTCGCTCGTCAATACTAGTTTCTTCGAAATTCTTTTCTATTTCTAGTTCAGGCTCTTCCATAAAAAGATTCGGTTGCTCATTCTTTTCAAAATAGTTTGCTGAAGGAATAAAAGTACTCCCTTTACTAGATGCAAAAATAGAGCTCCGCTTTTCCATATTTTCATTTTCTTTCAAATAATATTCGAGTGTTCTCCTGGAATGCAGCAAATCACCTGCAATTTTAATCTGCGGAAGAGCTTTGTCATATTCACCGGCAAGGGACAAAGCTTTGAAGTATAAAACATATGCTGTGGGATAGTCCGGATATAGTTTAATACCATCAGTTAAAATTTCAATAGCACGATCAAGATTATTATTATTGATCTCCGTATTTGCTTGTCTCACAAATAACGGAGATGACTTATCATATTCAAATATCAGACTCACTTTTTCATTAAATATTTCTGCTGGAGATTTAGTCAAAAGAACTCTCTAACTTTTTGTTCTTACTAATGAATGTTTAATTGATGTAATGGAAACAAACGCAAATCCGGTAAAAAACAATATCTGGAACGGAAGAGCTGCAATTTCTAAGAAGTAAATTGAAGAAACTATTCCAATTAAGCAATATATGGCCATAATTAATTCTACCATCACCATCAAATCTATTTTTTTCTTTGCTAAATATTTGTTCCCTTTTAATATATCTTTACTGTTTTCAACCTTAAATTTTGGGGTTCTTACAAACTCACTTTTTCTATTCATTAGTCCTTCGAACACTGCACGTGAATTATTAACGGCAAACCCCATGCTTCCCGCCATAAATAATGGAAAGAGAACTATCTTTTTCCTCCAGTCAGTTCTTATATCTTTTTGCGAATATAGATAAAACAAAAATGAACTTACAAAAGCCAAAACAAAAAGCGACATAACGGCAAAATACGCTTCATGTGGGCCGCTATTTTTGATAAAAATCAGTGGCACGTTGAGAATTGCTGCCAAAAGAATAAACGGAAATACAAGATTGTTCGTGAGATGAAATGTTGATTGTAATTTAATCCGCATAGGCACATTTGATTTCCAAACAAGTGGAAGGATTTTCTTTGCCGTTTCTATAGCTCCTTTTGTCCATCTGAATTGCTGCGATTTTAAGGCACTCATTTCTGATGGAAGTTCAGCGGGGGATGTAAAATCTTTCAGGAATACAAATTTCCATCCGTTAAGCTGCGCACGGTAACTTAAATCAAGATCTTCGGTTAATGTATCTGCATGCCAATTTCCAGCATCCTCAATACAGGATTTTCTCCAAACCCCACCAGTGCCATTAAAATTAATAAAAAAGCCGGCCTTGTTTCTGACCGATTGTTCAATAACGAAATGCCCGTCAAGAGCAAGTGCCTGAGCTTTTGTTAATATCGAATAATCACTATTCAGATGTTCCCAGCGGGTCTGAACCATTCCAATATTATCACCAAAAAAAGATAAGGTTTTCTTTAAAAAATCTTTACGTGGAATAAAGTCGGCATCAAAAATTGCTATATATTCTCCTTTTGCGATTTTTAATCCCTCTTTCAGTGCGCCCGCCTTAAAGCCTTCCCGGTTACTCCTTCTTATATGCTGAATATCAAAACCCTGTCTCTTTTTTTGTTCAACCGCAGCCGCAACTATATTGATAGTTTCATCAGTTGAATCATCCAGCACCTGGATTTCCATTTTATCTTTCGGATAATCAATCTCACAAACCGAATTGATTAATCTTTCAACGACATACAATTCATTGAAAAGAGGAAGTTGAATTGTAACGAGGGGGTCCTCTTTGATCCCTGTCCTTGGAACAGGATTAGATTTACCGTACTTCCTATGATAGTAAAGCATTATAAAGCCGTGACAACCGAATATGAATAATATCGATAGGGAAATAAAATAAGCTATAAGAACTATCTCATCCATTTTCTTTTTTATATACCTTTATATTAATTTTTTATTTAACACTTACCAACCCGAAACTGTATCAAGCAATATATCATCAGTGAGCTTATCAACCGCTGTCGAAATCGCACTTGTTCTTTCACTTAACGGGTGCAATGGATCATAGTCTCCGTAATTTGTAAAAGTTTTTTCAAATATATTTTTCTTCAGCACAAGATCCCTGTATGTGACGAGTACAGAAATTGTAATTCTTCTCGAGGTAACATTCTCTCCAGCGGAAACTACAGATGGAGCATCGCTGAAACCAGTTATTGTGCATTCAAGTACAGCATTAGCATTTGATCTGTCGGTAACGCGAATTGTGTTATCATCAATAAATTTTTGAATTAACGTTTGCGTGAGTGTTTCTCTTAAGTTCGGCTCACCCGCGCCACTTCTGTCGTCAGCAATAGGGATAGAAATAGTTTTAATGTGTTCCGGAACTGAAGCACCGGTAAAAGAATAAACTCCACATCCTGTAAAGTTAATCAGCGATGTGAAGATAAACAAGATAAATGATATGCAGATAAAGCTCTTTCTAGCTAAATTTCGTAAGATTCTTTTTTTTAATAGTTTAAACAACATAACAAGCCTATAAAAATTGAAAAATCCTGAGCTTTTTAAAGCTTGTATTCCTTGATCTTTCTATACAAAGTTCTTTCACTAATATTCAACATTTCAGCAGCTATTCTCTTATTGCCCTTTGAATACTCCATTGCATTTATGATTGCTTCACGCTGTGCATCATCAAGTGATACAACCTCACTTGTCTCATTTTGCTGTTGTGGCGTATAAATTTCACGATGTCTCTCAGTTATTAGATCTTTTAATTCAAGAATATCTTTTTTTAATTCAAACAACGCACGGTACATTAATTCACGATCTGCTTCCTCGGATGATTTTTTTAAAAATACCGGGAGATTTCTGTTTGTGAATTCAGTTTCTTCCCTTTTCATTAACAATCCAAATGAAGATACATCAAGAATCCCGTCACGGTTTAAGGCAACTGAAGTTTCAATAGTATTTCTCAATTCGCGAACATTACCCGGCCAATTATGCTCACGAAGCAAATTTAAAGCTTCATTTGTAATTTTTGGGGGAGCAATATTATTTTCAGAACAATAGTTATTGATAAAGTAATGAGCGAATTCTTCGATATCTTCTATTCTTTTTCTTAAGGGCGGAATCGTAAGAGTTACCGCCTTCAATCTAAAGTAAAGATCCTCTCTGAATCTTTTTGTATCCACTTCTCTTTGAAGATCTTTGTTAGTTGCAGTAATGAAACGAACATCAACTTTTGTTACGGTTTCACTGCCTATCTTCATAAATTCCTTTGTCTCTATGGCACGCAAAAGTTTTACCTGAGTTGTCAATGGCATTTCAGCTATTTCATCGAGAAATAATGTCCCGCCATCAGCTATTTCAAAGTATCCTTTTCGCGATTCTATAGCTCCGGTAAACGATCCTTTCTTGTGACCAAATAATTCGCTCTCTAAAATTCCTTCCGGAATTGCACCACAGTTTACACTTACGAGCGGCTTATCTGCACGGTTGCTGTAACCATGAATAGCCCGTGCAAAAATTTCCTTACCAACCCCACTTTCTCCATAGATTAAAATTGAAATATCAGATTTTGCTACCTGCATTGAAATATCAATCAGATCCCGAATTTCGCGGGCTCGGCCTATAATTCCAAACCGCTTTTTAAACTCATCGACATTCATATTAAAAAGTCTGACATTTTGACATACTCTAAGTTGAAACGATCAAATATATCACATTTCTAAGCATAATTAAAGGAAAAATTTAGGGTGGGCTATATAAGAACTGACAAATCGTCATACGCAATTATAAATTTGTCACGTATCTTTTCAGAAAGCGAATTTTTCCATAGTTTCAGATTGGGTTGAACTTCATCATCAAAATGGCTTAGAAATACATTGTGTACTCCTAAATCCATAACAGCATTGAACAAAGTCTGTATTTCCAAATGCGCGGTCTCGCAGATCATCATATGAATATCGCGATCTCTGAATAAATATAAATCATTTACTGATCCTATATCTCCTGTATAAAAAACGCTCTTCTTTTTTAGATTAAAGAAAAAACTGCAGCAAATGAAATTTAACTTTTTCTCATTATCATATTTTAAATATTGATTCAGATGGGAGTTTTGCCTTGAGATAAAATTTATTTCACGGGACACTTTAATTTCTTGATCATGTTCAAATTCTACATACTTTATTTCAAATCCCATTCTTTCGTCAAACAAGTAAGAAGAATAAATATAATTTTTGAGAGTCGCTGATAACTCTTTATGAATAAATATTCTTAATGCCTTTGTTCTATTAATTAATTTCATCTGAACAATTAGCGCAGTGATGCCCGAATAGTGATCAGGATGAAGATGTGAAAAAAGAATTCCATCTATCTGATCAAACGTTATTTCGCCCGCTAAAAGTGCTCTGGATATCCCATCACCTGCTTCAACCAATAAATTAAATTTTTCAGAAAGAATTATAAAAGAGGTATGATACCTATGTAGAGAAACCTTCCCAGAGCTTGTTCCTATAAATTTTATTTCCAAAATTAATGCTCACTCAATTGGAACTATTCTTCCATTAAGACTAAATCTGGAGTTTATTACATCAAGGAAATTTTTTGCCTGATCTTCAGTAAGAAATTTTCCTACGTAAACTATATTAAAATTTGTTCCTGCAACATTTTTTTCTTTAACTTCAGAAAAAAAACCTGCACTTTCAAATTTTTTCTTCAAAACAAGTGCATTATCGACATTGCTAAATGCCCCCGCCTGTATCATAAATTTATAGTCCAGATTTTTCTGCTCGGGCTTTTTTTGTTCTTCTTTTTTAACTGGTGGCTGTTGCTTTGCAACTTTATCTTCACTAGTCATTTCATCCTTAGCTGGCATTTTCTTCTCAGCAATCTTTAGATAAGGTGAATCCGGATAATCCTTTTTAAGCAAATCAAGGTACGTCTGTGCAGATTGATAAAGTCCTAAAGCATAGTAATAGGAATAGACCCTGAAAACTGAAGCATCGGCATATTTACTTTTCGGAAATTGATTATAAACCTGCTTGTAAATGAGCATAGCGTTTTGTCCGTTTTCAGTCAACACTCCTTCAAGAAATAAAACAGATGGATCGTTAGGATACTCATTTTTTAAATCCTGCAATTTGTCAAGCACAGCCTGCCTTTGTCCAGATTCTATCTGTTTTAGGTATGGCACAATATCTACTTCCTGTGCTGATATAAAAGTTGACATTAAGCCAAGAACAAATAATAAAAATATGATTTTGTGCTTATACATCTAGGTTATTTAATTTATGCAGTTAACGCCAGTTTTTCCTCAACATTAAAAAATTCAATAAATTCCCCAAACAGGGTACCGGAAGTGGCTTTAATGATCTTTACTTTAACATAATCGCCTTCATTAATTTTTTTATCAGCGGGAATTATCGCAACTTTATTTGTATCCGTTCTCCCGGCCAAAAATTGATCTGATTTTTTACTGAAACCCTCCATCAGAATAATTTCCTCTTTACCTATTAACGTTTGATTAATTTCAAAAGCTATCTGCTGCTGAAGTTCAATTATTTCCTGCAATCTTTTTGTTTTTATTTCATCTTTTATATCATCTTCCATGTTAAATGCCTTGGTCCCTTCACGAGGTGAATACTTAAACATATACGCTCCGTCATATTTCACCTTTCTCATTACGTCTAATGTCATTACATGATCTTCATAGGTCTCGGTTGGAAAGCCCGAAATTATATCGGTTGAAAAACTTACGCCCGGAATTATTTTCTTAGCCTTTTCAATAAGATTCAAATAATGCTCTATTGTATACGTTCTGTTCATAAGTTCTAAAATTCTGTTTGAGCCTGACTGTACAGGTAAATGAATATAATTGCAAAGATTAGGATGGTTGGCTATTACAAACAATAATTTATCTGAAAGATCCTGCGGATGTGATGTAGTAAATCTCACTCTTATCTTTCTATCAACTTCTGCACATGCAGTTAGGAGATCAGCAAAATCATTTTCTCCATCAAGGTATGAATTTACATTCTGACCGAGAAGCGTTACTTCGTGGAATCCTCTTTGAGAAAGTTGTTTAACTTCGCCAACGACTGAATTCATACTTCTACTGCGTTCTCTCCCTCTAGTGAAAGGTACCACGCAGAAAGTACAAAACTTATCGCAACCACGCATTACTGATATCCATGCCTGCAGACCATCTTCGCGATAAGGGATTATATCATCATACGTTTCAGTTCGTGATAATTTAACTCCGATTCCCTTTTGACCATTGAACGCAGTATCCAAAAACTCGGGCAGACGTCTATATTCATCAGGTCCGACAACGATATCCACAATTTTCTTTTCTTCAATAAGATCTTTTCTTAATCGCTCCGCCATGCAGCCAAGAATTCCAATTACAAGTTCCGGTTTGGAATTCTTTATAGTTTTAAAATTTCCAAGCCTGCCATAAATTCTCTGTTCAGCATTATCTCTAATGCTGCAAGTATTCAACAAAACTACATCAGCGTCCTTTGGCTCCTTCGTAATCTCATAACCATGGTTTTTTAAAATACCAAGCACAAGTTCCGTATCCGCAACATTCATCTGGCAACCATATGTCTCTATGTAAATATTATTCTTCGTCATTCTCATTTATAGAAATTAAAGCATAAATATAAAATTTAATTGCCTGCCGTTCAATGAACAATTGCCCAAATAATTGCGTAAACGGAGTTTCTTGCTTTTTTAATTGAATTAATCAAAGCAACGTTGGCATTCTAAAAGACATTTTGTATTATTTCCACTACTAATTTCTAGGATATTTACTGATAAATGAAAATAATTATTACCGGAGCTACTGGTCTGATCGGCAAATCATTATGTGAAAATCTTATTAATCGTGGAGACGAAATAACAATTTTTACACGAAACATTGAAAAGGCAAAGGAGTCACTAACCGGGATAAAAAATTTTGTAGAATGGGATTATACGAAGCCAGACAAATGGGAAAATGAAATCTGCGGGAAGAATGCGGTAATACACTTGGCTGGAACAAATCTTTTTGCTAAAAGATGGAATAAAAATTTTAAGAATGAAATTCTGAAAAGCCGTGAGATCAGCACAAAAAATTTGGCTGAAGCAATATGTCAATGTGAAAACAAACCTGCTTCTTTGATTGTTGCATCGGGGATTAATTATTACGGGGATTGTGGTGAAAAAACCATAAATGAATCCAATAATGCGGGTGATGATTTCCTTTCACAGGTTTGTAAAGTGTGGGAGGAACAGGCAACTAAAGTTGAGTCATGTAGTGTGAGACACGTAAGCATTAGGACAGGAATTGTCCTGAGTACTAAAGAGGGAGCATTAAAGCAGATGCTTCTTCCATTTAAGCTATTTATCGGCGGACCATTAGGAAATGGGAAACAGTGGTTCCCCTGGATACATCTTGAAGATCTAGTAAATGCATATATTTATTCACTAGATAATGAAAAAATCAAAGGGGCTG
Source organism: uncultured Ignavibacteriaceae bacterium (assembly GCA_964412105.1). Taxonomy (GTDB): domain Bacteria; phylum Bacteroidota; class Ignavibacteria; order Ignavibacteriales; family Ignavibacteriaceae; genus JAKAGZ01. The sequence goes on along the minus strand of CAYPNM010000005.1, from coordinate 72,910 downwards.
TTAATGGAGTTTCACCTGATCTGGTCAGAATGAGTGATTTTACGAATACCCTCGGGAAAATATTACGCAGACCTTCATTTCTTAAAGTACCTTCATTTGTGTTAAAATTGGCAATCGGTGAATTTGCCGAATCCATAACAATGAGTTTAAAGGCTTTACCTGAAAAATTGGAACAAAATAATTTTAGATTCAGATATTCAAATCTTTATTCTGCTTTAAAAGATCTTCTAAAATAATTTCAATTGAGGTTAAAATGAAAAAACTTTTGTTCGCAATTTTTGTTTTTCCTTTTATAGCTGTTTCTTCTAACGCTCAGGATGAAAATAAAATGCCTGAGTTCAACATTAAGCAATATTATTTTGTCATGCTTGTAAAAGGAGAAAATGCTGATAAAATTGATTCCCTGAAATTAAATCAACTGATGATTGGCCATTTAAATAATATTAAAAAAATGGCAAAAGAGGGTAAACTCCTAATTGCTGGTCCTTTTGGAGATGACGGTTACTGGAGAGGTATCTTCATATTTGATGTAAAAAGCAAAGAAGAAGTTGTTGAACTGCTGAAAAATGATCCTGCGATCCAGGCCGGAAGATTAGCCTATGAAATTCATCCCTGGTGGGCTGAACCGGGAAATTGTCTGAAGTAAATTGTATTAATTTACATTGTAGTGGAAGGACTTAGCCCCCACTACAAAATTTTATCAAATCACCTTTGTTAATACCTGTAATAATCAGGCTTAAATGGACCCTTAACTTCAACACCAATGTATTCAGCCTGTTCCAGTGTTAAAGTTTCAAGTTCTACACCGAGTTTAGCCAGATGTAGCATTGCAACCTTTTCATCAAGATGTTTTGGAAGGACATAGACCTTATTGTCATATTTATCTTTATTTGTCCACAATTCAATCTGCGCCAGAACTTGGTTTGTAAATGAGTTTGACATTACAAACGATGGATGTCCCATTGCACAGCCGAGATTAACGAGTCTCCCCTCTGCAAGAACAATTATATCCTTTCCATCTATAGTATATTTATCAACCTGAGGTTTAATGTTAACTTTTGTATTGCCGTAATTTTTATTAAGCCAAGCCATATCTATTTCATTATCAAAGTGACCTATGTTGCAAACTATAGTTTTATCTTTCATTTTACGGAAATGTTTTTCATTAACTACATTATAGTTACCCGTAGCAGTAACAACTATGTTTGCTTCCTGCACTACATGCTCAAGTTTTTTTACAGAGAATCCACTCATACTTGCCTGCAATGCACAAATAGGATCAATCTCTGTTATTGTAACTCTCACACCGGCGTGTGCCAGTGATTCTGCTGAACCTTTACCAACATCTCCGTATCCGCAAACAATTGCTGTCTTTCCGGCAAGCATAATGTCGGTTGCTCTTCTGATAGCATCAACAAGCGATTCACGGCATCCGTATTTGTTATCAAATTTTGATTTTGTTACGGAATCATTAACGTTAAAAGCAGGTACAGGAAGTGTCCCTTTTCTCATCCTATCATATAATCGATGAACACCCGTGGTTGTTTCTTCAGAAATACCGCTGATGCCTGATACCAATTCAGGATATTCATCCAGGACCATATTTGTCAAATCACCGCCATCGTCAAGTATCATTGTTAGAGGTTTGCTTTCATCACCAAAAAATAAAGTCTGTCTTATGCACCAGTCATATTCTTCAAGATTTTCACCTTTCCAGGCAAAGACCGGGATTCCAGCTTTGGCAATAGCTGCGGCAGCATGATCCTGGGTTGAAAAAATATTACAGGATGACCACCTGACCTCAGCACCTAATTCTTTTAGAGTTTCAATCAATACAGCTGTTTGAATTGTCATATGAAGGCACCCTGCTATTCGCGCGCCTTTAAGAGGTTTTTTACTTCCATACTCTTTTCTTATAGACATTAGACCGGGCATTTCAGCTTCCGCCAGTTCAATTTCTTTCCTGCCCCACTCTGCAAGTGATAAATCCTTTACTTTATACTTCATAGAAAAATCGATTTTCTTTTCAACAACTTCACTCATTCTATTAACCTGTTATTTTTTATAAATTTTAATTTACATATTTTTTAAATTTAGAAACAAGATCAAGTTTTTCCCATGTAAATTCTTTTTCTTTCCGTCCAAAGTGACCATATGAAGATGTAAGCTGATAAATTGGTCTTCTTAATTTCAATTTTTGAATTATTCCTTTCGGCGTTAGATCCACCTCTTTCCTAATCATTTTAGAAATTTCTTTATCAGGAATTTTTCCTGTGCCTTTAGTATCTACAAAAACAGAAATCGGTTTCGCAACTCCAATAGCATAAGAGAGCTGAACGAGGCATTCTTTTGCAAGCTTTGCTCCAACAACATTTTTAGCGATATACCGCGCTGCATAGGTAGCGCTCCTATCAACCTTAGAAGGATCTTTTCCTGAAAAAGCACCGCCGCCGTGCGGAGCCCAACCACCATAAGTATCAACGATTATTTTCCTGCCTGTAAGCCCGCTGTCACCATGTGGGCCGCCAATTTCAAATCTTCCCGTAGGATTTACGAAATATTTAGTGTTTTTATCAATGTATTTTTCCGGTATAACTTTTTTAATAACGTATTTGATAACATCTGCTTTAATTTTATTTTGTTTAACTTTATCATCATGTTGAGTAGAAACAACTACGGCATCTACCCGCAATGGTTTGTGATCATTACTATATTCAATCGTTACCTGCGATTTTGCATCAGGTCTTAAATACGGCATTAGTTTCGGATTTTTCTTTCTTATGTCAGAAAGTTTTTTAACAAGTTTATGAGCATACATTATAGGCATCGGCATTAATTCAGGAGTTTGGTCACATGCATATCCAAACATAATGCCCTGGTCACCCGCTCCTCCATGGTCTACACCCATCGCAATATCAGGAGATTGCGAATGAATAGCATTAATCACTGAGCAGGATTCAGAATCAAATTTATATTCGGCTTTCGTATAGCCTATTTTCTTAACTATATTCCTTACAATTTCCTGAACATCTATATAAGCCCTTGTGGTTATTTCACCTCCAACCAGTACCAACCCTGTAGTTACAAAAGTTTCACAAGCCACTCTTGCATTAGGGTCTCTTTTAAATATTGCATCCAGAATTCCATCGGATATCGCATCACTTACTTTATCCGGATGTCCTTCGGAAACCGATTCCGACGTGAAAAAATATGACATAAATTTATTTTACCTTCTTTTCTTAGTAATAACTAATAAAATTCTATTTCGGATGAATCACCTGAATTTAATCTTTTATATGATCCTTTTATTAATGAATTATTGCCAATTATTGAATTTTCAAGAATTGCGCTCGTAACTTTTGCATTAGATCCAATTATTGAATTTTTTATGACTGAGTTTGCTACAACTGCTTCCTTATCTATAGAAACATCAGGGCCAATTACTGAATTTTTTATATCTGCATCCTTTGCTATAAAAACGGGAGGATTTATTACAACTCCTTTATATTTTTTATATTTTCCATCTCTCTGCAATAAGAGGCGGTTAGTAGAGAGAAGAGTCTCAGGTTTACCACAATCATACCAGCCTTCAACGGGAAATGTTTTAAATTCCTCTCCATCTTCAATCATTAATTGAATTGCATCAGTTAATTGAAATTCATTCTTTGTCCTGATATTTTTATCTACAAGCTGCTTTAAACTTTTTGATAAGCTTTCCGAATTGCAAAAATAATACAACCCTACCAGCGCAAGTTTGCTTACAAGCCTTTGAGGTTTTTCAACTACCTTCTTAATTACACCATTTTCAGTAACGGCTACACCGAATCTCCGTGGATCATCCACTTCTTTAACGCCAAGTGCAGATTTCTTTTTCTTGAAAACTCCCTTAAGATTTACGTCGAAAATTGTATCTCCAAGAATAATAAATATTTCTTTATCGTCAATAGTAGGGAGCGCAGTGTATATTGCGTGTCCTAATCCCAGCATTTCTTCCTGTTGAACAAAATCAGATTTAAATGAACGATAATTATCCTGCACAAAATCCTTTATCATATCACCCAGATGACCAATGACAAAAGTAGCTTTTTTAATTCCTTCTTCAGATAATTTATCCAATATATGGCCCAGAATCGGTTTTCCCCCAACATTTAAAAGAACTTTTGGAGTTGAGTATGTATGGGGTTTTAGTCTGCTGCCAATACCGGCAACTGGAATTATAGCTCGCATAAATTTCTGTGTTAGTTACATGTTACTAAATTACAAAAATACTTAAACTCATTTCGAATAACAAATTATGGGCACTTAGAAATGTACTGCCTAATCTTTTTGTGAAAGTGTTTATATTTCATTTACAAATAAAATTGAAAGAATGAATAATGAATTTAGATACAGAAATCACACATTTATTTAATATTCAATACCCTATAATTCAAGCAGGCATGGTATGGGCTTCCGGATGGAGGCTTGCTTCAGCGGTATCCAATTGCGGCGGGCTTGGATTAATTGGATCCGGCTCAATGAAACCTGAATTATTAAGAGAGCATATTCAGAAATGCAAAAATGCCACGGATAAACCTTTTGGGGTAAATATTCCCATCTTTCGTAGCGATGCCGAAGAATTAATAAAAATTGTAATCGAAGAAAGTGTAAAAATAGTTTTTTCATCAGCAGGCAACCCTGCAAAATTTATAGAGCAATTTAAGATAAATAACATCAAGGTTGTCCATGTAGTGCCATCTGTGAAGTTTGGACTTAAAGCTGAAAAAGCCGGATGCGACGCAATAGTGGGCGAAGGAGTTGAAGCAGGTGGTCATAATGGAATTGATGAGACCAGCACTTTATGTTTGATCCCCCAACTTGTTGATGCATTAGAAATTCCTGTGATTGCTGCAGGCGGAATTGCTGATGGGAGAGGAATTCTTGCTGCGCTTTCACTTGGTGCTGAAGGAGTTCAACTTGGAACCAGGTTCGCAGCCACAATAGAATCCTCCGCTCACACTAACTATAAAAGAAAGGTCATTGAATCCAACGATGGCGATACCGTGCTCGCTTTCAAAAAAATCGGTCTTGTTAGAATGATGAAAAATGATTTTGCATTCAGATCAATCAAAGCTGAGGAAGAGGGCTGGAATGAAGAACAACTAAGAGAACTGCTAGGTAACAAAAGAGAAAGGCTCGGTATTTTTGAAGGCGATGAGATCGAAGGAGAAATGGAAGCCGGGCAAAGCTCAGGGATAATAAAAGAAATACTCACTGTTGATGATCTGTTCAAAAAACTGCTGCGGGAAATTGAAGAGTCAAAAAATGATATAGAACAAAAAATCAGATAGTCCTAGCCATTCATCCCTTTTAGATTTTATTTTTATTCAGATTATTATAGTTTAGCATTATTATGATCATTAATCGCAGGTGGTAAAATGAACTCAAGAATTACTCTTTTGCTGATTGCTTTATTCTCGCTCCTAATAGTTGTTAAAATTAGCGCACAAAACGGAGACCAAAAAGCTTTTAAAAAAATTTCTTCTATAACCGATTCAAATAAAAAGATTGAAGCTCTTGAGAATTTTACTACTCAATATCCACACAGCGACTATTTACCGAGCGCATATTATAGTCTTGTCAACCTGTATGCGGATGAGAGTGATGAAACCAATGCATTAAAGTATGGAGAAATGTTTGTGAATTTCTATCCTGAAGCCGGAAGGATGAATGCATATAATACTATTGCATATGCGCTTGCACAAAAGAAAATCGGACTAAAAACCGCAGCGGATTACGCACAGAAGGCAGTTGATATGGCAAGAAATACAAACCCGCGGATGTTGAATATGATTCTGGACACACAGGCACTTGTGATCTATGACTTGGGGAATGCAGATTCAGCAAGAGTTCTGGAACAGGAAGCAATTAAAGGGAACGAGAATGATCCTTCATATCTTTATTACCTTTCGCTATATGAAGAGGCAAGCGGACATACAAAGGATGCACTTGTTCATTCAGCAAAAGCAATATTGTATGGTGATCCCGGTCAGGCAGAAGAAAAATTTAATGAATGGTTGAAGAAAACGAAGTCAACTGAAAAAAAACAAAATGAGCTGAAAACAGAAATTGTGAAAAACACAGTTAATGGCTACTTAAACACCAATAAGGAAAAGGATAACCCATTAATTAAATCCACTGTCGCAGCCTTCTCAGCAAAAATGGGAATCGATTTGACGAAATCTGAAAAAATGGCCACCGACGCAATTAAATCTGCAGGCAAAAATACTCCACTGGAAAATATGCTGGCTCTTAAAGCTAATCTCGCAATTGTATATTCTGCCATAGGACAAAACAAGAGAGCAATTGAAGAATTAAATTCAACAAAAGATTTGGCAAGCCCTTATGACAGTGATTTCTGGTACACTCTTGCCAAAGCTTATGAAAAAAGCGGTGAAATAGAAAAGGCTTTCGATTCATATATTCAGGGTCTTGTCGCTTATGAAAACCCGAAAATAAAATCTGCCCTTGACAATTTTATGAAGAAAAATGATATAGACACAAGAACTCTTCAGGCAAGGATAAATGAAGAGAAAGAAAAGATGCTGAAATTTGAACCGGGCAAATTTAATCAGAGTAATACAACAGGCAGAGTTGTTCTTGCAGAATTATTTACGGGGGCGGAATGTTCGCCTTGCGTTGCAGCTGATAAGGCATTCGATATGCTCTCTGAATATTATCCAAAAAAAGATATGATAGTACTCGAATATCATTTGCATATTCCAGGACCTGACCCGATGACAAACCCGGATACTTTTAAACGTTACCTGTACTATGGCGGCAATTTTGGGACTCCAACAGTCTTCTTTGACGGAGGCAATCGGCTAATCGGTGGCGGAGCTGATTTTGTTGCTCCTAACAGGTTTAATGTTTATAAGCACATCATTAATAGTAATATGAAAGAAAAACCCGGTTATGATATTTCCGGCACGGCAAAGTTGGGAAAGGATAATGAAATAAAAGTAAACGTTGATTTAAAGAAATTAAAATCATCCGCTAAAAATTTATCAATTCATTATGCTCTAGTTGAAAAGTCTATCAATTATACTGGCGGCAATGGTGTAAGTAAGCAATTATTTGTTGTCCGCAACCTGGCCAATGGACCTGAAGGAAAAAAGCTTGACAGTAATAAAAGAACTGATAAGCTTGAACAAACATTAGATTTAACAAAAATAGAGAACGGAATTAAATCATATCTTAACGATCCGACAAAAGATCCATCATGGAGAGGAAATTTTACCGGCTGGAAAACTAAAACTGATAAAATTAATCAAAATAATCTCGCTGTCGTTGTCTGGGTTCAGAATAATGAAAATAAAAATATAGAACAGGCTTTCTATACGGATGTGACAAAGACTTTTAGTTCAAAATAATTTATTAATTCTTTTTTGGTATTCTATTTATGATCAAGAAACTTGTTATTATTTCTATTTCTATTTCTATAATATTTTTATCAAGTGCTTTGTTTGCTCAAAACATCAGGCCAGAGGATGTTGTCAGTATTACTCCTGTAAGCAAGGTTAAGCATACAAAAAATGGGACACAGCTTGATATAAATTTTGTTTTAAGTATTAAAGATACGTGGCATATTAATGCAAACAAGCCAAATGAACCATCCCTTACACCAACGGGAATTAAAATTGATTCTTCTTCTTTCTACAAGGTAATAAGCATAAAATACCCACCTCCTGAAATGTTAAAACTTCAATTCAGCGATAAGGATCTTGCCTTGTATGAACAGGAAGCTGAAATTAATGTTGTAATTGAGGTAAATAAAAATTTTACTAAAAAGATGCTAAATATAATCGGACAATTACAGTACCAGCCGTGTAATAATCAGACTTGTTTGTTTCCGGTTAGTAAACCCTTTACTGTGAAGGAAAAGCTTTTATAGTGTACGTTGGCCTTATTTTAGATAGATTCAATTGTTTAAGGAATTACAGCTTCCAGCTTTTTCACACCATCAAACAGTGAAGTAATTTTTCTCAATACTTGATCGACTATTGCATCGGGGCAGGAAGCACCACTGGTAAGAAGTATGTCCACGGGCTTTTTGTTAGGCATGTAATTATTACTAGTAATTTCTACCTTATTTTGAATGTCAAAATGGCTAATAAGATTTTTTGAAATTATCCTATCAGGAGATGAAATAAAATAAGTTTTTATTTTTGCTTCACACAGCTCTACTATGTGACTGGTATTTGAGCTATTGTAACCACCAACTACTATTGCAAAGTCAGCCTTTTTTCCCAACAGACTGTAAGTTGCATCCTGGTTATCATTTGTTGCATAGCAAAGGGTGTCTCGCGTATCCGCAAAATGGTTTTTAAGATTATTCTCTCCAAATTTCTTTAGCATAGTTTCTTTTAAATAATCTGCGATTGCCTGTGTCTCAGTAGCAAGCATTGTCGTCTGGTTCACAACACCTATTTTCTGTAAATCTCTCTTTACATCAAACCCTTCAGAATATTTTCCTTTGAAAAATTCATAAAAGTCTTCTTCAGATTTATCACTTAGAATCACCTGAGAAAGATATTTTGTTTCTTCAATATCACGCACTATCACAGATGCGGAATTTAAAACACTATGTGAAAATGTAGCACGTGTTTCCTCATGGTAATGTTTTCCATGAATTATTATCGTATAATCCTGTTTACCAAGTTGTGTAGAGCGATTCCAGACTTTTTCAACAAAAGGACAGGTTGTATTATATTTATATGCATCTAATCCTATCTCTGCCAGCTTTTTCTGAATTTCAAGAGTAGTTCCGAATGCCGGTATAATTACAATATCATCTGAATTCAATTCTCTCCAATCTATAAGTTGATTGCCTGAAGTATCCATAATGAACCTGACTCCCCTGCCTTTAAGATCATTATTTACACTTGGGTTATGGATTATTTCGCTTAAAAGAAAAATTCTCCTGTCAGGATTTTCTTCAACAGTTTTGTATGAAATCTCAATAGCATTTTCAACTCCATAACAAAATCCAAAATGACGGGCTAAGTAAAAACGAACTGGTCCGAAATCCAGCAGGGTTGGAGAATAATCTTTTTTGCGGGGATCATTATCCATCCTAGATTGCTTTATTTTCGAAATTATCGAACTTTTATAGAATTGGGGAATTTCAAATTTCTTCATCTAAGTCCAGAATCTCATTAAATCATAGCCCAAAGATATTATTAATTACTCACTTTATTTTCTTCCCTGGTATATCCCTACCATTTTGATGAAGAATCAATTCTGTTATTTTCCCAGTGTCATCTTTTACAAAACTAATTTGCGCATTTACTACCTTGAGGTGATATTCATACTCCGAATTTGGGAAAATTTCCAATTTCTGCTGGCCCGTTGCCTGTTCATAAATTCTATTGTCTTCAGTCGTAATAGTGATTGTGAAATTTGGTGCAAGTTGATATTCACCTGTTAATATTTTATAAATCTCCGGGTCTACATTTGTTTTCTTAGATTCATAATCGACACCCATTTGCTTTAACATCTCAACTGCATTGCTATTACCGGGATTCATTTCCAGAGATTTTTTATAATTTTCAATTGCTGCTTCCGTTTGTCCATCCTTCATTAGTGCTTCGGCATAGCTATCATAGGAATTTGCTGAATTATATTTATCTATATTGAGCTTAAATATTTTTATTGCTTCTTTTGTTTGCCCGGTATTCAGCAGAGAATAGCCAAGATTATTGATGTCTCTCTCATTCAACTTTTTAGATTCTTCCGGCGAAAGATTTTTAATATATTTTATTGCATTATCAACGCCATCGTCAGAAATTTTTCTAGCGAATTTGATTACAATTGGTTCTTCCGGCATTTCGTACTTTTCATTGTAGAGTATTTTCTCGATATGCTTTGCAATGTCCTGCAAATCTGTCGCGCCAGTATTGTTTAATAACACTATTAGGTTTTTATCATCTGTAAAGCGTTCAATTAAAGAGTTAAATCCATTAACTGCCCCACCGTGCGCAACAACATTTACACTGTCGCCATGTCCATTTGATATTTTAGTTACAGCCCAACCGTAACCGTAATACATCCCGCCAAAAGCGGGGATATATTTACGGAACAATTTTTTAATATTTTCTTTAGACAGAATTTTATTGGTGTAGAGTGCCTGGTCCCATTTATAAAGATCTTCAACTGTGGAATAAAGTGCGCCTGCTGAAAAAGGAACAGTCATATCAATATAATTTGCGTTCTGCACCTCTAATGCGAAATGGTTATAACCATAAGCACGTTTGGGAATTATTTCAATGTTGTGATCGTATCCCGAATTTTTCATCCCGAGAGGATTAAATATATTCTCCTTTAATACTTCTTCATAAGGTTTGCCGGTCACCTTTTCAATTATATAACCCAATAAAATATATCCGGAGTTACTGTAGCTGAATTTGCTTCCTGGTTTAAATTCAAGTGGCTTATTTTCAAAAAGCTTTACTAATTCCAATGGAGAAAAAGTATTCTTCATTATTTCTGTTGGATAACCAGGAAAGTCCGTATAATTCGGAATTCCAGATGTGTGGGTCAACAGGTTGTGTATAGTGATTTTTTCACCCTGCTCTTTAGGGTAATCCGATAGAACTTCCGAAACTTTTTCATCAAGACGCAATTTACCATCCTGGACAAGTTGCATTATAAGCATTGAAGTAAACTGCTTTGTAATAGAACCTAATCTGAATTTTGTGTCAGGAGAGTTGGGAATATCCCATTCAAAATTTGCATAACCGTAACCTTTCTTAAAAATCACTTTTCCGTTTTCAGCAACTAAAGCTGCACCGTTAAATGCATTATATTCTACATATTTCCTGAGTAACTGATCGATTTTATCGGCTTTACTTTGCGGAAAATTATTGAATGAGAACAGCAGAAAAAAAGCGAGAATTATTTGTGAATATTTTATTTTAGCAATCATAATACACCCTCTTATTACTTCATTAAAGCCTAAGATAAAAGCAAATTTAACTATTTAAATACCGCTCATCATCAATATAGCACAATTTATCAAAAGGAGGTTAAAAGTTCATATCTTTTCCTATTATTTTAATCAAGTATTGCTGGTATAAATTTATCTTAATTTCAGCCGGAGAATTTAATGAACAATATTTTAAACAGGTTTTGGAAAACCTTAATATTTAGTTTTCTGATTCTATTTTCAACTTCGTTTGCTCAGCAGATTTTTGAAGTTAATTTAAATAGCAGGGCAGATGACAAATTTCATGTAACAGTTTATCCCGAAAAATTATCCACTAATAATAATATTTTTCAATTTGCCTCTACTGCTCCCGGTACCTATCAAGAAATGGATATAGGAAGATTCGTAAGTGATTTTAAAGTGTATGATACAAATGGAAACGAAATTCCTGCTGAGCATAGTTCGGCAAATCAATGGACTATTAGTGATCCGGTCAATGTTAAAAAGATAACTTATAAAGTTGCTGACATTTGGGATTCACCTGTCCAAGAACATAGAATTTATCCGATGTGCAGTTCTACCATTTCCGATAATTTTGTAATGATAAACGGTCAGGCAGTGTTCGGATATTTAAGTGGAATGCAATCAGAACCCATAAAAATTAAAATTGATTACCCATCAAACTGGTTACTTGGAACTGCTCTTAAAAAGGATGCTGAAGGATATTATGAGGCCGATACGTATGATAAAGTTGTTGACTCCCCATTTTATCTTGGAAACCTTACAAAAGCAACAACTGAAGTGGGCGGAGCAAAAATTGATGTTTATACTTATTCAAAAACCGGGATGATTACATCGAAAGATATACTAGGCTTATTAAAAGATATTTTACATGCAGAATCTGATTTTACCAAGGGCTTACCTGTTGATCATTATACTTTCCTATTTGAGTTTGGTGATTTTAGTGCAGGAGCCTGGGAACACTCCTTCAGTTCAGAATACGTAACAAAAGAAGATTCTTTAAAAGGTCCTGTAGCTGAAAATCTAAGATCCGTTGTAGCACATGAATTTTTCCACGTTAATACTCCACTAAATATCCACAGCGAATTAGTTGAGAAATTTAATTTCGTAAAGCCCGTTATGTCTCAGCATTTGTGGCTATACGAAGGTGTGACCGAATGGGCTGCGCATATTTTACAACTCCGTGACCATCTCATTACTCTCCACGACTATTTGAATAACCTTAGCATGAAGCTTACAATAAATGATAATTATGATCAGAATATAAGTCTGACCAATCTGGGTGTTCACGCTACAGAAATGCCGGATCAATATCCGAACATTTATATGAAAGGTTCCGTAGTAGGAACACTACTGGATATTAGACTGCTTGAACTCTCAGGTGGAAAAAAAGGATTGAGAGAACTAATTATAGAACTATCAAAAAAATACGGGCCTAAACACTCCTTTAGGGAAAAAAACTTTTTTAATGAATTGGTTGATATGACATATCCCGAAATTAGAGATTTGATCGACCATTATATAAAGGGCACCGATAAACTCCCTGTAAAAGAATATTTCAACTGGCTTGGAATAAATTATTATGAAACTGCTGGCATTGACAGCAGTCGACCCTCTTTGGGACTATCATTGGGGTTTGTAAATAACGCTATTGGAGTTACAAAAGTAGAGCCCGATTCAAAAGCGGGTTTCGAGAAAGGTGATATTATAGAAAAAGTGAACGGAACACCTCTTTCTTTACAAAACGTTCAAATGGTATTTGGAAAACTGCGGTCACTGAAAGTGGGCGACACAATAAATATGACGGTGAAAAGGGGGGATAAAGAGATTGACTTAACTGCTACTCTTCAGCCACGCGTTATAAGACACAAATTTGAAGTGAACCCCGATGCTTCTCCAGAACAGCTAAAATTAAGAGAAGCCTGGATGAAGAATTTATAGTTTCTCATATAACCTAAAAAAGAGGCTGAAGGTTTCTAATACTTCAGCCTTTTTTGTTATGAAATTCTATCTATGCTAATAATTTACTATTCTCCTATTTTAGATTTTAAACATCACCTTTGGTATATTTAAGGCTCTAATAATTAAAATTGAAATGAACATACTCGATAGACTAAAAAAAGTCAGGGACCGCTTTGAGAAAATAAACCAGCAACTTTCCGATCCCACATTCATGAACGACAGGGAAAAGATAGTTAGTCTGAGCAGGGAAAGAAGCGATCTGGCTGAAATAATGGAAGCTTATGAAGAATACACAGAAATAATAAAAAACATTGAAGGAAATAAAGAGATAATTCACTCCAAAGCCGATAAAGAACTTATTCCTTTGGCTGAAGCTGAGCTTGTTGAACTTGAGGAAAAGAAAGTATCACTTGAAGAAAAAATTAAATTCCTCTTACTTCCAAAAGATCCAAATGATAACAAAGATATAATAATGGAAATCCGTGCGGGTACAGGAGGAGAGGAAGCAGCCTTATTTGCGGGCGATCTACTCAGAATGTACACCCGTTTTGCAGAAAGAAAAGCCTGGAAAGTTGAGCTTATGGATATTAGTGATACAGGACGTGGTGGCATTAAAGAGGCTGTCTTTTCAATAAGCGGGGAAAATATTTATGGGAATTTAAAATTTGAAAGCGGGGTACACCGCGTTCAACGGGTTCCGGAAACCGAAGCAAATGGAAGAGTGCACACATCTGCTGCATCTGTTGCAGTGTTGCCGGAAGCAGAAGACGTTCAAATTGATATTAACCAGAATGATTTAAGAGTAGATATCTTTCGTTCAGGTGGAGCAGGTGGTCAGAATGTAAACAAAGTCGAAACCGCCGTAAGAATTACCCACATTCCCACAGGAATTGTTGTGCAATGCCAGGATGAAAGATCTCAGTTAAAGAACAGGCAAAAAGCGATGAAGGTTCTGCGGGCACGTTTATATGATATGAAACTGAAAGAGCAAAACGCAGAAGTCTCCGCCCAGAGAAAATCCATGGTGGGGAGCGGAGATCGTAGTGACAAAATACGAACCTACAATTTTCCGCAAAACAGGGTTACCGATCACAGAATCAGTTTGACACTCTACAATCTTGCAAATATTATTGAAGGTGAATTGGATGAATTGATTGAACAATTGAAATTAGCAGATAGGACGGAAAAACTGCAGGCCAGCAGCGAAGTTTAATCTTGATTTTTAATAGTAATTAAACTTATATCATCTTCGAATTTACTCTCTGTAAAATTTATAAATTCCTTTTTTATAGCTTCTAATGGATTATCTTCAGGTGAAATATTTTTAAGGGCTTCGTCGAGTTTCTTTGCTCCGAATTGTTCTCCGCCCGCGTTTCTAGTTTCAATAATTCCATCTGTAACAAGAAATATTAAATCTCCGGGTTTCGTTTCAATTGTAATATCTTCATAATTTCCATCTTCGGCAAAACCCAGCAGCATCCCTTTTGATTTAATCTTTTTGATTTCCCTATTTGATGCCGAAATCCAAATGACCGGTAAATCTCCGGCACCCGTGTACTTTATTGTTTTGCTTTTATTATTGAGAACAAGAATCGATAGGGTAGCAAATACTTCGGAAACTTTCGCATCCTGGTAAACAGACTGGTTAATATGTTGAAGAATTGAATCTGGTGTTTTTTCTTTGCTGTTCTGCAACACAACCCGAACTGCACTTCGTACATACCCTGCATAAGCAAAAGCAAAATACCATGCACCCCATTTTTTGCCCATTACATCGCCAAGAATTATTGCAAGGCTATCATCATCCAGTCTAAAGTAATCGATAAAATCTCCTCCGGGTATTCCCTGAAAAGGCTGATGCCATTGCTTTATTTCAAATCCTTCAAACTTAGGGCTTTCGTCAGGGACGACTTTTACGTGCATTGAATCAGCAGCCTGCTGCAATTCATTCACAGCCTTTTGTCTCTCGCTACCAAGACTTTTTATTATCGCATTAACCTTAGCAACAACTACCTTTGGCCCAGCCGTTTTGATCACATAATCAGTAATACCCAATTCATAGCCTTCAAGTATGTCGCTTTCCGCACCTTTTGCAGTTAAAAAAACAAAAGGAATATATTTAAGGTTTTCATCTTTTAGCAACATTCTTCTGAATTCGTAGCCATCGGTTTCAGGCATCATAATATCAGAAATGATTAAATCAGGTTGAAGTAATTTGGCTTTTTTATATCCTTCCTGCGCACTAGCGGCTATGACACATTCAAATCCTTCCTTATTCAAATTATATTGAAATAATCGTGATAGCGTTTCATCATCGTCGACAAGCAGTATTTTACTTTTCAGCTTTTGAAAAGATTCCTCAACTGTTCTCTTGATCCCAGTTCCGTAAATTTTATATATATCAGCTTTACGGATTAACGCACGAACTTTTAATATAAGCTCATTTATATCGAAAGGCTTAGTAATAATGTCATCAGCACCAACTTCAAGGGCAACAGATTTATCTTTAATTGTTGATTTGGCAGTTACAAAAACAAAAGGAAGCGTTTTAAATTTATCGTCGGTTCTTACCTGCTTGCAGAAAGCAAAACCATCCATTCCCTGCATCGTTACATCGCACAATACAAGATCAACTTTACTTTTCTCCAGGTGTTTGAAACCCCCTTCCGAACTATCGGCAGTCAGGGCAATAAATCCATTTTTCTTTAAATGATGCTCAATCAGCTTGCGAACCGTCAAATCATCGTCAATTACCAATACCGCTTTTTGCTCTTCTTGCATCCAGGCCTGTTTTGTTTGGAGATGTAATAAATGAGAATATTTGAAAGAGATAAATCTCTTATAAAAATCATTATTGGCTAAAACTTTTGACAGCTTCCTCTTTCGTCTTATACGATTCAAATACACGGTACATTCTTGTTAATTCAAACATAGAATGAACCGCAGGTTGAAATCCTACAAGCCTAAGATCACCACCAAGCCCAGTGATTTTCTTTAGCGAAACAACAAGGGCTCCAAGAAATGTTGAATCAATGAATTCACATAGTGAAATATCAACTACTATTTTTTTTATCCCTTCTTCAATATCCTGCGTTAGTGTGAGTTTAAACTCTTCGGCTTCCTTTAAAGTGGCCCGGTCAAGATTAACAACCTCGACCACCACATCACCATATTTTTCTTTGGTAAAATCCATTTAGGTTCCTGATTTAAATTAAATTAAGTACGATTTTCTATTTTATACCGTTCCATCAATCTATAAATAGTAGCCCTTCCAAGCTGCAATTTCTTGGCTGCTTCCACAATATTGCCGTTAGTAACTTTTAATGCATGCCTTATCGATTCCTCTTTTAATTTTTCAAAAGGAATTATTGTTTCGTCGCTGAATAATGACCCGCTGTATTCAATGGAGGCTGCAGGGTCCGCGGTTCGCAAGTGAGATGGCAAATCCTCAATATCAATCATATCTTTTTCAGCAACTATAAGGCATCTTTCAATAGTATTTTCCATTTCACGAATATTCCCGGGCCAGTTATATTCATATACTAATTTCAAGGCTCTTTTGGTAAATCCTTTTATGCTTTTCCCGAGTCTATCGTTAAAAGTTTTCAAAAAATGTTCCGCCAGTATTAAAATGTCGCCTTTCCTTTGACGAAGAGGTGGAATATTTATCGGGAAAGAGTTTAACCTGTAATATAGATCTTCCCTGAATTGTTTTTTCTCAACGGCCTCCTTTAATTCTATGTTTGTTGCCGAAATAATTCTTACATTCGTCTTTATTAGCTCATTACCTCCGACTCGTTCGAATTCTTTTTCCTGAATGACTCTCAAAAGTTTGGCCTGCAAAAGAACTTCGAGTTCACCGACTTCATCAAGAAAAATAGTACCTTCATTTGCAATTTCAAATTTGCCAAGTTTGCGTTGATGGGCGCCGGTGAAAGATCCTTTTTCATGTCCAAACAATTCACTCTCAAGCAGTTCACGCGGAATAGATGCACAGTTTACAACTATGAAAGGTTTGTCTTTTCTTTTTCCGTTAAAGTGAATTGCTCTCGCAATCAGCTCTTTTCCAGTACCGCTTTCACCATGAATTAATACAGTGATATCATTATTTAAAACTTTTGATACTAATTTAAATACGTCTTGCATCTTCCCATCGGAGGAGATTATATTATCAAAGCTGTATTCCTTCTTAATATTTTCCTTAAGTGATTCAATTTCCTTTACGAGGTCATATGACTTAATAGCATTTTTTAAGGCAGGTTCAAGCTTTTGCATATCAATCGGTTTCTGAAAATAATCAAAAGCACCAAATCGCAGGGATTCAACAGCAACTTCAATACTGCCTTGTGCAGATAGCATAATAACCGGCAGGTTTTCATCATATTTTTTGATCAGTTTCAGGGTTTCTATTCCATTAAGTCCCGGCAGCATAATATCAAGCAAAATTATATCAGGACGCATAT
Organism: uncultured Ignavibacteriaceae bacterium; assembly: GCA_964412105.1. Classification (GTDB taxonomy): domain Bacteria; phylum Bacteroidota; class Ignavibacteria; order Ignavibacteriales; family Ignavibacteriaceae; genus JAKAGZ01. The sequence continues at coordinate 55,498 of CAYPNM010000005.1, read as the reverse complement.
TCAGTTTTTTTAGCATGTCCTCCCCATTTGAAAAAATTTCGACTTCATATTTCCATTTGTCCTTAACCCAATAGGACAAAAGCTTTGAAATAGACTGCTCGTCATCTACTATAAAAACTAACTTGTTCACTTTAGGCCTTTATTTGTTTGTTGTAATTTATTTTCCTTAGGTAATTTGATTACAAAAGATGTTCCCATATTTGCTTCACTGTTTACTGTGATTAATCCTTTATGTAAATCTACGATTTGTTTGACAAATACCAAGCCCAGTCCGGTACCTGAGATCTGCTTCCCTGGTCTGCTAACCCTATAGAATTTCTGAAAAATATTTAGAATATCATTTTCGGGTATTCCAATACCAGTATCGCTGATTATTATCTCAATTTCCTTATATAAGCTTCGGGCACCAACAAAAATTCTACCGCCTGAGTCCGTAAATTTTATCGCATTATTTAACAATCCTTCAAAAACCTGTCTTAACTTTTCCTTATCAGCGTTTATAATGACTTCATCTGCAGAAATATCACAACTCAGTGAAAGCCCATGTTCCTTTATTAGCGGTTTGAATTTTTCAATTACATCATTCAAAACTTCAATAATATTAAAATTACTCCGATCAAGTTGAATTTCACCGCCTTCAATTTTTGTTATGTCAAGTACATTATTAACCAGGCCTGCCAGCTTTTTGCTTTCTTTTAATATAATTTCAGTAAATTCTGTTTGAACCTCCTTCGGCATATTAGGATCAGATAGTATTGCCTCCGAATACCCTATAATAGACGCAAGCGGAGTCCTGAGTTCGTGCGAGACATTTGATATAAATTCATTCTTAAGTCGAGCCAGTTCATCAATAATTGTATTTCTTCGATTTGTGCGTTCTCTTTCAATTGCTATTAATCTTTGTGCTTCAATTAATTTGACTGCCAGGTCGTTTGCACGTTCGGCCTCATAATGCAGACTTGTAATATCTTTAGCAACGGCCAGCAATTCGGGTTTAACACTCTTATCAAAAATTGTTTTTGCAGTTATAAGAAAGATTATTTCTTTTCCGGATTTTGAGACCAATACGGTTTCAAATGTTGTAAGCTCATTAGATTCTAATATTTCCTGTAAGGAACTTGCTATGACTCTATTGCTATTGGGATCCACAAACTCCAATAAATGCTTTCCCAATAGCTCCTGTGAACTAAATTCAAGTAATGCTGCTCCATTTTCATTTACTCTCTTAAAACATCCTTTGTTATCCAGTATAAAGATAAGATCTTCTGATGCTTCAAGTAAAACTTCGAATATTTCGTCTTTTCTTGACAAAGAAATACAATTTTTTTGACAGAATAATGATTGATTTAATTCAGGCAAACCCTTAATCTCAATTTAACACAATGAAAATGAACATAAAATAATAGTGTTCCAAATAAATACACAAGGAAATTATGAAATATTAAAAACAAAAAGCAATTTTACCATTGATGATTTAGAAGTTCATATATCAATCAACTATTTATGCAAATATATGTAATATGGGAAAGAGCAAAGCTGAATAACCGGTGTCTCAAAATAAGCAATTTATAAATAATCCAAAATATTTCTTGTTCAAAACAAAACACTTAAAAGATCGACATTAAAAACAATCGAGTAGTGTCCTGATTTGAAATGCAAGAACATGCCGGAAATTTAGTCTGAATTAAAATAGGTCCAAAACAATAACTGGAGTTACTCAATGAATGGTTAAAATTTCATAAATTCTCACCTTGAACCCAATTGTTAAGCAAAAAAAGGATCAAAATGATGCTTTATTTCTTTGCTTATCTGAAAACGGAAAGCTAATATCTATCAGAGTTTTTCCAATTTAACAGAATAACTTCTATCTTTGCCTATGGCTAAACTTCTTAAAAGAGCTGCAAACCTTTCGCTTCTTGCAAATATTTTCCTTTTTCTGATTAAAGCGTTTGCCGGGATAATTTCAAACTCGATCGCTGTAATTTCAGATGCGATCAATTCGCTTACCGATATAGTTTCTTCGGCGGCAATAATGATAAGCGTAAGGATATCACTTAAGAAACCCGATGACGATCACCAGTTTGGACATAATGCCGCCCAGCCAATAGCAGTATTTCTAATTGCACTATTTACAGCTATTGTAGCAATTAATCTGATCGAAGCTTCAGTGAATCGAATTTTGCACCCTGAACATTATAAAATAAATATCCTTGTTTATTCAATTCTCATAGTCACAATCCTGGCGAAGATATTTTTGACCAGATACCAAGCAAGAGTCGGTAATACATTCCGCAGCCCTGGATTACGTGCAAGTGCGGTTGATAGTCTCAATGATGTATTAGCTTCCTCTTTGTCATTAATCGGAGTTATAGGAGTGCAAATCGGTTTGCCTTACATTGATGGAATAGCAGGAATACTAATTTCACTTTTTATTTTAAAATCCGGCTATGAAATTGCCCGTGAAAATATTGACTATCTTATGGGAAAAGCAGCAGATGAAAAAATAATACTTGAAATTGCCAACCGTGCATTAAAGATAGATGGGGTAAAGGGAATGAACGATTTGAGATCCCATTACGTTGGGAATAATTTTCACATTGAGATCCATATCGAAGTTGATAAGAATTTATCTACTCATAAATCTCATGATATAGGGAAAAAAGTTCAGAAGGCAATTGAATCGATAGAAGAGATTCAGAAAGTGTTTGTGCATATTGATCCGGTTTGATTTATTTATTGCTCGAATTCACGTTTTCCTTTTGCAATTCTTCATAATATTTCCTAATCAATTCTTCGTAATCTTTTGAAAATCCTTCCTGCACAGCTTTATTAAGTTCATCTCTAATTTTATTCCTACCTTTGTCTGAAGATAAATTTAATTCTGCCGGAGATTCGCGGACGATATCCTTACCCGTGAAAGATTCTCTTTCTTTTTCATAATCCCTTTCATTTACAGATCTTTGTGCATCAAGCATTCTTGATAAAATATGCTCCTGTTCCTGAACCACATTGTCGTCCAGTTTTTGTGATTTCATATTAGTAACAACTTCCTGCATCTGTTGAAGCATTTTATCTATACTTGCAGCCAAGGTCTTGGACCTGCCTGATGCTTTTGCTTCATTATTTAACTGTTCAAGGCTTTTCCTTATCTGTTCTTGTTGCTGAGCCAGTCTTTGAAGTTGTGTCTGTTGTTCAATCGTCATTGATCCATGCATAGCCTGCTGCAACATTTGTGTAAGATTATTTAAGCTCATTTGCTGCTGAGACATTATTCCCATCTGTTGCATGAGGGACATCATTCCTCCTTGTCCCTGCCCCCCACTCATCATTTGTTCCATCGAACTCTTCATAAGTGATGCTGCATCATTAAGGTCCTTCATAGCATTGGATTGCTCGTTCATAGCCTGATTGCCATTCCTATTCTGCATCGCCTCCAGAGATTTTAACATTGCCCTGTTTGCATCTCCAAGTGCTTTTCCCATTTCCGGCGTGATAGCAAAAGTTTTTTGAGAAAGCGCAGACATTTGTTGTAAGGTCTTCTCCAGATTGTTTTGAATATCATTTTGTTGTTCGGAATTTTTCTTAAATCCGGATGAATTTGGATCCATGTTTTCTGATGAATTCTTTAATTTTTCCTGTTGTTTCGAAAGTGAAATTAAATTATCCGTAATCTTCATCATATCAAGAAATGTTTGTATCTGGCTTTGGCGGGCCATGGATTGCTGCAGTTGTTTCATCCCTTTTTTCATTTCCTGCATATTCTGCATTATCTGCTGCTGATTCTGCATTGCAAGCTGATTTTGGTTTTGCTGAATTTTTTCAGACGCCTCCTTGGATAGTTGTTGATTATTTTGTGTATCAAATTTTTGCTGTAATGAATCAAGCTCTTTATTTGGAAGATCTTTTAATTCCTTCATTTTGTCTGAAAGATCATTCATATTCTCTTTCAGATTTTTAAGATCTTCAGAAATATCATTTTGCTTATCACCTAATTCATTCTTGTCCTTTCCCTTGCTAATTTTGGTTTCTTTCTGAAGATTTTCCTGCTTTTTCGCAAGCTGATCTATCCTTTTTACTAAATCATTAACTTTTTGCTCTGCCTGAATCCTTTTTAATAAATTCATAGTTCTTTCAATGCCTGCACGGAATTGTTCTTCATTGAACTTATAATTTTCCATAGCCTGCTGAATTTGTTGTCTGTCCAGCGTTTGCAAAAGGTTCTGCATATTCTGCATTGCCTTTTTCATTTCATCGTTTGAAAGACTGTCGAACAATTTTTGCAGCTCAGAATACTTCTCCAGAGTTTCTTTTGAGAGCAGGTTGTTTTGCTGAAGACTTTTTTTCATCTCATCAATTTTCTTCCCAATTTCGTCGGCCTTTTCCTGCATTCTTTTAAACTGATCAATTGTCTTCTCAATTTTTTGCTTCTCATCCCAGCTAATGTCTTTTTTATTCTGCCTAAGATCCTGGGCTATTTTTTCAAGTTCTTTCTTCAAATCCTGAGCTTGTTGCAGAGTTTCCTGCAAATCATTTACAGCACTGTTCTGTGTATTATCAGCCTGGCTGAGCATTTCATCTAGTGAAGGAACCCTAATCGTCAGTGAGGAAGTCTTAGAAGATTTAGGTCCATTGATATTATCATTATCAAACACTTCAAGGTAATAAGTTACAACATCATCTTCTGTTAACTGCATATCTGAAAGATTCCAGATGTAATTGATATCCTGTTCTTTAGAGTTTTTATCTATTGGAATTTGCACTGATCTAAATTCAGGCTCAGTCTCTTTATATCTTGATGAAGAAAGACGGTAATTTAAAGTCATCTTTGAAAATCCGTAATCATCATTAATTTTTGCAAATAAATTAACTCTGTTATCCACAGGAAGATTGACATTTCCATCAGGCGAAATGAGCATTATAGATGGGTATAAATCTTGAATAGTCTTTATTGAGTAAGTAATTGGAGAAAGATTTTCATTTCCTTTACTATCTGTAATTATTATCCGATAACTATTGTCTTTTTTGATCCTGAAACTGCCATTTGCATTATTACCACTTATATTTAAATTTACAGCGGTGGAATCTCCAAATACGATCTTTGCAGTACTGAGACCCTTAGTTGAACTGATATTAATCTTTACATTACTACCGGGAAGAGCAGTGATATTTCCATTATCCTTTTGTTCAACAAAAGATAATTTAGAATAAGACGGTGGAGCTATGGTTTCATCAAGTGTTTTAATAATCGGCCTGTCAATAACAACAACAGAATATTTAACACTAGATATTTCATCAGCTTTGGCGAAATACGTAAAGCTGTTTCTGACAGATTTCAGATCGTAGTTATATTCACCCAATGAATCTCGCATTAAACTTTGAAACTCAAATTGTGTTTCATCTTTACCCTTTGTTGCAATAAATACATTCTTTGGAATTGGTCCGTTTACTTTGACTAAGATTGAAATATCATCACCTTTAGTCAATTGAATATTACCCGGATAAATTTCAAAAGAATATTTAGCCGGCGGAATGAATTCTTTATTAAAATTTATTAAGCGAAAAGCAGCTGCATTGAGAGGATTAACAAGCAAGAATAAAATCGAGGAGATAATAAAAGTTACTAATAAATATTTGAACAGCTCCTTTGCTTTTGCAAAACTTACTATCGATTCAAACTTTATGCTTTTGGCTTTTTCATAAACATTCAGAAACGCCGCATCAATAAGACTGATGGAATAATTTCGGGTGCTGTTTTCAACTGAAACAAGCTGCATTGCATTCAACAGGTCATCTTTTAAAAACTGGAAATTATTTCCAGCCTTTGCTGCAACTTTGTAATAATCTGTTTTTCTGATGATGTTAAAATATTTCAGAATCGGGACTACAAAAAGAAAAACGAAAACTCCGATTGTAAAGACCAGAAAGATCACAAATAATATTGTTCTTACAAGAGATTCAAAATGGAATAACGCTTCCCCAAATGAAAAACTCAAAAAGATTAAGATTCCTATTATTACCGTAGATTGAATACCAATTGCAGCAAAAAGGAAATACTCCCGCTTAACCAAACATTCAAGTTTCGCAATTATTTCCTTATAATATGTGGACTGATTTCTCAACTAAAATTTTGGTTTTTGAATTTTGAATTATTATTGACTCAATGCCCATATAACCAGGTTTGTTCCGAATTTCAATGCCTCCAGTCTCTTTTCAGGAGGATCATTATGAACTTCAGGATCATCCCATCCATCACTGGGATTTGATTCATAAGTATAATAAACCGCTAACCTCTTACCGATAAAGATTCCAAAGCCCTGCGGGGGTTTTCCGTTGTGCTCATGAGTTTTGGGAACGCCGTTCGGAAAATCATAAAAATCGTGGTAAAGCCCATAGCTGAACGGCAATTCAATCAGGTCTTTATCAGGAAAAACTTTTTTCATTTCTCTTCTGAAAGCTTTATCCATTCCATAATCATCATCAGCGTAAAGAAATCCTCCTTCTTCAAGGTACCTCCTCAGTCTCGATACCTCATCATTAGATAATACTATATTTCCGTGACCTGTCATAAACAAAAAAGGATAAGAAAATATATCATCAGATGAAATATCGACAAACGTATATTCAGCTTTTACCTTAATATCCGTATTCTGTTTTATAAAATTCAGCAAGTTTGGTTCCTCTGTCTGTCCGTTGTACCAATCGCCGCCGCCATCATATTTCAGTCGTGCAATTTGAAATGCCCCATTATCTTGAGCATAGCAGAAGCTCACAAATAAAAGAAATATCGAAAAGATCATTATTTTCATCATAAACCGTCTTTTGGCTGTCCAATATATCTACGCCCGCCGGTAATTTCAATTCTGTGTATTGTGCATCTTTTTTTGCTGTAAAATATTCAATGAATTGTTGTGCTATTGAGTGATAACACCGGAAAAGGATCTAAGTTATCTTCACAATTTCAGTCATACTTCAAAATGACAGGCCAAGATATGTGTTATAATGTGCGGTGAGGGCTTGATATAGCGTTTTCAGAGTGTTTTCAGAGCGTTTTCAGAGCGTTTTCAGAGACTACCTAAAGCCCACGTGAAGTAAAATGTGAAAGAATGTGATATTTCGGAAATACTTATAATATCAAAGCAAGATCGCGCTAGCTAAGGAAAGCAACTGAGAAATTACCCAATTCGGAATAAATTGCATCTTTCCCTAATTATTCAAAATATTGGTATAATCTTTATAACTTTTAACGGAAAAATTTATAAAAGGGCGCCTAAATGGCAAAGAAATACTGGCTTGTAAAATCAGAGCCTGATGTGTTTTCAATTGATGATCTTGCAAAAAGTAAAAACAAGACTACTCACTGGGACGGAGTGAGAAACTACCAGGCAAGAAATTTTATGCGCGATGAGATGAAAAATGGGGATGGAGTATTATTTTATCACAGCGGCACGGATCCAATGTCTGTAGTCGGTTATTGCGAAGTTGTAAAAGAAGGTTACCCTGATCATACACAATTCGATTCTGAGAATCCGCACTTTGATCCCAAAGCCGATCCGGCAAATCCTCCCTGGATAATGGTTGATATAAAATTAGCAAAGAAATTTAACATTCCGGTTACACTTAAAAGTATTAAGTCTAACCCAAAACTTAAAAAGATGAGACTTGTGCAGAAAGGCAACCGCCTTTCTGTCATGCCCGTTGAAAAGAATGAATGGGATGAGATTTTAAAAATGGGCAATTAGGAATAAAACTACTATGGGGCTGTAGCTCAGCTGGGAGAGCGGTTCGTTCGCAACGAACAGGTCGTCGGTTCGATCCCGATCAGCTCCACGAATTAAAACTTAATAGTCCACGAAAAATACAACCCTCTTCTATTAGATTTCCTTTAAAAAATATTATTTCTATTACGGTCGGTTGATGCCAATGAGGAGATTTAGGGCCACATTAAGATTTGAATGCTTTTATAGAATAAATCATAGGTAGAATATTTTCAAATCCTTTTATCCGCCAGAGATTATCTTCACCCTTAACCATATCAGAGAAGCAATTATAAAATGAAAACGGATATTCATTAAAACTTCCTATACTCATTACATTATCCTTCAGAGAATTAAATACCTCATCGAGTGAATGGTTCCAGCCGTATTCGGTCATTTCAATTTCGGCATTCTTATCCGCGTAAGTTCCTTTTATTTTTTCTTCAATAGGCTTGCCGGAATTAAAATAGGAGTATTTTAGGTTTTTAATTTCATTATCGTACATCCATATAACAGGGTGAAACTCAACCAGGAAAAATATCCCTCCGGGTTTCAGGAAATGACTAATAATGCCCGCCCACTTATTCAAATCCGGCAGCCAGCCTAATACACCGTAAGATGTAAAAACTATGTCAAATTTTTTATTCAACTTCTCTTTCAGCTCATAAACACCAGAGCAAATAAACTCTGCATCGAGATTTAATTCAGTGTTTAATTGTCTTGCAAGCTTTATTGCTTCATCTGAAAAGTCTACACCAGTTGCTTTTGCGCCGAGCCTCGCCCACGATAGCGTATCCATCCCAAAATGACATTGCAAATGTAAAATTGATTTCTCCCTAACATTTCCCAATGCCTCAAGCTCAATAAAATTTAAAGAGGTTTTCCCTTTCTTAAATTCTTCTAATCCATAAAACCCGGATTGAGTATTAATCAAAGTTCTTTTATTCCAGAGTAATTTATTTGCATCAAAATATTTCCTATTCAATTACAACTCCTTTCTCATTTCAAAATGCGGGATTGAACCGAACAGTGTGTGTGCCTGTCTCAATATTTTGTATCCGTGCTTTTCATAAAACTTAACTGCCGTTTCCCGGGAATTAAGCATAATGAATTTTGCTCCTTTATCTATAGCTCTCCTCTCAAGTTCTGTCAGGATCAAAGCTCCAATTCCGCGTCCCCTATGACTTTCTTCTATAGCTATGTATCTTATTTGCGCTTCATAATCGGCATTAAAATGAATACGCCCGATTCCTACCGGTATTCTCTTGATTTCACATACTATCACATGAATAGCTGTTGCTTCTTTATCGTCTTTCTCGCTCCCCTTCGGTTGATTCCATGGCGCGCGGAGAATTCTCCAGCGAAGGTCATAATACCTTTCAAATTCTTCAAGAGTCTTTGGTTGGGTGATTGTCATACTATTTTAGAAGTAATGTCACGCAGATATCGCTTATTTTCGCAGATTTTAATCATGGATATTAGTGCGTGCTATTCTTCTAATAAATTTTCATCATCGTCAATCATAGATTGAGGAAGAGTTTTAGAAGTCTTGGCACCCAGCTTTCTGATCTTTTCGGCACTATTCAATAGATTCCCACGGCCGGTACTCAATTTTTTCATTGCATCGGAGTAAGCATTTTGAGTTTGTTCAATCCTGCTGCCGATTGTTTGCAAATCCTCCACAAAACCGACAAACTTATCATAAAGTGCACCGCTCTGTCTTGCAATCTCAATAGCATTTTTATTTTGATTTTCCTGTCTCCATATACTCGCAATTGTACGCAGCGTTGCAAGGAGGGTAGTCGGAGAAACTATCACAATATTTTTATCGTACGCTTCCTGGAAAAGGCCGCTGTCATTTTGAAGTGCCAGACTAAATGCCGGTTCAATCGGTAAGAACATTAAAACAAAATCGAGCCCATTAATTCCATAAAGATTTTGATAGTTTTTTCCATTCAGATTTTTAATATGATTTCTAATGGAAAGGATATGTTCTTTAATGCTGCCAAGCCTTTCATCTTCATTTTCTGCAGAACTGAATTTTTCATAAGCAATCAGAGAAACCTTGGAGTCTATTATCACACTTTTATTTTCGGGGAGTCTGATTATAACATCCGGCTGATATCTTCTGCCGCCTTCAGAAGTTATACTTTCCTGAAGAAAATATTCTCTATCCTTTAAAAGCCCCGATTTTTCCAGAAGACTTTCAAGAATAAACTCTCCCCAGTTGCCCTGAGATTTAGTTTCTCCTTTTAAAGCATTTGTAAGATTTGTTGCATCCCTGCTCATCTGCTGGTTCAAATCGTGAAGCGTTTTTATCTGCTGGGCAAGCGTAGCTCTTTCTTTAGTATCGTTTACATACACATCCTCAACTTTTTTCTCGAAGGCCTTAATATTTTCATTCAGCGGCTTTAAGATCTGGTCAAGATTTTCTTTATTCTGGAGCGTAAACTTGCTGCTTTTCTCATCCAGGATCTTATTGGCAAGATTTTCAAATTCCTTTACAAACTTACTCTGTAATTCCTCAATTTCTGATTTTTGTTCATCAAGTTTTTCCTGAAGATTTCTATAATCCGAATTCAATGATGATAATTCTGAATTAAGCTTGAGCACTTTATCTCTCTCGGCAGAAAGATCATTTTCGTTCTTTTGTAGCTGCTGGGTGAGAAAGGAGTTGCCGCTTCCGAATTTTGCCTTTGCAATGAAGAAAGCCGCGAATGCGCCAATCACTACTCCGATTATTAAAAAAATTATCCCTTCCATAGTTTTACCCTAGACTCCCCACTTCCTTTTCAACATTTTCCAATATTTCACACGACTTTACCACCTCTTTCATTTTAGTATGATCAGGATAAAGAGGTCTATCAATATCAAGATGATCCACATACTTTCTAATTATATCTTTCGCTTTTGCTACTCCTTTTCCTGTTTTATGATCCCGAAAATCGAGTGCCTGTGCAGCGGCCATAAATTCAATACCGAGTACTCCATAAGCATTATCAAGTATTTGAGCATTCTTGATCGATGTATTCATTCCCATTGAAACAAAATCTTCCTGGTCTGCAGCGGCCGGAATGGACTGAATTGAAGCGGGGGTAGACAATATTCTTTGCTCAACAATTAATGAATCTGCCGTGTATTGACTCAGCATCATTCCTGAATACATACCGGCTCCTCTAGTTAAGAAGGAAGGAAGTCCGACACTAAGTGCCGGATTCAACAGCCTGTTAAGCCTTCTCTCGGATAAAACAGAGATCATTGTAACCGCTGCTCCAACATTATCCATAGGAAGCGAGACTGGGGTTCCCTGAAAGTTAGCCCCCGTTAATATGATATTATCTTCCGGAATAAAGATCGGATTATCACCAACACCGTTTAATTCAATTTCCACCTGTGATCTTGCAAACGCGACAGCGTCGTGGGCTGCGCCAATAACCTGCGGAGTTGAACGCATTGAATAGGCGTCCTGCACCTTGCTTTTTAACTTGCCCGTCTGAAGATCGCTTCCATTAATGCATTTCATAATGGAATTAGTGCTTCGGACTGCACCGGCGAATCCGCGCAATTTATGAAGTCTTTCGTCATAAGGTTTCAAATTCGCATGCAGTGCTTCCAGTGACATCGCAGCCGCTATCTCAGCTTGTTTTAGCCATTTGTTGATATCATAAAGCTCCAAAGCAGCCATGGCGGTTAAAAGATTTGATCCATTAATTACCGCCAGCCCATCACGTGCCTGTAATCCGGGAATTTTAATGCCTGCTTTTTCAAAGGCCGCTTTCCCGGAAAGTCGTTCACCATTATAATAAGCCTCGCCTTCACCCATCATCAAAAGGGCAACCTGCGACATCGGCGCAAGATCACCACAAGCACCAACGGATCCTTTCTGACAAACAACCGGAGTTATGCCTTTATTGAGCATCTCAACAAGCGTTAAGGTAATTTCCGGTCTGCAGGCAGAGTTTCCGTGAGCGTGAACGTTAATTCTGCCCGCAATTGCTCCACGAACATACTCAAGAGGAGCAGGGTCTCCAATTCCTGCCGAGTGATTATAAATAAGATATTTTTGAAATTCTTTAACCTGTTCATCATTTAAAGCTATTTCTGAAAATTCGCCTATTCCTGTGTTTGTGCCGTACATTATTTCTTTCGCCTTAAGTTTCTCCTCAAGCATTTTACGGCAAACTTTAATTTTTTGAAGTGAGTCAGGATGAAGTTCAACTTTCTCGTTATGACGAGCGATTTTTACCAGTTTTTCAATTGTTAGTCCGGAACCATTTAGAACAATGGACATTTGATTTCTCCCAAAGATGAAAAAAAATATGAACTAATTTAAGAAATATGTAGTAGAAATAGGAAGAAATTAAGGTAGTAAACCTCAGGCTTTAGAAAACATTTTCTTTATTTTTTCTGAATTTTCTTTGTTTGTTCTATAGGTTATGTGTACGGAATTCTCATCATATTTTTTATTCAGCACCTCCGCCAAGGAATGAATTGCGGCGGCAGCTTTTGAATCAGCAATCTCAAGATCAATATCTTCCTCAACAAAAGTTTCTTCGGCTAAATCAGTTAGTTTGTCCTTCAGTGCTGTGATATTTATACCCCTCTGAGCAGAAATGATGATTGCACTATCATATTTATTTCTCACAAGATTAATTTTCCCTCTATCGTTGACCAGATCAATCTTATTAAATATTTTAAGCAGGATTTTCTTTTCACAGTTTAATTCCTTAAGAGTATCCTCTACAACCTGAATATGATCTTCATAATAAGGATTAGAAAAATCAATTATGTGCAGAATAATATCTGCTTCCTTAACTTCTTTGAGAGTGCTTTTAAAAGATGCAATTAGATGAGGAGGAAGTTTTCTAATAAATCCCACGGTATCACTTAGTAATAATTTCTGATTCTGTCCCAGCTCAAATGTTCTAGTTGTTGAATCCAGAGTCGCAAATAATTTATCTTCGGCAAAAACATCAGATCTGGTAAGCAAATTAAACAAGGTAGATTTGCCCGCATTTGTGTATCCGACCAGTGAAATTTTTGTAAAATCTTTCCTCCCCTGACTTTGAGTGATTCTTTGCGACTCAATTTTTTCAAGTTTGCTTTTTAACAGGCTTATTCTTGTTCTGATTATTCTTCTGTCGGTTTCAATCTGTGTTTCACCTGGACCTTTAGTTCCAATTCCACCGTATTGTTTCGATAAGTGTGTCCACGCTCTTGTTAATCTAGGCAACATATACTGGAGCTGAGCTAGTTCAACCTGAGTTTTTGCTTCTTTTGTCTTTGCACGCGACGCAAAAATATCGAGAATCAATCCGCTACGATCGACTATTTTTCTTTCAAACAATTTTTCAAGATTTCTCAACTGAATCGGTGTTAAATCATCATCAAATATCACTAGATTGATGTCATTCATTTCAATCAGCTGCTTCAATTCTTCAGCTTTACCTTTACCTATATAGTAAGCAGGATCTACAGAGGATTTTTGCTGTGTTACTTTCAAGATGGTTTCTGCGCCGGCAGTTAGAGATAATTCCTCAAGCTCTGTCAAATGTTCCTCTACAAGCTCCTTATCCAGAGCCTTAGTCATCAATGCTACGAGCATAGCCCGTTCGACAGTCTTCTTTGTAACATCAATTAATTTATTTGTCAAATTTTTCGATCTATCTCCTTTTACTGATTAACATTTACCATTTCTTTCCTGGTATTTCTAGCAATAGCCATCTCGATAATCGCAAGAAGCAGGGCAATTAAAATAAAATATTTCCATAGCTCAGATCCAAACCTTGATTGTAATATAACCTTGGCTGGATCCTGATTTTTTGCAACTACGATATGCTTACCCCTAAAATCGATTTTTTTAAGATAATCATCAAAATCACCTTCACTCAGATAATTGGTAACTGATTCTCTTGGATCTGTGTTCACAGCAATTTCATCAATTATTTGCGATCCTGAAAATACTTTATAATTACCCACTATTTTTGTTTTATCATAGCTTATATAATTATTCTGCAAATTCTTATCAAGATTCAAAAAATCATCTGAATTATCCGGCCGCTCAATTTTAATTTGCGGAGCAAGATTATTGGATAAATTTATTTCAATTTTATTGCCAGCCAGGTATTCCTGGTTACCATTATCTTTTGCTGCAAGATAATAAACGGCTTTGTTCATTAAAGGAACGAATATCCCTTTTAATGGAAGATTGGACCAGCTTAAAACAGGAGCGATATTCATTAGCAAGACTTTTCCACTACCAATTTTATATTCGCTTAAAAAAGATGAGCCGTCCATTAAAGTAATAATATTGATACCCTTTCCCTCTGTAGTTATTTTGAAACTGTGGTAAATATCAGGAGATTCAATCTTCTCTTTATTTCGATTTGCAAAAATATCCTTAAAGATGGGATGATTGAATTCAATTTTGTCAAAAGAATCAGTATTATCCGCAGAATTTATCTTACCAAAAGTACCAGTAGCGACTGGCAGGTTTAATTTATTTGTCAAGGCCTGAAATCCCTGAAGTGAAGAAGCAGAGCCTGGCATCAGAAACAAACTGCCTCCGCCTTTTATATAAGAATTTAACCTATCAAGGCCTGTAATATTTTTGGAGCCAATTATCATCACTGCATCATATTGATTTAGATCAATTGAAGATAGCTGGTTAATGCTTTTATTTGTTATTTTAATAGAGCTTTGATTATCACCAGCAGTCAGTGCAAGATCAATAAATTTTGCATCTGAAGGATTGTCAGTGAAAATTATTACAGGAATTTTATCCGGAATAAAGAAATTTGTAAAGCGCTTATTATCCTGCAAAATATCGTCGTCTTCAATTTCAGCAATAACGTCAATATAACCGAACTGCTTTGGAACATCCTGCATAGATATTACTCTGGATTCCCCTGCTCCAATTGTTACACTTGCCTGAGTGCTTCTTACACCGTTCAAATATAGAGAAACGACAGTATTATCTACTGGTCGATTAGAATAATTGGTTACGGTGACACTAAAATTTACAGGTTTATCCTTTTCGAATATCTGGTTATCAATTTTCAGCCGATCAATTCCAAGGTTAAAGACTTCTTTCCCCGAATAATTAAATGTGTATAATCGCACATTTTCGTTGAGTAACTCACTTAGATCTGAAAGTGTCCCCTCGTTATACAACCTGCCAGACTGGAAGTCAGAGAGTATATAAATCTCTTTATTAAAATTCTTAGATTCGCCCAAGATTTTTGCCGCTTTTACAATAGCGTTATGTAATAATCCCGATGCATAAGAAATTTGAACAGAGTTTACCTCGTTCTCAAATGCCGCCAGGTTACCAGTTGTTTTAATTTCCCGGTTGCTTTTATCTGATACCAGCACCAGCGCAGCATCGTCTCCTTCCTGCAGTTCTTTAAGCAGATTCAGAATCATAGATTTTGCCTGATTCAGGTAGGAGCCGTTCGCATCAACAACCGACATACTGAAAGTATCATCAAGTATAAAAACTGCAGTCGTTTTAGCCGCAGAAGTAGTACCACCAATTGCTATCCCTTTAATTGTGGGTCGGGCAAATGCCATCACTAAAAAGAGAATTATCAAAACTCTCAGTGCAAGCAGCAGCCACTGCTTCAGCTTTATCTTTCTGATCTTGTTTTTCTGTAACTCTTTCAGGAATGCAAGAGTGCTGAATTCAATCCGTTTTAATTTCCTGAGATTAAGCAGATGAATTAAGACCGGAATTGAGGCAGCCAGAAGCCCGAATAATACCGCTGGATTTAGAAAAAGCATTAAGTCTTGATTGTTTGGTAATTAATTTATTTAATGGGGAAAAATAAAGATATGAAGAACGGAATACCAATGCCTTTTTTAATGCTTTCTTAAAGAAAAAACCTCCGAGGTTTCAAAACCTCAAAGGTTTAATTTTTAATATATTCCAGAATATCCCCCGGCTGGCACTCCAGGATTTCACAAATTTTGTTTAGTGTAGAAAACCTGATTGCTTTAGCTTTTTCTGTTTTAAGTATTGAAAGATTTGCCTGTGTGATCCCCACTTTCTCGGCAAGTTCAGTTAAAGATATTTTTCTTTTTGCCATCATAACATCAAGATTTACTCTTATCGACATATTTGCCTCATACCGTTAAATCCTGTTCTTCTTTCAATTCTGAAGCACGAACTATTATTTCCCCAATAACAAAAACAACTAACCCAACAACCAGGTAGGGATTGAATAGAGAGCTAATAATAAGCATCAAGAAATACAAAATCTTTACTACTCCGTGGACTGGAAATGGGTTAAGAAAGCCGGAAGACATAAGGCTCAAAAAAATGATGGTAGAAAGAATCATAATAATAATGCCGATCGATTTTAGATGTTCGCCGTTTTCTTTAACAAAAGGCTTTTCTTCCACCACATTTTTCATAAATTTATTAAGTTTTCCTAATCCCCGAAATATCCCCAAAACTATAGAAGCATTTGCAATTAGAATTATGACCCATAATATTACATTGCCAATGTTGATATCCGTTATGAATTTTTCTTTGCCAAATAGATTAAACAAATCAACATTCAATAATACCGTATGACTACTCTGGTTACCAAAAGGCAAATTGAATAAAATAGGCAGTAGAAAAAAGAAAATCATTAAAGGAAAGAACAAATAAAAAAGGTTTACATAGCTGTAGGCTGTTTTCACTAAGAAGTTGTCTTTTAATAATTTCATAAATACCCCGCTCAATTGTCTTATGCAATATAATACGCTATTTATCGTTTGTCAAGTATATTTTACTGATAATCAATAAATATTTAATATTTATCAATATATAACTAATTTTCAGGGTTTTTAAAATAAAAAACCCGATTCCGAGATATCAGAATCGGGTAAAATTTAATAGAGAGGGGGCATGCCCCGTCTCTACATATAATAATTTATTATTTATTCATCTTCGCAATCAGGTTCAGCGCACTGCCTGCTTTAAACCATTCGATCTGTGCTTTGTTCATCGTATGATTCAACATAGCTTCATCTTTTGAACCATCTTTATGTTTGATAACCAGCTTTAACTGTTTTTCCGGCGCTAATTCAGTAATTCCAATAACGCTAAGCTTGTCATCTTCTTTTATTTTATCATAGTCAAACAGATTTGCAAAAGTAAGCGGAAGCATTCCCTGCTTCTTAAGGTTTGTCTCGTGAATTCTTGCAAAGCTTTTTACTATAATTGCTCTGCCGCCGAGAAACCTTGGTTCCATTGCTGCGTGTTCACGGCTTGAACCTTCGCCGTAGTTTTCATCCCCGACAACAATCCAGTTAACACCTTTTGCTTTATAATCCCGCGCAACTTCAGGGACTGATTTCGTCTCACCGGTAAAAGTATTTTTAACCTTCCCTGCATCACCACTGAACGCATTAATGGCTCCGATAAACATATTATTCGAAATATTATCAAGATGTCCTCTGTATCTTAACCAGGGGCCAGCCATTGAAATGTGATCTGTTGTACATTTACCTTTTGCTTTAAGCAGCAAGGGGAAGTCAACAAAATCCTTTCCGTCCCATGGAGCAAAAGGTTTGAGTAATTGTAATCTCTCACTGTCAGGTTTCACGATTACTTCGACATTCGATCCGTCTTTTGCGGGAGCAACGAAGCCTTCTTCACCTTTATCAAATCCCTTCGGTGGAAGTTCCTCTCCGCTCGGAGGATCCAGTTTAACCTTTTCACCTTTTTCATTTACCAGTTCATCTGTGATAGGATTGAAAGAAAGGCTTCCTGCTATTGCCAGGGCTGTCGTTATCTCCGGGCTTGCAACAAATGCAAGTGTTTCAGGATTTCCGTCATTTCTTTTTGCAAAGTTTCTGTTAAAGGAAGTAACGATTGTATTCTTTTCTCCTGTTTTTATATCCATTCTTTTCCACATTCCTATACACGGCCCGCAGGCATTTGCTAGGGTAAGCCCACCGACTTTGTTCAGTGTTTCGAGTAAACCATCTCTTTCAATTGTTGCTCTAACCTGTTCTGAGCCGGGAGTAATAGTATACTGCGATTTTGTTTTCAATCCTTTCTTTAAAGCCTGCCTGGCTATGCTTGCTGCACGGTCAATATCCTCGTAACTGGAATTTGTACAGCTTCCTATCAAAGCAACACTAACTTTATCAGGAAAATCATTCTCTTTCACAGCCTGTTTCATTTTTGAAATCGGCCAGGCCTTGTCAGGAGTAAATGGACCGTTCAAATGCGGCTCAAGCTCAGATAAGTTAATCTCAATTACCTGATCATAATATTTTTCAGGATTTTTTATTACTTCATTATCAGCTTTCAAATTGTCTGCATTACTTTCTGCAAGGGAAGCCACATCGGCACGATCAGTAATTCTTAAATAGGATGACATCCTCTCATCAAAAGGAAAGACCGAAGTTGTAGCACCGATTTCAGCACCCATGTTGCAGATAGTTCCCTTGCCTGTGCAGGAAATTGAAGTAGCTCCCTCACCAAAATATTCCACAATTGCTCCTGTTCCTCCTTTTACAGTAAGCAATCCCGCCAATTTAAGTATCACATCCTTTGCTGAAGTCCACCCGTTCATTTTGCCTGTTAATTTAACACCGATAATTTTCGGCCATTTTAGCTCCCAAGGCATTCCAGCCATTACATCCACAGCATCTGCACCGCCTACACCGATAGCTATCATTCCAAGCCCGCCAGCATTTGGAGTGTGGGAATCAGTTCCGATCATCATTCCGCCAGGGAAAGCATAATTCTCCAAAACCACCTGGTGAATAATTCCGGCGCCTGGTTTCCAGAAACCAATTCCATATTTGCGCGAAATACTTTCCAGAAATTGGTAAACTTCTTTATTTTCATCTGTTGCTCTTAGCAGGTCATCTTTGGCACCAACCTGAGCCTGGATAAGGTGATCACAGTGAACTGTTGAAGGAACTGCTGCAGATTTTCTTCCCGCAGACATAAATTGCAAAAGAGCCATTTGTGCAGTTGCATCCTGCATCGCAACTCTGTCGGGTGATAGTTCGGAATAATCCTTCCCTCTTTTTAATTCCTTTGTTGCATCCTCCCATAGATGTGTGTAAAGAATCTTTTCTGCATATGTTAAAGGTCTGTTAAGAACTTTTCTAACTTTGCCTAGTTTAGTTCCAAATTCTGAATAAACTTTTTTGATCATATCTATATTTGCTGCCATAATCATTCCCTGTTTAATATTTTATACTTTATATTATTGTTCAAAGATACAAAAAATTGAGAAGATTTTGTTTAAATTTTTAGGTCAATATATTCGCCATATTGAAAAAGTAAAATGTTGATATGAAGAAATTTAAACAAAGGATACTTATGTTTAGCCTGAAGAATTATTTGGTTATATATTAAGCATGAGCACAAATTCAATATTAATACTGGATGACGAGAAAAGTTACCTTGAGCTTCTTAAAGGCCTGCTTGTTGAAGAAGGCTTTACGGATGTAATTACTGAAACTGATCCGCTTGAAGCTATTGATATATTGCATTCGAAAAATGTTGATCTGGTACTGTGCGACGTTTATATGCCTCAGATGAACGGACTTGAACTATTGGAAAGAATCACCCTGGAGTATCCTCATATTCCAGTAATAATGGTAACGGCCATTAGTGATGTCAAAACAGCACTTAAAGCAATCGAACAGGGTGCATATGAATTTATAACAAAACCCCCAGACATAGACAGATTAATAATTACAATAAAACGTGCTCTCGAAAGGAGATTACTCTCGCTTGAACGGGATGCACTTAGAGAAACCAGCGCGTTACCAAAGATTAAATGGCAAAAAGATTTTGCCGGCTTAGTCACAAAATCAAGTTTAATGTATAAGGTTTTTGAGCTGGTGGAAATTTTTGCACCTACTAATGAAACAATTCTTATAACAGGAGAAACAGGAACGGGAAAAGATTTAATAGCTAAAAATATACATAATCTTTCACCCCGAAAATCAGGACCATTTCTTGTGGTTAATCTTGCATCGATCTCACCAACTCTATTTGAAAGTGAATTATTTGGTCATGAGAAAGGATCTTTCACCGGCGCAGCAAATGATAAAGCAGGCTATTTTGAATCTGCAAATGGAGGAACAATTTTTCTTGATGAGATCGGGGAGTTACCAAAGGAATTACAAGGTAAATTATTGCGAACAATTCAATATAACGAAATCTTCAGAATCGGCAGTTCCAGACCGATTAAACTCAATACCAGAATTATTGCGGCAACAAATAAGAATATGATGAATGCAATTAAAAAGAATGAATTCCGATCTGACCTATATTACCGGTTAACGCGTGGATTCATTAATCTTCCTCCTTTGAGAAAAAGAGAGGGGGATATCAAATTACTTGCAAACTATTTCCTTACAGCAGGTAATTTAATCTACAAAAAAAACATTCTGGGAATAATTGATGAGGCATTTACTCAATTAGAACAATATTCTTTCCCAGGAAATGTAAGAGAATTAGAGAATATAATTTTGAATACAGTCGCCCAAACAAAAGATAAAACATTTATAGAGCGTTTCAACCTGCCTGATCTTTCAGATGATAGAGTATCTATGAAATCAATGGCGGAGGACGATCTGGTTACTATTGATGATGCTGTCAAACTACATATAATCAGAATTATGAACCATACCAATCAGAACATTCAAAAAGCCGCGGCTATTCTGGGAGTAAGTGAAAGAACCCTCCAAAGAAGACTACAGGAAATAAGAAATAATAAAATTAAACTCCGACAATTTTGACGTCAAAATTGCTGTGCCGCAGTTATTTTTACATGCTTCATAATAAAATAGTTGAATTATTATTCGAAAAAGAGTCCTTTTAAAAGGAAATAGACAGGCATAATTGTTGAACATTAAAACGGACTAATTATTAAAGTCATTAAACATTATAAAATAATTCACTATGCAAAACATACAATCACTATTGACAATAGGCGCCCTTTTGTTGTTCTCTCTCACTTCTTTAAGATTCAATAATGCAATCCTGGATACCTCAACCGCAGATTTGCAAAACAAAATATATTTGACAGCATTTTCTCTGGGAGATGATCTTATTGAAGAGATGAAAGCAAAAAGCTTTGACCAGAACACAGTCAAATTCCCCATAAATAATCCTGCGGGCTTAACAGCAGTTTTAGGACCAGAGTCCGGCGAGGCTTATCCAAATTTTAATGACATTGATGATTATAATGGATATTCAAGGTCAATTGATGCTCCCAATGCAGAGGGCTATGTTGTAAGCTGTGTGGTTCAATATGTTCAGAGTAATAATCAGGACGATGTAAGCTCTACACAGACCTTTTTCAAGAAAGCAACAGTTACGGTCACCAGTCCGTATATGCATCCATCAGTTGCTATATCATATATATTTACACTTAAATAATGGACACAGTTTTAGACTTAATAGGAGCGGCCATAATTGCGGCAATTGTGATGGTTGGTATTGCAAATTTGAATATCTACTCATCACAAATCCAATTCAAATCAAATTCCGACCTTCAGCTTCAGATGAATGCAAAAACTCTGGCTGATATAATGGAGAGCGATTTGCGAAAAATCGGTTACGGTTATACGGGTGCAAGTCCGATAATTACTGCCGATCCACAGGAAATAAAATTTTACGCTGATATTGATTCGAACAAGGTTATGGATACAGTGTCATACTTGTTAAGCGACTCAACAGCAGTTTCATATACAGATAATCCCAGCGACAGAATTTTGTATAGGGTTGTTAACGGAGATACTTCGAAAGGACCATCGCTTGGAATTACTAATCTTAAGTTTTCTTATTTGAATATTTTGGGAAATGTAACAACTGTGCCCGATAGCGTTAAATACATTAAAGCTGAATTATGGGTTCAATCACCCACAAAGGTATACGACAATGATCAGCAAAAATATCTTTTTACATACTGGGAATTAACTATTAACCCAAGGAATATTTGATATGGGAAAGGCAATTTTGATTTTAGCTTTGGGCATGTCTTTGCTGGTTACGATACTAATATTCAGTCTGAACAAGAATACAAATACGGGCTTAGCAACTGCCGTTAATTCCTACTCAAATACCAAGGCAAGGCTGATTGCAAATTCAGGGATTGAAATTTATCTTGAAAAACTTAGGGAAGATAAAGCGCTTACCGGCAGCTTTCTAAATAATTCCCTAATGGATGGCACTTATGATTTATATGTTTACGGTAGTGACACGCTTTATGTAAAATCGATTGCACGCTATAATGGAGTTACACACACAAGCTTCGCTACAGCTACCAGACAGGCCATATCTTTTCCCAAAATCAGTGCTGCAGTTTACATTTCTTCAGACACCATGAACATAAACTTAAACGGAAATATGGACATAAATGGAAATGACCACGATATTAATGGAAATCCAATATCAGGAACATCTGTACCAGGATTTGGAGTTGATAACCCGAGTGACAGTTCTTACGTTGTAAACAATATTAAAAATAAAATAACATATGCAATTCAGGGCTCGGGGGGAACCCCAAGCGTCAGCACAGTGCAAGATACAACAAACTGGCTTGAAGTTACTGAAAACTACATTTTTTCTGCTGACATATCATTGTCATCGGGAACTTATGGAACGGGCACAGTATTAGGCACTGCCACTGATCCAAAAATTACATACACAACAGGTGATGTTAATTTAACTGGAACTGGTTATGGATATGGCATACTAATTGTGAATGGTAACCTGTCAATGGAAGGACAATTTAATTTTCATGGAATTGTAATCGCCTACGGCAATTCTTCAATTACTACTAAAACGGCAGGAAACGCCGGAATCTTCGGTGCATCAATATTTGTGGGAAAAAGTGTTAATATGCAGGCAACCGGAAATGCACAACTCTATTATAGTAGCGCTGCCATCGATAATGCCAAAGCAAATCTCAAATCTTCTCGTTTTACAATACTAAGCTGGTGGGAGTAAGTTAAAAGACTATTTCATCATTCCTGATAAGCATAAGCACAGCGGACTGAGCTACAATCAGAAATTTCTCTTTCTCAAACTCAATTTCATATGCTTCTTTACGCAGAAAAATTGCAAGATCTCCTTCCTTAATCTGCAACGGAATAAATTTTATCGGTTCTTTAGGCTCTTTCCAGGGTTCGTCATCTCCCTGTGAAGCAATTGGATATCCCGGCCCGACTTTTATAACATATCCGCTTTGAATTTTTTCCTTTTCCGAAACTCCAGGCGGAAGATATAAACCGCTGGCTGTTTTTTCAGCATTTTCTTCCGGTCTTATAAGAACCCTGTCGCCAATTACTACGAATTTATCAATGCTTTTCAACTTCAATTTCATATTTCCATTAAACTAACTATGTAAAGATAATAAACTAATTGAAAACTTGTATTTGCTTAACCTCTTGTCATCATTACAATCTTAGGCAAAATTGAAGGAAAAAGTTTCAAAATTCCAATACTTGTTTTTTGTAAAACGCTGCCTAATACCTGTTTTTGAATAAAACCGGCAGATAATAACCTCAATTTAAAATGCTCATTCCATTTTTTGATATACTGCTTTTCCATAGTTTCAACATCTTTATTTTTCCTGATTCCATCTGCCAGGATTTTGCCCAACAATTCTGCGGTTTCAAATGCCATTCCTATTCCATCTCCTGTAAGAGGAGCTATAACTCCTGCTGCATCCCCCACCATAAAAATTCTGTCTTTCACTAATTCTTTTTTGCCGAAATAAATATTACCGGCGCCATACGCCTGCAAACCATTGATGGTATCAGGGAAATCGCTCGTAAAAATATCAGCAAACTGTTTGTTTGTTTTCATTAAATAATTCAAGTGATTTTTGGCTGAACCAGTATAATTATTTCTGTCCTCGAGAAAGCATAATGTTGCCTCAGTAGAGCTGATTGAATTTATACCGCAATAGATCCCTTGTGCAGCATAAATGTGAATTTCATTGCCTGGGAAATCCTTTAAATATTTTTTACTAACATGAAATTTTATGCCGTTCAAACCCGATTTTCTGTTTACAAAGTTTCTGTTCAATAATTTATCAAGGATATTTTGTTTTCCATACGCTGCGATCAAAAACCTGGAAGAAACATCTTCGTAAGTATTTTGAGGGCCTAATGCTTTTAACGTGAATAAAGTCCCCTGTCTTTTGATTGTTTTTATTTCGCAAGGCTGAAAGACTTTTACACCGGATTCCTTAGCCTTATCAATAAGGAAGTTATCGAATATAGATCTTTTCATTGCATAAGACTCAAAAGGGAATTCAGTTCTAATTTCCGATGAATCGTTATTTATGAATCTGAATGAATTAATTGAGGTTGGGTTTAATGACATAAATCGCTGGTACAATCCGAATTTCTTAAGGGATTCTATAACTTCATATGAAAGAAACTCACCGCATATAACATCACGCGGAAATTCTTTTTTCTCAAACAGACTAACATTCAAACCGCAGGATGCTAAATGTATTGCTATTGACGAACCTGCAGGTCCACCTCCTATTATAGCAATATCAAATTTATTTAAGCCCATTTTAGTCCGGATAAATCACCAGCATCCACCTGAATGCCCATTTTCTTTTAAGGCAATATTTTTTTACCTGGAGCTCCGAAAGAATATTTAATAAATCACCTCTTACAAATCCTCTTTTTACCGATAATGGCCCATCATTTTTAAACATTTCACTCCTGGAAAGTAAAACCGATATTATCTTAATTCCAATCAATGCAAATATAGATCTTCTTAGATCATTTATTATTACTCCTTCCCTGCAAATTTTTAATAATTCTTTTAATAACTTTTTAATCTCCTCTTCCTTAAAGTGATGCAGGAACAATGAAGCATGAACAACATCAAATTGCTTTTCCTTTACAGGCAATTTCCGCGAATCAGCGCAAACGATATTTGATACAGAATTCTTCCTTAAATAGACACATGCTCTTTTATTCAATTCCAAACTTGTAAATTTTAATGAACGAAATTTTTTATTAAGATATTGAAGTATATCGGATGCTCCGGCTCCAATGTCAAGGATAGATATATTGTCTTTATTATTTCCATTCAGCAATAATTTCAATCCTTCTCTGCTGGTTGAGATTCCACCAAGGTATTTATTCGTTACTGATAATTCTTTTAATGCATCATCAATTCTTTCATCTAGAATTGAAAAATCATCCATAATTTCAGGTGAGTAGCTCCTCTTAAGAAACATTAAGTCCCCTTTAAAATTGCAACTTCCATTGTAAGTCCGGGACCGAAAGCAACAGCGCAGCAATATTCATCATCTTTAACTTTATTATTATCGATTATTTCTTTGAGCACGAAAAGAATAGACGCAGAGGACATATTGCCGTAATTCTTTAACACTTCCCTTGATGGACACATTTGCTCTTCATTAAGATTCAGTCCTTGCTGCAGTGAGTCAAGAATTGCCCTGCCACCAGGATGTAACGCCCAATATTTTATTTTATCAACAGAAAGATTTTTCGATTTCAGTATTTCCAAAAGCTTGGGTGCGGCAAATTCAAGAATCATTTTAGGCAGCTCAGAGGATAGCATCATCTCAAAACCAAAATTGCCAATTTTCCAGCCCATTGCATTTGAGGAGTCCTTAAATAAAACGGAATCGGTGCTAACTAAATTCATCTTTCCCTTTTTTGAATTTGAAAAAAGAGCCGCCGCCGCACCATCTGCAAAAACCGTATTTGCGAGTATATTATCACGAGTAGGTCCAGTCTGCAAATGCAGACTGCAAATTTCCACTGAGACCACCAAGGTATTAAGTTCGTTTCCATTAGCTGAGTTCATTGCTTCCAAAACGGAATTAAATCCGATCAGAGAAGCGGCGCAGCCCATGAATCCTATGTTAGTTCTTTTAACTGAAAGCGGTATTCCGAATTCTCTTATCAAATGGTAGTCCAGGCCCGGAGCAAAAAATCCTGTGCATGAAATAGTAATAAGTCTATTAATTTCCGAACCATTAAATTTATTTTGGTTTAATATATTTGAAACCACTTCTGCCGTTAATCGCTTTGACCATTTTTCATATTCGGTCATTCTCTGGTTTGTATCCGGCCTCAAATAATTTTTCCCATCCGAAAAGAATTTATTCTGAGAAGAGGGAATTGCGTCAGGCACTACAACAAACCGGGTATCAATGCCTGAGTAATGAGCCGCCATATCTATCATTCTGGAAATAGCGGAAGTTCCTCCCATTCTCTTTTTTAATTCCTCTTTTGCAATTTCTTGCGGCACCTTAAAAGGTGGTGAGGCGGTTGATATATCTATAAGCATGGCTACCTGAAAGTTTTATTTAAACTACAAAAGGAACCTTAATTTAAAAATCCAAATAATTCCCCTTAAATGCCTAATTTAAAATGCTGATCGCTGGTGTCTTATTCTTTATCAAACTGTTAATATCCAATTATTCAAAATAACTGTCTGTATCAAAACCATTCTTTGACACAGTCCTTTATGAATTTATTCCAGATGAATTACTTAATTATCTCATTTTGTTGCACAATTCAAGGCAGCCTTCAACTAGGGTACAACTGGCCTTCACCTGGCCTTAAATGACCAGCTGGTCAGAAAATAAAGACCAAATGATTAGCAATATGAGACAGGCTTTATACCTTCAGCAGTCTGCGTATAAATCAGTTTGAAATAATCTTTAGAGCCATATTCGACATAATTTATATAACTAATATAGGTCTTCTATGAAACTTTAATGGCTATTCGAAATCTGCAACCTTTAAAAGGATTTTACACTTTGCTAATCCCCCCTTTCAAACAAGGCTTTAAAAATTAAACAAGTGATAGCTTTTGAGATGACTTAATGATTTGAAGGATCAACATAATTTTGTTGACACATTCTATTCTTTATTACTTTATCGGTAAAGAAGCTATGAATATATTAAACACGATAGAGTAGGTTGACTTAATTTTAATTCCTCCCTTACTCAGAAATTTAGCATAGTAAACTATGTCATAAATTTGAAAATATTAATTTGCTTCATGTTTTATTTACTTTATGTATGCATCCAATCAAAGCAAAACAATATCTAAAAATCATTATAAATAAATTATAACTAAATTTTAGTATTTTGAACTGCTTATAATTCCAAATTTGGAGATAGAGGATGAATAAATATGGCGGCTCTTTCTGGGATGAAAGATATTCAGATGAAAATTATGTCTATGGTACCATGCCCAATGAGTTTTTTAAAGAACAAATTGATTTGCTTAAACCGGGCAGAATATTAATGCTTGGTGAAGGTGAAGGAAGAAATGGAATCTATGCGGCGCAAAAGGGCTGGCAGGTCGATGCAGTGGACTTCAGTTTAAAAGCAAAAGAAAAAGCTCTTAATCACGCAAAAGATAAAAATGTAAATATAAACTACACTGTTGAAAATCTTGAAAATTATTACCCTCAAAAAAATTCTTATGATGCTGTTGTTTTGATCTTTGTCCACCTGAATGAAAAAATAAGGATAAAGATTCACAGGAGAGTTATGGAAGCACTAAAAACAGGGGGAGTTGTAATTATGGAAGTTTATTCTCAGGAACAAATGGGGAGAACTTCAGGAGGTCCTCAATCTCCGGAGATGCTTTATTCAATTGATAATATTAAAGAAACATTTGCTGAGCTAACTCCTTTAATGCTTTCTAAAGAAATCGTCCATTTATCGGAAAGTTCTCTTCATTCAGGGGAAGCATCAGTTATCAGGTTCATCGGCAAAAAAGAATCTAAATGAAAAAAGTGTTATTCATTACATACTTCTGGCCACCTTCAGGAAAAGCTTCCCTCCATTGGCCGTTAAAAATGATTAAGTACCTCCCTGATTCAGGCTGGCAGCCGTATGTTCTAACCGTAACAGAAGATACATTTACACAGAAAGATGAAAGCCTGCTGAAAGAAATAGATAAAAATCTTAATGTAATTAAAACAAAATCGTTTGAACCGTTTGATATCTACAAAAAATTTACCGGTAAAGCTAAAGATGATC
This sequence comes from uncultured Ignavibacteriaceae bacterium, assembly GCA_964412105.1. Lineage (GTDB taxonomy): Bacteria > Bacteroidota > Ignavibacteria > Ignavibacteriales > Ignavibacteriaceae > JAKAGZ01. The sequence continues at coordinate 27,710 of CAYPNM010000005.1, read as the reverse complement.
AACTGATTGCTTCGGAAACTATTTCCAGAACTAACAAAGGTCTAACACACAGAATATCCATCTGGATAAGAATGAACTTATTTATTCCGGATGCAAGAATAGGATGGTTTTTTTCTGCTATTAAAGCAGGAAATAATTTATTGAGGAAAGAAAAATTCAACGCAATAATTTCAATCGGTCCGCCGCATACTTCGCACGTAATTGGGATGCGATTAAGCAAAAGGAACAGGATTCTTCATATTCCTGTATTTATTGATCCATGGGTCGATATTGCTTATTACAAGGAATTTAAAAGAAGCCGGCTGACCTTAGCTATAGATAATCAACTCGAAAAATCAGTAATGAAAAATGCCGCCTCAGTCATATTTGTAACCCGAACTATGAAAGATGACTACACTAATAAATATGAATTTTTAAAAACAAAAAGCGATGTCTTATACTGGGGATATAATGAAGAAGATTTTAGTAAAGTAGAATTAAAAGAAAAAGCTTCCATTGGTGAATTACTTATTCATGCAGGGAATATTTTTGACTTCCAGAATCCAAAAAACTTCTGGAAGATGTTAAAGGAAGAAATCGAAAATGGAAGAAAACTCAGGATGAAATTTATTGGGACAGTGAGTCCCGGCATAAAAGAAGAAATTGGAAAGAATTGTCTGATGCCTTATACAGAATTTGTTGGTTTCCTGCCATATGACCGGCTTTTGAATGAATTAAATCAGGCTTCTTATTTGTTAGTTTGTGCAACTGAGAAAAGACACGTCCCGGGTAAATTATTCGAATATATGAGAACGGGCAAGCCGATAATCGCATTCGGAAATGACAACGAAGAGGTAAAAAGTATATTGGCCGGATCAAATGCAGGGATGATATTTAATTACAATGAAAGCGGCAAAGGATTCTTTGAAAAGTCATCACAATTAAAAACGAACCTGGCTTCAATAGAAAAATTTGACAGAAAAAATATTGCCGCTTCTTTATCCTTGATTCTGGATAATCTTAAAACCTAAACTCTAAATGACATATCCTAAACTAGTTTAAGAATTAGATATTTGAATTTAGAATTTATTACCCTCTTTTAATTTTCCCTGAAAACCTGTGTTGAAGAAGCCTGAGCGGTTGGCGTGACCTCTATTTCATTTATGTTAACATGTTCAGGCCTGGTAGCCGCAAATAAAACAAGATCTGAAATATCTTTCGCGACAAGTGGCTTAATCCCTTTATAAACCTGTTTGGCCCTTTCCTTATCACCGGAAAATCTGACTTCACTGAATTCGGTCTCAACCAATCCAGGAGCGATAGTTGTTACTCTTATCTTTTTATCAAGCAAATCATATCGAATACCTTTGCTTAATGCGTGAACTGCAAATTTTGTAGCACAATAGACATTACCGTTGGGATAAACTTCGTGTCCTGCAACAGAACCAATATTAATTACGTGTCCCTTATTTCTTGCTGTCATTAAAGGCAAAACCAGCCGCGAAACATAAAGCAGGCCTTTTACGTTTGTGTCAATCATTTCCTCCCATGCATCTAAGTCTCCATTATCCATTTTGCCGAAACCTCTTGCAAGCCCTGCATTGTTTACCAGTATATCAATATTTTTCCATTCATCGGGTAAAGCGGAAATCTCTGATTCAACGGCATACCTGTCCCTCACATCAAGCTGGAAATAATGGACTTTAACTCCAAATTCTTTTTTTATTTTATTTACAAGCTTTTCAAGTACTTCAATCCTTCTTGCGCATAAAATCAGGTTTGCTCCTTCCCTTGCAAAATCAAGTGCACACGCTTCGCCGATTCCTGCCGTAGCTCCTGTTATGAATACAATCTTATCTTTTAACATTTCCATTTAATAACTCCGTTATTTCTGAATAATTATAGCGAGAAAATTTGCAAAATATAATATGAAATTAAGGATATTTTTGAAAAGAATTTAGGTCGCTCAGGTTAATATTAAAAGACCCCCGGAATAGTGGTACTGCAATTGAAACATCTTCCATCAATGACTTTATTTGTATATATATCATGCCAGTCGCGTTTAATAAGAGGCTCTTTGCATTCAGGACAATAAGTTGTCTGCCCTTCAGTATGGTGGATGTTACCTACATAGCAGAATTTAATTCCCATTGACTGAGCAATTTTTCTGGATCGATCCAGTGTTTCCGTGGGAGTTCTTTCTTTATTTGTCATTCTGAAATCTGGATGAAATGCGGTAAAATGAAGCGGAATAGAATCACCCAAATATTTTAATATCCAATCACATTCATTCTTAATTTCTTCCTTTGAATCATTTTCATCCGGAATCAGCAGCGTAGTAATCTCAAACCAAACATCGGTCTCATTCTTTAGCCAGATAAGAGTATCAAGGACATCATTTAAATGAGAAAGCGTTTGCTTGAAATAAAATTTTTCTGTGAATGCCTTTAAATCAACATTTGCAGCATCAATATATTTATAAACATCCTTGCGGGCTTCTTTGTCAATATAGCCGGCCGTTACCATTACGGATTTTATATTTTCTTCCCGAGCGATCCTTGAAATGTCGACAACATATTCGCCAAAAATTGTTGGATCATTGTATGTATAAGCAATGGAAGGCGTATCATATTTTTTAGCAAGCCTGATCACATCTTCGGGTGAAGCCTTGAGTGAGCCGAGTTCATCAAGTTTTGCTTTGCTAATAGACCAGTTCTGACAGAATCTGCACCCGAGATTACACCCCGCAGTTCCAAAGCTCAGAACAGAAGTCCCTGGCAAAAAATGATTTAACGGCTTTTTCTCAATAGGATCAACCGCAAATCCTGTTGGATGCCCATAGCCCGTTGTATAAAGTTTACCACCATGGTTTTGTCTTATATAACAAAATCCAGGTTGCCCTTCCCCTATTTTGCAATAACGGGGACAAAGTGTACACAAAATTTTACCGCTGTCGGTCTTCTCCCACCATTTTGCTTCAACCATATTTTCCAATTGCGTAACCATTTTTATTCCCTTTTCTCTCTGTGTCAACTATGTTCTCTCTCTGATAAAAAATAGCCACATAGTAAACTAAGGAAACACAGAGCTAATAGAGATAATATAACTAAAGCAAGTAAATACTTAAAGGTCAAAAACCTATATTACTTCAAAGCGGAGCCAGTTTGCCCTGCTTTTTTCTGAATATGGTGCGCCGGCCGTAAATATAACAATATCCCCTTCCTTTATAAGGCCGGTATTAAAAACCATTTTTTTTATTTTATCGATTGCAAGGTGTTCCTTATCAATTTCAGCACAAAACATAGATGTAACTCCCCATCTTAAACACAAATTGTTCATTGTTTCGAAGCTGTTGGAAACTGCAATTATTTTAGCGGCCGGTTTATACTTTGATAAGTTCATCGCAGTCCTTCCCTGAAAAGTAAAAACAACAATAGCGGAAGCATTTATCTGTCTGCTCATAGCCACAATTGCTCTTCCCATTGAATCAAATAAATTTTCCTCAGTAGAATTTGATTTAACGAACTCATCCTCTCTCAAAGGGACAATGTGCGGACATGCATTCTTAATTATTTCGTCCATAATGTGAATCGAATTTATAGGAAATTTACCAATTGAAGTTTCTCCGCTCAGCATTACAACATCAGTACCATCAAGTACGGCATTAGCAACATCCGAAGCTTCGGCACGTGTTGGTATAGGATTATGAATCATAGAATCCAGCATTTGTGTTGCAGTAATAACAAGTTTCCCCCTAGCATTGCATTTTTTAATGATTTCCTTTTGAATTATGGGAACTTCCTGAGCAGGAATTTCTACACCAAGATCACCTCGTGCAACCATTATACCATCTGCTTCATTAATTATCTCATCAATATTTTCGCAGGCTTCCTTCTTTTCAACTTTTGCAATTATAGGCCGAACAAACTTTTTCTCTTTCATCCACCTTCGTAAATGAACAATGTCCTCAGCACTTCTAACAAAAGATAGTGCTACATAATCAGCTCTATATTTCATGACAAATTCCAGATCTCTGAAATCCTTTTCAGTTACAGACTTGGTCGATAATTTCATACCGGGAAGATTCATCCCTTTCTTGGGCCTGAGTATACCTCCGTTTTCAATTAAGCAAAAAACTGAAATGTCATCCTTCTTAAATACTTTAAGTCTTATCAGACCATCATCTATTAATATCGGATCGCCGATGTTGGCATCTCTTGCAAGGGATTTATATGAACATGAAATTTTTTCTTTCGTACCTTTTACATCCTCTGTTGTTATTTCAATCTCATTCCCCTGTGCTATTTCAATTTCCGGTTCAACAAGCTCACCAATTCTTATTTTTGGCCCCTGCAAATCAACCAAGATTGAAAGAGGAGTATTTTCTTCAATACAAGCATTATGAATCTGCTGGTATAAATCTTCATAGAACTTATAATCACTATGAGAAAAATTTAGGCGAACTCCATCCATTCCGTTAAGTATCATTTCTTTAATAATTGCAGAGCGGTTGGTTGCCGGACCCAGAGTGCAAAGTATTTTGGTATTTGCAAAATCTTCAGAAGGATCGGGAGTCATTTTTTCTTCTTTGTCCGTGATTTAGCTCGCTTGGTTTTAATTTTACTTCTTTCTGCACGGCCTGATTTAGGTTTAGATTTGGCATAAAGGTCTTTAATCTTTTTTTCAACTAAACCAAACATAGTATTTGCTTCATAATTTTTCCCGGTTTGTTTACCTGCTTTAATCCCGGTTAGTATCTCTATTCCCTCCTCAACCCTTTCTATGGCCCAGATATGAAACTTTCCATCTGCCACTGCTTGTACAACATCCTCACGAAGCATAAGATCTTTAACATTCTGAATAGGAATGACTACTCCTTGTTTCCCGGTTAAACCCCTTGAACGACATACATCAAAGAATCCTTCAATTTTTTCGTTTACTCCACCAATGGGCTGCACATCACCTTTTTGATTCAATGACCCTGTAATTCCGATTGACTGCTTAATCGGAACATCAGATAATGTAGAGAGCAGGGCAAAAATCTCGGCGCAGGAAGCGCTGTCACCGTCAATTCCCCCATAGGACTGTTCAAAAACAAGATTTGCATTAAAAGCTAATGGATGATCCTTTCCAAATGTTTCTTTAAAATAACCCGTAATGATTAGCACGCCTTTATTGTAGGTTTTGCCACTCATTCCGGATTCACGTTCAACATTGATAATATTTCCGCTGCCAAGTGAAATGGTTGAAGTAATTCTTGTCGGTCTTCCAAATGAATACAGTTCGCTTCCATAAACTGCCAGACCGTTGATTTGACCAATTCTTTCACCTTCGGTATCAATCATAATCATTTTATCTTTTATCATGTCATCAACCTTAGATTCAGCCATTCCATGTCTTTCCCTTAAAGCTTCGAAAGCCTGCCGAACGTGAACTGCCCTTACTTCGCTTGCACCATCTTCATTCGCCCAGAAATTTGCTTCACGAGCTAAGTCGGCGATTACAGAGAATCTAGTTGTTAATTTATTTTTCTGACCTGCATATCTTGCACCAATCTCAATTAATTTAGCAATAGCTGTATTATGAAATTCGTGTAAGCCTTCCTCTTTAATTAATTTTTTAATGACACGAGCATACTCAACCAAAATCTCATCGGTTCGCTTTATCTCATAATCAAAATCAGCTTTGATTTTAAATATTTTATTGAAATCATCTTCATATTCCGAAAGAAGTGAATAGACTATCTGGCTTCCAACCAGAATCACCTTTGTATCAATTTCAATTGGTTCAGGTTGTATAATAGATGTTGATATCTGAAATAAATTCTGTATATCCTGTATCTCAAGTTTCCCGTAGATCAGCACCCTTTTTAATGTTTTCCAGGCACCAGGTTCTTCAAAAAGATGATTGACATTTAAGACCAGATATCCCCCGTTTGCTCTCAACATTGAACCCGCTTTTATCTTTGTAAAGTCAGTATACCAGCCGCCGCGACCATCGTGTATTTTTTCAATCGTACCAAAAAGATTTGCATACGTTGGAGAAGTTTCAATTATGACCGGACAATAATTAGAATCGGAATTATCGAGAATTATGTTTACTTCGTACATCTTAAAGTAATCGATATAAAAACCTTCAGGTGTAGCATCTCCCTGAGGTTTTTGTCCTTTAAAAACTTGAAGATTATCAAGCACACTAATCCCAACCTGCTCAAGATAATTTACAACCTTGGTATCAGTATATTTTTCTTCAAGATTTTCGATTACACCTTTTACAACTTCTTCTGCTGCTTTCTTTTCAAGCTCTTGAAGTTTTTCTTGAAATTCCTGGCTGATGTTCAATCCTTTTTTGAACAAAGACTGCAATTCAGGCTGATGCTCTCTGTAACTCTCAATTATTTTTTCGGCTTCCTCCTGAGTAATCTTTTTTTGCTGCACTAATTCATCAAGTTGATAAATAGGCACAGCCTTGTTGTCAATTATTGGGAAAATATCGGGACGGGCCATTTCTCCCTGCTTTACCTGACCAAGTTGAAAGTTCTCCTTCTTTAATTTTTCCTGGAAACCACTCATCAGCTTCTGTTCTTTATCGCTGTAAAGTTTCAGGAGTTTATTTTTCTGATTAATATAACTGTGATTTTCAAGGCTTAAAGGAATCTTTGTTTTTAGAAGCTCAATTGACGAACTGAGGTCCTGCTTAAATACCTTTGCTTTCCCCCTCATAAATGTAATCAAAATTGGACGATCTTCATTTTTAAAATTATTTACATAGGCATAGTCATATAATAATGGACACTGTGAACCGACTTTCTCAAGAATTTTTTTAACAGTTGTAGCTTTTCCTGTTCCGGAAAGTCCGGCAATATAAATATTATAGCCTGAACTTCTGAGGTCCATTCCCACCCGGAGTGCATTAAGAGCTCTTTCCTGACCCAAAATGCCTTCAATGGGTTCAAGTTCATCTGTAGTTTTGAACTCAAAGATATCAGGATTGCATTGCCATCTGAGATCAGAGGGCTTTAGTTCTTTATGTTTTGGTGCCTTTATGTGTTTCATTTTTCCCCGTTAAGATATTATCAATATAAAATATTCAATTCAAAAAATATTACTTATAAAATCTAAACATTAAAGAACTGAATATCAAAAAGCATTACTTAAAACTTGTAATGCGCAAAAGAAACATGATAGAATTGATTACTCCGAGAATAGATTTCTGACAATATTTATTTATTTTTGTTGTACATTTACATTCTGGATAATAATTCTATTATAGAGAGATCGATGGAAGTTTCAAAGGCGAGAGATTTTTTCCCCCACACAAAAACCGACATAATTTATTTTAATCATGCGGCAACGGGACCGCTCTCAACATTTGTCACGGACAAGTTAAACGAATATATCAAAGAAAGAAGTTTTGAAAGGATAGATAACTTCCCAAAGGTAGGCGAATACGCAAAATCAACCAAAGAGGACCTGGGGAAATACCTTAATTGCACCGCCGACAGAATTGCATTTACTGATAATACAACAAACGGCATAAATATTTTAGCCTCCGGAATAAACTGGAATAAGGGTGACAGAATATTATTAAATGATATTGAATTTCCAGCAAACGTTTATCCATTTTTGAATCTACAAAAAGAAGGCGTACTAATTGACTTTGTAAAATCACACAATGGAATAGTTTCTGCTGAAGATATAATTTCAAACATAAAGCCGGATACAAAACTTGTTTCAATCAGTTTTGTACAATTCCTTACAGGTTACAGAGCGGACCTTGAGAAAATTGGAAGGTATTGCAAAGAAAAAGAAATAATCTTTTGTGTCGATGCAATACAGGGATTAGGAGCATTACAGCTCGATGTAAAAAAATGTAATATTGATTTTCTTTCCTGTGGAACTCAGAAATGGATGCTAGGATTACAGGGTTTTGCATTTATTTATTTGACAGAAGAGTTGCAAAACAAATTACAACCAAAGTATGCTGGCTGGCTTTCAGTTGAAAATTCCTGGGATTTCCTCCACTATGAATTGATACCACGCAAGTCAGCCGAAAGATATCAGTACGGAACAATATCTCACATTGGTGTTTTCGCTTTTCGAGGAGTGCTTGATTTTTTTCAATTATTTAACTGGGGAGATATTGAAAAGCAAACTATTGAAGTCGCATCTTACTTATCCGATCAATTGGGGGAAATCGGAATAGAAACCTATCTCGCTGGTTGTTCTAAAGAAAATCTGTCCGGTATTGTATCTTTCAAACATAATGAATCTCAGAAGGTTTATGATTACCTTGCCGATAACCAGGTTAGCTGTGCTGTTCGCGAAGGTATAATCAGACTATCTCCACATTTTTATAATACTTTTGAAGAATGTGATAAGTTAGTTAGCATACTAAAAAAATATACCTCTCGATAATTAAAATTATTTCAAGGATTTTATATCATCTTCAAATTTACCTGGAAAATCTTTGCTATATCCACGAAAATCAAATCTTACAATAGAGTTTTTATCAACTATTAGAGTTTGCGGAGTGATGGTGATATCAAGTATATTATCAAAGGCATCAGTAAATTTAGCTATTGTTTGATCCCGCAAAAAAGAAAATTTATCTTCCTTTAAATATTTAGACTTAATGTCGCTTACCTCTTCCTCAAGATTTATAAAAACAAATTTTAATCTGGGATGCTTCCGTATTAATTCCTCGTAAACAGGCATTTCCTTTCTGCAATAAGGGCACTCAAACCTAAAAAAGACTAAAACCAGGGGCTCTCCTTTGAACTTTTTAATTTCAATTCTGTCCTTATTAATATCAAAAAAGGAAAAAGAAGAAAGATCAACATTTATATTAGGATCTTTTTCCAGTACACTTAATTTTTCTTTAACCTTTTGTAATCGCCCTTTTTCCCCGGCCAATGGCATAACCTGAAGTAATCCCTTATAGCCGTCAACTCTTGATGAATCACTCTTGACAGCAGCATTAAGTGCCTTGAAGGAACTCTTATAATTCTTCAAATGTAATTCACCCGATGCTAGCAGAAGGTTAGCATCGTAATAATCCTTAGAATTCTGTGCTTCTGGAATAATTTTCCTGACAATTTCTATCCCTCTCTTATTATCCAGATTCTTTTCTATTAAAATTTGTGCAACCCGTAAACTGGTTTTAAAAGAGCTATCATATTTAAGCAATGTGTCTCCAGCCTTTCTAACTTCCAGCGCACCCGGATCAAGAGCCACAGTCATTTCAAAAATATACCCCAGCAATCCCGGTTTAATTGCCGTATTAGGATGATCCTTTAAATAATTATTACACTCTGCGATAAGCTTAGTAAACTGGCTTTTATAATTATCAGTATTAGAGCTTTTCCACACCTCCTTAACATGATCTGCAAATCCCTGATCTTCTTTTGTATATTGTGATTGAGAAAAAACCAGACCTGTAAGTAAAATAAATATCAAAAATGTTTTCATTTTATTCTCTTTGACGAATTCCTAAGTAATTGGAAATAATAAAATAATGCAATACGTCTTCTATTGCACGCCATTTATAATAAAAAATAACTATTTTATTAAAGAAATAGTCTTTATGTTATAAAATATTAAATGCCTAAATTATCCCTATAAAGACTAAAGGGATTGAACCAGTTTAACTAACCAGGAGTAAAAAATGATCCGCACAATTTCAAAATTATTATTGTTTCCCTTTGTTCTACTCATAAGTGCCTTTCTTATATCTTCCACTTATGCACAGAATAACCAAAAGAAAAAACCAATGGTACGAGTAAGCCCCAAGGCATCCGTTTCACAAACGATTGGATTTACGGAAGTAACAATCAACTATAGCAGACCCGGAGTTAAGGGAAGAAAAATCTGGGGAGGCCTAGTCCCTTACAATAAAGTCTGGCGTGCTGGAGCCAACGAAGCAACCAAATTTACATTTAGCAAGGACGTATGGATTAATGGAAACAAACTACCCGCTGGTTCATATGCTTTCTTTACTATTCCAACGGAAAAGGAATGGACTTTAATTTTTAACAAAGCTGCAAATCAATGGGGCCTTGATTACGCGAAGAATAAAGATAAGGATGTCCTGAAAATAAAAGTTAAACCTGTTGAAACAAATTACCAGGAATGGCTTGAGTATACTTTTTCTGATATGAATGTTCAAAAAGCAGGGATGAAAAATTCGGCAGTTGTGAATCTTGTATGGGATAAATTACGCATTCCCTTTACTGTTGAAACGGAAACGAAGTAATGCATAACAGTTTTAGTCATAAATATATTTTGCAACCTTAATTAAAAATGCATTGGCCATTTTGGAGTTTTATAATGTCATTTTACGTTAAAAAAATCTCTTTAATTACATTCTCATTATTTCTATTAACTACTTTCATCAAGTGCCAAACAAGGGATGAAATACTTGCCGGCAAAATTAGGGTTAGTCCAAAAGCTTCTGTTTCACAAACCATAGGGTTTACTGAAGTAACAATCAATTATAGCAGGCCAGGAGTAAAAGGAAGAAAAATCTGGGGTGGATTAGTTCCATATAACAAAGTCTGGAGAGCAGGAGCTAATGAAGCAACAAAAATTACTTTCAGCAAAAATGTTAGGATAAACGGAGAAAAACTGGCCGCGGGTTCTTATTCTTTTTTTGCTATTCCAGGAGATAAAGAATGGACATTAATCTTCAATAAAATTGCCAACCAGTGGGGAGCATTTACTTATAATGAGCTCCAGGATGCATTAAGAATAAAAGTTAAACCTACTCAAAGCAATTTTCACGAATGGCTAAATTATTCATTTAGCAATATGAATGTACAGCCATCAGGGAAAAATAATTCGGCGGTGGTCAATCTTATATGGGATAAATTAAAAGTTCCATTTAAAATTGAAGCAGTTACTTCATCAAATTAGATAATTCTTTGGTGGGGTTGTTTTTTAAGATAACCTCACTTCTATGATCCTTAATTCCTGATTGCTTTTAACAGTTCATCAGTTTTATCTTTCATTAACTTTATATCGCCTCTACTTTCCACATTTAGACGGATTATCGGCTCAGTATTAGAAATTCTTAGATTAAATCTCCAATTATCATATTCGACACTTAACCCGTCAGAGTGATCTCTTTTACCCCCTGCATATTTTGCATCAATTTCAATAAGTTTTTCTTTAGGATTATCAATTGTAGAATTTATCTCGCCTGAGCAGGGGTATTTTTCTATCATTGCATCAACCAGTTCGGAAAGTTTTTTATTTTCTTCTGTCATTAGTTGCATAATCAATAAAAAGGGAATCATTCCGCTGTCTGAATAAGAGTTTTCTCTGAAATAATGATGGGCAGACATTTCACCGCCATAAACGGCATTTACTTCTCTCATTTTCTGTTTAATAAATGCATGCCCACTGATTGATTGTACAGCTTTTCCACCGGACAGGTTAACAATTTCAATTGTATTCCATATTAATCTTGGATCGTGTACAATATTTTCAGCAGGATAATTTTTTAAAATGGATTTTGCAAGTAGTCCGACTATATAATAACCTTCAATAAAATTTCCTCTTTCATCAAAGAAAAAGCAACGATCGTAATCTCCGTCCCACGCAACTCCAAGATCCGCTTTATTTTTCGTGACTGCATCAAGAGTCGCCCGCCTATTTTCAGGAAGAAGTGGATTTGGGACCCCATTCGGGAAATCCGAATCTGGTTCATTAAAAACCTTTATCATTTTGATAGGAAGATTACTTTCAATCGCATTCAAAGCTAATCCCGCACAACCATTACCGGCATTTACAACCACTTTGAATGGTTTTATCCTTTTAGGATCATAAAATTTCTTCAAATGATTTAAAAATTCTTCCATTATATCCTTGCTGATTATACCACCTGAGTTTTTATTTTTTTCGCCAAAGTTATCATTCAATATCATTTTTTCAATCTTGTTCAAACCGGAATCATATCCAACCGGGACTGAATCTCTTTTTACAAACTTCATCCCGTTATACTCGGGTGGGTTATGGCTGGCAGTTATCATTATTCCACCATCGGCATTAAAATGCGTAGTTCCGAAATAAATCATTTCTGTTCCGCATAAGCCTATATCTATTACATCAGTTCCACTTTCATTTAATCCTTTAGCAAGAGCATTTGATATCTCAACAGATGATTTTCTTATGTCGTGACCAATTACAATTTTTTTTGCTTTCAGATAATTGCTGTAGGCACGCCCTACCTTATAAGCTAAATCAGGACTTAGGTCTGATGGAACCTTGCCGCGAATATCATATGCTTTAAAAGATTTAAGCTTATCCATTATTTTGTCTCCGATTATGACTGAAAAAATTATCGTAGAATTTATTTTATATTTCTCATAAAAAGATAAATGAATATATTTGAAGCGAGTAATTTACTAATAATGATGATTTCATCAATTATTAGGGGAAATTAACAATTTAAAAGAGATTTTTTTTTCAATAGATTTTATTAATATATATTTTTATGTTTAAAAGTTTTAATAACCAATGGGAGTCTACTATTACGAAAAAAGTTACTGTTAAGTGGCACTTCACAAAATGCAATAATTCCAAATGTAATTCAATTTTCCTTGTAAATCCGGATGAGCTGCCGGGAGAATTGGGTTTCATTTGCCCGGAATGCAGAGCAAAAACAACCACTTCACACATAATCCAGTGTTCCAGTTGCAAGACTATACTGAATTTTGTGCACGCAACTCCAAACGAGGAAAAAGTGGTATTTAACGTTCCAAAGTGCTCGCACTGTTATGGAACTATTGAAGATGAGTGGGAAATAGAGCCATTATATCATCCTGATTCATATATCTAACAGGCCAGCTCATTTTCTTAAATAACTATTAGAATTTTGTTTTTTAATATTCTAAGATGGATTTTAGTCCCGCTTTATGCGGGACTTTTGCTTTTAAATAAACCTACGTCATAAATAAGTTGATGGTTATTTTAGGAATAGATATCTTTAAGACTCAAATAACAATTTGAAGCATAAATACTAATTTCATATATAACCAACCAATAACCAACAGATAAAGAGGCTCAAATGAAAAACTTCCCAAGAAGATTATCAACTACATTGTTGATGTTCGTTACTCTGTTATTTTTTGCAGGGAGCTATACTGTTTCCGCGCAGAATAAATCAAACGAAAATTACAGCTGGCTGAATCTTGATACCGTAAAAGCGGGAAAATTCGATACCGGCAAAATGTGGACATTTGATTATCCCCCTATAGATTATTTCGAGAAAGAATACAATTTTAAACCTTCTGAAGAGTGGCTTGAAAATGTGAGAATGTCGGCTTTGCGTTTTGCAAATTATTGCACAGCTTCATTTGTTTCAGCCGATGGACTTGTAATGACAAACCATCATTGCGGAAGACAAAGTATTAGTGAGGTGACAAAACCCGGCGAAGACCTAATGGATAGCGGTTTTGTTGCAAAAACACTTGCCGATGAAAGGCCGGTTCCCGGATTGTATGTTGATCAGCTTGTATTAATAAAAGATGTTACAGATGAAATTCAGGCTGCTGCTGATAAAGGAACAACCCCTGAAGCAAAAGCTGATTCAACAAGAAGCGCAATAAAAGAACTAGAAGAAAGCCAAAGTAAAGCTACAGGACTCAGATGTTCAGTTGTAACTTTATTTGACGGTGGCAAATATTCTTTATATGAGTATAAAAGATATACAGATGTTCGTCTGGTCTTTGCCCCACAAGAACAAGCCGCATATTTTGGCGGAGATCCAGATAATTTCACATATCCGCGCTACGATGTTGATTGTTCTTTCTTCAGAGTTTATGATAAAGATGGGAATCCACTTAAAACCGATCATTATTTTAAATGGAGCCCTAACGGTGCAAAGGAAGGAGAACCAGTGTTTGTAGTTGGCAATCCTGGCAGAACTTCAAGACTAAACACTGTTGCTCAGTTAGAATATACCAGAGACATAATATATCCTTATTACCTTGACCTATTAGGAGGAATGATTCACGTTTATAAAACTCTTATAGCTGAACACCCGGAGAAAAAGGCCGAGTATCAAAACACACTATTTGGTTTGTCTAACTCCCAAAAGGCTATCACTGGTTATCTTTCGGGATTGAGAAACCCGATACTTATGCAAAAGAAAATTGACTTCGAAAATAATTTCAAAAAAGCAGTACAAACAAATTCAGATTTGAACAACAAATATGGGGATATCTGGTCAAAGATTGCTGAAAATAGAAATCAGGCAAGATCTTTCGTCAAGGAACTTTACGGTTTATCTATAAATCCAAGATTTTCATCGCAATATTTTGGTATAGCCCAAGATGTTGTTGATTTAGCCAATGAATTGAAAAAACCTGAAGATCAAAGATCTGATGAATACAAAGGCACACAACTAGATTCAACTGTGGCTAAGTTATATCCTGAAAATTTTGATGTTGAGAGAAACAAATTGTTGCTCAAAGTAACAATAAACAATATGATTGAGAATCTTGGAGCAAATAATGAAATGGTAATGAAATTTACAGGAGGAAACACAGGCGAAGAAACTGTTGAATATGCTCTTTCACATTCATCTCTTACAAGCGCTGATAAAATTAAAGACCTGGTGGATAAAGGAGCAGATGCAATCCTAAATTCAGACGACCCCTTTATTTATTTCACAATTCATTCGAAAGAAAAAAGAAATGAGCTTCAGAAAAAATCGAGAGAACTTTCTGCTCAGGAAGCAACTTATAATCAGGAATTAGGAAGAGCCTTATTTGAAGTATACGGCACTTCCATACCTCCTGATGCAACATTCACTTTAAGGTTGCAGGATGGCGTTGTAAAAGGATATGATTACAATGGTACAGAAGCTCCTCCATTTACTACATTCTACGGAATTTATAACAGACATTATTCTTTTGGCAACAGAAAGGACTGGGCTTTTGCCAGTGATCGATGGAAAAATCCTCCGGCTGACTTTAATCTTGCTACTCATCTGGATATGGTTTCAACTAACGATATTATCGGTGGGAATTCAGGAAGCGCAGTCATTAACAAAAAAGCACAGGTTGTTGGCCTTGCATTTGATGGAAATATCGAAAGCTTACCGGGCAACTTCATTTATGACCCTACAACGAACAGAGCAGTATCAGTTACTTCAAATGCTTTAATGCAAGTCATTAGATATATGTTTAATGATACAAGACTTGCAGATGAACTGCAAAATGGAATGATTAAGTAACTTTAGCAAATGTTACAAAGGCTGCCTCAAAAGGGCAGCCTTTTTTGTTTAATTAAGAAAGTCAACCAATTTTGGGGCAACAAAAAGAAAAAGTGCCCCAACCAATTTTTTAGCAGAATTAGCCGAACTAAAAATATACCCAGATCCCATCAGTAGATGAGCTGGGGGAATATCTTATTGGTAACCTCAAACATAATAAGACACACGGATTGACCAAGAGGTTAATTAAAGCCAGGTGATGGCTATTTGGAGGCTGTTTAAAGGCTGTTTAGGAGCCAGGTGGAAGCATGTCTAGGTGGTTATGTATCATTATTCGAACAAGAAAATATTTGTTAAGGCATTTAATGAATTGCTGGACATAATAAAGATTGATTTTCTTGATTTTAAGAATCAGATTAAAATCATTTCATAAAGACTTAGGAAAAGGAACATTATATATTAAGTAAATCTTTTTTTATCAAAGGCATTCTGTGCAAAAAGAACTTATTTTATAAGTATCATTATAATTTTGCAGCACTCTGAATACTATTTAGAAGTAATAATCCCCCTGCACATTAAATGTAAGATACTTTGCAAAAGTTTTGGCAAAAGAGAATGCAAACTCCATTCCCCCGCCTAATCTCCAACCTGTGTTAAGATTATCCCTAAAATCAAAACCTGCAATAATTGATGAGACAACGCCGAAATTCCAGATATTTACATCGCTGAAGGTATGATCATTAATTGCTATAAATCCTGCAGCCTCCTCAATAAAATAATCTTCCGAAACGTTTTGCGAAGCTACCCCCTTCAAGGAAATCCCTTTCAAAAAAGGGAAATACCTGTTGGTTGATTCCGGCAAAAGCCTGTTAAAATCCTGAGAATAAAAAAAACTAATACGCGGAATGATATTCTCACTAAAAGGTGTCTTAAATTCAAAATAAATCGAAGAGGAAAATGCACTTACATTAGGTGAATTACCACTAATAACACCTCCGCCCAAACTACCTCCTACTCCTATACCGGATTGTGCCTGCACACTTATTAAAAAAATCATTGACAAAAAGATAAAAAGTAATTTTTTACGCAATAAATCTTTTCCTTTATAATATTTTATTTAAGTATTTATAAATAATATACTAAGATATATTTACTTACATAAAAAATAAAGGTGGTAAAACGAGAGTAGTCCTTTTTAAAAATTAAACCCTGATTCTGAATTACAATTATTAATTTTTATTTTTGTAGAAGCAATATTTCAATATAAGTGAAGTAAAATTATGACAAAAATTTCGAATATAAACCTGACGGTAGAATTAGATGAAAAAAATATGCCTTCCAAGATTGAATGGGAAGCTACCGATTCAAATTTTAAGGGAAAGAAAGAATGCAAAGCAATGATGCTTTCACTATGGGACAAAGAAGATGATTCTACCCTTGGTATCGATTTGTGGACAAAAGATATGCTCATTAATGAAATGAACATATTTTTCCTGCAGACTTTGAAAAAAATGGCAGATACTTATCTGCGCTCAACATCTAATAACGATATTTCAAAATTTATCCGGGAGTTCAGCGATCAATTTGCAGAGAAAATTGAAGAAATAAAGAAGTGACCGTCAAGCTCTAATTATAGTAGTAAAAGTAACTCTTTCAGTAATTTCTCTTAGTGATAAATTTAGTTATTTTTAAATATGTAATTTATTTTTACTTGCCTTCTTCGGGATAATAAAAAATGAGTACAGAATTTCTCGCCAGGTTACAATTCGCATTTACAGTTGGTTTCCATTATATCTATCCGCCACTAAGTATTGGACTTGGCGTATTATTAGTGCTGATGGAAGGGATGTACCTAAAGACAAAGAAATCTATTTATGAGGAGATGACAAAATTCTGGGTAAAGATTTTTGCCCTAACATTTGCAATGGGAGTTGCAACCGGTATTGTAATGGAATTTGAGTTCGGCACTAACTGGGCAACATATTCCAGATTCGTTGGTGATGTTTTCGGTAGTGCTCTTGCTGCCGAAGGAATTTTTGCATTTTTCCTGGAATCAGGTTTCCTGGCAATATTGGTTTTTGGATGGGACAAAGTAAGTTCTAAAGTTCACTTCCTTTCCACGATCATGGTTTCTCTCGGATCAATGCTTAGCGCTGTTTGGATAGTTGTCGCAAACTCCTGGCAGCAAACCCCAGCAGGATTTCACATCGTTGGGGAGGGTTTACACGCACGTGCCGAAATTACAAATTTCTGGGCAATGGTATTTAATCCATCAAGTATGGACAGGCTTTCACACGTTTTATCAGGCGCATGGTTAGCGGGATCATTTTTGGTTATCAGTATTAGCGCATTTTATATTTTGAAAAACAGGCATATTGAATTTGCAAAAGCTTCATTGAAAATTGCTCTTATATTTGCTCTTTTTGCTTCGCTTTTTCAGCTATATACCGGACACGCAAGCGCCGTTGGAGTAAGTGAAAACCAGCCAACAAAACTTGCAGCAATGGAAGCTCAGTATAAAACTTCAACAAATGCACCTCTTCATCTCTTTGGATGGGTAAACGAAAATAAACAGGAAGTGAATTTTGGAATTGCGATCCCCGGAATGTTGAGTTATTTAATTGCGGGAACAACTGATTATCAGGTAAAGGGGCTCGATTCATTTAAACCAGGAGACATACCTCCGGTAAATATTGTATTTCAAGCATATCATTTAATGGTAGCGATAGGATTTGGTTTAATTGCTTTGAGTGTGCTCGGAGTATTTTTCTGGTGGAGAGGATCTTTAATTAATCATAAATGGTTGTTGTGGATTTTTGTTATTTCTGTGCTCGGGCCTCAAATCGCAAACCAGGTCGGCTGGATTACGGCAGAGGTAGGAAGACAGCCGTGGATCGTTTACGGGCTTCTCAGAACTTCTGAGGCATTATCAAAAGCCGTCGCATCTAATCAGATAGTATTTTCATTAATACTGTTTACAATTGTTTATATTCTTCTTTTTATTTTATTCATCTACCTCCTTGATCAGAAGATAAAGCACGGACCTGAGGAAGCTGAAACTATCGAATCCGAGTATGAACATCAGAAACAGCTTTTTAAGAATGGAAACCATATCACTCCGGAGAAATCATGAGCGGAATTGATTTGAATATCGTTTGGTTTGTTTTAATTGGCATTCTGTTGACAGGTTATGCTATTCTCGACGGATTTGATCTTGGTGTCGGTTCACTACATTTGCTTGTAAAAGAAGATAAGGAAAGAAGGTTATTAATTAATGCTATCGGGCCGGTATGGGATGGAAATGAAGTTTGGCTCGTTACTGGTGGCGGAGCATTGTTTGCTGCCTTTCCTAATGTTTATGCAACTGTATTTTCAGGATTCTATACTGCTTTTATGCTATTACTTTTTGTTTTGATTTTCAGGGCCGTCGCAATTGAATTCCGCAGCAAGCAGGAAATGAGATGGTGGAGACAGATGTGGGACATTGCTTTCAGTATTTCCAGCATACTAATTGCTTTTTTAATGGGTGTTGCGCTGGGAAATATTGTAACGGGAATTCCGCTTGATGCAAACACAGAATTCATAGGAACGTTTTGGGGAATGATAAATCCCTACACTATTCTTGTCGGAATTACTGCTGTTGCGCTGTTTATGATGCACGGAGCAATTTATGGAGTTATGAAAACCGAGGGGGAATTACATAACAAAATGAGGGGATGGGTCAACAATTCAATTATATTTTTTGTTATATGTTATGTCACCACAACAATGGCAACCCTGGTTTATTATCCGCATATGACCGCACATTTTAAGGACTATCCTTATCTGTTTATTGTTGCAATTTTGAATATGTTAGCTGTTGCTAACATTCCAAGAGAAATTACACAAGGAAGGGACTTTAAAGCTTTTCTTTCTTCCTGTGCTGCGATTGCTGCTTTGCTGGCTCTATTCGCAATTGGGCTTTTCCCGAATATTGTTATATCAAATCCAAATCCGGCTAACAGTTTGACCATTTATAACGCAGCTTCATCTCAAAAAACCCTTGAAATAATGCTGATTATTGCTATGATAGGAATACCCTTCGTGCTCGCCTATACGGTAAGCATCTACTGGATCTTCAGAGGCAAGGTAAAACTTACAAATATGAGTTACTGATAAATATTTTGAATATTCTCCAAACGACCTATGTAAATCTTTGGACTTAAAAACTCATTTCGAGTAGGTTATCCTGTAAATCACACCACCGAAATCATCAGATACAAGCATAGAACCGTCAGACATAATTTGAAGATCGACCGGCCTGCCTGAAACATTCTGACCTTTCAGCCAACCTTCAGCAAAAACACTATAGCTGACAGGTTTATTATTTTTAAGTTTTACGAAGGTAATCCTGTAACCAATTTTCTGACTGCGATTCCAACTTCCGTGTTCAGCTATAAATATCTGATCTTTATATTCTGTAGGAAACATATTTCCCGTATAAAACCTCATTCCAAGAGAAGCTACGTGCGGACCAAGATCCTGGGCAGGCGGGGTGTATTTCGAAGGATCTTTACCTGCATCCTTGAATTCCGGATTGGGAATGTTATCACCATAAAAATAAGGAAAGCCAAAATTCATTCCCTGAAACGGAGCATGATCTAATTCATCGGGCGGAATATTATCTCCCAGCATATCTCTTCCGTTATCAGTAAACCACAACTCTTTTGTTCGTGGATCCCAATCAAAACCAACTGTATTTCTAATGCCACGGGCATAAATTTCAAAATTACTTCCATCAGGATTCATTCTCGTAATAGATTCATAAGGGTCGGGTCTTTCACAAATATTACAGGGCGCGCCTACAGGTACATATAATTTGCCATCTGGGCCGAACCGAATAAACTTCCAACCGTGGTGAGTTTCTGTTGGGTATTTATCATAAATCACAACAGGTTTGGGCGGATTATGGAGGTTTGCTTCAACATTATCGTACCTCAAAATCCTGCTAATTTCTGCAACGTATAATGAACCGTTTTTAAATGCTACCCCGTTGGGCATATTTAATCCGGAAGCAATTGTAATTATTTCATCAGCTTTATAATCCTTGTTTGTATCTAGAATAGCATATACCTTTCCTTCACCTCTTGTCCCTACGAATAGGACTCCGTCAGGAGACAAAGCCATGGACCTGGCACCGGTAACATCTTTAGCATAAATTCCTATATGAAATCCCGGTGGTAATTTTATATCGTAATTGTCGGTCTCAATTTTCCCCTTATCATTTGGATTGCAGGAAATCGTTAGCGAAAAAATCAGGGTACAAGAAAATATCAAGAGAATTTTTATAAATCTAACCCTCATAAAGACCTTTAATATTTATTTGGAGTCAGCCGAAGGCATTACCAGCATTAAAATAATATAAACCAAAATTCCCGGAAAAGCAGCACTAAATATAGATACCAAGACATAAACAATTCTAACAATTGTAGGATCCCAACCCTGCCATTCTGCTATACCTCCGCAAACGCCGGCTATCATTTTATTATGAGATTTTTTTAGCTCCATAAAAATTTAACCCAATTAATTTCTTTTACAAATGCAGTGATCAAGTTTATTAAAATATATAATAACTCAAATGGAAATTACACATTTTAGTTAAAAATGTCGCATCTTAAAATGTTTATGAAATACTGCTCGTTAAATCGAAACTTTATTAAATAAGTAGTTCAATACAATTGGATGGTAATTAATTATGAGGAAGTTAGGTCTTATAGAATTGAATTTTAGAGGAATCAAATAATTATCTGAATCTTTCTTTGAGCTTTAATGCATATCTTCTGCTCATTTGGAATGGCTCGTCAACATTTTTTAGATAAACGTGATAGGAATAATTAAACCATTTTTCGACTTTTTCGATCAATTCCAAGTTAACTATTGTGGACCTGTGAATCCTTGCAAAATATTTTACAGGAAGACGTTCTTCCCATTCTATCATAGGACGGAGCACTAATAGTTTTTTATCATCTACAGTGCAGATATATGTGTAATCTTTTTCAGCCTTTATGCACTGAATGTCACATACTTTAATAAATCTTGAAACAGAATTTACTGTAATAAAAATTCTGTCATCTAATTCAAGTTTAGGCCCGTATGAACCAACCCTGTTTTTCTTTTCCTTCCGAGCTACCTGCCTATTTTCAGTGTGTCCCTTTAAGGGAATTATTCTCGAATTTCCTTGTTTAGCAGTGCTTTCATTTTCTTCTCTACTGTAACCGTTATGTTTCTTATTAACTTTCATATTTTTTCCGTTGACTAAATTACCATCCGTACCAGTAGCTTCAGGTTGCACTCTAATTTCTGTTTCTTTAATAGCATCGGATTTTTCAGAATTCATTTTTAAGTTCTGTAATGCGTGTTTAACAATAATTTATTTCTTTCAGTGTGCTTTCAAGTTCTATACCAAATAGCATATTGGAAGATAAGAGGCTAAATAAAAGGATAAAGTTTAATTTCTGAACTGAATTCATACAGTTTCTGATTGTGGTTCACCTTAATGAGAATATATCAAATAGAAATAATGATTTTTTTTAAGATTTTGAGGCTTTCCGTGTAGCAATTTGAGACAGGCGATAAAGTATGCTTTCACAATAAGAGGGCATAAATCTAATTTTTGATCGAAGGTGTACTTTGCTTTGAAATTATTATTCCATAACCTGCTCTATAATGTGTGCCAACTAATGAGATCGGAAGTTTACCTGTGATATTAATTTTTCCGGTTAATGCTTTTATCATAGACTCTTGGGAGACAGCAGCATCGCTAAACGCAGAGATATAAGTTTTGGATTGTGGGTATCTTGAAAGTAAATATGGATCGCCAAAGCTGATCAAAATTGTCGGTGCTCTGGCTGCCAGAAGTTTTTTAATTATTGAATGAAATTTTTTTAACAATATTTCAGATGATGCATCTGATGGTGGTCTGATAAAATAAGGTATTAAAATTAAATCTGCCCTCCGTGCAATATTTAAAACTTTATTATACTCTTTTCTAGCCGTTCTATAATTTAGGATAAAAGTATTGGACTTTTTGAAACTTTCTTTTACAAGAGTCTGAAAGACCACGGCAGAATCCTGCGGAATTCCGAAGGAAAAAACTACAGATAGTACATTATGGTATTTATTTGTTTTTAAGGGAATTATTCTCCTCGTATTCTTGATCAATGTAATAGACCTATCAGCAATTTGTTCTGCCAGACTTAAATTTTTTTCTGAGTTAATGAGGTCTCTGATTTTATCAAAATCTCCCACCCTATTATTTTGAAGTTTCAACCACCTTTTTGCTGCAAGTATTCTTATTACACTATCATTTATCCTTTGTATGTCAATCTCTCCAGACTGGACAGCTGTAACCATTGCATTTATCGCAATACCCTCATCAGGGGGCATCAGTATAATATCGTTCCCGGCTTTCACTGCTAATATGGTAGCTTCTGCAACTGAATAATATTTTGTAATTGCCTGCATATTCATTGCATCTGTCATAATTAGACCGTTAAAGTCAAGCTTATTTCTTAATAGGTTTGTAACTATTGGTTTTGATAATGTAGCAGGAACTCCCGGTTGTTTTTCCAGGCCCGGCACATAAAGATGTCCAACCATAATCGCTTGTACCCCACTTTTTATGGCCTGCACAAAAGGATAAATTTCATGGCTCATCAGATATGTGCTGTCGCCAAAAACGGTAGGAAGATCTAGATGAGAATCAATTGTTGTACTTCCATGTCCTGGAAAATGTTTGGCTGTTGTTATTACCCTTTCTGTAAGTGATCCTCTTATGAAGGAATTTCCAAATTCAGCAACTATTTTTTTGTCATCAGAATACGCGCGAATACCAATAATTGGATTATTAGGATTATTATTAATATCTATGTCCGGAGCTAAATTCTGAAATATACCTATTGTTTTGCTTTCCTTTGAAACTGCTTGCCCCATCTTAAATGCTAAATTTGAATCTTCTGTAGCAGCAAGCGCCATATTATCCGGAAATTCCGTGCCATCCGATAATCGCATTCCAGGTCCAGATTCAAAATCAGCAGAAATAAGCAAAGGTATATCAGCAATGGCCTGTGCATTATAAATATCTGAAGCCTCGTTTAATACATCGCCACCTGAAAAAATTAGTCCACCCACCTTTAGGCCTTTGACAAGATAATTAATTCTTGCCAGCCCAAGTGAGTCGCCCACATAATTTTTGCCTAATACCCAAGGCATAATCATTTGAGCACATTTTTCTCTTGTCGTCATTCTAATAAGATTATCCTTAATCCATTCCTTATCTTCATTCGTTAAAGGAAAAACTGAGGGGAAATCAATATCAGGAGAAAATTGGGAACGATTAGTTTTAACAGAGTCACTATCCCGGCCAACACTAATTATTATTGATGGAAGAAACATAAACAAGATCAGAATACTAAAACTAAATAATATTTTATTTGAGTAGTATTTATTAATCATCAAGTTGAAAATATCTGAGGTAATTTTAATTGTTCTATTTATTTTCCAGTGCAAGTATTATCGCATCATGCAGGGCCGGACGTACTTTATAAATCTTATGATTTTCCCTCGTAGGATAAACTCTGTTTGTCAAAAAAATTACAAATAATTTCCTTTCGGGATCAGTCCATACAGAAGTTCCTGTAAATCCTGTGTGACCGTATGAATCGGCATTAAATAAATTGCCGGCAGATGAGCCTGATGCTGATTTTGTATCCCAGCCAAGAGCCCGTGTACTTTTCTCGCTTTGCCTTTTTGTGAAAAGCTTTACAGTTGAAGATTTTATTATTTGTTTGTCATTAAATTTTCCATCTTGCAAAAGCATTTGCAAAACTTTTGCAATATCTCCGGCAGTAGAAAAAAGTCCGGCGTGTCCTGCAACTCCTCCAAGCAATGATGCCGTTTCATCGTGCACTTCTCCCTGAATTTGCCTATGCCGCCAGTAATTATCATATTCCGTTGGAGCACAATATCTCTTTAATGAATCAGGAGGATTATACATTGTATTTTTCATGCCCAAAGGATTAAAAACTTCCTTTTGCGCAAATTTATCCAAGGTCATTCCGGTGACTTTTTCAATGATTTTTCCTAATGTAATAATCCCTAAATCAGAATAAACTGTTTTTGTTCCGATTGGATATTTCAATTTGGTTGAACAAATATCATTCCAAACATCAGCAGCGTCATTATACATTTCATAATATTTTTTATAAGCGGGGAGACCACTATTATGCAGAAGCAAATTTCTAATTGTTATCTTTCCCTTTCCATTTTGTGCAAACTCAGGAATATATTTCGAGACCTTGTCATCAAGTTTAAATAAACCTCTGTCATAACATATCATTGTACAGGTGGTTGTAGAAATCACTTTTGTAAGCGAAGCCAGGTCAAAAAGTGTAGATAGCTTAATAATAGGAGAGTTTTTATAATAAGTAAAATGCCCAAAGGCCTTGTCAAAAATTATTTTGCCATCTTTCTCAACTAACACAACGGCACCGGGAAAGGCAGAATCTTTTATGGCATTATTAACTATAGCGTCGACATTCTTAAAATCATACCGGTAACTATCATCGTTCTGTTGCGCAAAAACAATCAGGTAAGGAATTAATAAAATGGATATAAATGCTATTTTCATCTCAGGAGATTTCCTTTTTCTTACCAAATTCAGGGTTAAGCGGAATATATTTTGTTAATACAAAAGCAGGAACAGTTGAGAGACATACCCATATAAAGAAATGGCGATAACCAATTAATTCCTGCAGCCATCCACTCATCATTCCCGGCAGCATCATTCCTAAAGCCATTATGCCTGTCGCAATTGCATAGTGCGAAGTTTTATGTCTACCCTCTGAAACAAATATTAGAAATAACAAAAATGCAGTAAAGCCAAATCCATATCCGAACTGCTCAATCGCTATACAAATATTAATTAAAAATATATTTGAAGGCTGGGTGTATGAAAGGAAAATATATACAACATCTGGGATATTGATGGCGGCAACCATCCACCATATCCAGAATTTTAAACCTTTCTTTGATGAAACAATACCCCCTAGAATTCCGCCTATTACAAGAAAAATTACCCCAGATGTCCCATAAATGAATCCAACCTGCTCTGTTGATAATCCAACTCCTCCCGCTGATTTGTGATCCAGAAGGAATAAGGGCGCAATTTTAGCCAATTGAGCTTCACCCAACCGATAAATCAGTATGTACAATAGAACAATAAGAATTTTATCTTTTTTAAAAAATTCAAAAAATGCTCTGAAATAATTTACGAGGAAGCTTTTGTTATCTTCACTAATTGCAGATTTATCTCTCAAAGGATACGGAAATATCAATGTGTGATATATAGCAAAGAAAACAAAAAGACCGGTTAGAATAAAAAAGCAAATTGTCCAGGCTTTTGCAATGTTACCCAACGAATTTTCAAAATAGCCAGCTAATATTACCAGCAATCCATTGCCTGCCAGCCATGCAGCACGGTAGAAGGTTGAACGTATACCAACAAAAAAGGACTGGTCATGCTCGGAAAGAGCAAGCATATAAAACCCGTCTGCGGAAATATCGTGAGTTGCTGAGCTGAAGGCCATTAGCCAAAAGAAGGCTAGAGTATATTGAAAAAAATTTGATATAGGAATTGTAAATGCAACACCTGCAAAAGCAATTCCAATAAAAGACTGCATAATTATTATCCATAACCGTTTGGTTTTAAGAATATCAACTATCGGGCTCCAGAGAGGTTTAATTACCCAGGGCAAATAAAGCCAACTTGTATAAAGAGCAATATCTGTATTGGAAATACCTAATCGCTTGTACATTATTACAGAAACGGTCATAACGATTACATAGGGCAGGCCTTCGGCAAAATATAGGGTAGGAACCCAGCTCCAGGGATTTTTTATAAGTCTTTTATTTATTGTCAATTATTTCTTGAAATATTGCTTTGAAATTGTAGTTCTGGAATTTAGATGTTTTAAGGCTACCAATACTGCTCCAATTTCGGGTGGATTTTCCGCTTCGATTATTTTCACTCCGGTTAAAGACGATTTAATTTTCCTCTTAAGCAAATCGGAATAATAATTTTTGCCTGATATTAATGAACCTGAAAATGCTACTTTTATTTTTTTTGAATTAATTAATTTCTTAATCGCCTTTATATGATTTGCAAGTTCGTTAGCCTCATTATATAGTATTTTTTTTGCTACCCTATCTTTCTTAGCCGCTGCTTTAATAACAAATGGGGCAAAAGAGGGGATAATAAAGCGATCTTTATAAACTTCAGTAATCATTTCTTGCCCGGATTTTATTTTGAAATTCTTTTTTAAATATGTTGTTAACAAGGTTTTCGCTCCTCTTCCATCGAAATCTTTTGAAACTGCATTTAAGCCTTTTCTTCCAATCGAATAACCGCTTCCCTCATCACCTATTTTTCTGCCATAACCTCCGAGCCTAAAATATTTGCCAGCACTATTTTTCCCAAAAATAATTGAACCTGTTCCTGAAATTAATATGCATCCCTCGCTATCAGATATTGCTCCCTCAAGTGCAATCAATCCGTCACTTAGCACTTTAATAAATTTGATTGAAACGTTTTTTGATTTTAAATATTCCCTGAGTTTCCTTTCAAAAAATAGCATATCATTTTTCCTGCCGGCTCCTGCTGTTCCAATCACTATGGCTTTGATATCATCAAAATCAACTCTAAGGTTCTTTCTGCAGTCATTTATTAATGCATAAACTGTCTTGCAAACTTCACTAATATCATATCTCAAGAAATTAGTGGGCCCGCCATAGCACCTATGCAGTACCTTAACATCGTAATCAGTGATCACGCATCTGGAGCCAGTTCCGCCACCATCAATGCCTATTAAATAATTCATTAAGTTGAGTAAATTTTTTTAGTATGATAAAATTAGGGAAAAATGAAGGAAGTTAAAATAAAGGGATACAGCAAATCGAATTTATCGGTTAGCTTTTAGCTCAGTAAATTTGCTGAAAAGATTTCAAAATTAAATTGTTGCTCTGCACTTATTGGAACATTTACGGAATCAGTAGCTTTAATTATATATCATTCAATATTTCTTGAAGCTTTGCGACTTTTTCTTTTAGTCTTTTTCGATTGTTTGGCTGCAAATCAACTATGGCGTCTGAATGTTTTGCTGTCAGCACGAGAATACTGGTGAAGAATAAAAGCTTAAGATCAAGTACAAAAGATTTATTCATTTCATAATATTTATCCAGCATAATTAGATTTTGCAAACCTTTTTTGCGATCACCAAAAATTTGCCAGAAGCCCGTAATACCGGGTTTTGATTTTATCTTCTCTCTTTCTCTATGTATTTCAGGCTCAAAATTCTTCATTATCTTAAGATCTGTTATAGTTAAAGGCCGCGGACCGACCAATGACATTTCTCCTTTTAATACATTGATTAATTGTACTAATTCATCTAACCCACTTTTTCTCAGCCAGGTGCAGA
>CAYPNM010000004.1:4739-123156 GCA_964412105.1 uncultured Ignavibacteriaceae bacterium | reverse complement strand
AATCTTAACTGGCTGCCTGCAGCGCTGCCTAAAAATATGCGGTTGATAGTGTCAACTTTGCCGGGTGAATGCTATGAAGCGCTTAAGGGGAAACTACCCGAGGAAAATCTAATAGAACTAGAACAGATGCCATCTAATGAGGGAGTGGAACTTTTGGACTTGTGGTTTAAGGATGCTAAAAGAACATTGCAGAAGCAACAGCGGGAGGAAGTTCTTGGAAAGTTTAAGAAAAACGGATTACCTCTTTTCCTTAAGCTTGCATTTGAAGAAGCACGCGGGTGGAAATCTTACAGTGAAAAGATAGAACTAAGTTCGGATGTAAGGGGTATTATTCACGATCTTTTCAAACGTCTTTCAACGGATGAAAATCACGGAGAGATGATAGTGTCGCGGAGTCTTGGATATCTTGCAGCAGCAAAGAATGGTCTTACAGAGGATGAATTGCTTGATGTGCTTTCTGAAGATAAAGAAGTTTTTGATGACTTTAAGAAAAGATCATATCACGATCCACCGGAACAGAAATTACCAGTTGTAATATGGTCAAGATTATACTTTGATCTGGAACCATACCTGATAGAACGTAGTGCGGATGGTACTTCATTGTTGAGTTTTTATCATCGTCAATTCAGTGAAGCAACGGTTGAAAAGTACTTATCAGAAAGAGATAAAAAGAAACGGCATCAAGGAATAGCAGAATATTTTTGTAATCAACCTCTCTACACTGAAAAGGATTATAAAAAGACTCCTAACCTCCGTAAACTCTCGGAGCTTCCTTTCCAGCAAACCTATGGCAGGATGTGGAATGAATTGTATAATACATTAACCGACACTGATTTTCTAGAGCAGAAAAACACGTTCTTAAAAATCTACAAGCTTTTGGATGATTACTCGGTTGCTTTGGAAAAAATGCCTCAAAAAAATGAAGTTGGCCAGCAACAAAGTGTAATACAAGCTTTCAGTAAGGCACTTGATCGGTCGTCATTTGTGCTAAAAGAAAATCCTGAACTAACTTTCCCCCACATATATAACTGCCTGCGATGGCAAGCAGAACAAGAAGATATTTTAAAAAAGAAATTAGAGATTGAAAAGGTTAATTATAAAAGACCATGGTTGTGTCTTCAAAGTAAATCGTCTCAAAGTGAAAAACTCATTCGTACTTTTACAGGTCATGCTCATTTTGTCAGTTCCTGTGTGTTTAGCCCGGATGGAAGGCGCATTGTATCTGGTAGTTGGGATAATACACTTAAAATGTGGGATACAGAGACTGGTGAGGAAATTATTACTTTAATAGGCCACAATGAAAAGGTAAATGCATGTGCCTTCAGTCCGGATGGAAAACTTATTGCATCAGGAAGCGATGATAAGACAATTATATTATGGGATGTAGAAACATATAAAAAGCGTATTGTACTGAGGGGTCATATTGGGGCTGTCACAACCTGTGCATTCAGCCCTGATGGAAGACACCTTATTACTGGCGGTGGCTATACAGATAATACTCTAAAAGTCTGGGATATGGAGACTGGGGCAAAACTAGCAACTCTCAAAGGTTTCACTGATGGAGTGGACTCCTGTGCATTCAGCCCTGATGGAAAACAAATGGTTGCTACAGGAAGTAGGATTCTTAAATTATGGGAAGCGGGGAGTGGAAGGGAACTGGCATCTTTCAGAAATATAACATCAAACGACTGTGCCTTTAGTCCCGACGGGAAACGATTAGTTTTAGCCGGCGGCGATGAACTGCTAATATGGGACAAGAAAACTGGTAAAAAATATGGTGAGATGGATATACTAAAAGGCTATGATATCCTTACCATGGTTCAGTCCTGTGCTTATAGTCCGAAAGGAAAACAAATTGTCTCAGGTTTGAATGAGACACTGAGATTGTGGGATGCTGAAACCTGCAAAGAACTATGTATTTTTGACGGCCACAGCGATATTGTGGAAGCTTGTGCATTCAGCCCCGATGGTAAATACATTCTATCGGCAAGCCGGGATAAAACACTCAAATTGTGGAATTCTGAGCCCGGCGAAGTGAGTAACGATTTTCAAGGACATGGTTTCTGTGTATCGAATTGTGCATTTAGTCCGGATGGAAAGAAAATGATCTCGTCCGGTGCAGGTTCTTCTAATCGTGAAGTCCTTTTACTTTGGGATGTTGAAACCAAACAAAACCTTGCATTTTTTGAAGACTTTATGGAGGCGGATGATTGCTCTTTTAGTCCCGATGGAAAACAAATTGCTTCAGCAAGTAAAAAGGGATTAATCCTGCGGGATGTAAATTCCAAAAAAGAAATAATGACCTTTAACGCAGATGGATCCGTTTATGCATGCTCCTTCAGTCCGAATGGTAAACAAATTGTTTCTGCAGGTGATTCCGGTGAGTTAGTACTATGGGATACTCAAAGCGGGAAAAAGCAAAAAATATTCAAGGGACACAATAAAACCCTCAATGATTGTGATTTTAGTCCTGACGGGGAATTTATCGTTTCAGGTGGTTGGGATAAAATGCTAAAAGTTTGGTATATCGGAACTGGTGAAGAAGTAGCTTCCCTAGACCATCGGGGAGAAATAAGTTCCTGTGCTTTCAGTCCAAATGGTCAATATGTTGTTTCGGGGGGAGGTTCCAATAATCCCGATCCTGTTAAGTCATTTGGTGAGCTAATGGTTTGGGATATCATAACAGGAAAGAAACTTACTGTTTTTTTAGGTCACACTGACAAGGTAAGGGCCTGTTCCTTTAGTCCTGATGGAAGAAAAATAGTATCAGGAAGCGATGATGGGTCACTTAAAATATGGGATACTAATACCGGAAAGGAACTTTTTACATTCAAAGGATTTACAGGTGCAGTTACTACCTGCACATTCAGCCCTGATGGTACCCTTATTATCTTGGGTGATGAACATGGGCAAATCCTGCTACTTTCTTTAGAAAACTTTTTATTCTATCCGATATTTATTACTCCGTATAAAAAATTTGGTAGATTATTCTATAAGTGTAGATATTGTCAGAGAAAAGGTCGTATTAAAAACGAATCCTTGGGGCAAGAAATCATCTGCTCAAACTGCAAAAGTAAAATAAATATTAATGTTTTTGCCCTGAATAAGTCCAATTTTAAAAAAGAAAGAGAAATATCACAAACTCAAAAAGAATTTATCAACAGGCCCGAAATTAAAATTGAAGATGCCAATTTTCATTTTAACTTAGGTTACAAACACTGGGCTGGTGGCAAGATTGAAGAAGCGATTAAGGAGTACAAAGAAGCAATTCGAATCAACCCAACTTATGTATCAGCACATTATAACCTTGGAATTGCTTTCTGGGATAATGATCAGGTGGAAAAGGCGATTGAAGAGTATGAAGAAACAGTTCGGATAGATCCAACTCACGCATCAGCGCATTGTAATCTAGGATTGGCTTATAAGAATAAGGGCCTAATTAAAGAAGCGATTTTTGAATATGGAGAGGCAATTCGTCTTGATCCTAATCTTGTGCAAGCACATTGTAATCTTGGAGCGGCCTTCTGGGATAATGGTCAGGTTGATGAAGCAATGGAAGAATATAAAATTGCTACTAAAATAAAACCAAATCATGCGCCCTCACATTTTAATCTCGGACTTGCATACAAACAAAAAGGCATTATTGCAGAAGCAAAATATCACTTTAAACGTGCGTTGGAATTAGGATTTGAACGTGCGCGTCAGTTTCTAGAAGGTTTAGAATGAAAAATAGTAGCAATTCAGGGGGAATTAATATGGTTAACATTCTAAGAATGTATAAACATGAAATAGTCTCAATTGTCGGTTCAAACTTTAATTACTTATAGATTAAAAAATTTTATACGCATTGAGGAATGCCTACTTCTTATTATTATGAAAATAAAATTACCCGATTAATCATTGTATCAGTCAGCATAATTGCAGCGATTTATTGCTGGATAAAAACTGGTTTTGGGTATTCTATATTTGCAGTGGTATTTGCCGGAATTTTGTGTTTGGTTGGTCTCTATTATGGTTTAAGATTTCTAAATCTTCTTATTAATGCTTACTATAAATCAAAGTCGTCTGGTAAAACGGATATAAATTTTAAAAAAGAAAGAAATTTATCCCAAACTCAAAAAGGATTCATTAAGAAACCCGAAATTAAAATTGAAGATGCCGATACTCATTTCAACCAGGGTTACAAATACTGGTCTGACGGTAAGTTTGAAGGAGCAATTAAAGAGTATAAAGAAGCAATCAGGATCAACCCAACATATGCATTAGCACATTATAATCTTGGGGTTGCCTTCTGGGATAATGGTCAGGCAGAAAAGGCTATTGAAGAGTACGAAGAAGCAATTCGGATTTATCCAAATTATGCATCTGCACATTGTAATCTTGGTTTGGCTTATGAAAAAAAAGGTCGAATGAAGGAAGCAATGTTTGAGTATAGAGAGGCAATTCGCCTTGATTTTAATCTTGTATCAGCACATTGTAATCTTGGGGTTGTATTCTGGAATAATGGCCAGGATGATGAAGCAATGGAAGAATATAAACTAGCAATTAAGATAGATCCAAACCACGCACTTTCACATTTTAACATTGGTCTTGTATATAATAGAAAAGGTGTCACAGCAGAGGCAAAATATCATTTTAAGCGTGCGTTGGATTTGGGCTATGAACGAGCACGTAACTTTTTAGATAATCCGAAATAAAAACCGGAGTTGTTTGTCAGTGACAAGTAAAACATTCAGGATATTTGTCAGTTCCACTTTCAAAGATCTGAAAGAGGAGATGGACACACTTCAAAGGGAAGTATTTCCCAGACTCAGGGAGTTATGTACAAAATATGCATAAAAAATTAAGACAAATTAATACAATTCAAGATTCGAAAATACCTGTTAGCAAACGTTCAGGTTCAACCGTTTCTGTTTATGCCAGTACGATTTGTCCGGACGGGTTTTTTAGATTATGGGATACTTCAACAGGTACAGAGTTCCGTAATCGCAGTGGAGTTGTAAGCGTTGTTGAAAATCGGGGTTTAGGTGCTGATGGGAAGATAGTTATTTCAACATTTAGCAACGGATCTTTAAAACTAGTAGATATCCTGACCAATAAGGAAATTTTTACTCTATTACATTATCCTCCTTCAACATCTCTACCTGTATCAACAACTCAAATCAGAGCTTGTGAGCTGAGTCCGAATGGTTCCTTTATCGTATCAGCCAGTTATAATAATATAAAAGTCTGGGATATGAAAAGTGGCAAAGAACTTCTTACTTTCAAAGATCCAAAAGGTGTAATTGAGTTCTGTGCGATTTCTCCGGATTGTTCCTATGTTATTTCTGCTACTCCTTATCAGGTTAGGATCTGGGACCCGGATACAGGTAATACTATATCTGTTTTTGATTATGAAATACCCGTCAACGATTGCTCTATTAGCCCTGATGGGAAAAAATTTATTACAGCCAATGGAAACAATACTCTTTCAGTCTGGGATATTGAAAATCAAAAATTATTAAAGACCTTAACAGAACATGAAGGATGGGTGAAACGCTGTTTGATCAGCCCTGACGGATCTTTTATTGTGTCTGCAAGTGTCGATGGATTTGTACGTTTATGGAATTTTGATTCCGGAATAGAGATTGCAAAAATTCACTGTCAAGTCGATGAATTTGGTGGACTGGCAGTGAGTCCTGACGCTTCATTTGTGAGTGCAGTAAACCAACAGAATACTGTGATAATCTGGGACGTTAAGAAGAATTGTGAATGGGCTTCAATACCAATGAAGGAAAAAGTAAAACAAATTAGTTTCCACTCTTTTTTGCCTCTATTGTTTTGTGATTTAGGATCAGTAGTATATATTTATGAACTATTGGATGTTAACTATGAACCTCTTATTGTAACCCCTGTCAAACGTGCCAGGATCACTTCAATCATCTGTCCGGCTTGCCGCAATAATCTATTATTGGATAGAAGTTGGTTAGGTAATGTTTTTTCTTGTCCCGGAAAAGATTGCGGTAGACTATTGCGGGCTAATCCATTTGTTTTAAAAGAGAAATCATTAAAAGGGGATATTGTTGAGGCGGTTAAACATTTCATCCGGGGGGAAATGTATTATAAAGATAAAAAATATAAAGAAGCAGTTGAAGCATTTGAATCTGTAATAAGAATACAAGATGACCATCCGATGTCCCATTATTACCTTTATATGATCCATAAAATAATCGGAAATAGTGAAAAAGCTTCTTATCACTTTAAAATTTCAACGGCATCACCAGGGATCATAGGAAAAACAGATCTTGACAAACAGATTGAGGCTTATAAGAAAAAACAAAATAAACCTGAGACAAAGAGTAACGATGCTGGTATTCTCTTCAAACAGGGGTGTGAATACTACGATGAGGAAAAATTTGAAGATGCCATCCGATTCTTTAAAGAGGCCATTCGAATAAAACCGGATTATGCAGAAGCTTACTTTAATCTGGGCTTGACATACAGAAGAGAGGGATATCAGGATGAAGCGATCACAGCTTTCAAGGCTGCTATTAAAATCAAACCGGATTACGAAATAGCTTACTTTTTATTAGGGGGAGTCTATGCAGAGAAAGGAAATGGAGAAGAGGCCAAAAACGCCCTAAAAAATGCTATTCGTCTTAAAGAAGATGATAAATTTGCCCATTTTAACCTGGGTTTGGAATATAAGATAGATGGTAGCAGTGCTGAAGCAAAGTATCATTTCAAACGTGCACTAAATCTTGGTTATGAACCGGCTAAAAAACAGTTGGATGACTTGCTTGGTCACCCAAACGAAAAACCAATGGTCAGTTCCCAAAGTCAACAGGTATTACCTGTCCGTACATTTTCAGGGCACACCGATCCGGTGAATGCTTGTGCTATAAGTCCGGACGGTTCTTTCCTAGTATCGGCTGCAGGAAATGTGATGAAAATACTGGGAGAACAAACTGATTACACTTTAAAGGTCTGGGACTTTGAGACCGGGGCAGAGCGTTTTACACTTTCCGGTCATGAACAACCAGTAAGAGATTGTGCTGTAACTAATGATAGTTCATTAATTATTTCAGTAGCAGAAGATTGCCTCTTTGTATGGGATGCTCAGACAGGGAAAATGATTAATCGTTTTGATTGTCCTGGTTTTGCCTGCTCGTCTATTACTGATGAATCGACTATTGCTGTTGTAAGCTTTCATATAGTTCTTCTGGATATTCATTCCGGAGAAGAACGCGTTTCAATGTTAACTGATGACTTGCTTCACGATTGTGCTATCAGCAATGATGGTTCTTTAATCGTAACGGCAGGAACGGATAACCACCTCGTTGTATGGTATACTAAGAATGGTAGGAAGATTGCTGTTCTTCAGTCTGATAATAAAACCAAACCAAATAAGGATGTAACTGCCTGTAGCATCAGTCCTGATGGTATGTTTATAGTATCGGGTAGTGAAGATGGTATTCTTAGGATATGGGATGCCGGATCGTTTATGGGAAAATTTGATCTCACCCGCTCTAATAATTATATAACAGACTGTGCCGTAAGTCTCGATAACTCAAAGGTCGTTTCATCAAGTGAAGATGGAACATTGAAAATTTGGGAATTCGCTACTGGAAGAGAATTAGCTACGCTGAAGGATCACATTGGAGCTGTTAACAGCTGTGCATTCAGTAGATGTGGGAAGTATATTATTTCCGGGGGAGATGATATGTCTGTAAAAGTCTGGGATATAGCCGGTTTGGATTGATTAGTATCTGGAAAAACAAGGATATCCATCCGTTTGGGAAAAAGATAAAATGAAAATTTACGTTGATATTGACGGAGTTATTTTAAAAAAAGATTTGACTTTGCCTGATTATGGGGAGGAGTTTATCTCTTTTCTAACAACAAATTACGATTGTTACTGGTTAACAACACACTGCAGGGGAGGTAGTAATAATGCTGTAAGTTACTTATCAGAATATTATCCTACTTCAACTGTGGCACAACTACAAACAATAAAATCTACAGACTGGACAGATCTCAAAACTGAAGCAATAGATCTCAATTCCGATTTTATCTGGCTGGAAGACTATCCGCTTGAATCGGAGAAAGAAACCTTGAGGAAAGCCAAAAAGACAGACTCCTTGATTACAGTTGATTTGAATAGAGAGAATGAACTAAAGTCGCTTCAAAATAAAATTGAATTGGTTATAAATCAAACGGACAGAAATGAGTCCAAAGCAATCTGAATTGCTCAATATCCTGAAAAATCCACAGATACCATACGAGGAAAAGTTTGGTACTGAGGAAGAGGTTGCTATGCATATAGGATTCAGGAAGTTCGAAGTAGATGATATTCCTCAGGTTTATAAAATAGTGGTTGAGTTCTGGCGAAGCTTGGGATTAAATAGAATAGATCGTGATGACGAAGGTTTATTTGCAATTAGAAGCAAAGTGGCTAATGATTGCCTGAGGCTTTCTCTTCAGTTACCTGAAGGTCAAAAATTCTTTAGATATTATCCAAGAGTAAAGAGAGTTGAAGGCTGTGATGATCATGCTAAAAAGAAAATTAGGAAGGGTACTTTAAAAACAATCTATGGAACATCTTTATACGAATTTCACTGGGAATACCCGATTGAAGGATTTGGAATCAAAAAAGATCTTATCTCAGTGATCTCAGATGAAAATGAGAGGAATCCAATGCTGGAGTGGTGTAAGCAAAATGATATAATTGTTTTTTGCAATCGTTGCGGAATCGATATAACCTATGAAGTTTCCAAAGACTGTCCATTTTCTAAAAAGAGATTTATTCCTGAAAATGAAGACTTGAGTATAGTATCTACCCATTACTTACGAGGTAAGACCTATTATAAGCAGGGTAAAATAAAAGAAGCTATCAAAGAATATAAAATTGCAGCCCAAACAAAACAAGATTATGTCCCCTTGCATTTTAACCTTGGGCTGGCTTATAGGGAACTGGATAGAAGTATGGCAGAAGCAAAGTACCATTTCAAGCGCGCATTGGATTTAGGCTATGAACGGGCACGTCTCTTTCTGGATAGTCTGGAATAAACGCTGATTCCATTTCGGGGAAATGATATGTAAACTTATGCAGAGTAGGAAGAATTGTGGAGGA
This sequence comes from uncultured Ignavibacteriaceae bacterium, assembly GCA_964412105.1. GTDB lineage: Bacteria > Bacteroidota > Ignavibacteria > Ignavibacteriales > Ignavibacteriaceae > JAKAGZ01. The sequence continues at coordinate 114,044 of CAYPNM010000004.1, read as the reverse complement.
TATTAATGAAAAAGAATCATTATATCAGTAAATTTTATATGCATTTTTCTAATAAATAAATTAGGGTTAAGAAAAATGTCAGAAGAATTCCATCAAGAACCGCACTGGGAAAAGATTTCCGATGCCGTGAAAGAAGTTCTCAAGATTGCAAACAGACTGGCATTACTTTCCAAGCAAAATATCGCAACTCATCTAAATATAATGAGCGCATTAGTAGAAAACTATCCGGAAGAAGTAGAGCGCGTTATACCTTCTCTTACCGCCAAGGAAGTCAAGAACAAGTTAAAAGACCGGTTCTTAACTTCCGTTCAGGGTGTAAGTCAGGATACAGTTATTGAAAAGGCTTACAGTATTACTGAACAATTGGGTGACAATGAGATACGAATTCTTCATATGATAATGGCAGCTGCTGAGTACTGTGGATTTGATTTAGATAAACCCAAAGGAAAGAGGGCATCCAAATTGGAAAAACCAGGGAAGGACACCACATTAGCACCAACTCCTACCCTGAATATGTTTGGGCGCGATTTGACGTCACTTGCAGCCAAGGGTCAGCTGCATCCGATAATTGGACGGGAAGAGGAGATTAACTTGGTGGCTGAAACTCTGTGCCGTGTCTTTAAGCGAAATCCACTCCTGGTTGGATCTGCAGGCGTTGGGAAAACTGCTGTGGTAGAAGGACTAGCAAATAGTATAGCATCGGGTAATATTGCAGAAGTTCTTCAAAGGAAGCGCATTTTCGAGCTGAACATGGGGGCTGTTGTAGCCGGAACTAAGTATCGTGGTATGTTCGAAGAAAGATTAATGTTAATAATAAAAGAGGCAAGCAATCCGAATATTATTCTATTTATTGATGAGTTACATTCTGTAGTTGGTGCTGGGCTTGCCGAAGGATCGCCACTGGATGCTTCAACTATTTTATTACCGTCTCTTGCACGAGGTGAGCTTGCTTGCATTGGAGCTTGTACAGATTCTGACTATCATAAATATATTGAGAAAAACAAAGCTCTGGAAAGAAGATTTCAGCCTATTCGTATCCCTGAACTAACACCCTCTGCAACATTAGACGTTTTGAAAAAACTTGGGCCGCTTAAATTTGAAAAAACATATAGTATACACATTGAAGAGAAAGCTTACCCTGAGATAGTGGATCTTGCCAAGCGTTATCTGAGAAGTAGATGGTTCCCTGATAAGGCAATAGACATTCTCGATCAATCAGTTGGCAGGGCTGTTGGTAAAAGCCGTAAGGAAGTAACAGTAAATGATATTCAAAATGTTGTCGGTTCGTTGACGGGTCTGCCTGTAGGCAAGTTGGAAGATGAGTTACGTAATCGCTTAAATGGCCTGAGTTCATTTCTTAAGAGTCGTATCCTGGGACAAGATCACATCATCGATCCTGTAGTAGATATAATATGGCCCAAGACACAGGGATTAGATTTGCGCCCTGAACGCCCTAATGGTGTTTTCCTTTTTGTTGGTCCAACTGGCGTTGGTAAGACAGAGTTTGCAAGGGCATTATCTGAATTTCTATTCGGCTACAAAGATAAACTTATCAGGATTGATATGTCAGAATATTCAGAGCCTCAAACGATTTCAAAGTTTCTTGGAGCACCATTTGGTTATATTGGATATGAGCAGGGTAGTCCAATCTTGAATGACATAGCAGATAACCCTTTTTCCGTATTGCTACTCGACGAGATAGAAAAAGCTCATCCCGATATTCATAAGCTATTTCTTCAGGTTTTTGATAGTGGTGTACTTACTGATGCTCAGAGACGTCACACTTTCTTCAGTGATGTCATTATAATAATGACTTCAAATATTCCCATTAAACAGAAGAGAAGTATGGGCTTTCTTGATAGTGAAGTAGAACCAGAAGTACGTGACCAGTTGACAAAATATTTTGCGCCGGAGTTTCTTAACCGTATCGACTTCATTGGAGTTTTTAATAATTTATCAAATGAAACAGCCCGGCAAATTTTAGAAACAAGGATAGTACCTCTTTTGAAAGAAAGATGGGAAAGGAAAAATGTTCTTCTTGAAATTACTCCTGCTGCCTTGATGCTTCTTGTCGAGAAAGGGTATAGTAAAGAATGGGGTGCCCGTAACCTTGAAAGAACTGTCGATGAGTTTATAAGTTCGCATCTGATAAAACTTTTTTCGAATGCTAATGAGAAAAAGAAAATTAAAATGCGTGTTGAGGCAAAAGATGGTTCTTTTAGATACAAGCAAATCTAATAATATTATTTAAAGCTTTTGCGTATTTAATAAATGCAAGGACGTTTGTGAGGTATTGAATGAACAAACCAGATCCAATCCCTTTTCGTCTTACGATTGGCGTTACTGGACACAGAAATCTGGAAAAGGTTGAGGGTTTGCGTAATAGTGTTAAAAATGTAATCGATAAAATTCTTGATAATTTTCATGCATCGGCGTATACAAATGTTCTTCCAAGAGTTTTATCGCCTCTGGCGGAAGGATCGGACCGTTTGGTAGCGGAAGAAGTTTTAAAATATGACGGTGCTATATTAAAAGTAATACTTCCCCTTTGCAAGGAGGAATACTTAGAAGATTTTCAATCAGAAGATTCAAAAAAGGAATTTGAAACTCTTATAAGTAAAGCCAATTATCAGATTACATTGAACATAGAGCCTTTAAAAGGAAATATACCAAATGATCTTTTAACCGAAGCAAAAGAACAGGCATATGAAGATGCCGGTAGATATATTGTAAATCACTCTGATATATTAATTGCTATTTGGGATGAGCTGCCATCAAGAGGTAAAGGTGGTACTGCGAGTATCGTGCAATATGCGAGATCCATTGGATGTCCGATATTTATTATTAATCCACATTCACCCCGGGAAATAAAATCTATAGAAGGAAACGGATTAGATAAAGATTTATTTAAACAAATTGACAAGTTTAATTCATTTAACGCTGATGATAATCTATGGATGAAGTGTGCTGAGAAAAATTCAAAACTATTTTTTAGTAAAAAAGAAACGGGCGAACAATACAATCTTCCGGAGCATAATAAAACAATAGTTAAAGAACTCCTCCTACCATATTATACGCATTCGGAAATCTTTGCTATCAAAAATCAAAAATGGTATCAGTATATTGGCTTGCTGGTTTATGGACTGTCCTTTCTATCGGTGTCTGCGGTCGGATATGGTGAAATATTTTATAACCATATCCCTAAATTCATTTTTATAATAGAATTCTTTTTCCTTCTTATAATCAGTCTTCTAATTTTTTTCTCACACAAGCGTGCAACTCATCGTAATTATGTAGAAAACAGATTTTTAGCAGAACATCTTAGAACTGATATTATATTAACTCTTTGCGGAATAATGATATCTCCCCCTCAATATTTACGACATATCAAAAGTACTTATGCACAAAACAGTTGGATGATCTTAATATTAGAGCACATTTTATCAAAAATTCCTAAAATAAATATTAACCCAACAAGTAATGTCCAAATTTTCAAAGACTATATAAGACAAGTTTGGATTAACTCCCAAATCGATTATCATAAAAGAAGAATTAAAAAAATCTGGAATAAAAATGAAGTGCTCAAATTATTAGAAGAACTAATTTTTTATCTGGCAATGTTGATTGCTGTTGTTCACATCATCTTTACTATTCATCTTCAGGCTCTTGATAATATATTGATCCTCTCAGTTTTGCTACTGCCGGCATTGGGTGCCACTGTAACCGCTATAAAAACTCATAGAGACTACAAAAAAATTATAACCGATAGCACAATAATACTCAACGAACTGGAAAATCTTCATTATGAATTCAATAAGACTCTAACTCGAGATCAACTGGATATTCTTATCCGGAAAGTGGAAAAAATTATGAGAGGAGAAAGTGAAGAGTGGCTTACTCACCTGTCTTCAAAGGAATTGGAAAAGGCTGTATGAGGTTCTCTGATTAGAGATTTATTTCTCTAAGTAACTTTCAACGAGCATTTGATTATAGGTAATTTTGCTTAAAAACAGGCAGTAATATTTTGAACTTTAACATTTGATCTTTAATTTTGAGCAATAAACAATGTCCCGTGGTGTAATTGGCAACACGTCTGACTCTGGATCAGAAGAGTTCAGGTTCGAGCCCTGACGGGACAACAATATAAAAATAGGCTTTGCCAGAAGATTAGGGGATTATTAATACTTAAATAAATGCCCACTTGGACTGAATTTCAGCACAAAAAATATTTTTTAGGTCGGGAACTTCTGTAGGGCGTTTTGTGTTGGGATAAATGTAATTTTCGCGTTCTATATTTAGAATAAAATGATGGTTTTTGCTTATTCAGCCCCCTGAAAGACAAATAGGCAATAGGAATAAGCAAAAAATGCTGCAGTCTCAGGGTTCTCCCCTGCCCGGAGACATTTATGCAGTGAAACCGGACATACCCCTGTGTCCGGTTTTTTTTTATATTATATTTATGAACTGATTTTGAGGCTTCGATATTTACCCACAATTGTGCATAAAAGCAGATATTATTATCTTAGTTGGATAAATTATACATAGGCGCGTTCGTCTAGTGGCTTAGGACGCCGCCCTCTCAAGGCGGAGATCACGGGTTCGAATCCCGTACGCGCTACTACATATCAAAGCATTCTTTCGAAAGAATCCCTTGCGCGCTATAACTTCTTACCTATAATTTCCGTTCAAAATTATTATTTTTAGCTTTCGGATTATATGAAATGAAAAGATTTGTAAAACACATATTCGTCTGCGAAAATAAAAGACCAGATGGACATCCCAAAGGATGTTGCCAGGACAAAGGCAGTCTTGAAATCCGAGCATTATTTAAGAAAAGATTGAAAGAACTTGGATTGAGTCCGGAAGTTCGCGCTAATTCTGCAGGTTGCCTCGACGCTTGTGAATATGGCGTGACTGTTCTGATCTACCCTGAACAAATCTGGTATGGAGGTGTAACTTTAACTGATGTTGAAGAAATAATTCAGAGCCACATATTAAACAATAAACCGGTTGAAAGACTTTTTATAAAAGATAAACGATTTCACAAAGATGACATCAATATCTGATAAAGCTTTTGCTAAAAAAATATTTAATTTGTTAAAAAAAGAATATCCCGAAGTAAAATGCGCCTTAAATCATAGCAACCCTTTTCAACTTTTAATTTCAACAATACTTTCTGCCCAATGTACAGATGAAAGAGTAAATAGTGTTACAAAAAACCTTTACAAAAAATATAAACAGCCCGAAGATTTTTTGAGGATCTCAATTCGTGAACTTGAGGAAGATATTTACTCGACCGGATTTTATCGCAATAAAGCCAGAAATATAAAAAACTGCTGCAAAGTACTTTTGGAAAAATATAATGGAAAAGTTCCGGCAAATTTTAATGCATTGAACAATTTACCTGGAGTGGGAAGAAAAACCGCATCGGTAGTTGCTGGCAACGGGTTTGCCATCCCGGCAATTGCTGTTGATACGCATGTTAAGAGATTGTCAAATCTGCTCGGCTTTATTAAATCGAATGATCCCGAAAAAATAGAACTTAGATTAAAAGAACTCTTACCTGAGAAGGACTGGATAAATTCTTCTCATTATTTAGCAACACATGGCAGGAATATTTGTATTGCAAACCGGCCTAAGTGTTTGCAGTGTATATTGGGAAAATTTTGTCCTTCCTTTAATCCGGTAGAAAAATAACTTTAATAATTTAAAGGAATAAAATGGAAGACCAATCAAGGAACAGAGAATATTGCCTGTCTGTTTTGAAAGAGTACACGAAAAGCGATAGTTTATTGAAGCATGCTTATGCCGTTGAAACCTGTGTAAGAGCATATGCGAAAAAATTTAATGAAGATGAGAATTACTGGGGGTGTGTAGCTCTGCTACATGACTTTGATTATGAGATGTATCCGACTGAACAGGAGCATCCCTTTAAGGGATCAGAAATATTAAAAGAAAAAGGATTTGATGAAGAATTTCGCAAATCAATATTATCACACGCCAATTATTCTGGTGAAACAAGGGATACACAACTTAAAAAAGTTCTATTTGCCTGTGATGAATTGGCGGGATTTCTTACTGCTGTTACTTACGTTCGTCCTAATAAAACTATAACTGAAGTTGAGGTGAAATCTGTCAAGAAGAAATTGAAAGATAAGGCTTTTGCTAAATCTGTAAGCAGGGAAGATATATTTGCTGGTGCCGAAGAACTTGGTATTCCACTCGAAGAACATATCCTGTTTTGTATTGAAGCGATGAAAGAGAATAAAGATGAATTGGGTTTATGATGATAGGTGAAGATGTTGATAATTTTAGATTAAAGGATCAATATGGTAATTTATTTGATCTCTATGAAAATCTGGACAAAAATGTCCTGCTGGTTTTTTACCCAAAGGATAATTCTAGAATTTGCTCAAAACAACTACAGAATTATCAGATTCGAGAAGATTTGTTTTTGAAAAGGGGCATAAAAGTAATTGGTATAAATATTGAAAGTATAAAATCGCACAAGATATTTTGTGATGATAAGGAGATTCGATTTCCAATCTTATTTGATAAAAATAAGGAAATAAGCAGGAAGTTTAAGGCACTTAATATTTTCGGGTTTAATAAAAGAAAAATCGTGCTTGTGGATAAAAATAGGAAAATTGGCTTAGAAAGAGATTTGCCATACTATAATTTCCCAACCGCTGAAGAATTGTGCAGCGGGATTTAAAATCTGCGCTAAACTTGACTATTTAGCTCGAAACTGAGTAAATTTAACATAATCTTTTAGGAGGAATAACAGGGATTTTGCTACAAATAAAGAATTTGCTACAGAATTAGGAAATCTCATATTTCTGTAACAATGTTATCAGGTTCATAAATTAGGTCCAGATGAAAAGCAAAATCTCGGTAATTTTAGTTTTAGCATTCAGTATACCTGTCTTTTCACAAAGTGATATAAAGATTATATCATCCGATAGAAATTCACTAGTGATACAATACACCCCCAGTTACTCCGATTCGATAATTTTACCAATAAATAGCGAAAACTATATAAATGTGGGCCTTATAAACGGATATATACCAAATTATAATCAATGGGGAGCACCAGCTGTACCGGTGCGATTGATGAATATTGGAGTCCCTTCCGAATATGGAAACACAATAGAAGTGTTGAGTTCAACTTTTAAAGAAATCAAAGGGAAGATTATTCCAATTCCAAAACCAACCAGCTATAAGGGAATAGATAATGACATTTATGAAATAAATGATAATTATTTGAAATACAATAATTCTAATGATCTGGTTTCATTTGGGAAGTATGGTCTTTCGAGAAATGTTCCGACGCAACAAATTATAATCTCACCGGTTAAGTTTTATGAAGGTCAGAATAAGATTCAGCTTTATACTAAAATAATCTTTCAAGTCAATTTTTCACAATCACAAACATACTCATCAAAACCGGCCAGTAGTCTTCTGCAAAATGGTCTCGTTAATTATTCTGTCGCAAAATATTGGACAAATAGTAATGCTAGATTGAAGAAAGGTGTATTCAACAGCGTTCTGGCAACAGGTAGTTGGGTACGGATCGAAACAAATGAAGAAGGCATATATAAAATTACAAAATCAATGATGAGCTCATATGGTTTTGATGTAAATAGTCTGGATCCCAGAACAATCAAGATTTATAATAATGGAGGAATGGTACTTCCGGAAAATTTCAATACACCCAGACCCTCGGATTTGCAGGAAAATGCAATTATGGTAGTAGGACAGGATGACGGTAAATTTGATGATTCCGATTACATACTTTTTTATGGAAGGGGAAACAGCTTCTGGGATTATGATACAACAAGTCATACAATAAAGAGATATTTCCATCCTTATTCTACTAAAAACTATTACTGGATTACTGTGGGAGGGGCATTTGGTAAAAGAATTCAAGGTAAACCGAGCCTTAATACTTCCACCAATTATGTTCAACAGTCCACGAAAGCATTTGCAAGTATTGAAGATGACAAACAAAAAGTTGGTCCAACAGGGAGAGAATATGTCGGTGATGCTTTTACTCCTTCGAGTAAATCATACACATATACAAACAAGCTTGATGGCAGACTTTCGACTTCGCCAATAAACTATACCATAAGATTTATTAATGCTTCTCCTGACAATCTGGGATTGCTCGTACAAGAAAATTCATCAACTATCTTATCCCAGTATGTTTTTGGTTATGGAGCGGCTGATTATGAATTGGGATACGCTTACATTTATACAGCATCTTTCAACGGGGTTCTTCCTGAAAACAGGAGTGTTTTGCAATTTAATGTAACTCCAGGTTCTTCTACATCTATCGGATATCTTGATTATGTTGAGATTAATTATGAAAGAGATTTAAATGCAACAAGTGATAAACTTGTATTTTTTTCAAAAGATACTACTGCAACAATCGAATATGATCTAGGTGGGTTCTCTTCATCAAATATTCAGGTTTTTGATGTTACAGATTATGCAAATGTAAAATTAGTTTCTAATCCGATTTTGCAAAGTGGTGGAGATTATTCATTCCAATCTTCTGAAGTTGCCGGTAAAGTTTCTCATTATGTAGCTGTTGGCAGCGGTAATTACATTACCCCGTCTAATCCGGTTTCCGAACCGAATTCAAATTTGCACGGTATTTCGACGGGTGCAAAGTTTATTATTATAACTAATAAAGATTTTATCCCGGCGGCTAACAGATTGAAGACATACAGAGAGACTCAAGCCAAAATTAAAATGTCCACTATAGTAGTTGACGTTCAGCAAATATTTAATGAATTCTCCGGTGGATTGTTAGATGTTTCTGCTATTAGAGATTTTATAAAATATGCTTTCGATAACTGGCAGATAAAACCAGAATATGTTTTATTCTTCGGCAAAGGTACTTATGATTATAAAAATGTAGAAGGTCATAATAATAACTTTGTTCCGGTTTATGAAACACAAGAATCACTTTATGAAATAAATTCTTACAGCAGTGATGATTTTTTCGTGAATGTCAGCGGCAATGATTCTTTTGTTGATTTAGCGGCGGGGAGGATCACTGTGCAAACGGCAGATGAAGCAAATAGCGCTGTTGATAAAATAATTAACTATGAGACTAATAGCGCAACTGGAACCTGGCGGAATTTATTAACACTTATTGCAGATGATGGCTATACGGGTATTAATAATACATACGAAGGTCCTGAGCATACTGCTCCGTCAGAAACGCTTGCTAATACAATTATTCCTGCTTCATTCGATTTAAATAAAATATATATGGCTGCGTATCCAGTTGTAATTACTGCAGCTGGAAGAAGAATGCCAACTGTAAATACGGCTATTGAAGATGCGATGAATAATGGTACCGCAATAATAAATTTTATCGGTCACGGCAGTCCATCCCAATGGGCACAGGAAGATGTGTTCGACCAAGCAACAACTATACCATTATTGCATAACAGCGATTACTTTTTTGTTACTGCTGCAACCTGTGATTTTGGATATTATGACATGACTAATTCAACAAGTTCGGCAGAAGAGTTGTTATTATTAAAAAATTCCGGGTGTATTGGATCTTTTACTGCAACAAGATTGGTCTATTCTTCATTGAATCATATCCTGATGTACGAATTTTTTAATGATCTGCTAAATGCCGGAAGAGATTCCCTGAATCTGATGTTTCCTATAGGTAAAGCTTTGTTTGCTGCAAAGCAGATTTATAATGATGTAAATGCTCAAAAATATCAAATTATAGGTGATCCGACTTTGCGACTTAATTTGCCTGAATATACGGCTAATATAGATTCGGTTGACGGAAAGCTTATCTCCTCAATTTCACCAAATGTGCAGGTTCAGGCATTAAGTAATACCAGGATTAATGGGACAATATTACATCCTGATAGTACGTCGTGGAGCGATTTTAATGGAGAAGGCATATTAAAAGTATTTGACTCACAATATAGTGTGCCTCTTGCACAAATAGGCAATTATCCAATGGTAGTTCCCGGCGGGGTTATTTTTAATGGTAGAATTTCTGTTAGCGGAGGGAAGTTTTCTACAAACTTTGTTGTTCCCAAAGATATATCATATGCAAATCAGAATGGTAAAATCATCATGTATTATTATAATAGTAGCGAAGATGGATTGGGTTTTACTAATAAGATAATTGTAGGGGGTACTGATTCCACTGCTGTGAACGATGGCAGTGGTCCTAATATTGAAATATATTTTGATAATGTAGCTTATGGTAGCGCAGCATTAATAAATCCGAATTCCACCTTGATTGTTAAGCTGTCTGATAAAACCGGTTTAAACACCACAGGTACTGGAGTAGGCCACAAGTGTGTAGGGATATTAAATGGAGACGAAAATAATCCTATCGATTTTACAAACTACTTTACGAGCGATATTAATTCTGAGGGAAAATCGGGAGAAATAAATTATGCTTTTAATAACCTGGCTTCCGGCAATTATGATCTGGTAGTGAAAGCATGGGATGTATTTAATAATTTTTCAAGTGCTGAGGCTAATTTTTCTGTAGTTTCTGATAGTGAACTGGTTATAAGAGATGTATATAATTACCCGGATCCTTTTTCTTCAAATACAACATTCACATTTCAGCAAAACCTTAATAAACTGCTTGATGTTAAAATTAGAGTTTATACAGTTGCGGGCAGGTTGATTAGACAAATTAAAGCGATGAACGTTAGTGATAGGTTTGTGAGAATACCTTGGGATGGGAGGGATCAGGATGGATCACCAATAGCAAATGGTACCTATTTGTACAAAATAATCGTTCGGACTGTAGATGGAAGCTATAGTAAAAGTGTTCTGGGTAAAATGGCTGTTATAAGGTAAGAAAAAATGGGGCAAATTTTTCCATTACATATATGATAATAAAATTATTTAAATTTATAATACTAATGGAGGTTAATTAAAATGAAAATAGTCATTAGGCTGATTTTAATCAGTTCCCTTTTTGGCATGTTCCAGAAAGTTGCATTTGGCCAGGCTGCAACATCAGCTGTACCATTTTTACTGGTTGCACCCGATTCAAGGGCAGGCGGTATTGGTGAATCTGGGGCAGGTCTAGCTGATAATTCTGCCGCGATTTTTTGGAATCCTGCGGGCATCGCCTTCCTTACAGGCAGCGAAGTAAGTATTACGCACAGTAACTGGTTACCCCAATTCAATCTTGATTTATTTTATGATTACCTTACTTACAGACAATATATTGAAAGCCTGAGTGGAAGCATTACATCAAGTATAACTTATATGAATTACGGTGAATTTGTAAGGACTAGTCCTGATTCACCTGATGCCATAGGAACTTTCAAATCATTTGATGCTGCAATGACTTTGGGATATGCTACGAAGCTTAGCAACGATTGGGGTATTGGGATGAATTTCAGAGTAATTCATAGTGTGCTTTCCACTCAACCAACTGCCGGCGAGCAAGGCAGTGGAGTTGCGACCTCAGTAAGTTTTGATTTAGCAACTATGTGGCGGCCTTCATCATTTGATATTCCATTCATAGGTGACCTTGGGAAAAAATTCAGTGTTGGAGCTAACTTAAGTAATCTGGGTCCTAAAATGTATTATATTGATCAGGCGCAGGCTGATCCGATTCCAACTAATTTCAGGCTCGGGTTTGCTTACGAATTAGTAAACGATGATTATAATTCTTTGATGTACACCTTTGATATTAGTAAGCTGCTCGTTGATAAGGATAGCACAACATCGAAAGATTTTTATCAGGCAATTTTCACTACCTGGAGTAAATATCCTTTCTTTAGGTCGATGGATTATTCAATGGGTCTGGAATATTGGTATGGCCAACCGGGTGATTTTCTTTTCGCTCTGAGGACCGGATTTTTCTATGAAGATCCTGCTTTCGGTAATAGAAAGTTTATGACATTTGGAGCCGGCATCAGGTATGATATTTATGGTTTTGATTTCAGCTATATTTCAACATCAATTTTCCCCGGAGGTGCTGAAAATCCTTTGTCCGATACTCTCAGATTTAGCGTATTAATTGGCTGGGGAGGCATTGTTGGACAATCAAGAGGATTACCTAAAGGAATTTAGGCTTAATGAAGTATTTTCTCCTTGTTCTTAATTTTCTTTTTGTTTTGGGCAGTATATCTGCCCAAAACTTTATTAAAAAGGTGCATCTTTCTTCCCCACCTTTTATAACTGCCAGTGCTATCCAGACAGACACATTAAAGATTCTTGCTGTGATGGTAGATTTCCAAACCGACAGAGATGAAACGACCTTCGGAAATGGGAAATTTGGTTCTATTTATTCACAGAATTATGGATTGAATATACTTGATCCTTTGCCTCACGATAGACAATATTTTGAATCTCACTTACTGTTTGCAGAAAATTATTATAAAAGTGTAACAAATGGTAAGCTGATAATTCAATATACTGTTTTACCGGGAATCCTTACTGTATCAAAGACGATGAGAAATTATTCACCTCCGAGTAATTCGACTGATTATACTTTGCTGGCTGACTTCTGTAAAGAAGTGTGGCAACTAGCTGATTCTGCAAATCCTGGATTTGATTTTTCTCAATATAATGTTTTCACAATATTTCATGCAGGCGCAGGAAGAGATGTAGTTTTACCGGGAACACTCGGCAATGAGCATAATATTCCTTCACTTTACTTAGGGGAAAATGCTTTCAAAAAGATTTACGGAAATTCTTTCGATGGTTTCCCAGTTCGAAATAATTTTAAAATAACCAATACAATTATAATGCCCGAAACCGAAAGCAGGGAAGTATCTAACGGATTAACAACATCCTTTTTTCAGCTAACTATAAATGGCTTGCTGGTTGCAAATATTGCAAGTTCACTTGGTATTCCGGATCTTTACAATACTTCAACAGGGCAAAGCGCAATAGGACGATTCGGGTTAATGGATGGCCAGTCCTTTTTTGCTTATCGAGGATTATTTCCTCCTGAGCCATCTCCCTGGACAAAAATCTATATGGGATGGGCAAATGCTGTTACGGTTAAGCCGGGTAATTATTCCGACATAAAGGTTTTTGCAAAATTAGCCGCCTCCTTACCTGATACTGTAATTCTAAAAATTCCGATAAACTCAAAAGAATATTTTCTTGTTGAGAACAGGATTCGCGATGTTAAAAAGGATGGAGCTAATATAACGTACATTTCAAATGGTGTTACATTAACAAAAACCTTTCCTAAGGACACTAATGATTTTAATAATGATAACGTAAGCGCAATTGGCGGTGTTGTTACCAACGTCGATGAATTTGACTGGGCAATTCCAGGTAACGGGATTGTAATCTGGCACGTTGATGAAAATATTATAGATGCTAACCTTGCTTCTAATTCAATTAATGCTGATGCTGTAAAAGGAATTTACGTAGAAGAAGCAGATGGTGTACAGGATATCGGGCAGCAATTTACAGATATTTTCGGAGATCAGATTGTCGGCGAAGGCACGGCTGATGATTTCTGGTTTAAATCCAATCCTTCAACATTTTATACCAATAAGTTTTCAAAATATACAAGACCAAATACGAATTCTAATAATGGTGCAAATAGTCTGATTGCTTTGTCAGATTTTTCGGATACTGCAAACGCGATGACATTTAATATTTCCTTTGGCGATTCAATTATAAAAAATATTTTTGCCATTAAGGCATCAAATTCAACTTTGAATGGAAAATTAAGCGTCCTTCAAAATGGAAACGATTTTGAATTCGGGCTAATTTCAACCCGCAATTTGTTTATTTATGATGAAAACGGAAAAATTTCCGATACGGTTTCTTCATTTTCTGAATTTAAGCCAGCCACCTTTAGCACAGGAGGCTATACTTATTTTATTGGGACAAATAATCAGAAGTTAAATTTATATGTTAAGCAGGATTCTGCTGTACAATTAAAAGTTGGTATTGATATCGGCAGTATAATTACTACCCCTCCAATTATCAGATCTTTACAAGCTAATCAATATCAAATACTTTTCGGTACTGCCTCAGGCAAGGTTTATATTTATTCGCTACCAGATCCTCCGGTAAGTTTGCCTGTATTAACAGACAGCATTACTTTCGGTTCAACTCCTTTAAAAATGATTTCGGTGGCAGGGGATTATATCTCCGCTATATCTAATAAAACTTTTTACGATTCAAATAATAATTCAATTAACCTTGCTCAATCTCCTGCTTATCTTGCAATTACAAAGGACAAGAATGGTGACTATCTATCTATTTTATCATCACAAAGTCGAGTATATGTAATAAAAAATGGAAAAATTATAAATCAATTTCGGGCATCAATTAACCCTCCGAATGAAAAATTTGCGATCGCAGATTTAAAAAACGATGGAAGTAATTATATTGTTTATACTGAAGGGAACAGAATAGTAGCAAAAAATATTAGCGGCGCCCTTGCCGATAATTTTTCCTTTAATGATCCATTAGGCTTAGGTTTTTCAGGAGTCCCCCTGGCGGCTGATTTTGAGGGGGATGGGAAATCAGAAATAATAGCGTCAACAAAAGACGGCAGAATATTTGCAATTGATGGTGGAACCGGCAAAACCGTCTATGGTTTCCCTCTAAGTGTTGGTAATTCATTATCATGTACTCCGGTAATTTTTGATGATAATGGATATTTATCCATTGCAGTAACAACAAGCGATAGTAATTTTTATGGCTGGGTAATCAGCGCAGTACCAGGGAAACAATTTTGGTCATCTGAAAATGGAAATAATTTTAATTCATCTTTTGTTGATGCAGCATCTCAACGAAATTATATCAGCAATTATTTCCCCTTAAACAGGGCTTATAATTACCCGAATCCTGTGTATGGAAATACAACGAATATTCGTTATTATGTTTCTGAAGACTCTAAGATTAATATTAAAATATTCGACATCGCAGGAAGTTTTGTTGATGAATTAAATGATTTTGCACATGGTGGTTTAGATCATGAGACTGTTTGGAATGTCAGTAAAGTTCAAAGCGGAATTTACCTAGCAAGAATTCAGGCGACAAGTTCAAGTGGTAAGTCTGAATTTAAAATCATTAAGATCGCAGTCGTTAAGTAAACAATTTTTCATCTCCGGATAAACAATGCCACTTAAAACAAACAAGTTTATACATAAATTATTTTTGGTTTTATTATTCCTAAGTTCCCAATCTGCTTTTGGACAATTTACTAACTTTCATCCTGAACTAAATTGGTATACAATTAAAGGTAAACATGTCGTAGTTCATTTTCACGAGGGGGCAGAAAGAACAGCCCGGGTTGTTGCAAAAATTGCCGATGAAGTCTGGGGTCCTCTTACTTCGCTTTATCATTATGAACCCGAAACTGTTCATTTTGTGATAAAGGATATCGATGATTATTCCAATGGAGCCACTTATTTTTTTGATAATAAAATTGAAATTTGGACGAGCGCTCTGGACTTCGATTTACGTGGTACTCACGACTGGTTAAGAAATGTAATTTCGCACGAACTTACTCATATGATTCAGATACAGGCTTCAATGAAGATGTCACGAACGATTCCGGCATTTTATATACAGGCACTAAATTATGAGGATAAAAGAAGACCCGATATTCTATATGGGTTTCCTAATTTTATCATCTCCTATCCAATTGCCACGGTTAATGTTCCTGCGTGGTTTGCTGAAGGCACTGCTCAGTATATGCGAAAGGAATTTCATTATGATGATTGGGATACACATCGCGATATGATTCTTCGCTCATATGCTCTGGACGGAGATATGCTTAGTTGGAACCAGATGGGGGTTTTCGAGAAAACAAGTCTAGGTAATGAATCAGTTTACAATGCAGGATTTGCATTAACACGATACATTTCTCAAAAGTATGGTGAAGATAAACTCAGGAAAATAAGTGAAGCATTAAGCAAGTTAGGAAATTTTACAATTGACCAGGCGTTTGAAGATGTACTTCATAAAGATGGTAATCAAATTTATAATGAATGGAAGGATTTTGTAACTGACAGTTATAAAGAAAGAAGTAAGGAAGTCCTTTCAAATCTTGTGCAAGGGAAGGAAATATCATCGGAAGGTTTTGGGAACTTTTATCCGAGGTTCTCCAAGGATAATACTAAGTTTGTTTACATTTCCAATAAGTCCAGTGATTATTTTTCCCCTGCAGGGATTTATCTTTATGATCTCAAAACAAATAAAGAAAAATTATTAGTCAATAATGTAAGATCGACCGTTGCGTGGGTAAATGGCAAAAATAAAATTGTTTATTCAAAACTTGGAGATGATAATCCCGATTTTTATAATGTTCATGATCTCTATGTCTACGATATTGATAATGATTCAGAAATCCGCCTCACTCACGATCTTCGGGCTAATCAACCGGATGTTTCGCACAACGGATCAAAAATTGTCTTCCTTTTTGAGAAGGATGGAACTACGAATCTTGGAACTGTAGATATCGATGGAAAAAACTTTAAACAATTGACATTCTTTCAGTACGGTGAACAGGTTTACAATCCGAAATTTTCCAATGATGATTCATTTGTGACTTTTGGCTATTCTGATACCGGCAGCCGGGATATTATGAAAGTAAATATCGATGGTTCTCATCTGGAAAAGGTTCTTGCAACAAAGAAAGATGAAAGAAATCCAGTATTTGATAAGGACGGAAATCTGATATATACCAGTGATGAATCCGGTATTTTCAATATTTATTCATTGAACTTAGCTACTAAGGAAAAGAAGCAACTCACAAATGTAATTGGGGGGGCATTTATGCCTTCAATTTCTTCCGACGGGAATATTTTATATGCTGGCTATACTTCGACTGGCTATAAAATATTTGAAATTACTTCTGAAGAGCAGACGTTAGTAAACCCCGAGAAAAAATATAAATGGCAAAACGATCCACCTCTCGGCAAAGACAAGCCCAATGGTGATATTACAAACTTTGATTTAAAACATCTTCAAAATTATAATGATTCAAAAACTCCAGATTACAAGATCGAAAAATACAAAGGCTCATTCACTAAATTATCATTTTTCCCTATTATAAGATTGGATAATTATAATACTACTAATTCCTTTTTAGAAAAAATTAAACCGGGTTTGCTGGTTAGTTCCACGGATATGCTTAACAGGTATTCGCTCTTTGCCGGAGGCACAATCAACACCCGCGGTGAAAGGGATCTTTTTCTTACTCTGGATTACAGAAATAAAATTCCAGGATTATACGAACTTGGACTAAAACCTGAAATGTCATTAGAGCTTTATAACATTACCCGTAAATCAAATGTTAACGTTTACTTTGGTGCAGATACCGTAGGAAATACAGTTAATTATGATTTTATTATTCCAACAGTTGTAACCTACAATCTTTTTGAAGCTGATCTGGCAGCCAACTATAAAATTTTCACAAGTAACCAGAATCTTGAATTCAGATTTATTTTTAGCAGGTACACAGCAAACCTGAGCAGCTTTCTTTTGCCTGACAGAATAACGCTTTATCCCTCCACTAACGATACATACTTGATAGGCAGGAATTTTCAAATAAAATATACCCTAAATGCAATTGCTCCTACGATAGATGAAGTAATTAATCCTGTAGGTACTCATCTGGAGTTCCAGTACAATTATGAATTTAATAAATATAATCCGGAAGATAAATACACCGTTGTGGATGGAATACTTCAACCGCTTTATACCAATTTTGATTTTAACAGAGTTGAATTGAATTTACAAAATCATTTGCCGGTTGCTCACAATCAAACATTGTCAACGCGTATTCGACTGGGATCAATTTTAGGACCTGCAAGACCAGACTTTTTCGATTTTTATCTCGGCGGACTTATAGGTATGAGAGAATATCCATTTTACTCTTTATCAGGGAATACAGTTGCCTGGCTTAATCTGACTTACAGATTTCCCCTGGCAAAAAATATAGACACAAGAATCGGACAAATTTATGTTGACAAAGCATTCCTTTCTTTCTATGGTGATATAGGAAATGCCTGGACGGGAAAGACTCCCGCCCTGGATCAATTTAAAAAGGGCATAGGTGCTGAAATAAGGGTAATGATGAATTCCTTTTACATTTTTCCGACCGCTGTATTTTTCAGTGCTGCATACGGCTTCGATAAATTTACTAAAGTAATTAATGATACAGACATAACTTATGGAAAGGAATGGTTGTTTTACGGCGGTATAGCATTTGGTTTCGATTATTAATCAAAAATATTGCATAAATAATTGTTTATAAATAAAATGAAAAAAAAATTGTTCTCTTTGCTGTTAGTCCTTTTCACTTTGTATATAAGCGGATTGATCTTTGGGCAATCAAAGGAAAAGAATACCATACTTACGGGTAATCTTTTTTCTGATTCAAAAATGCTGCTAACAAAATTTAATGAAGAAAATATAACGTCAGAATTTGAAGCCTCTCAGAGAAAGTCCCCAATTAAATCAGCTCTGTTTTCTTTAGTAATTCCCGGAGCGGGGCAATTTTCTAATGGAGACTATTGGCTGTCGGCTATATTCATTGTGGCAGAAGCGGCATTTATAACTACTGCCGTTATTTATAATAATAAGGGAAATAATCAAACAAATTACTTCCAAAATTATGCAAATCAACACTGGAGTGTTAAAACTTATGCTCAATGGACTCTCAATCATTTGCAATATTTAAACTCAGCATTGGATCCGGCTAACTATCATGTTTTTGATATTAACGGCAATGTTGTGTGGAGCGAGCTGAACCGATTGGAAACCGATATTGGTGATGGTTACTCTCATAATCTTCCGCGACCCGGAGACCAACAATACTATGAATTGATAGGCAAATACCCTCAGTACAGTCATGGTTGGGATGATGCAAATCAAACCGATACAGATTTTCATATACTCTCATCGGAGTTTTTATACTATTCCGATCAGCGTGGCGAAGCAAATGATTTATACCGTGTTTCAGCCAGAGCGGTAGCACTAATTTATATTAATCATATTGTGAGTTCTCTTGAAGCAGCTTGGGGAGCTGCAAGATTTAATAAAAATTTATCAGTAAATATGAGGGTAAAATCAATAAATTTAGCGTATCGCATAGAGTATTATCCTACTATAAACGTTAGTTTTAGCTTCTAATTATTAAATATCCGGTTTTAAACGATACCGCTGTGCTGCATAAATTTACAGATTGGCTGTATCGTTTTTTTATATAATCTTAACCCTTGTAAAAGATCAGTCCGTTATTAACATCAATTTATGATGATTCTTGGTTTTAATTAGTATTTTTGGATATGAAAAAACCACTCGTGGTAATAGTCGGAAGACCCAATGTTGGCAAGTCAACACTGTTTAACAGGTTGATAGGGCATAAAAATGCAATTGTTGATGATGTCAGCGGAGTTACTCGTGACCGCAACTATGGTGAAGCTGAGTGGGCGGGAAAAGAATTCAGGCTCATTGATACAGGTGGTTATGTTCCAAACTCACCTGATCTTTTTGAAACTGCGATAAGAGAACAGGTAGAAATAGCGATAGACGAGGCAGATAAAATTATTTTTATGGTGGACGTACGTGACGGTGTGAATCCACTGGATGCGGAAATTATAGAAATGCTGAGGGGAGCAAATAAAGATTTTTTTCTCCTTGCAAACAAAGTGGATTCTAATAAACATGAATCAGCCGCAAATGAATTTTATGCACTTGGTGTTGATAAGGTATATGATATTTCGGCACTCATGGGTAGAAAAATTGGCGATTTTTTAGATCAGCTGACAAAAGATTTCCAATTAAAAGGAAATGTTGGAGATGAAGATAGTCGACTAAAAATTGCAATAGTTGGCAAACCAAATGTTGGTAAATCCTCATTAGCAAATGCACTACTTGGTTTTGATCGAAGCATTGTAACCGAAATTCCCGGAACTACACGCGATAGTCTTGATTCAATCCTGAAATATTATGGGGAAGAGATCTTATTAATTGATACGGCTGGTCTGCGGAAAAAGAAAAAAGTGGATGAAAGTATAGAATTTTATTCTAATCTTCGTTCATTAAAAGCTATTGGTGAATGTGATGTTGCAATTATTATGATAGATGCTAATTCAGGATTAGAAAAACAGGATCAGAAAATAATTGACGAAGCTGTGAGGTGGAGGAAAGGTATTATTATAGCAGTAAATAAATGGGATCTTATTGAGAAGGAGACCAATACAGCTAAGAAAATGGAAGACGAAGTAAGGCGGAAATTAGGAGCAATTGATTTCATTCCCGTAATATTTGTATCAGCATTAACGAAACAAAGGATTTTTAAGCTTGTTGAATTGAGCAAAAAAATATTTGCAGAAAGGAAAAAGAAAATCCCAACCAGTGAGTTAAATGATACTCTTTTGCCGGAGATAGAAAAAATTCATCCACCGACCACTCATACGGGAAAGGAGGTTAAAATAAAATATATTACACAGGTGGGGAAACATTACCCGATTTTTCTTTTTTTTACTAATTATCCAAAGAATATTCCTGATCATTACAAGAGATTCCTTGAAAAGTTAATAAGAAAACATTTTGGGTTTGAAGGTGTATCGTTTACTTTGAGTTTTAAGGAAAAATGATAAAACCGAAGAAAATAATTGTTGTCGGTGGAAATGCTGCAGGACCAGCTGCTGCAGCTAAAGCCAAAAGATTTAATCCTGAAGCAGAAGTCTTACTTTTTGAAGCAGGCAGTTATATATCTACCGGTACCTGTGAAATGCCCTATGTCTTATCGGGAGAAATTGATGATTATAAAAAAATAATCTTTTTTTCACCAGAACAATTCTTTAAAGATAAAGGTGTTATGGTTTTTATTAACCATAAAGTTGAATCCATAAACCGAAATGATAAAAAGGTAATTGTAAAAGATATTCGAAAAGGCAATTCGCTGGAATTCTACTATGACAAATTAATATTGGCAACCGGATCCATTGCGCGTAAACTTGAGCAATTTCCGCCGGGATTAAAAAATGTTTATAATTTAAAAAATGTTCAGGACCTGATTAATATTCTGGAACTGATGAACAAAAATAGTGTGAAAAATGCAGTTATTATTGGTTCTGGTTATATTGGCCTTGAAGCAGCGGATGCTTTGCACAGTCGTGGTATCACTGTGACCATTCTGGAAAAATTTCAATACCCTATTCCATCATCTGAAATTGATATTCAACATTTGACCTATGAACTGTTAAAACATAATAAAATTTCATTTTACGGCAACGCGGATACAATTAAAATCACAACTTCAGGTGATTATTTAAGGAGTATCAACCTCGATAGCAGACTGCTGGAATTTGATATAATTCTAAATGCAACCGGATCTATTCCGAATGTAAATTTGGCCAATAACTGTGGATTGGAAATTGGATCGAAAGGCGGCATTAAAGTGGATTCAAGGTTAAGAACATCCTGTCAAGACATTTACGCGGCCGGTGATTGTATCGAAGTTACAAACGCAGTTACCAACCGACCCGATTATTTCCCAATTGCAACCATAGCACACGATTTTGGACATATTGCAGGTGAAAATGCAGCTGGAGGAAATAAAAGAGTAGAACCTGTAGTAAAAAATTTGTCGGTTAAAATATTTAATAAATTTTTGATTAAAGTTGGACTTAGTTCGAAAGAGGCCAGAGAAGAGAAATATTTATTTAGTTCTGTTCAGGAGGTTGTCCCGAATTTGATTGAAGTAATGCCTGAAAGCGATAAAGTATTTGGAAAGATTAATTATGAAAGGGAAAACAAAAGAATTTTGGGAGCAACATTCTTTGGTGGCAGAGAAGTCTCAGGTTATGGGGATTTGATTTCTGCTTTTATTAAAACAAAGCATTGTGCTAGCGAATTATCTTCGATTAATTATAACTATACTCCGCCACTTTCACCAATGGTAAATTTGTTATCAATACTGGGAAGAAAAATCAAATAATTTCCGGAGAAAATTAATGGCAGCTAATTATAAAAATTTCAATTTAATTAACCATCCAATTGTTAAGAGGGATGTTACATTACTACGTGATAAATCAACTCAGCCTGAAGCCTTCAGAGCAGCGGTAAAAAGACTTTCTACTGTTTTGTCAGTTGAGATTAGTAGAAATTTTAATTTGTCGGATTTTAAGGTTGAAACTCCGCTGGAAATTACCGAAGGCTATAAAATTTCCCAAGATGTAGTATTAGTACCGGTTTTAAGAGCAGGTCTTGGAATGGTGAGTGGATTTTTAGCAATTCTTCCTGATGCAAGAGTTGGTCACATTGGTCTTCAAAGGGATGAGAATACTTTAATGCCTGTAGAATATTACTATAAAACACCAAAAAATATTGATGTTGCTACAGTAATTTTGATTGATCCAATGCTGGCGACCGGTGGCAGCGCATCTGAAGCCATTAAATTTTTGAAAAAAAGGGGAGCAAAAAATATTATCTTTGCATGTCTGGTAGCAGCTCCTGAAGGAATAAAAAAACTGGAAAAAGACCATCCCGAAGTTACAATTTATGGAGCATCACTCGATAGAAAATTAAATAATAAAGGTTACATTTTGCCAGGGCTTGGAGACGCAGGAGACAGAACATTTGGGACTTTATAAAAAAATCTTTGTCATCTTTTTATTTGTTGTATCATTTAAAGGATTTGCTCAGACATATCCTGATCCGGTTGTAGATTCTCTTTTAAATTCAGGTATCAATGACATTATTCTTCAGAATTACTCACGTGCAGAATCAACATTTGTGCAATTGAACAACTCTTATCCCAAGCTTCCATTAGGTAATATTTACATTGTGGCAACTGAGATTGCCAGAGCCTATGATTATGAGGTACCATACAATGATAACTTTATTACTCAAAATCTTGATACTGCTGAAACAAAAACTGAAAATTTACTGGACAAAGATGATAGTAATTTATGGTTTATATATTTCAAGGCTTTGAAAGAAGGTTATTATGCATACTACCAGGTGCTCCAGAAAAACTGGCTCTCTGCTTTTTCAAACGGAGTCGATGCAGTTCGTGATTTTGAAAGATGCTTGAAAATTGATCCGGCATTTTATGAGTCAAAAATAGCGATTGGAAGCTATCAATACTGGCGGAGCAGGAAAACAGAATTTCTTAAATGGCTCCCTTTTATAAAAGACGAAACCGAACTTGGTATTAAAAATCTTCAGGTTGCTGTGAATCATGCTTCATATCACAGGTACTCTGCCATTTACTCTTTGCTGTGGATTTATATCGATCAAAAGAATTACCAGGCTGCCATAGATCTGGCTGAAAAAACGTTAAAGCAATATCCAGGGAGCAGATTTTTTATGTGGCCTCTGGCAAGGGCGTTTGAAAATGTTGATATTCGAAAGGCCATAATTATTTATCAAGAATTATTAGATTTCTATTCTAAACTGCCCAACTCAAATTTCTTTAATGAAATTGTGCTAAAGCACATTCTTGCTCAACTCTATGTTAAACAAGGGGATAAAAAGAAAGCGCTTGAGCTATGCAACCAGATACTTTCGAGGAAAAATATCCCTGAATACACCAGGAACAGATTGGGAGATAGGCTAAATCGAGTTGAAGATTTGAAACAACAACTTTTAAGTAAGCAATAAGTCCCTTTTTCCGCACTTTATCTATTGTTAAAAATAAAGTAAATTTAAGCAAAATTAAATTGCATATTTATGCTTTAAACTATGAGTATTACGAGTACAAAAGACAAAAAAATGCTTGACGATCTCATTGAGATTTGCAAGAAAAATTTGCTATCCATTAATGAGCCGTTGATTGCGAAAGCATTTGAATTTTGTGTCGAAGCTCACAAAAATGATCTTCGTGCTTCCGGTGAACCTTATTTTACTCATCCTTATGAAGTTGCAATGATCGTGGCAAAAGAATTTCCGTTGGATGACACTACAGTTGTAGCAACACTATTGCACGATGTTGTCGAGGATACGGAATTTAATCTTGATATGCTGGCAAGGGAATTTGGCACTGAAGTGGCAGAAATCGTAGATGGTGTTACAAAAATCAGCGGAATTTTTAAGGGACAGGAAATCACTCAGGCAGAAAATTATAGAAAACTTCTACTTTCTATGGTTAAGGATGTTCGAGTGATACTAGTAAAATTTGCTGATCGTTTGCATAATATGAGAACACTTGAATTTGTTAGTCCAGACAAACAGAGAAGAATTGCGCAGGAAACTCTTGAAATATATGCTCCCTTTGCAAATCGTTTTGGATTGGGGCGCGTAAAATGGGAACTGGAGGATCTTTCATTTAAATATCTCAATAAAGAAGCGTACGAAGAGATTGCAAAAAAGATTAAAAGCAAAAGGCGTGAAAGAGAATCTTATATTAAAAAATTCAGCGAGCCTATAAAAGAAAAACTACTCGAGTATTCCTTAAAATACGAAATTAGTGGAAGGGCAAAACATCTTTACAGCATTTATAGAAAGATGGTAAGACGAAACAAACCTTTTGAAGAAATTTATGACCTCTTTGCAATTAGGATAATTCTCGATACTACAAACACAAATGATTGTTACACTACTCTTGGAATAGTAAATCAAATTTATCTTCCTGTGCCAGATAGATTTAAAGATTACATCTCAATTCCAAAGACCAACAATTATCAATCTATTCATACTACAGTAATTGGACCTGAAGGAAGACTCGTAGAAGTGCAGATACGGACTACCAAGATGCATGAAGTTGCTGAAAAAGGAGTTGCTGCTCACTGGCGCTATAAAGAAGATAAGAACGCTTCAAACAAAGATCTTGAAACATGGGTAAACTGGATTCGTGAAATATTTGAAAATGCTTCTAAAGATGAAGCACGTAAAGAATTATTGGAAGGTTTTAAGCTTAATCTTTATCAATATGAAATTTATGTTTTTACTCCAAAGGGTGAATTGAGACGGTTGCCTGCTAACTCAACTCCGGTTGATTTTGCATTTGCAATTCATAGCAATGTAGGTTTTCATTGTATAGGGGCAAAAGTAAATGGAAAAATTGTACCTCTGGATACGATGCTGCATAGCGGAGATCAAGTTGAAATTATCACATCAAAGAATCAGCATCCCAATAAAAACTGGGCTAAGTTCGTTACTACGCACAAAGCAAAATCTGTAATCAGGAAATGGATAAATAAGGAGGAAGAAGAGGTCGTCGGATTAGGTAAGGATTTATGGGAAAAGAAAACAAAAAAAATGAAATTGTCTTTTACTCCAAGCGATGTTGAAAAAATTTCCACTAATTTGAAATTTGATAACACCAAGCAATTCTTTAAGGCAATTGCGCAGGGGAAAATAAATCTTGATGAAATACTAACAGCAACCCGGGAGCAAGATAGAAAAGACAAAGACGAACATCCATTGCGATTCGATAATTTTGCCGCAACTGCAAGGACTGATATCGGCGGAGTATTAATTGAAGGGAAAAGATCTTCAATATTGTATTCTTACGCAAAATGCTGTAACCCAATTCCAGGTGATCCTGTGGTTGGCTACATTACAGTGGGGGAGGGGATAAAAATCCACAGGAAGACTTGCAACACATTATTAAATATTGCAGAAAAAGACAATTCAAAACTAGTACCGGTTCAGTGGCCTGAATCAGACAGTTCTCTTTTTGTAGCAGGGTTGACTGTGGCAGGCGACGATATACCCGGAATCTTAAATGAAATTTCACACGCGATTGTATCCTATCAAAACACAAATATCAAATCAATTAATTTAAATACAGCTAATTCTTCATTCGAAGGGAGCGTAACTTTGTACGTTCATAATATCGAGCATCTTACAAGAATCATTGAAAGGCTAAGAAAATTAAGAGGTATCTATTCAGTTGAAAGATTTGAAAGCGTTTAATACCAATGTCTGAGGGGAATGAAACTAGAATAATGGCTCTAGATTACGGAGCAAAAAGGATCGGAGTTGCGCTTAGTGATCCTCTTTTTACATTCGCCTACCCGCACATAACAATCAAAAACGATAGCAAAATTTGGAGCGAGCTTGATAAACTTGTCAAGGATAAAAGTGTCACAGAGATAATACTGGGATATCCTTTCAGGGAAGATGGAAAGCCTTCTTCACTTTCTGATAAAATTAGCAGGTTTAAAGCGGATCTGGAAAAAAGGTACAAAATCAAAGTAATTCTCTGGGATGAAAGATATACATCATCAATTGCTACCGAAATGATGATTTTGAGCACAAATAAAAAAAGCAAAAGAAGGGATAAAGGAATAATTGACAGAAATGCGGCGGCAATTGTTTTGCAGGAATATCTGAATGAGAGGCGGCTTAAAGATTAGTTTTAAGTGGCAGTAATAAAAAACTTTATAATTGACATTTAAGTCCTTATAAAGTATTTTTCAAAAAACAATTCAAAATATTTGGAGCATATCAATGGCACTTGACGCACTTGGAATGATAGAAACAAAAGGGCTTGTTGGTTCTATTGAAGCTGCTGATGCTATGGTAAAGGCAGCCAAGGTTGAGCTATTAGGTAAGGAGACCATCGGCGGTGGATATGTAACTGTTATGGTTCGCGGGGACGTAGGTGCAGTTAAAGCAGCAACCGACGCAGGCGCAGCGGCGGCTCAAAGAGTTGGTGAGTTAGTGTCAGTTCACGTTATTCCACGTCCTCACGCAGAAGTTGAACAAATACTTCCAAAAAGAAAATAGTGAATTATGTCAAAGGCGTTAGGGTTGGTTGAGACCAAGGGATTAGTGGCTGCCATAGAGGCAGCCGATGCGATGTTAAAAGCAGCAAATGTTTCCTTTGCAGGAAAGACTATTATCAGACCTGCATTAGTAACAATTAAAGTTGTCGGAGAAACCGCTGCAGTCAGATCGGCAGTTGATGCAGGATCAGCGGCTGCAACCAGAATTGGGCAGGTAGTTTCAACTCATATCATTCCTCAACCTGATGAACAATTAATTTCAATGCTCCCCGAAATAGATGAGACCATTCCTGAAGTATCTCCTAAGAGTGGGGGCGAAAAAGAAGAAGCAAATACTAAGGAGCCTTCTTCAAGCACATTATCCAGGTTAAGAAAAGAAGCTTTTGGAAAAGAAGAAGTAACTGGAGCAGGGACTATAGACGATATTGATTCAATGAACGTTCATCAACTAAGACATCTGGCAAGGAGCATTCCGGAATTTCCTATCAAAGGCAGAGAAATTTCAAGAGCAAACAGGGAGGAATTGATAAATTATTTTAGAAATTTGAAGTGAACAGGGATATTATAAAATAAAAAAGGACTCCACATTCTGTGGAGTTTTTTTATGCTTTTTTCATTTTATATTTGTTAAATGAAGAAAAATCTTCACATAATTATTATATCATTTCTTTTTTCCGTAATTCTATGGATATCAATTTCTCTTTCGAATGATTATTATTCAACTTTCAGAGTTCCGCTAAAGCTGGTTGATTTTCAACAGGGTCTAACCAGCGGATCAAAAATACCAAAAAGCCTACAGATCAAGGTAAAAGGGAAAGGATGGAAATTAATAGCTGAAAAAATAGGTGCAGAGCCTGCCTTCACTATAACAGCTAATGGAGATACCGGAAAAAGGTTTATAAATCTTTATAATTATTTAAGTGAAAATCAGTGGTTATCATCAGATCTTGAAGTGATAGATATTAATCCTGATACTCTTGCTTTAAGTATTGAAAAGATTACGAGTAAAAAATTCAAAGTAGTACCTGATATAGATCTTTCATTCAGGACAGGATACGGAATTGCATCACCAATAACAGTAGTCCCTGATTCGGTTATTGCCTATGGTGCTTTGAGTGAGTTAAAAAAAATGAATTCCGTAAAAACAAAAAAGATCAGTTTAAGTAATTTAAATGACAAAATTGAGATACGAGTAGATCTTAAAAATATTCAGGGAATGACCTATAGTGATAAAAATACTCTTGTTACTATCGATGTTCAGCGTATAGTTGACAGGAATATTGATAATGTTCTTGTGAAGGTAACCGGTGTGCCCAAAGACAGGGAGGTAGTATTACTACCTAATAAAATTACAATTGCTGTAAAAGGTGGTATAGATATTTTAGGCAGACTAACAAGCGATCAGTTTAGAGCCTATGTTAATTACAGGGATGTTGTATTTGACACTTTAGGGGGAATCGTTCCCAAAGTGGAATCTCCTGATAACGTGTCGATTAAATATATAAAGCCTGAACAGCTCAGGTATGTAATTAAAAAATTCAATTAAATTTCTCTTACAATAATTCATATTTGAAATGTTTATAACTTTTGAGGGAATAGACTTTTGCGGGAAATCAACTCAGGTATCCCTTCTAAAAAATTACTTGGTATCGATTAATAAGGAAGTAGAGATAATCAGGGAACCGGGAGGAACAGAAATATCAGAAATCGTTAGAGCTATTTTGCTTGATAAAAAGCATAATCAGATGAAAATGGAAACGGAGATATTTCTTTTTTCGGCTTCAAGGGCTCAATTAGTTAGAGAAAAAATTCAGCCCTTAATTAATAAAGGAGTTTATGTAATTTCGGACCGGTTTCATGATTCAACAACTGCTTACCAGGGATACGGAAGAGGAATTAACCTGGAAATTGTGAAACATATAAATAAGCTGGCTATCGACGGGGCATTACCTGACATTACTTTTATAATTGATATTCCTATCGAGGAAGCTAGTAAAAGAAAAATGGGAAAAGGTGAAGCAGGCCTTGACCGTATGGAACTTTCGGACAACATATTTTTTGAAAAAGTCAGGAATGGTTACCTGACAATTGCGAAAGATGAAAAAAGATTTCGTGTTATTGATGGGACAAGATCAATTAAAGATATAAATAGAAATATAATTGAAGAGATCAATCTTTTAGAAAAGAAGGAAGCAATATGAAAATGAAAAGTGCAAAAAAGGTTTTGTTAGGTGGGTTAGTAATCTTGCTTTTCTCCGGATTTTTCACCGGAAGCAATGACATCTATTTTGAAATTTCCAAGAACATTGATCTCTTTGGAAAAGTTTACAAAGAAGTTACATTTAATTACGTAGAACCGATCGATCCAGCCCAATTTATGCAGGCCGGAATTGATGGAATGCTTGATGCTCTTGATCCATATACTATGTTCATTGATCAGAATAGAAAGGAGGATATTGATCTTATAACTAACGGCAAATACGGCGGCATAGGCATTTCAATCGGCATTAGAGGGGACAGGGTCACTATTGTTGAAGTAATGGATGGCTACTCTTCACAGAGGCAGGGACTGAGAATTGGAGATGTGCTTATTCAGGCCGACAGCATAAAGATAAGTCCGGAAAATATAGATCAACTCTCTTCATTGGTAAAGGGTGATCCAGGAACAATTGTGCATTTAAAGATTCTGCGTAATGATGAAAAAGATACTCTTAATTTTAACGTTGTCAGAGAAGAAGTCATTGTAAAAAGTTTGACATATTATGGCTTCTATCCCAAAAACAGCAATAACGTTTATCTTAAATTGACAAACTTCAGCCGCTCAGCAGGAGATGAAGTAAAAAGAGCTCTTCTCGAGCTTAAATCCAAAAGGGAAATTAAGTCAATAGTTCTTGATCTTCGTGGAAATCCCGGCGGTCTGCTTGATGTTGCAGTAAATATTTGTAATGAATTCCTAAAAAAGGGGAAACTGGTAGTTTCAACAAGGGGAAGGGATCAAACAGATGAAAAAAAATATTATGCAACGCAGGAACCGCTTGCAGGTAATGCTAAATTAGTCGTTTTGATTAATGGAGGATCAGCTTCCGCATCAGAAATTACTGCCGGAGCCATTCAGGACCACGACAGGGGAGTAATACTCGGAACAAAATCATATGGAAAAGGATTGGTTCAAACAATCACGCCGCTTGATTATAATACTTCACTGAAAATTACTACTGCAAAATATTACACACCGAGCGGAAGGTGTATTCAAAAAATAGACTACACGAAAAGCAATAAAGTTTTTACCAAGCCGGATTCAATTATTAAATCCTCTTATTTTACAGATAATAAACGAATAGTTTACAGCGGAGGTGGTATTACCCCTGATACAACCATTGACTACGTTATCCGCGGAAATATTACAAAAGATCTCCTTGCCAAAGGAATGTTTTTCACTTTTGCCGATCACTATTATTATATGAACGAAAAACAGGATTTTAACAATCTGGATGATAATAAGATATTTAACGAATTTGAAAAATATCTTGCTGAACAAAAATATGTCTATCATTCGGAAGCGGAAAAGGAAATTAATAAGATGATAGCAGATATAAACGGCAGAAGCGATGCCGGCATTTTATCGGCGGATCTGGATCATGTTAAAAAGGAGTTTGAGAAACTGGACTTAACAGAGCTTAAAATCTACAGGGATGAAATACTAAGAGAGATAAAAGGAGAATTGGCTGCCAGGTTTCTCGGCAATGATGCTAGAACAGAAGTTTACCTGAAATATGACAAGCAGTTCGAGGCGGCATTGAATATATTAAATGACAGCACAGTTTATAACAATTTATTGAGGTAAATCAGTTAACCTAGAAATTTTCATTATTTGATTTTAAGATTTTTCGGTCTTAACTCCTCAATAAATTTTGCAGGCATCCACCACATACCGCCGTTCACATAAAACAAATATTTGCCATCTGGTGATATCCTTGGGCTAAGCCCTCCCTTTTTTTTGGTACCACCTTCAGCCATTACCGGTGGCAACCAATTACCTGAAATATCTTTGTAGCTTATAAAGATTCCAGTGTTTTTAACATTTGTTTCATCGAATCTCGTAAATACAATATAAGATTCATCAGGTGCTATATACGGGCAGGTTTCTGTAGCCGGCGTATTGATTGCCGGACCAATACTGACAGGTTTTGTGTAGACGCTATTAACCAGCTTTGAATAATAGATATCACCTATTCCTCCAGGAGATTTCCCACTTACATCCTGAAACTGGAAATAGAGAGTACCGGAATCAGATACGGAAATGCTCCAATGCAAAGGCATTTCATTCACTTCCGTGCTAATTGGATTGGGATCCGACCATCCAGATTGAAATCTTTCAGCATACCAGATTGTTTCTTTATTTTGCGAAACAGCTCCCGGACGGAATGAAGTAAAGAACAATTTATTTCCATCAGTTGAAATAAATGGATTATCATACTTGAATAGATCATTTTTGCAGAATTGGAGCATACCCGGATTTGTCCAAGAACCATTCTCTAACTTTGTAACCCATAATTTCCTTTCTACACCACTCCAGATTAATTCTTTCCCATCAGGACTGATCGCTACACTACTATGATTTACGCCATTGGAGATAATTCCTGGTGCAAACAATAACGGTTCGCTTACCGGTGGTTTCTGGCCCAAGTAGGGGCCGGCGAGTTTTGGAAAATCTGTCTTTTTCTGTGCAGTAATAGTTATTGCTGTTACTATCAGCAATAAACTGATGAAAAATGAAATTTTCATTAAGCCCCCCAATTAAAATGTCTGTCCTTAATATTAAATTTTGGCTCAGCCTGTTCGCTATTCCCTTTTTCTTATAAACGCTCCAAAATTATTTTTGAATAGAAGCGAGTTTCAAAATCTTCGTCATTAAGGAGAGTTTTTACAGCTTCTTTGAGGTTTTTAATTTTGTATTTGAGAATAAGGTAAACAGAACTCCTTCTAACTCTTGTATCGTTATCTTTTAGTGATCGTTCAACAAACCTTGATGCTTTATCAATATTAATTTTGCATATAGCATTGATAGCGCTGTTCTTTACAAACCAGACTGAATCTTCTGTCCCCTTGATTAAAACGTCAATTGCTTTCTCTGAACCTATTCCTCCTAAGGCGCTGTAAATAAAATGCCGCTGTCCCGGTCCCGTCGGTTTGCTCAACACACTAATCAGAGGTTCAAGAGCTTTTTCAGATTCCATTTTGCCCAATGCATAAATAGCAGAATTCCTTACCCTGAAATTACTATCGTCGATAAGTTTTATTATGTGGACGGTTGCCGTATCCGCCTTTAACTCTCCCAAAGCGTTTGCAGAAAATTCACGAAGCACGGGATCAGGGTCGTAAAGCAAATTTATTAATGGTTTTACGGATACATTGCCCATATTTTTTAGACTATTGAAGTGCTTATGAAGATATCTTCTTGGAGTATTTCTGATCTCAGTAATTAAAGAATCTATTTGATGTTGAGTATTTGCTGAGGATATTAAAACCTGCTGTGGTTTTTCAGTTCCCAAATCAACCCAGAATAGTGAGAGCAAAATTAAAATCACTGTATAAAAGGATGTAACTCCCGCAGCTTCTGATTTTGTAGCAGGATTATCTTTTCGTAATAATAATTGCATTGGGGCATTAATAATAGTTCTTATCCATTTAGGAACAGGAAAAAGGAAAGGAGTTTTTGCTCTATATTTTTCATACTCCTCGCCATTCCTTTCTTTCATCTTAATTTCTTCAATAAGGCAAATACCGATAATAACCATAGTTGCAAGCAGCCAGGGAAGACTTGAAGAAACGCTCCAGCTTATTTTCATATTGTTTATGTGAAAAGAAAATAGCACCATCCCATAACTCCAGATTATCCATCCGAGATACTGTGGATGCCTGGAAAATTTATATATAGCATTCGCAGCAACACCTTTACCTCCGAAACGAGTTTGCAGCCAGATAAGGACTCCCCAGACAAATAAAAATGCTCCTGTGGCCATAAAGAAATACGCAAGAAAATTGTGGGCATCCCAGTTGAACAGACCAGCGAGCCAAATTAAAATATCGTAAGGCAGAAAAATGATATTACCTAGTTGAAGAACATTGAATGAGACATCCATAAACGGAAGCCAGACAACGCGTAGAATCCCCAATCCAGCTAAAAAGAACATATTCAAAGCGAACTGGCCGAACACAGGGAGGAAAAGCGCAAAAGCTCCTGCGTATGCCCACCCACTTTTTTTTGTAACAAAACCGATGATTATAAATGCGACAATAAGTGCGAGGCTTCCATAGCCAATCCATCTTAAGTAAAGTGCATTTACAAATAAGTCAGATTTGTAGGCATTAAACTCATCTGCTCCCTGATCGAAGCCGGGAAACCCTACTTTTGTTTGCAGCATAGAATCGATCAGACGAGGAAGTTCTATAAAAGCGAACATCAAAGCGATGGAAAATATAATTGCTAATAAAAACAGTCCGGTGCCTTTTAAATTTTTCATTTTAGTTCTTTTCAACTATGAGCAAAAAATCTATTTTCTTTGTAACACCATATATTTGGGCTAATGTTGTTTTTTTTATATTCGGAATTATAGCAACTATCTCACCTTTAAGACTATTTAAATATTCTTCCAGCTTGTTCGAACTTTTCGTCATATCTATGTCAAATCTGTGGACTTTATACTTCATTTTCTTACCTCCGTTTAGTAAACAAAATTTGTTTTACTGCAAATCAATAAGGTTACTTTATACTATTAAGAAACAATTGCAGCTATTGCAAAAACAAGAGCAGTATTGATTGATATAATCCAGTAGTAGAATAAAACGCCCGGTCTACCAGTTTCAGCTATAGTCAACGATTTATATTGATTAGCATAAAAAGGGATCATAAATCTCAAAAAGACGAAGTGTACATTAGCATCCCGTTTCTTCAACTCGTTATAAATCATTATGCTAACAATTATGTAAACTGCAACACCAATGGCGGCAATAGCTATGAATATTTTTGTCAGATCCATTTTATAGCTCCAGATTTATTTGAATGGATTAAAATCCAAATTATAAATGAGATATTTTATTTTGACTGATCCATCTTTCTCTTTTTGCCAGATAGTGAAATATGATCCATAATATGCCACAGGTTTGGGATGATCATTTGAGCTTAAAGAATTTCCAAATGTACCTCTTTCATAAATATTATCGGAACATTCCCAAATCTTCTCAACCGTCCCGCTGAAGGAATGATATTTTAATCCAATCTTTTTATTCTCCTGGTAGATTTCTTTTATGGCTTCTACACCTTCAACTGATTTTCTCAACGGTGGCGAGATAATTATATCATCGGTATAGTAAGGTAGTATTGAATCAAAATCACCGCTTAACATTGCTTTCTCAATAACTTTATTTATTTTTTCAATTTTTCCTTTTAGAGTGGGTTCTTCCTGCTGTAGCTGCTTGTTTGATCTCCGGTCGTCATTCCGTTCCGTATTTCCGCAGGAGGTGAAGAATATGAGAGATGCAACTAAAACAAAATGATTAATTCTATTTTTCATATTATCGATTCTCCTAATTAATTTTAGATAATAAGAATAACTTTTTATTCTAAAGCTGCATTTTTATTCTTTCACAAATTTTGTTGCAGCGTCAATATTCATTGCGGTTACATCTCCCTTCGCGTTCTTTTCGAAATAAATTGTGTTCTTATTAAATTCATCCAACCAGCCGCCATTTTCATCTGGCGGTTGAAGCCTTATTGTTTTATTTTCGGTCGGATCATAAACTCCAAGAGTTTTATCCACATACTCAACTCTGAATACAGCATTGACAGCTGGGAAGTAGTAATTGCCAATGTAAGGTTTCATATCTGCAGGTATTTCATTCGGAATTTTTAAAGTATCATTCTGTTTTTGCATAGCAACAAGGTTATGAAATACCATATGTGAGATGCTATCGTTTTCAACTTTGCTGAATTCTATAAAAAGTCTGTTTGATAATTTGCAATACCATTTCCCATTTTCATCCGGTTGGTTAAAGGGGAGAACAGCCTGTCCCGGAATATCTACAGAGAGATTCCCTTCTTTTTCAAGAACTTGGAAAATTTTTCCACTTTTTGGTTCTTTATATTTGCCGAGATAAGGAGCAAACATTTCATTTGCTGATTTTGATACTTCAGAGGATTTATCACCGAGTTTGTAATCAAGTATTTCAATGCTCTTTGCATTGAATGATGATGAAGCAAGCCGATGTTCAGAAATTCTTATATGTCCGGCGTCTATAAAATCGGTTTCAAAAGCCGTAGCGTCAACCGGGATCCAGCCAGCCTCTCCCATAAAAATTTCATTCCATGCATGCTGACCAAATGCGCCACCCATATTGGGCACATACATTCCTCCGTAAACAACTCTGGCAGGGATTCCAACAGCACGGCAAAATGCAGCAAGCAGCATTGAGTGAGCACCGCACTCCCCAGCTTTCATATCGTAAGCACCTCGAGCCGAACCTCCGCCAGGAATTGCATAATGAATCTTTTCAGCTACCCATTTGCTCAACATTTTTGCAGCCTCCCAGCTGTTCTTTGCATCCTTTGTAATTGTTTTTGCTTCATCTATTAATACCCGGTCGTCTGATTGAATACTGTTTGAAGGATGAAGGTATTCTTGCAATGATAAATCTTTGCTGAAATCCGGTGGGAAAGGAGGGGCATTTTCACCGTTATATCTATCATATTTAATTTCCATTATTCCTTTAATGAGATTATCTTTTACGGTCCCTTCAAATTTCTGTCCAAGTACATTTAAATCTTCCGGTTTAAGATTTATTCCTGTAGGTTGAATCTCAACTTTAAGCTTCATATAAGAAATTGCCTGAACATCCGAGATCGATTTATTAGTTTTGGTTAGAATCGAACCATCCATACTTGCAACTTTGATTTTATCAACAATTGTTTGGTCGGTCAGATACACTTTTCTATTAAGAACGTGAAACATTACAAAGTATCCTAGCTCCGGTGCAAGCCAGTATTTAATTTTAACCCCTGTTTTATTGTTATGTTGTTCTATTATTATTGTTTTATACCTTTTCCCTGCGAGTTCTATTTCTTCTTCCCCTATTTTCTTAAATATTGAATTTTGTATATCAGAATCGATTGCTTCCAGAATATCGTAGCTGACCTCCTTTGCATTATTTTCGACAAATTCTCTCTTTAGATTTGTAAAGACTTCATCAGAGCCGCAAAGAATTTCCGGAGTGAGTTCAATACTTTTTGGTTCTCCCATCAGGGATGAGCTAATTACAGCTTTCCCGTTTTCTACTTTCACATCAAACTTTCTATTAATAGGTCCCTGGTTTATTTCTCCGTTAATCTGGTAACATCTTTTTGTAACCGGATCCAGGATCGATGTAATATTCATATTTGTATTAAATTCGCTCCCGAAAAGGGAGAGCATAATGAACATATTGAGCTTTTGGCTTAAATACTTTTTACCTTCCAACTGAATTGTTTTTTCAATTGATTCAGTATAACCGCAAACAATCCCATTTATTTCAATAGCATAATAGACTTTTTCTTCCTGCCCTTTAGAGGCATAGCACGAATTGCTAATAATTATTAAAATTGAAATCAGAAATAACTTTATATATTTCATCTCAACCTCCGGGAAATATTGTGTTTGATTTTGTAATAGTAAGTGGAATCGTTATAAAAGAGGCAACAGGCAGTATTTGAATTAAAGGATTGTAGTTTATAACAAATAACTGCAAATATTGGCAGTTCGATATGGTGCAAAAGAAATTTTGCTTTATTACCAAGCAAATTTTATCTGCTGTTTTCACCCCCCGTTTATTTTCTTTATTCCCCGCAAATGTCATCAACAGAAACTTTAATAACGGGAAATGAAGCTTTGATAACTTCATTTCGTTGCCCCATGATTTATTCAGCCTGTGATGCAGCCCTACGATTTGTTCGGAAGGAATAATTTGGGCAGGAAAACCAAATCGTTTAATAGAATTATATGTTTTCCTCCTTTAAGTATCAATTCATTCACACAAAAATTTGCCCGTTTATGTAAAAGTGGGTTTTAGGTGCTATCTCACACAAATACAATAATTAAGAGTCTTTTGAAGTTTCACAGAAATTATCCTTGTTGAGCTTGAAAAGCTGACACTGTTTCGTTTTTCATTATTAGCCTAAATCAGAAGTTTTGGGATTGCAGGCAGAGATATTTTAATAGACCTAGTTCATCCTTTACTAAATATTAGGAGCAATTCCCTATGTAGTTCATACTAGCTGTTGATGAAGTTTATTGATTTGTCCTTTTGTTGAGTGATTCTGTCAGGAAAAGTACTTCTCTTAACTCTACAATTCTTATCTAAAAATAATAACTACCTATGATATATCATTAGGGCGGGGAGGAGGCTTGTTATAGCGTTATCAGAGCGTTTTCAGAGAGTACCTGAGAGTGGGATCAGAAACTGAAAGGAATGGCTGATAATGCCTCAGATGAGATTTGATATTGTCTATCGCAGGCGGACATATTATTTAGAAGATTGTGGAACAAAAATTTTTCTGACCAGCAGGTCATTTAAGGCCAGGTGAAGGCTGGTTGTACCCTAGTTGTGACGGCAGGAATTGCTGGGAGATTCATCGGAGGTAGAATGCAAGATAAGCGCAATGGAAGTGCAATAAAAGATCAATAGCAGGCCAATTGGGAAAAGCCCAGATTATAGTTCATTCTTTTAGCCATTTCAATGCTGCATCATATTCCGAAAACAACATTACATCATAACCAGCGTTTCGAGTAACAGTCTCATAAAAATTAAGGTCACGTGATTCCGAACCGGCGTAAAGAACTGCTATTTTATTACTGCGGGGCATACTATGCTCCATGTACTTACGAGGAATATCATAAATTTCAAAAGTACTTAATCCAATTTCAATTTTGTTTAAATCAAGCAAAACCAACCTACATCTATTTTTTTCCATAGATTCAAGAATTTCTTTACGCAGCTTTTCTTCTGATTCAACATCAATAGTACCTTCGACTTTTGCAGAAAGTATATCATCATTCTCGTTATAATTGATTTCCCATTTCATATTACACCTCTCAAATTGTTGAGTGGTTAATGATTATTTGCACTAAACATTCGCACAAAAACAGGAAGTATATATTGGTTAGGCCTCTTAATTGTAAGATGTTATTAACTTAAAAAATAGAAAGGAATTAAGCAATAGAATCTTTAAAGCAAATCAAAATATGGCACATTGGTCTACAATGTTATACTTTTATATTATAAAAAGAATGTTAATTTAATACCGTTATTTAGCAAGATTTTAATGAATGTCTCAATAAAAGAAAAGATCAGACAAATAGTGAGCTCAAAGAATTACTTCGATTCAAAAGAAGACTGCCTTTGTTATTCCTTCGATGCTACACCTCTTTTAACACAAATGCCTGAATGCATTGTCTTCCCAGAAAGTGAAGAGCAGATATCAAACATATTGAAGCTTGCAAACCAGGAATTTTTTAACGTTGTTCCGAGAGGAGCGGGAACAGGATTAAGCGGCGGCGCTATTCCGGTTGAGAATTGTATTGTACTGGTGATGACAAAATGGAATAAAATTTTAGAAATCGATAATGCCAATCTTACAGCAACGGTTCAGCCTGGAGTAGTAACAGGAATTTTACAAAATGAAGTTGAAAAGCTTGGACTTTTTTATCCGCCTGATCCGGGAAGTGTGAGCGTCTGTACAATCGGGGGAAATGTTGCTAACAATGCCGGCGGATTGCGAGGATTGAAATACGGTGTTACAAAAAATTATGTCCTCGGTACAGAGATGATTCTGCCTAACGGTGATCTGTTAAAAACAGGCGGCAAAAATGTTAAAGACGCTGCCGGTTATAATCTCAGAGATTTTATTGTCGGCAGCGAAGGAACTCTGGGCATCATTACAAAAATATTGTTAAAGCTAATTCCTAAACCGACGGAATCAATTACAATTCTTGCTTACTTCGATAAGCTTTCATATTCGGCAAAGGCTGTTTCTGATATTATATCGTCGCATATCACTCCTTCGATGATGGAATTTCTTGACAACACAACAATCAACTGTGTTGAAGATTATACCAAAGTGGGTTTACCACGAAACAGTGAAGCTATATTATTGATAGAAGTCGATGGCAGGGGAAGCATAGTAGGCGAAGATGCCGAAACGATCAAGAATATTTTGAAAAATAATCATGCATCTGCCGTAAAAACTGCATCGGATATTAATGAAGCATTATCGTTAAAGTCAGCAAGAAGGAGCGCTTTCAGTGCTCTGGCAAGGATGCGTCCGACTACAATACTTGAAGATGCAACAGTGCCTAGAAGCGAACTGCCTGTTATGATTGAAAGAGTAACTGAAGCAGGGAAGAAGTTCGATGTGACTTTCGGTAATTTCGGCCACGCAGGAGACGGCAATCTGCATCCAACCTGTCTTACAGACGAGAGAGATAAGAATGAAATAGAAAGGGCACACAAAGCTTTTGATTATATTTTTAATGAGGCAATTAAATTAGGCGGAACTATAACGGGTGAACATGGAACCGGACTTGCTAAAAAACAGTTTTTAGAACAAGTTGCGGGCATACCCGGAGTAGAAATGATGAAGAAGATTAAGTCGGTTATTGATGAAAATAATATTCTTAATCCGGGCAAAATATTTTCCATCTCTCCCCGGTGTGAAAGTCCTTTGCCATTTAGCAGAGAACAAATCTCAAATTATAAATGAACCCGGATTTCTTAAGAAATATTCCTGCCGATATTCTTCCGCCCGATGATGTTTTATCACAATGCATTCATTGCGGAATGTGTCTGGCTGTTTGTCCAACTTACGATTTTACTAAATTAGAAAGATCATCTCCTCGTGGTAGAATTAAAATGATTAGATCTGTAGCAGATGGTGAAATTCAGATTTCAAATATATTCTCGGAAGAGATGAATTTTTGCCTCGATTGCCAAGCCTGTGAAACAGCCTGCCCTGCCGGAGTAAAATACGGTAAACTTGTTGAATCAGCAAGGGTATTGATTGATGAAAAATTTTTAAGATATTCTTTTAGAATCAAGTTAAAAAGGTTCCTGTTGAGAAAAATAGTAGCAGACAAGAATAATCTTAAATTATCCGCCAGGATATTGAGATTTTATCAAAAATCTTTTTTGAAAAGTTTATTAGAGAAATCAGGATTATTAAAAATATTTTCAAAAGAATTACCTGAAATTTCAAAGCTTTCACCTGAAATTTCCGATTTCTTCAGTGACGAACAAATTCCTGAAATTTCAAAACCGGAAGAGGATGTAAAATACAAAACTGCATTTCATTTCGGCTGCATTATGAATGTGGCTTTTGCAGAAATCAACAAAGACACTATTGATGTACTCAAGAAATTTTCCTGCAAAGTCTTTACTCCGTGTAACCAGGTTTGCTGTGGATCGCTTCATGCGCACAACGGCGATATTGAATTTGCGAAATCGCTGGCAAGAAAGAATATCAGTGCATTTGAAGAAGAGGAATACGATTATTTGATATCAAATTCTGCCGGCTGCGGTGCATTCCTTAAAGAGTATGATTACCTTTTGAAGGATGACCCAAATTATTCGGAAAGAGCAGCGATTTTTTCGGAAAAGGTAAAGGACATATCAGAATTCCTTTTTGACAAGAAGCCGGAACATGGCTATAAAGACATTAATACTCGTATAACCTATCATGATGCCTGTCACTTAGCACATTCACAAAAAGTTGTATCTGAGCCAAGGGAACTATTGAAATCAATAAATGGTTTAGATGTTGTGGAAATGGAGGGTACGAACTACTGCTGCGGCAGCGCGGGAATTTATAATGTAACAAGATTCTCTGATTCAATTTATTTCCTGAGAAATAAAATTGACCATATCAAAGCCACAAACCCGGCTTTTATTGTCACTAGCAACCCGGGTTGTATATCACAGATTAAGTATGGTGTTGAAAAATTCAATTGTGAAGCGAAAGTCATTCACATTGTTAGTTTGGTAAAAATGGCCTTGAACGATTTTAATTCTCGAAAATGAAAAAATGAAGGGTCAGGCTATGGTGTGTTATAACAAGTAATGGGTGTAAAGTAATATTGACCGGAGAGTTCAAAAAAATAAAAATTATAATAAATTTTCTATTTAAGCCCTTTGTTTTATTAATGTAATTATTTAGTTTAATCGACTAAGATTTATTAGGTTTTAATCTAAATAAATCATTGCGGATCAGCCTTTTAGCCGCATCATTTTTATCGTAACAATAACTTAAACAATACAGGACAAAATAATTTTATTGGCCGGATATTAATGTTGTTATGAACATACTTTTTACAAAATTATTGCTTGTAAATCTTATAGGTAAATGATGAAAAAATCTTTTTTGGATTATGTTCTCAGAGTCAGATTACCCATCACTGTCTTCGTCATATTAGCCTCATTTACAATCACATATTTTGCTTCGCGTGCAGAAAGAGACGGCGTAGGTTATACACCTGTTCAACCGATAAATTTTTCACATAAGCTTCACGCAGGATTAATGAAGATCGATTGCCAGTATTGTCATACCGGTGTGGAAAAATCGCGTCATGCCATGGTACCTGCAGTTTCGACGTGCATGAATTGTCACACAATCGCCAAAAAAGATTCACCTGAAATTAAAAAATTAACAAAATATTACGAAGAAGGTATTGCTTTACCCTGGAAGAGAGTGCACAGAGTACCGGGCTTCGCTTATTTTAATCACAGTGTGCATGTTGATTCAGGAATTGATTGTTCGAGCTGTCATGGTGATGTGAGAAATATGGATCACATAGGACAGATGAATTCATTTACAATGGGTGCCTGCCTAGATTGTCACAGAAACGCACATGAGAAGCTACCGTATTTAAAAAATATTAAAAATGGTCCCGACAATTGCTGGGCATGTCATCGTTAAGCGGGAGTTAAAATGGAATTGGAAAATCTTAACCTTAGTAAAAATATGAAAAGAAAAAATTTCTTTTTTAGCCTAGCTGCAGGCGTTGCAGGATTTTTAGCCC
Organism: uncultured Ignavibacteriaceae bacterium; assembly: GCA_964412105.1. Classification (GTDB taxonomy): domain Bacteria; phylum Bacteroidota; class Ignavibacteria; order Ignavibacteriales; family Ignavibacteriaceae; genus JAKAGZ01. The sequence continues at coordinate 72,250 of CAYPNM010000004.1, read as the reverse complement.
TTAGAGCTTTTCCATTTAAAATATTTTCGAAGAGAATTGGTTCGACAAAATCAGAAAATAAACACAGCAGAATCAAAATTAATCCGCTTGCAGTTAGCAGAAAAAATATAGGTGGTAATAATGTCTGAGTTGAAGGACGGAATTAATAAGGAAGAAAAAGAACAGAAAAAAGATCATAATTACTGGCGGAGTTTTGCAGAATTGCATAAGGACCCTGCTTTAATTGCAGCCAGTCAGAATGAATTTGCGGACGGAGTTACCGATGATTTTAATCCTTCCATATTATCAAAAGTTTCAAGACGAAAATTTTTAGCTCTTGTAGGTGCTTCTGCGGCCCTAGCCGGAGTCGGCTGTTCGGATTACAGAGATAAGGGAGAAATTATTCCTTATACGAAAATGCCTGAAGATACTATCGTCGGCAAACCAAAATATTATGCCTCGACTTTTAATTATGGATCGCTGTCACAGGGAGTTCTGATCAAAACACGAGAGGGGCGACCAATTAAAGTTGATGGAAATCCTGACCATCCTGTTAGCAAAGGAAAAATTAATGCGATTGCGCAAGCAAGTGTGCTGAATTTATATGATCCTGATAGATTGCAAAACCCGATGAGGAAAGCCAAAAGCGGTGAATTTTTGAAATCTACCTGGCAGCAGGTTGATTCCGAAATATTAAATGCATTAAACTCGAATTCCGGGAAAGGTATTGCAATTATTACAGGGAAAATTCTCTCACCCACTACCAAAAAAGTACTTGATGATTTTGCTTCAAAATATCCTCATACAAAAATTTATTCTTATGAATTATTTAATGATGAGTTGAGAAATTCCGCCTGGAAAAAATGTTACGGAACAGATTTTTACCCACTGGTAAAATGGGACGAAGCAAAGGTCATTGTTGCCCTGGAATCGGATTTCCTTGGCAATGACGGGCACAAGGTAGAAAATTCAAGGTTATTTACTAATGGCAGAAACGTTAGCGATGCCAAGAACTTTAACAGGCTATATGTAGTCGAAGGAAATATGTCACAAACCGGTATGAATGCCGATTACAGGCTCAAGCTCAGGCCGGATGCACAGCGTGAATTTGTTTTGTGTTTGTTGAATGAAGCAGCGAGAAGAAAAGGCGTACAGCTTTCTTTAGATCTTCCGGATTTTTCGCTAGATGATTTTGCAAAAAGCTATGCTCTTAATACGAGAAAATTAAAATATCTTATTGATGATCTCGTAAACAACGCCGGTGCTTCTATCGTTTATGCCGGCAGAACGCTACCTGAAGATGTTCACATTGCAGTTAATTTACTGAATGAAATTCTCGGAAATACAAAGTTATACAGGACAGATTCGTCATCCTATTCAAATTATCCACTCAGCAGCCTGGAAGATTTTGAATCGCTGGTAACAGATATGAATTCAGGTAAAGTAGGAGTTGTTATTCATTTTGATACTGATCCTGTTTATTTATTTCCTAGTGATCTAGGGTACACTAATGCATTAAAGAAAGTTCCTACAGTTATTTCTTTAACTGAAAGTGCAAATGATTCATCTGCTGCAGGAAATTATACCTTGCCAATAAATCATCCGTTCGAATCCTGGGGCGATGCGAAATTCAGAACCGGCTTTTCCTCTTTGCAGCAACCGGTAATTGCTGCTATCTATAATACAAGAGAAAAAGAAGCAGTGCTTCTAAACTGGATCAACGGAGCTAAAGGTAAATTCAGCGATACTATTTATCACGAATATCTAATGAAAAATTGGGAAACTAATGTTTATCCTTCACTGAATTCAAAATTAAGTTTTAAGGAATTCTGGTACGGCGCATTACAGGATGGCAGCATATTAACAAAGGATTCTCCTGAAAGTTATGGGAAATTTAATTCATCCGCCTTAAGTGCTTTAAATATTAAAAAATCAAAGCTTTCGGGATATGCGGTTATTCTAAATGAAAGCTATACTTTGGGAGATGGGAAGTATTTGAATAATGGATGGCTGCAGGAACTTCCTCACCCGGTAAGTAAAATGACCTGGGACAATTATGCTTCAGTATCGCAAAACACTGCAAGAAAACTGGACGTTGAGAATAATGATATGCTTTCTGTAACAGTTGGAAAAAGGAACCTGAATATACCTGTACTTATTCAACCAGGCTGTGCCGATAATACTATCTCAATTGAATCGGGATGGGGAAGGACAGTTGTTGGAGAAGTTGGTAAAAACACCGGTTTTAATGCGAATGTATTATTATCAAAAGATGCTAAAGATTCATCCTGGTTGTTTAATTCCGGCAGCATTAAAAAAGGAGACGGTTCTTATAAGTTAGTTTCAGCACAGGAACATCATCTCTTTGCAAAGTCACCGGATGATAATATTCTTGGAGAGAGGCATATTATAAAAGAAGGGACAGTAAAACAGTATTTGAAGAATCCTCGTTTTATAGCTGAGATGAGAGAAGAAGAACCTGTCGATCAGATTTACCCAAAACATTCAAATTATTTTACAGGCGTTAAATGGGCAATGTCAATCGATCTGAACAAATGCACGGGCTGTAGTGACTGTGTGGTTGCATGCGTTGCTGAAAATAATAACCCTGTAGTAGGCAAGGATCAGGTTGCTGTTGGAAGAGAAATGCAGTGGCTTAGAATCGATACATATTATTCAGGTTCAGAGGATGATCCTATAGTTAGTACACAGCCTATGCTTTGTCAGCAATGCGATAATGCTCCCTGCGAAAATGTATGTCCTGTTGCAGCAACAACTCACAGCAAGGATGGTTTGAACCAGATGGTTTATAATCGATGTGTGGGAACAAGATACTGCTCAAACAACTGTCCTTATAAAGTGAGAAGATTCAACTTCTTTAATTTCAGGGATCACTTCAGAGATGGTTTCCAGCAGAAAAAATTATTAGACCTTGTTTATAATCCTGAAGTAACGGTTCGATCAAGAGGAGTAATGGAGAAGTGCAGTTTCTGTATTCAGAGAATAGCTGTCGAACGCGCAGATGCAATCAGGGAACACAGGGAAATAATCGGATCGAATGTTCATACTGCCTGCCAGGATGCCTGCAATACTAATGCAATTAATTTCGGTGATATGAATGATAAGAACAGCGAATTTTATAAATACAGGCATCATGAATTAGGATACTACGTACTTGAGCAATTGAATATAAAGCCAAATGTTACCTACCTTGCTAAATTAAGAAATACCCATTCGGAGGAAGTATAGTGAGCATAGATTACAGTAAAGAAATTACTCTCGTTCAAGGCAATCTGACAATGGCAGAACTTGATAATGCCATTGCAAGACCTATGGATGAAAGGCCGGGTAAAAAATATTTTATTGCGCTGGCATTCACAACTTCGCTTCTTCTGCTAGGTATCATCGGTGTATCTTTAACCTTTTATTACGGCATAGGTGAATGGGGTAATAATCAGCCGGTTGCGTGGGGCTGGGGTATTACAAACTTCGTATTCTGGGTAGGTATAGCACATGCAGGAACACTTATATCGGCTATTCTTTATCTGTTGAGACAAAAATGGAGAACAGGAATTTCCAGGTTTGCTGAAGCTATGACGATCTTTGCAGTAATCTGCGCTGGTATATTCCCGATCATTCATACCGGACGTCCCTGGCTTGCAGGATATTTGCTACCTTATCCAAACTCTCATCATTTGTGGCCGAATTTTATTTCGCCACTGATATGGGACGTTTTTGCTGTTTCAACTTATTTTATTGTTTCATTGATGTTCTGGTATACAGGACTTATTCCTGACTTCGCTGTTTTAAGGGACAGGGCTACTTCGAAAATTAAAAAGACAGTTTATTCGCTTTTCAGCCTTGGCTGGAAATTTTCAAACAGGGACTGGAGACATTACGAAAAAACATATATGATTCTGGCTGGTCTAGCCACACCGCTTGTACTTTCGGTTCATTCGGTTGTGAGTTTTGACTTTGCCGCAGCTATTTTGCCCGGATGGCACTCGACAATTTTTCCACCTTACTTTGTTGCCGGAGCCATATTCTCAGGTTTTGCGATGGTTGTGACTGCTCTTATATTTATGAGAAAAGTTTTTAATCTCGAGAATGTTATTACTATGGATCATCTTGACAGGATGAATAAAATTATTCTATTGACAGGATCGATGGTCGGTTATGCTTATCTCATGGAATTTTTTATATCATGGTACAGCGGTATTCCTACTGAACAATATCAGGCTATAAACAGAGCCTTTGGTGAATATGCTTGGGGTTACTGGTTAACTGTAGCCTGCAATGCTGCCTTTCCGCAATTATTCTGGTTCAGAAAATTCAGAAGGTCCATTCCGGTTATGTTTTTCGTTGTAATAATGGTCAATGTTGGTATGTGGATGGAAAGGTTTGTAATTATAGCTTCATCATTGCACAGGGATTTTCTTCCTTCAAGCTGGGGATATTTCCGTCCAACGCTTGTGGATTTCTCTATATTAATAGGAAGCTTTGGATTATTCTTTACATTAGTACTTTTATTTTCGAGAACCTTGCCTGTAGTTACTATGTCTGAAATTAAAGCAGTTGTGGAAGGTGCTCAACCCTCGCACCACGAAGGAGATCATAATGGCTAATAAAAAACTTTATTCACTGGCAGCTCTCTTCAAAACTCCTGATGAGATTATTAATGCCGCAAAGAAGACCACAGCAGCCGGGTATAAAAAATTTGATGTTAATACGCCTTACCCTATGCACGGAATGGATCGTGCAATGGGAATGGGGCAGTCAAAGATTGGGTTTGTAACTTTGTTCTTTGGATTGTCAGGAGCGACATTCATCTTTCTGTTTATGTGGTGGTGCTATGCTGTGAGCTATAATTTAGTAGTGGGAGGTAAACCGTTTTTCGCTGCGCCTGCTTTTATTCCTATAACATTTGAAATCACCGTGCTTTTTGGAGCTATTTCAACTGTGGTTGGAATGATCGCCGTTTATTTCAAACTTCCTGATAATGCTCATCCTTTGCATGATACGGAATATATGAAAGCCGTATCTGCTGATAAGTACGGACTGGTTATTGAAGCCGAAGATGAAAAATTTGATAAGGCCGAAGTGACGGAATTTCTTAAGAAACTCGGCGCATATAAAATTGATAGTATTTACTTTCCGGAACCAGAAAAGTACAGGATGTTTGCACCGAAATTTATTCTCTTCCTGATAGTTGTTGCTGCCCTTACTTCCGGATTGACCTATGTCACATTAAATAAATTAATGTATATAACACCATTTGACTGGATGGATTATCAAAGCAAGTTATCTGCACAGGAAGGAAGTAGTATTTTTGCAAACGGTGAGGGGATGCGTCCGCCTGTAGAAGGCACAATTGCAAGAGGATATATGCCTTATCCTTATAAAGGTGAAGCAAACCCGACACAGGTACTTTCAAATCCAACTATTCCTACCAAGCCAATACTAGATCTTGGAAAAAGAAAATTTTTGACCTTTTGCAGCCCATGTCACGGCAATTTTGGAAATGGTGACAGCAGGTTGCAGGGACAATTCCCAAGCGGACCTACCCTGCATTCGGAAAAAATAATAAACTATCCAGACGGAAGAATTTATCACATAATTACTGATGGTCAAAATGCCATGCCTTCATATGCCAGGCAAATAACCAGAGATGAAAGATGGGCAATTATAGATTATATCAGGGTTTTACAAAGAGCGGAAAACGCCAAAGAGTCTGATTTAAAGTTAGCTAATAAGGAGTCTGTTTCAAATGTCCAAAATTGAATCCGGGTATACTAAAGAAAATTTACCATTATCTGTACAAAAAATCGGGATGATACTTGCCGGTATCGGTTTGGTGCTGGGTGTAGCGGGTTTTCTTGTTAACAGCTATAGAGCATCTTATGCATACCTTGTTTCTTATTTATTCTTTTTAAGTATTGCCGTTGGTTCATTGTTCCTGGTCGCACTGGAATATGCAGCGAATGCAGACTGGAGCACGCCATTCAGAAGAATAAGCGAATTTTTTGCTGCGGCTTTACCTTTATTGCTGATATTTGTTATCCCTCTTTTCTTCAATACCGGTAAATTGTTTCTTTGGTCGCATTCTAGTTATATTCATAGTGATAGTATGCTCGAAGCCAAATCTGCCTACCTGAATACTCCGTTTTTTATGGTAAGAGTGATAGTGATTATTCTGATTTGGTGTGCATTCTACTGGCTGATAACAAAAAATTCACGGAAACAGGACAGTGTGCAGGACCAGCTGCTTACAAAAAGAAATATAACTATATCCGTAATATTTATGCCAATCTTCGCGGTTACAATTACATTAATTGCAGTGGATTGGATTATGAGCCTTGAGTCGAAATGGTTTTCAACTATATTCGGTGTTTATTTATTTGCCGGTGTAGTGTGGAGTTCGCTTGCGGCGCTGACATTAACAGCATTAATATTAAAAGGAAAAGGATACCTTCATTCCGCAATCGGTAAGGATCATTTCTACAGTTTGGGAACATTGATGTTTGCTTTTACCGTGTTTTGGGGATACATAGCCTTTTCACAGTATATGCTGGTCTGGTATGGTAATCTGCCCGATGAGACGTTCTGGTATATGCAAAGATGGGACGGTGGATGGAAACTTATTTCACTCTTATTAATTGTAACTCATTTTATTGTTCCTTTCTTCGGACTATTATCCTACGAGGCCAAAACAAATTTCAAACGATTAAAGTTTATGTCGATATGGATCTTGTGCGTTCATTTCCTTGATCTATACTGGTTAATTATTCCAAGTATGTCAAGAACTGATCACATTTATTCGTTCAGCTGGATTGATTTTGTATATCCCATATTCTTTGTAGGAATTCTGATTCTTGTATTCAACAAAATGACCGAGAAAACTAACTTAGTTCCTGTGGGAGATCCCAAATTAGAACGGGGATTAAACTTTCACCTTTAGTACAGCAGGGCATATATGAGCATTTTTGAAAAAAGTATTAAACAAAAAATAGAAGAAGCTAAAAGAAATCCAGTTACGATACTGGCTTTTGCATATCCCTATCTGCTGGTTATAGGTCTAGCGGTGGGATTATTGTATGTAACAAATTTTAATTTAATTGCCAGGAAAAATGTTCCGCCGCAGTTGCCTGATACTTCTGCGGTAGTTAAGGATTTACCCTTTAAAAATGCTGAAGTTATTCCGCCTGTTGATGTAATGAAAATGAAAAACCCCACACCTGAATTAATTGCGGAAGGCAAAGATTTGTTCTCTGCAAATTGTTCTTCCTGTCATGGGAAGGATGGTAAAGGAGATGGACCAGCCTCAGCAGGATTAAATCCGCCTCCTAGAAATTACACAAGCAATACCGGCTGGATTAACGGACGAACAACGTCGGGTATTTATACAACATTGCAGGAAGGTATAAAAGGAAGCGCTATGGCTTCTTATTCTTACATGAACCCTGAAGATTTGTTTGCTTTAGCTGCTTACATTCGCGCTACATTTATTAAAAATCCGCCAGAAGATACAGATACTGATCTGATGATGTTGGATTTGACATATAATTTATCACAGGGAAAGAAAATCCCTGCGCAAATTCCCACTAGCCTGGCAGAAGATATAATTGTAAAAGAAAATGCCGATAGATATCAGAAAATCCAAAATACTATAAGATCTATTAACCAGGACGCCAATGATGCCGGCGCTAAAATTTTTAAGGATGTAACAATGAATGAAATGAAGGCTCTTGCAATTCTGAGCAATACTCCCGATTGGAAAAAGAACGAGCAGTCTTTTATTACTATAATAGTAAACGAAGTTCATCAGGATGGATTTAATGGAAAGGTATTCAATTTGAATAGTAATCAGTGGGATACGTTGTATAAGTATTTAAGCAAATACATGTGAGTGAGTTTAGCTGGAGGTGAAATTTAATGAACAGGGTTTTCAAACCAACATTGTTCATAATTTTTTTAATTAGTTCGTTTTTATTGTTACCAAATTATTCGCTGGCAAAACAAAAAATAGACATTGAAGAGCATCTTGGAAGAAAACTTCCAATGGACGCGGTATTTTTTGATGCTAGCGGAAATAGGGTTGTTCTTAAAAATATTGTCAATAAAACTACTGTGCTTGCGTTCGTTTATTATAAATGTCCGGGAATCTGCACTCCTTTGATGACGGAACTAGCAAATATTGTGAACGAATCGGATTTAGTTCCTGGCAAAGACTATGATATTGTCACGATAAGCTTCGATGATCGTGAGAATCCGCAGGTAGCACTTGAGAAGAAGGGAAATTTTCTGAGTATGATCAATAAACCTTTTCCTTCAGATGCCTGGAGATTCCTAACAGGTGACAGTGTTAATATTTATCGGACAACTGAAGCTGCAGGTTTCCATTTTAAAAGAGTAGGGACACAATTTATTCATACTACTTGCGTGATGTTTATATCTCCGGATGGAAAGATCAGTCGCTATCTTTATCCTGATTATAATTCGAAAGGCGAATTCGGAATTTTGCCTTTCAGTTTTAAAATGGCGGTTTTGGATGCATCAAACGGAAAAGTATTACCCACAGTAGGCAGGTTATTGACATTTTGTTTTAGTTATAGTCCTGTGGATAAAAAATATGTTGTCAACATATTAAATATTTTTGGTGTTGGGACTTTGTTATTGGTTGGAGTATTCGTAGTCTATTTAAGGGTTAAAAAGCCCGGGAAAGTTAAAAGTAAAAAGAGGTAAGTTTTATGGCAGCTGCTGCTGAAACTGTTCAGTCTAATGGTCATGAATCATATTTAGATCATAAAGGAAAGCATAAGGGTATTTTTGCCTGGATACTTTCAACGGACCATAAGAGGATTGGAATTCTTTATATGGTTGCTTTGTTGAGTTGGTTCCTGGTGGGAATGACTCTCGGTGGATTAATAAGAATTGAATTATTAACACCTCAAGGGACAATCGTTGGACCGCAAACTTATAATGCATTCTTTACTCTTCACGGAGTAATAATGCTTTTTATATTTGTAATTCCGGGAATTCCTGCTGTGTTTGGTAATTTTTTCTTACCAATAATGATTGGTGCTGAAGATGTTGCATTTCCAAGATTAAATTTGCTTTCGTGGTATTTATATATAACCGGTGGCATATTAATTATTCTTGCTATCTTTTTACCTGGCGGTGCTCCTGATACTGGTTGGACGTTCTATATACCATATAGCGTGCGCACCAGCACAAACATGATTATCACACTCTCAGCAGTTTTCATTCTGGGTTTCTCATCTATTCTAACGGGATTAAACTTTATAACTACTATTCATAGATTAAGAGCTCCGGGAATGGGATGGTTCAAGATGCCGCTATTCTCGTGGGGGCTTTATGCAACGGGCTGGATTCAGGTAATTGTCACTCCAGTAATAGGAATTACACTACTTTTGGTAATTATTGAAAGAGTTTTTCATGTAGGTATTTTTGATCCATCGCTTGGTGGAGATCCGATATTATTTCAACATTTGTTCTGGATATACTCACATCCTGCGGTCTATATAATGGCAGTACCTGCAATGGGAGTTATCTCGGAAATTATTCCGACTTTCTCACACAGGACTATATTTGGATACAAATTTATAGCATATTCAAGTTTGGCAATAGCATTATTCGGTTCGCTGGTTTGGGGACATCACATGTTCGCAGTCGGGATGAGTCAATCTGCAGATTTTGTATTTTCACTCTTAACATTTATGGTCGCTATACCTAGTGCTATTAAAGTATTTAACTGGACCGCAACATTATACAAAGGATCCATTCAGCTCGATCCGCCTATGCTATATGCTCTTGCATTTATATTTTTATTTTCTATCGGAGGATTGACCGGACTAATCCAGGGTGCCCTTTCGCTGGATATTCATTTAACTGACACTTATTTCATTGTTGGTCATATCCATTACGTTGTTTTTGGAACAGCCGGCTTTGGAGTATTTGCCGCCCTGCATTACTGGCTGCCAAAAATGTTTGGGAAAATGTATAATAAAAAAGTTGCCAAGGTTGCTTTCTGGTTTGTATTTACCGGATTCAATATACTTTATTTCCCTTTCTTTATAATGGGCTGGCTTGGAATGCCGAGAAGATCATATCATTATCTGCCGCAATTCCAGGTTTATCATGATATATCAACAGTGGGATCGTGGATAATGATTTTCGGAATATTATTAATGTTTTATAATTTATTAAAATCTGTTATTAAGGGTCCAAGAATAACTGAAAGAAATTTATGGGGCGGAGAAACTCTTGAATGGACTGTTGCAACTCCACCTCCTTATAATAACTTTGATAAGATACCCGATGTAGTAAGCGGACCTTATGAATATAAAGACAATGATGTAGAATTAGAGGAGGTAAAGTGAGTACTCAAGAACAGACAGTAACAACTCACGTGCATAGGGATGATGTCGGCTCCAGAATGGGAATGTGGCTTTTCCTGTTTACGGAGTTGATTCTTTTCGGAGGTTTATTTTTTACCTATTCCGTTTACAGATTTCTTCATCAGGAAAGTTTTCACGTTGCAGCAAAATCAATGAATGTATTTATTGGTACGACCAATACAGCTATACTCCTCACAAGTAGTATGACCATTGCTCTCTCAATAGTTGCTATGCGAAATGGAAAGAAAATTCTTTCTCTGATATTGCAGGGTATTACGGTCATATTCGGATTAATCTTTCTTATCAATAAATATTTTGAATGGACTGCTGAGATTCATCACGGAAATTATCCGGGATCACCTGAATTAATAAGCCAACCTCCCGGTCATATATTATTTTACGGATTATACTATGTAATGACCGGTTTACATGGTCTTCACGTATTCATTGGAATGATTGTAATAATGTTTATGATGCGTTTTACAATTAAAGATATTATTACACCTGATAGAACAGTTAAACTAGAGGCAGCAGGACTTTATTGGCACCTGGTTGATATTATCTGGATTTTCCTCTTCCCATTATTCTATTTAATAACCTGAGGTAAATTAAATGGCAAACAATAACGAACTTACAGATCATATGAGTCATTCGTATGGAAGGTATATTCTGGTGTGGATGGGCTTGTTGACCCTCACTGCTATAACAGTAGCAGTGGCAGGAATAAACCTTGGCGATGTTACAATTGCCATGGCTATAATAATTGCATCAATTAAATCATATTTAGTAATTACTGAATTTATGCATTTGAACACCGAATCCAGGACATTCAAAATTTTTATTACTGTGGCACTCTTTTTCATAATTATAACATTAGTATTATTATTTTCAGATTATTCTAAAATGCAAGGTTTAATAAAATAATGATTGCACAAGCATCAAATTTTGTTCATGAAACAGACACAACTTTTTTTATTTTTGTCGGTATCTGCGCATTCTTTTTGTTACTTATTACAACATTGATGATAGTTTTCGTAATTAAGTATAATAGAAAGAAAAATAAAAAAGCAGTAAACATTCACGGCAGCATGGCACTTGAAATAACCTGGACGGTAATTCCAACCCTGATTGCTCTAGTTATGTTCTGGCTTGGTTGGGTGGGCTTTAAAGACTTATCCGATCCTCCCAAGGATTCAATGGTCGTTAATGTCACTGCCCAAATGTGGAGATGGAGTTATAAATATGCAAACGGAGTTGAAAGCGACACTTTATATGTGCCGATAAACAGAGATGTAGAACTCCTTTTACATTCTATTGATGTGGATCATTCGTTTTATGTCCCAGCATTTCGCATAAAAAGAGATTGTATCCCAAACAGAACAAATAAGGAATGGTTTAACGCCAAGCAATTGGGTACATACCAAGTCTTTTGTGCTGAGTATTGCGGACTAAACCATTCGTATATGTATTCTGCGGTCAAAGTTCTTCCCAAGGAAGATTTTAATAAATGGATGGCTGAGCAGAGCAAAAGAACGGGCGTAGCCAGTTCAGACAACGACTCAAGTGCAACAGCAGAATAAATTTTTATGGTAAATGAAACAATAAATATTGCCTCAGTTGAGTTAAGCATCCGTGAGAAGTTTGATATTGTAATGGAGCTAACAAAATTCAGAATAACCTTTTTTGTTACAATAACTACTATCTTTGGATATTTATGTGCGTCGGGTGGGCTTTCACTAAGTATGATTTTACCGACATTTGGAATCTTATTGTTGGCCTGTGGATCTGCTGTTATCAATCATTACCAGGAAAGAAATACTGATGCCTTAATGAAAAGGACAAGGAGCCGTCCAATTCCATCCGGAAGGATTAAAGCTCAGGATGCATTGAATTTTGCAATTTTATTAGTGATAATTGGTTCAATACTTTTAGTTTTAGGTGGTGGCCTTCTTGCACTTGGTCTGGGAATTTTAAATTTAATCTGGTATAACGGTATTTATACACCTTTGAAAAGAGTAAATGCTTTTGCGATTATTCCTGGTTCAATGGTTGGTGCATTGCCGCCGGCAATTGGCTGGGTTGCGGCTGGCGGAAGTCTTTTAGATCCACGTATTGCAATTATTTCTCTGTTTTTCTTTATCTGGCAGATTCCACATTTCTGGCTTCTGCTTTTAATCTTTGGAGATGATTATGAACAGGCTGGGTTTCCGACATTAACTCAGATTTTCAGCATGGATCAATTAGGTAGAATTACATTTATATGGATTGTCACCACAGTTGTCATAGGATTAACCATCCCTTTATTTGGGGTTGTAAGATCGCAACTGATTAATTACGGACTTTTGATTGCTGGTCTTTGGCTAACCTGGAAGGCAATAAAATTATTGAGATCAACAAAAGAAAAAAAACATTTTCGTTTTGCATTTATGGAAATTAATATTTTTGCCATCATCCTGGTATTTTTAATTTCTATTGATAAACTCATAGTATTATTATAACTGAAAAAAGAGAGCATTAAACGATGGAGTTTCTTGAAAAATTTGTAATACCTCAATCTGCGCAACATCTTCAATTGCTGCATTACCTGGCAATTTTGATATTCTTTCTATTTGTGCCTTTTATAAGTATGGTATTTGGAGGAACTTTTCTGTCTCTCTTGTACAGGCGCAAAGGCTTAAAGGAAAATAATTCAAATTATTTAACATTTGCCAAGGAAGTAATTGAATTAACAACTATTAGCAAGAGCGTAGGTATAATTCTTGGTATTGTCCCTATTTTAACAGAGCTTTTGATTTATTCTCAATTGCTTCACCTTGGTAACACTACCGGTGTAGTATATTTATCGGTTTCGTTCCTGTTGGTTATAATCGCTCTGATATTTATTTACACATTTAGATATTCAAGTAAGTATTCCAGCCTTTTCGGATCTTTAAATGATGTTAAGCTTAAAGATCAAAAGGTTATGGATGAAATTGCAGGGCTTCGTCAATCGAGCACGAGAATCAGCTTACATTCCGGAAAATATGGTTTAATCATTTTATTTCTTTCTATTTGGTTTTTTACCGCAGGCATTACTATTGCTACTTTTACTAATGATTGGGTACAGGGTAATGTCTTGTCAGTTCTTTTTTCCTGGAGAGTTCTGGTTAGATTTCTATTCTTTATTATAATGGCATTTGCTTTTACAGGCGGCACAGTTTTATTTCGTTATTTTTTCTGGGAGGGTGGGAAAAAAGAACTTACCGACGATTACAAAGAATTTATAAGAACTAAAGCTCTAAATTACACACTTTACCCTCTGCTTGTTTTGCCTTTATTGCTTGCACTAATACTTTTCACTTTGCCTAATAATGCTATTTCGGGAGCGATTTTCGGGTATTCAATACTAGCTCTACTTCTGATGTTTCTGGCATACAATCTTCTTTATTCAATGATAAAGAATGCAAATGCTAAGTATACAGGCTTTCTTTATCTAACATTAGTTGCTATTATTATGTCAGTAGTAATAAAAGATCAATTAGCAGTTGACAATGCAACACAGGAACAGGCAGTAATTTTAAGTAATAAGTATGATGTAATGATGGCACAATTGACAGGTAGCAATAAACCCAAGGCTATCAGCGGAGAGGAAATATACAAAAATATCTGTTCTTCATGTCATTCATTTGATCATAAAGTTGTCGGGCCTCCATACGAGCAGACGATGCCGAAGTATGAGGGTAAAATGAATGAACTTGTTGCATTCATCCTGAGTCCAAAACAAAATAATCCTGGTTATCCGCCTATGCCAAATCCTGGATTAAGACCAGATCAGGCTCAAGCTGTCGCCAAATATATTATGGAGACATACCAGGAAAAATATAAGAATAAGTAATTATCAAAAGAGTTTACTAAACTGGTAGTAAGGAAGCACCAATACTCTTTAGAAATTCTTTTTATGCAATAATTGGTATTACTTCTTTTTGTACTTCTCCGGTAGATATAACATTTCCATTCTTTTTTATAAAAACATCGATCTCGCTTCTGATACCAAAGTTACCCGGCAAATAAATTCCCGGTTCAATCGAAAACGATGTTTCTGGCAATAATAGTCTATCGTCGTGGGTTTCATAGTTATCAATGTGAGCACCTGTGCCATGACCTTCGGTTGTAATTGAATGTCCTGTACGATGGATGAAAAAATCGCCATATCCTGCTTTTGTAATTACTTTTCTTGAAGCATCATCAACCTCATAGCCATAAATTTCTTTTCCCTCAGAAAATCTTTTCTTGACAAGCAAGAAAGCTACATCTCTTGCTTCTGTAACGATATTAAATATCTTCACATATTTTTCAGGTACCGTTTTGCCAATAAATCCAACCCATGTAATATCTGACCAAACACCATCCAGACTATCAGGTTTGGCCCATAGATCCAGTAAAATAAAATCTCCTTTTTTTATTTTCTTATGTATCTTTTGAGTCGGAGTATAGTGAGGATTAGCTGAATTTTCGTTTACAGCGACAATCGGAGGATGATCAGCAATATACCCGTGATCTTTCTCGATTGAACTGAGCATAAATTGCTGAACATTGTACTCCGTCAGTGAAAAATTGTTTGATATTTCTTTTTTTATAAAACTGAAACTTTTATACACGATTTCTGTCAACGCCTTAGCGACCGGAATATTTTCTTTAAATTGTTTATCCGACCATACAGCAGTAAAATGGGAAATCAAATCAGCGCTTGAGATTACTTTCACTTTGAATGATTTTATCAAATCAATGGTGCCGGCATCCACTTTCGAAACGTACGGTATAGCGTTATCAGGTGAGTATTCCATCGCAATGTTTTTTACATCTTTTAAGGCTTCCCCTATGCTACTTATGAGTGATTTATGACTGGCATAAATTAATTTTTCACCTGGCAGGTGATCAAGGTTTCCCGCTTCGATGGCATTAACAATTTTTACAGGTTTACCCTTTGCAGGAATGAAATAAAAATATCTTCGTGATGATATTTTGTCATCAGGTATTTTCAGAATACTAAGAGCTATATCATTGCTTCCTCTGAAATCGTAAAAAAGCCATCCATCCAGCCCGGCCTTTTGAATAATCGATTGTATTTTTTTGAGTTCAAATCCTGCCATGCTGCATTCCTTTAATGTTAATAGTGGGTATAGTATTATAACAATATCATATCAATACAGAAAAACTCAAGAGTTAAAAAATAGTGAGTTTTTCTTTGAAATAATATTGCATTTTTAAAAAGTATTCGTATATTGAATTCAAATACTACATTTACAGGGCGAGTCTTAAAATCCTTTTAGGGGATCCTATAAAAGGAAAATAAAAAATAATTTTATACTGTTCAGGCTATCTGAAAAATAATTCAGATATACTGTCCCGATAAGCTAAAGCAGTCTTTATAAGCGCATAAAGACTCTCAGGGACATATTTTGTGATATCTAATATCAATTGAATTCTATTACTCATTCAGATGTGGGTTATATAAATAAGTTATCTATCATTGATAGAAATTTATAATACTACGAATGAGATTAATAATACTTCTTAACAATAAATCAGGAGAGATTGTTATGAAAAAAATATGTGTACCTCTTTTAATAATTTGTATTATTATAACTTTTAATAGTATTGCCCTAGCTCAATTGCTTAAGGAAAATTTCGATTATGGGACAACGCCGGGAGATTTAATAACTGTCACTTCAAACTGGGCAATCCATTCAGGCACAGGTATACCCGAGCAATACCTCGCATCGGGATTATCGTATAAAGGGTATATCGGATCTGATATAGGTGGATCAGTAGCATTTGCTGGTGGGAGCGGCTCAAGGCAGGATATTAATACACAACTTAGTGAGTCAATAGTTACATCCTCAAATGTTTATGTTTCTTTCCTGGTAAATTTAACAACCGCAGGCACAAACGATTATTTTTTCCATCTTGGTCCCAGCGCATTAGGTACAACATTCAGGGGCAGAATTTTTGTCAGAGATACAAGTTCAGGCACCGGTTGGGCATTAGGAGTATCTAAATCGAGTGAAGGAGCAACCCTAGATACTACTACTATTCTAAATTATAATCAGACCTACCTTATTGTATTAAAGTATGAGTTTAGTACAGTTACAAGCGATGATGATCAGGTTACGCTTTACGCCTATGATAGTGAAGTTCCTGAGAGCGAGCCTGAATCTCCAATTGTAACTATTGGGCCTATCGGTGCTGGTGTTTCAAGTGATCCATCAGATATTGGTACTATAGCTATTAGGCAAGGTAGTAGTTCTATTGCTGGTTATATAGACGGAATAATAGTGGGAACTTCCTGGAATTTTGTAACTACTGTCAATAATACTTTTCCTATTGATTCCTTAAGAATTAATGATTCAAATGGATCACCAGTAAGATTAAATGATACAGTCAGCACGACTGGCATTGTTACGGCCGTTTTGGAACTAGGTTCAGGAACATCCGGACCAGGAGCGATTCAGAATGATAGCGCCGGAATCTCCATCTATGGTGATACCTTTACTCAAACACCGGGATTAACTAGAGGCGATTCCGTTATTGTAGAAAATTGGAAGTTAACACAGCTTAATGGATTAACTGAACTGAGCTATACATCCGCCTCCACTGTAAAAATTTTATCCAGCGGACATAATGTGGCTCCATTAATTACAACTATTCCCGAAATTAAAAATCAAGATTTTTTAGGTTTTGAACGATATGAGAGCAAGTTATTGCAAATTAATAGTGTGAAATTTGTCCAATCTGGAGTATTTGATGTGAGTACATCACCAGATGTAAATTATCAAATTTTTAACGGCTCAGATACGCTGGACCTGCGAATTGCAGGTACCAATACATCATTGCTCGGCAAAAATATTCCAACAGGAAAGTTAAATGTTGTTGGTATATTAGCACAATACTGTAGTATTGTCCCTTATGCAGGCGGCTATCAACTTTTACCAAGGGATTCTGCAGATATAACTACTTTAACAGATGTTGAGAACTATGAAAGTAAACCGTTTAAATATCAATTATGCCAGAATTATCCTAATCCATTTAATCCTGCAACAATAATTACATATTCGATTCCGAAAGAAAGTCGAGTTATCTTAACAGTGTTCAACATTCTGGGACAGGAGATAAAAACTTTAGTTGATCAGAAAAAATCAACCGGGACTTATCAGGCAAAATTTGATGGTTCCAGGTTAAGTTCAGGTGTTTATTTTTATTGTATCAAGGCTGGAGATTATTTCCAGGTCAGGAAAATGCTGCTATTAAAATAAGGCTTTCAAAAACAAGCGATATATTTATTTCAGATAGATTTCAAAAAGAATTATGGATATTAAAAACTACCCATTTGGGGTGGTAAATTATTCATTTATTTGAATATTATTGAATAATCAACGTATTGGAATATTTTTTGCTAATAATAGAATTGCTATATTTTACCTTTAAAAGATCTTTTACTTCATTACTAGAAAAGTAGTCTAATTATAATATCGGAGAGTTAATGTATAAATTTCTTGGTTCATACCAGGTGGTGCCTGCATTGCCTAAGAATTTAGAAAAATTAAGAGAGATTTCATATAATTTATGCTGGAGTTGGAATTGGGATTCCCGCGATTTGTTTAAGAGACTTGATGCTGAGTTATGGGATGGAACTAACCATAATCCGATAATGCTTTTGGGAAAAATTAGTCAGGAGCGGCTTGAAGAGGTCTCTCGTGATGATGGGTTCCTGGCACATCTCGATAGAGTTTATTCAAAACTGGAGGAATATCTAAAGGAAAAATCTTGGTTTGAAAAAAACTACTCCAATTACAGCGGTTCAAACGTGGTATATTTTTCAGCTGAGTTTGGATTGACTGAATGCCTGCAAACTTACTCAGGTGGATTGGGAGTTTTGTCTGGAGACCATCTTAAAGCCTGTAGCGACCTTGGTATACCGGTGATTGGTGTTGGTTTGCTTTATAAGGAAGGTTACTTCCAGCAATATCTTACAACTGACGGTTGGCAGCAGGAAAGGTATGAAATAAATGACTTTGAGAATCTTCCAATGAATCTTATAAGGAAAGAAGACGGGGGGCCTCTAACAATTTCAATCACCTTTCCGGAAAGAGAAGTTTCTATTCATATCTGGAAAATTCAAATTGGAAGAGTACCTCTTTATCTGCTGGATACAAACATTCCAAATAATTCTGATGCCGATAGAAAAATTACCGAGACCCTCTACGGCGGTAACAGTGAGACTCGGATCAAACAGGAAATTATTTTGGGCATTGGGGGAATCAGGGCAATACACGCACTTGGTATAAGAGCCGATGTTTGTCATATGAATGAAGGGCATTCAGCTTTTATGGCATTGGAAAGGATAAAATATGCTATGCTGAACGAGGGGCTTACTTTTGAAGAAGCAAAAGAAGTGGGATATTATTCCAATATTTTTACAACACATACACCTGTTCCAGCCGGCATAGATGTTTTTGCCAATGATCTGGTCGAAAAATATTTTGGTAATTACTACAGGAATGAATTAAAAATATCTGATAAAGAATTTTATTTATTGGGAAATATTAATAAGGATATGAATTCCCGAACATTCAATATGGCCCATCTAGCAATGAATACTTCCGGATATGTTAATGGGGTCAGTAAGCTTCATAGTACTATTTCAAAGAAGATGTGGGCTTCTGGTTATGTCGATATTCCATTTAATGAAATCCCGCTCGGGCACATTACTAACGGTATACACACCCGCTCTCATATATCAGCAGAAATGGAAAGCTTATTTTTGCAATACCTAGGTCAGAAATGGATGAATGATCCCTCAGCGAAAGAAATTTATTTAAGAGTTGATAAAATACCTGATGAAGAACTCTGGAGAACGCACGAAAGACGAAGGGAACGCCTTGTTGCGTTTGCCAGAAGAAGATTAATCAGACAGGTTAAAAGGAGAGGAGGAAGTCAAAGTGAAATTGCCGCTGCATCGGAAGTGCTCGATCCTGCTGCCTTAACTATTGGCTTTGCGCGAAGGTTTGCAACCTATAAAAGGGCAACATTAATTTTCAGTGATATCGCCAGGCTTTATGAAATAATCAGTAATAAAGAATTTCCGGTACAGATTATAATTTCTGGAAAGGCACATCCACAGGATGAACAGGGGAAAAAGCTCATTCAGGAAATTGTCCAAATAGCAAAGGAAGATAAATTCCGAAGGAAAATAGTATTTATTGAAAATTATGACATGAATGTTGCACGACATCTTGTTGAGGGTTGTGATGTTTGGCTTAATACTCCAAGGCGGCCTCTCGAAGCCAGTGGAACTTCTGGCATGAAGATTATTGCGAACGGTGGACTAAATTTCAGTATTCTGGATGGCTGGTGGGATGAAGGTTTTGATCCAGAAGTAGGATGGAAAATAGGAAACGGTGAAATGTATCAGGATACAGATTATCAGGATGAAGTTGAATCAAGACAATTTTATAGTGTCCTTGAAACTCAGATTGTTCCTTTATTTTATTCCAGGGGTGATGATCAGATTCCACGTAAATGGATTGAAAAAGTGAAAAATTCTATTAAGAAACTCGGACCAATTTATACTACCCACAGGATGGTCGAAGAATATTTTGAATATTATTATAAGCCTGGATTTGAAAAAAAAGCATTGCTCCAAGATAAAAAATGGAAAAAGGCTAAGGAATTATCTGAATGGAAAAATAATGTGCTGGAAAACTGGAATTCTGTTAGAATTTTGAGGGTTGACTCCAATGGAAATAAAGATAAAATTTTTGCCGGACAGGATTACCCTGTAAGCGCTGAAGTAGACTTGGGGGATCTTACACCGAATGATGTTGTTGTTCAATTGTACTATGGCTTGTACGAGAATAAGGATAATCCAGCGTTTAATTTGACATCTGATATGGAAACAAATGGTGCAAAGTCTAAGACAGGCGTTCACACTTATAAAGGAAAAATCAGCAGCAAAATAACCGGTCAACTGGGCTACACAGTAAGAATTTTACCTAAAAATCCACTGCTAATAAGTCAATTTGATCTTGGACTTGTTATCTGGGCAGATTCTTAAATTATATTTTACTCTATAATTTCAAATAATTACTCACTCCAATTTTACTTTTGGGAATAGGTATACCCATTAATATTCATTCTGAATTTTTGTATTTTAGCATGATTTAATAATTTAAGAAAATATTTATGCTTCTTGAAACTCTTGATATCAAAAAGAATGATATTATAATTTATTCTCAGAATATTTTTAATCTTGATACAAATTATAAGATAATATTTAAGGATGATAAAGAAAGATTATCCCGGAAAATAAGTTATAAAGATGTATGCAGATTTGTAAATGAGTTTACCCCAAAAAATTTAATTGTCTATAGGCTGCTTACTAATATTCCTGATTTCAAAATTGATCCTTCCCAATATGGATTTGTCCTTTCGGTAAACGATCATAATGAATTGATATATTTTGATCCTGTATTTGCGGTAAAGGAATTGGAAAGACAAAGCAGACTGATGAATTTAAATGACTTAAGATTCAGAATTCAGCAGGTGGGCTTAACTACACTAAATCGTAAGGGAAATAGGCCTAATTATGCTGAAATTTATGCTATAGACCTGGAAGCGATAGAGGCAAAATATCAGAATGATAAGGTTTTTGTTGACGCTATAATGGTTGCTGGTTCAGCTAAAGTTGTTCCTTTAAAAAATAGATTAAACACGGATGTTAAAGGCAAAAGTCAGGCCGAAGAAAATTTTAATAGTCAATTGGATACAGTCTCTTTTGCGGAAAAGATAAAACAATCTCAAAAAGAAATCGTACCTGGGAAAGCAGATAGTCTTAATGAAATCCATCACGAGATTTCTGAAGACAAAGATTTTGACACTACACAAATAGTTAAAATGGATCTAAAAGGAAATATTTCCTCCAAAGAAGCTGAACAGGCAAATAATTCTGAAAAATCAAAAGAGGAAGTTAGTCCAAGCACTTTTGGCGAATTTATAAAGAAAAAACTATTGGGTGAGAATGCAGGAAAAGATTTTGGAAACGGAAAAGGTTTTAGTGACATATTTAAATCCTCAGTCTCAATGCAAGAATATATATCTTCAAAAGAAGATAGGAAGATTGTATTAAAACTGGATAAAAAACAGCCTACCTAAAAATATCTTCATCCTCATCATTGATGTCTTCATCAGGTTGGGACATTTTAAACATTGAACTCAGCATATCTTTAAATTGCAAACCCCTTTCCAATCTGAATTTACTTAAAAGTGAAAATTCCGAAAGTCCATGAAGCAAAAATTCCATAAAAAATAGCTGATTATTATTCTCATCTTTAATGAATTTTTTAATAACGTCCTGCAAACCAGGAATTCCAGTTAATAATTTTTCATACTCATTATTTGAAACTGTATTTAACAAATCAATTTCATTGCCTTTGCTGAACCAGCTTGTGATCTTTTGATATGGGCTTTCAGTCCTTGTCTTTTTCAATTGATCGGGAGTAGGGAAGTATTTCGAAAAAACAGTTTTGATAGCTTTGCCAATTAAAATATTTGCAACTTTGTATGGACCTTCCTGTTCACCTTCATAAACCAATTCGACTTTACCAGTTATGGCGGGAATAACACCGTAAAGATCGGAAATTCTTGCAGTGGTATTTTTTTCATTGTTGATTATTCTCCTTCGTTCGGCAGCACTTATCAGATTTTCGTATGCTGAGATTGGCAAACGGGCAGATACTCCGCTTTTTGAATCGATATATTCGCTCTCTCTTGCTTCAAAAGCTATTTGTTCTATCAAATCTTTTAATGTTTCCGGAACAGTTATGGTATTGGCTTGTTCTGATGCAATAGTAGCTTCCTGAATCGTAATTTGTTTAGAGAGTTCAATAGTTTTTGGATAATGGGTTAAAATCTGACTATCGATTCTATCCTTTAGTGGAGTTACAATGGAACCTCTATTAGTGTAATCTTCAGGGTTTGCTGTAAACACAAATTGTATATCAAGGGGTAACCGGATTTTAAATCCTCTGATTTGAATGTCAGATTCCTGAAGGATATTAAAAAGTGCAACTTGAATTCTTGCCTGCAAATCCGGTAATTCGTTAATCACAAATATTGATCTATGGGATCTTGGGATAAGTCCAAAATGAATTACTCTTTCATCAGAATAGGGCAATTTTAGTGAAGCTGCTTTTATTGGATCCACATCACCGATTAAATCTGCAACTGAGACATCAGGGGTAGCCAGCTTCTCGGTATATCTTTCATTTCTGTGAAGCCAGCTGATCTTTGTGTTATCACCTTCATTGTTTATTGCATCTTTGCCATATTTAGATAAAGGATTCAAAGGATCATCATTTAATTCACTTCCTTCTATAACAGGTATGTATTCATCCAGAAGATTAATCAGTAACCGCGCAATTTTGGTTTTGGCCTGACCTCTTAATCCTAATAAAATAATATTATGTCTTGATAGAATGGCGGTCTGAATATCTGGAATTACCGAGTCATCATAGCCAAGAATACCTTCGAAAGGATTATGACTGTTTTTTAAGCTTTTGATTAGATTATTTCTTAGCTCATCCTTAATAGATACAGTTTTGTATCCGCTTTTCTTTAACTTACCTAATGTAGTAATATCAGTATAATTCATTATTGAGATTTCTCCGATTCAAATATCTTGAATAAATATATTGGAAAGGAATTTATTTTACACGTTTACGTCTGTTTCTAATATAATCTTCAAAAATATAATCACCGAGTCCGGTAAGGCTGCTGTAAAAAGCTCGTCCGCCGTTTGTTTTAGTAAATTCACGTACAAACTGCTGTAGATACGGATCTCTAGCGATCATGAAAGTTGTAATTGGTATTCCAAGTTTTCTGCACCTTGCTGCCTGGTCGAGAGTCTTATTCATAATTTTCCTGTCAAGGCCAAAACTATTTTTATAGTATCTGACCCCTTCTTTAAGGCATGTCGGTTTACCGTCAGTAATCATAAAAATCTGTTTATTGGAAGTCTTTCTTCTTCGCAAAATATCTACAGAAAGTTCAAGACCAGCAACCGTATTTGTATGATAGGGTCCAACATTCAGAAATGGTAAATCTTTTACTTCAATTGGCCAGGCGTCATTTCCGAAAACTATAATGTCAAGAGTATCTTTAGGATATTTTCTTGTAATTAATTCCGACAAAGCCATAGCTACTTTTTTAGCAGGAGTAATTCTATCCTCACCATATAAAATCATTGAGTGTGAAATATCGATCATAAGCACAGTTGAAGTTAATGCTTTGAAATCTCTTTCTTCAACTTCAAGATCATTTTCAGTTAAATTAAAATCATCCAGACCGTGATTGATTTGAGCATTTTTTATAGAATCAGTCATATCAATCTGTTCCATAGAATCACCGAAGTAATATTCACGCCGGTCTGATGTGCGTTCGTCACCTTGACCAGTATATGGAGTTCTATGGTTTCCACGGGTAGATTTTTTAAGTTTCCCAAAAATTTCTTCTAATGACTGTCTGCGGATAGATTGTTCGCTTTTAGCTGTGATTATCAGCCGGTCATTTTCATCTTCTTTTATATAATTCTTGTCTTTTAAATCCTGTATAAAATTGCCTACCCCATAATTATCGTCGGTTAATCCATACTTTTGGTCAAGCTGGTTTAACCATTCCAGTGCCTGAGCGACATCACCTGAGGCAATAGTCAGCAACTGAAGAAATATTTTTAATAAATCATCAAATTTCTTTTTGCCCGGATCCTGAGGCAAAAAGTCTGTAAATCTAATCCCGATCATAATTTATTTCGTTGAGTAGATAATGATTAAAATATTATAAAGTTAAGAAATTTAAGGAATAAATAATGGCTAAAAAATTTAATCCTTGCTAAAGGCTACTGAATGAATAATAACAATAGTTTGGTTAATAAACAAAACCAAAAAGGGATCATTAATGATCCCTTTTATGGGATATTTATTTTTTCTTATCTAGAGATACCCGTTTTTCCAGGATATTATCGATTAGTTTATATTGCTTTGCCTCCTCAGCTGAGAGGAAATAATCTCTGTCACAATCCTTAGTTATCTGGTCCATTGGTTTACCCGTATGTTCTGCCAGTATTTTGTATAGAGCTTCCCTGGTTTTTACCATTTCTTTCGCGTGAATTTCTATATCTGTAGTTTGGCCTTGTAATCCTCCGACCCACGGCTGATGAATCATAATTTTCGAATTTGGAAGAGCAGTTCGTTTTCCGGCTGCGCCTCCGGCTAATAAAATTGCTCCCATACTTGCAGCCATACCAACGCAAATTGTTGCCACATCCGGCTTGATATATTTCATAGTATCATAAATTGCAAGTCCTGCCGTTACGCTTCCACCGGGAGAATTTACATATAAATTAATATCTTTTTCTGAATCTTCAGCCTCAAGAAATATTAATTGAGCAATTATCAGACTGGCAATATGATCGTCAATGGCTGTGCCGACAAAAACAATTCTTTCGCGCAAGAGACGCGAAAAAATATCCATTCCTCTTTCACCGCGCCCTGTTTGTTCGATTACGTATGGAACAAGCTGGGCCTGGTAATCATTTTTTTTACTCATTTAGACTCCTTTTGTCCTTTTTTTGTAAGCTTATCTGGATCTACTTTTATAATTTTATTATTCTCTTTTAAATAATCAAAAAGCTTTTTATCCAGTAATTTCTCATTATAATTGGGAGATTTATAATAGTTCATTAGCTTCTCTACAGCTATTCCGGTTTTTTCCGCATCTTTTTCCGCAAGTTCTTTAATATCATCGTCTGAGACTTTTATATCTTCCTTTTTAAGAATTTCCGATTTTAGAAGGAACCATTTAACCTCACCTTCTGCATTTGGTAATAATCTCTTAGAAGTTTCTTCCTTATTAAATCCCTTGTAATTTTCTTTTTTCGCATGGTCCTCTTCGTGCTTTACAAGTTCATCGAGAATGTTATATACCATGGTCTTGGGAGGATCAAATTGATTATTCTTTATTATCGCATTTATTAATTTATTATGCGTGATTTCATCCATTTTCTGGTCGTAAAACCCTTGGATATCTTTTTTGATATCTTCCCTTAACTGTTCTTCTGTTGAAACTTTGTCTTTGGTAACTTTTTTAATTAGTTCTTCATTCAGTTCAGGAAGAATAATCTTCTCGATTTCGTAAATGTCGGCTTTATAATTAAACGTTTCCTGAACTTTTTCTTCTTTACCTTCACTGTTTTTTAATACTCTTTCATCTTTAAAAGTAAAGTTAAAAGATTCGCCTTTCTTTTTACCTTTAGCGTTATTTATTATTTCGCGCTGCACATTCTCATTTGAAAGATCTATTTGAATCTTTTCAGGCTTTGAATCCTTGAATTTTTCACCTTTATCATCGACTCTAACTATTTCGAGATCAAGCAGATAATTTTTGTTATCACCGACTGAATCGGCTTTTTCTTTTGTACTGTTAGCCCGCTTAATGTAGTCAATTTCTTTGTTAACGTCTTCATCTTTAACCTGGAAATCAGGGATCTCTATTTCGAGATCTTTATAATCTTTGACTTCCAGAGTGGGATAAGTTTCATACTGTATTTTAAAATAAAGATCGGTACCCGGATTAAATTTTATGTCCTTTAAATAAGGCTGACCTATCGGATTTAATTCCTTTTCCTTGGAGATTTGCCAGAAACGATTGTTAGCGACCTTTTCTGAGGCTTCATATTCAAGGGCATCCCCGTACATTTTTTTTAGTACGCTGACAGGGGCTTTACCTTTTCGGAAACCGGGGAGTTGAATTTTTTTTGTTTGTTTCTGAACTTCTGTTTCTATATCCGATTTAATTTCATCATATTGAAAGGTAACTTCAAGTTCTCTTTCTGAAGTGTTTATGTCGTTAATTTTTACTTCCAATTTTACCTCTTTTAATCATAATAGTATAAATTCAAATGTGCGAGAACGGGGACTCGAACCCCGACACCTTTCGGTACTAGATCCTAAGTCTAGCGCGTCTGCCAATTCCGCCATTCTCGCTCAAGTAGTTTTTATTCAACTGCTTGCAATAAAGTGTTGTCTTTTAATAGTTTCATCCAAGATTTAGTTTATTCCGAAAGCTTAATTCTTAAGGGAATTGATTTGCAATGAGTAATTCATTTTCAAAATTTTTAAACTTAAATATACTGTTAAAGGCAGAGTATAGCAAACTACTGGTCGGTTTTCTTACTATCTAATTTATTATAATATAATGCGTTGGAGGGAATCCTTAAACTTAATTAGAAAATAAATCTTTATAGGATTTTTAATTTATATTTATGTATTTTGACTTCTTATCAGATGGATTTTTTGCCTAAAATTAACCTTTTGGTGATTAATGAAATTCAAATATGTAACTCTTACCGATACGGGACTAAAAAGAATTGAAAATGAAGATTCATACGGAGTCTACAATGTTGAAGGTGGCCTGCTGGTAGTAGTTTGTGACGGATTAGGTGGAAATAAGGCTGGAAACGTAGCATCTAAGTTAGCTGTTGATACGATTTCGAAAACTTTTCAAGGTCTAGATGGTACTGAATATCTCGAGAGAATCAAACTTTCAATTCTGGAAGCAAATAAAATTGTAATAGAGGAATCAAATAAGGATTTTGACAGGAAGGGAATGGCGACTACAGTTGAGACACTTTATTTAAAAGGCGATACAGCATACTGGGGACACGTAGGTGATTCGAGACTTTATTATTTAAAGAACAATAAATTAAAACAGCTTTCAAAGGATCATTCCTTAGTTCAAAAGTTAATAGATGAAGGCTACTTAACGTTGAAAGAAGCTGAAAACCATCCAAATAAAAATATAATAATGAGAGCACTTGGCGATAGTGATAATGTGGAAGTAGATACCAGCAAAATAAAAATAAGCCCGGCAGACTCAGGAAAATTCTTTGTTTGCACTGATGGTGTAACAACAGTCCTACAGAATGATGAACTTGAAAATATTTTAGTTAATGATAATCCTCATTACATATCTGAAGCCATAGCAAATCTTGTTGAAAAAAGGGGAGCACCAGACAACTACACATTCGTTATAATTACAGAGGCATAGTCGTTCATGGTAGGCTCAGTAATTGATAATTACAAAATTGTAAGTATCCTCGGCGAAGGAGGAATGGGGATAGTTTACAAAGGTTTTGACATCAAGCTGGAAAGATTTGTAGCTATAAAAATTCTTGATCAGCAAGCTCTTAAAAACTCGAAATTTATTGAACGGTTTAAGAGAGAGGCAAAAAACCAGGCAAAGTTAAATCATCCAAACATAGTCCCCGTTTATGGGTTTACTGAATTTAATGGTTTACTAGGCATTATAATGGAGTTTGTTGCTGGTGAGACATTAGAACATGTTATTGAGCGCAAATCAAAACTCGAGTTGGCCGAAGCAATTGGTATTTTGAAACAGGTCCTCGCAGGCGTAGGCTTTGCACATTCCAAAGGATTTATTCACAGGGATCTCAAACCTTCTAATATCATTATTAATTACGAAGGTATTGCCAAAATAATGGATTTTGGTATTTCAAAATCTTTGCACGATGTAAAAGCGATTACTAAAACTGGAACAAAACTAGGAACAGTGCTTTATATGAGCCCGGAACAGATAAAAGCACAGGAACCGACAATTCAGAGCGATATATATTCTCTAGGCATTACATTTTATGAAATGCTTTGTGGAAAAACTCCTTTCGAAGCCCCAACAGATTTCCATATTATGGAAGCTCACTTGAAAAAAAATCCATTAAAGCTAACCAGTATTTTAGATAATGTACCTCCAGATGTGGATATAGTCTTGAGCAAAGCTTTGAGCAAAACAGTCACTAAGAGATACCAGACTTGTGAGGAATTTTCCGCTGAACTTGATTCAATTCCATTAACGCCTTTTAAGTCAAAGAAGAAAACAAAAAGGGTTACCAAGCAGAAATTTGTTCGTCATAAGCCCAGATTTAGATACAAAAAATTTTTTAGAAGATTAAAGACTATTGCTTTGTCGATTCTGGGATTAGTTGTTTTTGCAGCACTAAGCTATTTTATTTATCAGCAGGTCTCTCAACTATTAGCTTCTAGTGGTCAGCAGGTACAAAAACTAATTGATAATGGTAAAGATATATATAGTTCTAATCCATCATATGTTGCCAAATCGAACTGGAAAGCAGTAGCCTGTCCAATTGCTGCTGATTTGTATGGGCTTGTTTTTCTTAATGAACATGATGGTTTTGCCTGCGGAACTAATTCAGGGCTAATAAAAACAACTGACGGAGGTAAAAGCTGGAAAGCTATTCCCATTAAGGTTTCAAATAATACTTTCTATGATATTAAATTTTTCAATGAAACGACCGGGCTTATTACCGGCAGCAACGGCACATTACTCTTAACAACGGACGGTGGTAATTTTTGGAACAAGGTAGATACCGGAGTTAAAGAAACGATGTTTGCAATAAAGATTTTGCCGAATTCGACCATAGGTTTTTTGGTAGGTGGAAATGGCACAATATTAAAAAGTACAGATTCCGGTTATAGCTGGAAAAGGGTTTTATCGCCATCCAGAAATTTATTATATGATATAGATTTTTCAAGTAATACAGTGGGTTTCGCAGTTGGCTGGAATTCAGAGTTGCTTAAATCAACCGACCAGGGAATTTCCTGGGTGAAAATGAACCAGGCAGGTGACTCATACTTGCGAAGCATTTGTTTTGCCGATAGCAGCCTAGGGATAATAGTAGGGGGTGGAGGTGAAATTCTAAAGACTGTTGATGGAGGCAGAAAGTGGAATGAAATTCCTTCGGGCACTATTTCTGGGCTTTATTCTGTGTCATTTTTGGATAGCAAAAATGCATTAATTCTGGGAAGTAAAGGGGAAATTCTCGTAACTGACGATGGCGGCAGTAAATGGAAATCTACAAGTAGTGGAAAATTTGTTGCGCTTACAAGATTGTTTGTTCTGCCTTCTAAGAAAATAGTTGTGGTCGGATATAACGGCACAATCCTCTTAAGCCAGTGACGCTTAAATTGTATTTACACGCCTATATGTGTATTTTCATATAGCTGACTAATTTCATTTAATATAAGCTAAAAACTTGGATAAATTTATAATCCACGGTGGTAAAGCACTCACTGGGGGAGTAAAAATAAATGGTGCTAAAAATGCCTCTCTGGCTTTAATGCCTGCATCCTTACTAGCGACAGGAAAATCTGTTTTATACAACACGCCGGAATTGAATGATGTATTCACAATGCTCAAGCTTTTAAATCATCTCGGTGTCAAGTATAAATTTGAAAATCACACTCTTGAACTTGACACCGCGCACATAACAAGCCAGGACGCTCCTTATGAACATGTTAAAAAAATGCGGGCATCTGTTTATGTTTTAGGTCCGCTTTTGGCCAGATATGGTGCTGCAAAGGTCTCTCTTCCTGGTGGTTGTGCCTGGGGCCCGAGACCTATTAATCTGCATCTTGAGGGTCTCAGGAAAATGGGGGCTGAAATTGATCTGGCGGAGGGATATATAATTGCAAAAGCTAAGAAATTAAAGGGCGCAAAAATTAGTTTTGACATTTCTTCAGTGGGAGCAACAGGGAACATTTTGATGGCAGCTGCTTTGGCTGATGGCACAACTATAATTAATAATGCGGCAAAAGAACCTGAGATAACTAATCTTGCAAATTATCTATTAAAAATGGGAGCAAAGATTGATGGCGTAGGAACATCAACCTTGATGATTGAAGGAGTTAATCAGCTCTTTCATGCTGAGATCGAAACTATTCCTGACAGGATTGAGGCTGGGACAATTCTTATAGCGGTTGCTTTAACCGGAGGAAATGTTAAGATTAGTGGAATTTCAACTGAATACTTTGAATCTGTTCTTTTAAAACTTGAAGACTCCGGTTGTAAAGTCATAAAAAATAATGGAGTTATTGAATTTATAGCAAGTAAAACTTCAATAAAAGCGACTGATATTAATACTTCAATTTTTCCGGGTTTCCCTACAGATATGCAGGCGCAATGGATAGCTTATATGGCTTTAGCGGAAGGAACTTCAACAATAACCGAGAATATTTATCCCGATAGGTTTTCGCATGTTCCTGAACTGGTAAGATTGGGAGCAAATATAGTTGTCAAAGAAAATTCGGCAATAGTTAAAGGGGCGAAAAAATTAAAGGGAGCAAAGGTAATGTCGACAGATTTAAGGGCCAGCGCCAGCCTGGTTTTGGCCGGTTTAGCTGCAGAGGGAAAGACTGAGGTGCTTAGAGTTTATCATCTTGACAGGGGATATCAAAAAATCGAAGAAAAATTACGCGCTCTCGGTGCAGATATTGAGAGAGTGCAGGGGGCTGAATATTAATGTGAAACCATTCACAATAATGTTAAGAAATAATAGGGGCTTGCTGATATATCTTTTCATAATTTTTGCTTTCAATCTGCTGTTTCTTTTCCTTCCATTATTAAATGTGTTCGGGTTTGAATTTTCGCTGGCAAATTCTGTCTTACTTTTTTTTGTATCAGGCATTTACATAATAAAAAAAATCTCAAAACGTGATGGTATTTCCGGCATTGGTAAACCAGAGTTCATTAAAACTGCCTATGTTTTTATTGCCTTTTTGTTAGTTCCTCTTATTATAACCCTTGTTCACTCTTTCTTTACCATGTTTTGTTCGATTAAATATGGGTTCTCATTTTATATTGTTATTACATTGCCTTCAGTGATATTAGGTACCGCAACCGGCCTACTTACTTTTACATTTTTCAAAAAAATGAGAATATTATTATTTGTTGTCATAACGATCTTAATGATTTCCATTGCTCTTTTTGAGTTTTATTTTAATCCTCAGGTTTACTTTTTTAACCCTGTTTTCGGATTTTTCCCGGGAACGATTTATGATGAGGGAATAAAGGTTACAACAAAGCTGGTATTTTACAGACTTCTGAACCTTGCCTACTTCGGAAGCATTATCTACTTTGTATTTAAAACTGCAGGCAAGCAATTTTCAAAATTGCTTCTAGGATTCGACTCAATGCTAATAGCATCGTTGTTCGTTTATTTTTCACCTGTATTTGGATTTTCTACTACAAATAGTAGTTTGCAAAAAGATCTTGGGAAATATTATGAGACAACTCATTTTGACATCTATTTTTCACGCGACATACCAGAGACCCTTGCAAAAAAAATCACTCTTGAACACGAATATGATTATCAGGTATTATCAAAGTTTTTTGAGCTGATTCCAGAAGGGAAGATAACTTCTTATGTCTTTATCTCAAATGAACAAAAGGGGAAATTGTTCGGATCAAAAAATGCTGATGTAGCAAAACCGTGGCTTCAGCAGATTTATATTTCCTCGGATAGTTACGATCAAACACTAAGGCATGAATTAGCGCACGTTTTTACCAGAGAATTTGGAACCGGAATCTTCAAAGTAGCTGATGGATTAAATCCCGCTCTCATTGAAGGAGCCGCAGTTGCAGGATCACCATTCTATGGAGATAATACCATCCATTATATGGCAAAACTGGCCTATCAAAATGGTTACAAAGTAAGTATTGAACATTTATTTACCGGGCTTAATTTCTTTGGGAGCGTATCTTCATTGTCTTATATCTATGCAGGTTCATTCTCCAAATTTTTAATTGATAAATATGGTGTAAAAAAGTTTGAACAATTGTATTCGAACCTGAATTTTCAAAAGATTTATCATAAATCATCAGACGAAATTTCTAAAGAATATTATTACTTCCTGGATTCTTTTAAAATCAAGAATAATCCTGATAAAGCGAAATATTATTATGGAAGGCAGACAATTTTTCAAAAAGTATGTCCACGATATGTCGCTGATAGATTACAAACGGCCTATGAATATTTTATAAAAAAGGATTATCCCGAGGCAGAAAATATATTTCAGGAGATTATACGAAAGACTAATAATTATTCTGCGCTGATGGGACTATCATCAACGCTGGTAGAATTGGGTAAGGATTTTGAAGCTGCTGCAATTATAAGAAATAAAATAGATCTATTCTCAAATACAGCTTACTATTACAATTTACAATTCAGACTGGCTGATATTGAAGTTTTAACTTCTGAATACCAATCAGCCTCCTTAATTTATAATAAAATAGCTGATGAAAATCCGAACAGGGTTTTGTTCAACCTCGCTAATTTGAGGCTCGAATTGTCAAAGGATACTTCGTTAATTAAAAATTATGTCGCTGGAAATACACTAAAACAATTTGAAATTCTTGACAAATTAAACTCACAAAGTTATGTATATAGTTCATTCCGATCGTTAATTAATCTTTCCATTACAATTCATCAAAGCTATTCGGATTTTATGAATGGCTTTCAATCAGAATTCAATGTCAAAAATTATGAAAGCAGCTATGCAGTTTATTATTTGTCAAAAAATATGGCTGATAACCTGGATTTTGAAGGAGCAAGAAAAACGGCTGCATTGTCGATGGCTTTTAAGTCTGACGACAATTTTAATGAAGTACTAAATTCGAATCTTCAAAAATGCGAATGGTTTTATAATAATAGCGAGAGAATATTAAGAAGCACAATTATAAAAAGAGTTGAATAATAAACCTTCCTGTAAACTATCAAATTTGTGGTTTCATGAATTTGATTCTAACTAATAATTACTAGCTTTTATTCTGAATCTGCTTGACTGAGGGGTTCGATAGAATATTAGTCAAATGTTGAAATCATCGGCACTGACTCATTTTGGTTTGTCGATACTAAAAAACAAAAGAGGGATAATTTAAGGCCGGGTGGAGGCTTGTTGAAGCGTTTTCAGAGCGTTTTCAGGGAGTTCCTGGAGCGTAGTTTAAGGGTGGTTATATACTACAGATCTATATAAATAATTTCACATCAGGCTTGCCAGATGTTGTTTCAAGGTTCAGAATAATCCGGATTTTGACTCACAATGCGGGTTTGAGTTTTTCATTAATTGCCCTCAGGGAATTCTTTTGGAGTTGCTATCGCAACAGCATCCCGGCAGGAATAATATTAGTATATTATCATCAAATACAATAAAAAAAGAATTTATACATTAAAATTTGTAAAACGGTCTGTTCTTTTTGAATAATCCTGTAGCAATTAAATACCCACTTCTCAAAAATTTCTATAAAATCCACTTAAATTCTGTCTCCTTTTAATAATCAATTTCTTGGTAAATTATTTTATCTTTGTATTTCGTTTACGAAAAAAGAATTATGAATTTCGATAAAAAACTAAGCAAATATTCATTTTTGCAAGTGGCTTCTGAACTGGCTGATTCACAAAAATGTAACGTTTTTATAGTTGGCGGTTTTGTTAGAGATATATTATTAAAACGTGAGCAGAATGAGATTGATTTTCTTGTAGTCGGTGAAGGACCTGTTTTTGCATCAGCTTTTGCAGAAAAACTTGGGATAAAAAATATTACCATATATAAAAATTTTGGAACTGCTCATTTTAATTATGATGATTTCGATCTTGAATTTGTCGGTGCCAGAAAGGAATCATATCGTAAGTATAGCAGAAATCCGGCAGTTGAAACTGGAACATTTGATGATGATATAAGCAGGCGTGATTTTACAATTAATACTCTTGCGGTTTCAATTAATAGGAAAGATTTTGGGAAGTTGATTGATAAGTATCAGGGATTAAAAGATATAAAAGCAAAAATAATAAAAACTCCACTTAATCCACTCGATACGTTTGATGATGATCCTTTGAGAATATTGAGAGCCTTCAGGTTTGCTTCCCAGCTTCAATTTGAAGTTGATGATAAAATATTAATAGCAGCCGAAAATTTAAAAGAAAGATTAAGTATAATTTCTCAGGAAAGAATAACCGATGAATTTCTTAAAATCATGAATTCTCCCATCCCATCGATAGGATTAAAGCTGTTACAGAAAACAAATGTGATGGAAATTATATTCCCGGAAATTGCAAAACTTGCCGGCCAGGAGCAGAGGCAGGATTATCATCACAAAGAAGTATTTTTACACACCTGCAAAGTGGTTGATAATATTGCAAAAGTAACTGATAATGTCTGGCTCAGGTTTGCAGCCTTGGTTCACGATATAGCCAAGCCGCAAACTAAAAAATTTGTCGAAGGTATAGGCTGGACCTTTCATGGACACGAAGAAATTGGTGCAAGAATGATGAAAGGAATATTTAAAAGAATGAAGTTGCCTTTCAATAAATTGGAATATATTGAAAAACTTGTCAGGCTGCATCTCCGTCCGATTGCCTTAGCTAAAGAAGAAGTTACAGATTCGGCGATAAGAAGATTTATAGTTGATGCCGGCGAAGATCTTGAAGATCTAATAAGCTTATGCCGAGCCGATATTACAAGTAAGAATGAAGCAAAGGTAGCCAAGTATTTAAATAATTATGAAAAAGTTATGAAGAAAGTTTGGGAGGTTGAGGAAAAGGACAAACTAAGGGCATTTCAATCTCCGGTACGCGGTGAGATAATAATGGAAGTCTGTAATTTGAAACCATCTAAAAAAGTGGGGTTGATAAAATCTGCAATTGAGGATGCAATACTTGATGGAAGAATTGGCAATAATTATGAAGAAGCATATGAATATTTGCTCAAAATAAAAGACGAATATATTTAGTCGTTAAATATTAAACATTTAGCATATCTCTTTTTCAATATCTTTTCATGATTTATAAACCTGACTTGCATTTTAGCTGTCAAAAAGTTGGTATTTAAAGGTGCTTAAATAGACCGAATATGTAATTATTCTACCGTTCGTACCTAAATTAACCAAAGGGGGGTAATTAATACTATTTTTACAAGGAATTCATACAATTTTAACGAATGAAGGCAGGTTAATTACGGATTTAAGTAACCTTTTAAGTTTAATAAACGTCCTAATAATTATTTATTTATCAACGGAGAGAAGATGCGCAGCCTCATTAGTTTGTCATTTATTTTAATATTTACGGTGGTTTCATTTGGGCAGAAAAAACTTTCTCTGGATGAAGCGATTAGAATAGCGTTGCAAAAAAATACTACCTTAAAAACAGCAGAAAATAATATCCAGGTTTCCGAATCGAATGTGAAGGCAGCATATGGAAATTTCCTGCCTTCAATATCTGCAAATGGAGGCTTCAGCTGGACAAAAGGGCAGCAGGCAAGTGGTTCACAGAATATAGGCGGCTTTAATATTGCGGTGCCGCCCTCAGAATATCAATATCGCAGTTATAATGCAGGTGTAAATGGCCAACTTACTTTATTTGATGGGTTGTCTAATTTTGCTCAATTATCACAAAGTAAGAACAAACTGGAATCTGCTAGATTGATGTTGGAAAATCTAAAGCAGGATATAGTTTTTCAAACAATCAGCTTATATTATGCAACAGAAAATGCAAGAGAGCAGATGAAAGTGCAGGCTGATAATGTTAAAGAAAACCAAAAGAATCTCGAAACTATTACCGAGAGAAATAAATTGGGTGCAGCAACCCTTGCGGATGTTTATGCACAACAGGTTCAGGCCGGCAATGCAGAGCTTGCTTTAATTCAGGCTAAAAATAATTATGAAACCTCAAAAAGTACTTTGCTAAGTTATCTTGCATTAAACGTGCTCGAAGATTATTCGTTGACCGATTCACTTACACCTCAGGAAAATGATATCTTAAATACCAAATTAAGCGAGGACTATAGCAATCTTAGTAAGTTGGTCAATCAGGCTCTTTCAAACAGGCCGGATTATAAAAGCGCACAACTAAATCTTGAAAGTGCCCAAAGTGGCATTACAATTGCGAGGGCAGGACATTTCCCAACTCTTACTGTCTCCGGGGGTTATAACCTTAGTTCAAATGATTATAGTCTTCTAAAAGATAACTATAGATACGGAGTGAGCTTGAATCTAAGCTTACCAATTTTTTCCGGTTTCAGAATCTCAAATTCTGTACAGGCTGCAGAAGTCACCGAAATGAATAGCGAGTTAACCTTAAATGACCTTGAAAGAACAATTAAACAAAATATTCAACAGACATATTTAAACCTGCAGGCTGCAGAAAAAAGTCTTGATGTAAACAGAACCAATATTGAAGCAGCCCAGGAAAATCAAAAAATTCAGGAAGAAAAATATTCTCTTGGTTCAAGTACACTGCTTGATGTATTAACAGCGGTTTCAAATTATACACAGGCACGTTCTAATTATATAAGTGCACAATTTTCTTATATACAATTGAGTGAGCAGCTAAAGTTCTATTTGGGTGAACTTGAATACAAGAAATATGAATAAAATTTAACATAGGAGACTAATTAAATGGCAAATGGAAATAAGAAAAAATCGAAAAAGAAGCTTTTTATATTCGGCGGAATAGGTGTGTTAATTGTTGCGTTGATTATAATTGCCTTTGTCGGAGGAAGTAAAGATGATATTATACCGGTTCAGGTTGAAAAGGTAATGAAAAGGAACATAACACAAACTGTTTCAGCTACCGGTACTATAAATCCTGAATTTAAAGTTGTCATCACATCCGAGGTAACCGGTGAAATTGTCGATCTGCCAGTTAAGGAAGGATCCCAGGTTAAAAAGGGTGATCTGCTTATTGCAATCCGGGATGATCAATACAGGGCGCAGGTTCAGCAATCGGAAGCTAATTTAAACCAAGCCAAGGCTTCTCTTATGCAGGCAAAGGCTAATCTTGATAAATTAACATCTGACTATAACAGAACGAAAGAACTTTATGCCAAAAAGCTTGCAAGTGAATCTGACCTTGAAACAGCTAAAAGCAATTATCTTTCTGCGCAGGGCTCTTTTGATGCTGCAAATGCAAACATTCAGCAAACACAGGCTGCGTTAAATGTTCAAAAAGATGCTTTGAGTAAAACCAAAATATATTCGCCAATGGCAGGTATAGTTACACAATTGAATATGGAACCTGGTGAAAGAGTACTTGGGAGCGGATTTAGCCAGGGAACGAACATTATGACTGTTTCAGATATGAATAATATACAGGCTGTTGTTGATGTAGATGAAAATGATATCGTGCTGGTTCATGTTGACGATACCGCAAGAGTTAAAGTTGATGCGTTTGGTGACCGGGTTTTCAGAGGCTTGGTTCAGCAGGTTGGTAACAGTGCTATAACTACCGGTACAGGGACACAGGATCAGGTTGTAAATTTTGAAGTAAAAATAAAATTACTTGATACAGATCCGGGATTGAGACCGGGGATGTCCTGTAATGCAAAGATTGAGACTGCCAGAAAGAAGGATGTTCTATCTGTTCCGATTCAGAGTGTTACTGCGAGAACAGGAAACGAGTTTATGATGGGTGGAAACGAGCAGGCTGATGAGAGTGCACCGACAAGCACTAAAAAGAAAGAAAATTCAAAACCACAGGAAATAGTGTTTGTTGTTAAGGATAATAAAGCAAAAACAGTCGACGTAAAAACAGGTATTAGTGACGACAATTATATTGAGGTAAAATCAGGATTAAAGGCAGATGAGGAGGTTGTTTCCGGCAGCTACAAAGCAATTTCAAGGGAGTTAAAGAATGGTATTGCTGTAAGAGTTGAAAACAGAGGGAAAGCAAATATTAGCGAAAAAAAATAAACGGAATTTAAGATGAACATAATACATATAGAACACATAGCAAAAATATATCAGGTTGGTTCTGAGCAGGTTCACGCTTTGAGGGATGTATCTCTAAAGATTGATAAAAATGAATATGTTGCGATTATGGGCCCATCAGGTTCCGGAAAATCAACTTTAATGAATATGCTTGGTTGTCTTGATACACCTACTTCAGGGAAATATGATTTTACAGGACGCAGCGTAAGTGACATGTCTGATAATGATTTGGCAAAAATTAGAAATAAAGAAATAGGTTTTGTTTTTCAAACTTTCAATCTTCTATCCCGATCCGATGCTCTTCATAATGTTGAATTGCCTTTAATTTACGCAGGTGTACCGGCAGCAGAAAGAAGAGAAAGGGCAGAAATTGCTCTAACAGATGTGGGATTGAAAGAGAGAATGCATCATAAACCTAATGAACTCTCAGGAGGGCAAAGACAAAGAGTTGCAGTAGCCCGTGCGTTAGTTACCAGGCCGTCGATAATCTTAGCCGACGAGCCTACAGGAAATCTTGACTCTAAAACCGGCGAAGAAATTATGATTTTATTTAATGAGATTTATGAAAAAGGAAATACAATAATTTTAGTTACGCACGAAGAGTATATTGCGGAACACGCTGGAAGAATAATAAGGCTAAAAGATGGTTTGATTGAGAATGATGAACGGGTTAAGAAAAGATTTATTCCCAAACCTCGTGTTGAGGCAGTTTAAAAAGTGCGTAAAAATTATGTTGAGTTTAAACTGATAATAAATTAACTCTGTAGAAAAAAATGAATTTAAATATGACAAATATCTGGTTTGAAATTAAAGAAGGTATGTTTATAGCTTTAAGAGCCATTAGGGCAAATAAAGTTAGATCAATTTTAACAATGCTTGGCATCGTAATAGGTATTACTTCTGTTGTGCTGATGACTACTGCCATTCGTGGTATAGATAATGCGTTTCAGCAGGGTATTAGCTCATTAGGATCAGATGTGCTTTACATAAGTAAGTGGCCGTGGTTCGAGCATGAAGATTTTTGGAAGATTAGGAATAGAAGAAATATTACAATGGAGGATTTTGAAAAGTTCAAAGAACTTGCCAAGATGCCAATTGCTGTGGCGCCGATGGTAACCAGCATGAGAACAGTAAAAAATGGTTCTATAAGCATGGATAATGTTATTCTGACAGGCTCAAATGCCGATTATATAAAAACTACTAATTTTACTTTTGACGTTGGACGGTTCTTTTCGGAAACTGAAAGCAAAAGCAGTAGAAATGTTGCTGTTTTAGGAAGTGAGGTTGCCAGTACTCTTTTTCCAAGGGGGGATGCCTTAGATAAGGAAATAAAGATTGGTAATGAAATTTTTAAAGTCGTTGGAGTATTAGCAAAGCAGGGAAGTTTTCTTCTCGGCTCATTTAATCCTGATAACGATGTTTATGTTCCAATTGGTACCATTTTCAAATATTTTAACAGCAGATGGGCAAGCAGCATAACAATAAATGTTCGTGCTGATGGTACGGCTATGGTATCAAAAACCAAGGATGAAGCTGAAGGTGTTATGAGAAAAGTCAGGGGATTGCTATATAATGAACAAGATGATTTTGCCATAAATCAACAGGAAGCTCTGCAGCAGAATTTTAATTCAGTTGTTGGGGTAATTCAGATTGCTGGATTGTTCATTACAGGTCTTGCCCTTTTTGTTGGCGCTATTGGAATTATGAATATAATGTTTGTATCCGTTAGGGAAAGGACAAAGGAAATTGGCTTGAGGAAGGCAATCGGAGCAAAACGAAGAACTATCCTGAGCCAGTTTATTATGGAATCTTCTGCAATTTGTTTAATGGGGGGACTTGTAGGCTTACTGCTTGCTGTAATACTGAGCATAATTGTTAATAAATTCTTACCTACCTCAGTAAGTTATTCGGCAGTTTTGATAGCAATATTTGTTTCATTAATAACCGGAATACTTGCAGGATTTGCTCCTGCATATACCGCCGCAAAAATGGATCCTGTTGAAGCATTGAGGTTTGAATAATGAAAATGAATGAAATATTCTGGATGTCCATACAGGCATTGAGAACAAATAAATTAAGAGCATTGCTTACTGTACTTGGTGTTGTAGTTGGAATTTTTTCTATTGTTGTTATAATGACAATAATTACAATGCTGCAGAAGAGTATCGAAAACGGTGTATCACAATTAAATAAAAATACATTCCAGATTCAGAAGTATCCTGCGAACAGTGGTGGCGGACCGGGCTGGAGATCAAAATATGCGAATAGAAAAGATCTTACCCTTGAAGAATATTATCGTCTGGAAGATGCAATGAAAGGGCAGGTTCTTTATATGGGAGCCGAGCAATGGAAGTTTGGAAAAGTTGTTAAGTTCGGTAACAAGGAAACCAATCCGAATATACAAATTGCTGGTGAAACACTTGGAGGTGTAAAAACAAATAACTGGAATGTTGAATATGGCAGAGATTTCATGCAGAGTGATATCGATAGATCCACATACGTTTGTTTGATAGGTAAAGATATAGTGGATAAGCTTTTTACTAATCTAAACCCTGTCGGGCAGGAAATCAGAGTTGATGGGCATCCCTTAAGAGTTATAGGAGTTCTGGAGCAACAACCACAAATGTTTGGGAACGGCCGCGACAGTTATGTTGTAATTCCGATTACAACTTTCCAATCATTTTACGGAAAATACAGCTACAGTGTGAACATTATGATTATGTCTAAAAGCAAAAAAGATTATGATGCGGTTATTGAATCGGCAATTGGACATTTGAGAACCATTAGAAAAGACATGCCCGGAAAGGACAATAGTTTTGAAATTTTTAGTAATGCGTCCATTATAAGCCAAATTAATAATATTACAGCCGGAGTGAGAATTGGGGCACTCGTGGTTTCAATCATTGCTTTGCTTGCTGCCGGCGTTGGAATTATGAATATTATGTTGGTATCGGTTACTGAAAGAACTAGAGAAATTGGAATCAGAAAAGCTATTGGCGCAAAAAAATATAATATTTTAAATCAGTTCTTACTCGAGGCAGTAATACTTTGTCTTATAGGGGGAATTATAGGAATAGTACTTGGAGTTGGAATTGGAAATCTTGCCGGTGGAATGCTGAATGCCCAATCCGCTATTCCTTATAACTGGGTAATAATTGGCCTGTCTCTATGCGTTTTTGTAGGGATTATTTTTGGCACATATCCTGCTTATAAAGCATCCAGCCTCGATCCAATTGAGGCCCTTAGATATGAATAACCTCATTTAAACCAATTTTCAAATATTTTTGTCTTAATTAATAATGTCCGTATTTAATGACGGACATTTTAGTGTATTATCAATGAATATTAATTATCTTATATTCATATTTATTGAGTTTTTCGTAGAATTTCAGAGAGAGAAATGAGAATTGCAGAAATTTTTCAAATGTCCTTCCAGTCGTTAAAAGGCAACAGATTGAGGACATTATTAACAGTCCTTGGAGTAGTTGTTGGTATTTTTTCAATTATAGTAATTATGACAATAATAACAATGTTGCAAAACAGCATTGAAAGCGGCTTATCTGATCTTGCGCAAAACACTTTTCAAATTCAAAAATTTCCAGTATTTCATAAACACGGTCCCGGGGAATGGAAAAAATACAGAAACAGAAAGGATATTACCCTCGAACAATTTGACAGACTGGAAGCCAGTTTACCTGGTGCGAGTGAAATCGGGGCTGAGCAAAAGAAAAACGGTGTTGTTGCAAAATATAAGAATCTGGAAACTAATCCCAATATTAGACTATACGGCGAGACATTAGGAGGAATTCTTACAAATAATTGGAAGGTTTCCGAAGGTAGAAGCATAAGACCAAGTGACGAGAGTGGTACTAAATATGTTTGTCTGCTTGGTAAAGATATAGTGGAAAAACTTTTTCCTAATATAAATCCGATTGGACAAACTATAAGAGTCGATTTAAGACCATTTTTGGTTATTGGCATCCTTGAACCTGAAGCGGCAATGTTTGGAGACAGCCGCGATAACAGGATAGTGATACCAATAACTACATTTCAGGCGATGTATGGGAAATATAATACAAGCGTCAATATTATGGTAATGGCAAAAGACAAATCCAATTATGAAAGATTAATTGAGTCGGCAATTGGTGCCATGCGAGTGATTAGAAAAGTTGCACCGGGTCAGGATAATGACTTTGAAATTTTCAGCAATGAATCTTTAATAGCTCAAATTAATGATGTTACAGCTGGAATTAAATTAGGAGCAATTGTTGTATCCATAATTGCATTACTTGCGGCAGGTGTTGGCATAATGAATATAATGCTTGTGTCAGTAACTGAAAGAACAAGAGAGATTGGAATACGAAAGGCAATTGGAGCCAGGAAGAAAAATATAATGACACAATTTTTAATAGAAGCCGTAGTTCTCTGCCTTGTGGGTGGAATAATCGGAATTATTCTCGGGGTCGGAATTGGAAATATAGCCGGCAGTTTTTTAAAAGCCAAAACTGCCATTCCTTATGACTGGGTGGCAATCGGTCTTTCACTATGTGTGTTTGTAGGCATTTTATTTGGGACATATCCCGCTTATAAAGCTGCGAATCTTGATCCCATTGAGGCGTTGAGGTATGAATAATTAAAAATTAAAAAGTAAAAATAAAAATTGGAAATTAAGAAGTAAAAATTAAAAAAGCTGCCTTTAACAAAGGCGGTTTTTTTTATTGATTGTAAGAAACCATTATAATATCTTTTATAATGTAATATTTGTCATCAGACACTTGAGGGGAAAAATGAATCTCTTCGAAATAATCATACAGTCA
This sequence comes from uncultured Ignavibacteriaceae bacterium, assembly GCA_964412105.1. Lineage (GTDB taxonomy): Bacteria > Bacteroidota > Ignavibacteria > Ignavibacteriales > Ignavibacteriaceae > JAKAGZ01. Next base: position 29,373 of record CAYPNM010000004.1, on the reverse strand, counting down.
TTTCAATCTATCAAAGAAAATAAACTTAGAACGTCCCTTACAATACTAGGAATTGTAGTTGGTATATTTTCAATAATAGTTATAATGACCATAATAACCATGCTTCAGACTACAATAAATTCCGGATTTTCTTTCCTTAGTAAAGACAGTTTTGAAATAATGAAATATCCTCCGCTCAACAGAAATAATTCGGAAGATCTCAGGAACAGAAAAGATATAACACTTGCAGATTTTTATGAACTTGAAGGCCAACTTAAACAGGCAAGATATATGGGCGCGGCGTTGTCGCGCGGGGGTGCTGTTATTAAGTACGGTAGTATTCAAACCAATCCCAATATAGCAGTTGCCGGTATAACAGAAGGATTCCTGAACACAGCAAACATTAAAATCGATAGAGGGAGGGAAATAAGATCAAATGACATTCAATATGCATCCAATATTTGTTTGATAGGTCCCGATGTTGTAGATAAATTATTCCCGGCAATAGATCCTGTTGGTCAATATATAAAAGTTGATGGAAGACCTATGCTTGTTATAGGTGTACTTCAAAAAAGGCCCGCAATTTTTGGTCAGACTATGGATAATTATATAATAATACCAATCACGACCTATTACTCGATGTACGGAGGAAAAAGAAGCAATGTAAGCATAACAGTAACCACATATAGTGATGAAGATTATGAGGCTACTATTGATGCGGCTATTGGATATATGAGGACTATAAGGAAAGTCCCGCCCGGAAAGGATAACGATTTTGCAATTATGAGCAATGAATCCCTAATTGGGCAGATAAATGATATAACAAGTGGTGTTAAGATCGGGGCGATTGTAGTCTCTGTCATTGCGCTTCTTGCGGCTGGAGTTGGCATAATGAATATTATGCTTGTTTCTGTTACGGAGCGAACCAGGGAAATTGGAATTAGAAAGGCTGTGGGAGCGAATAGATGGAATATACTTTATCAATTTTTGGTTGAGGCAATTACATTATGCTGTGCCGGCGGAATGATAGGTATAATTCTGGGGATAGGGATAGGGAATCTCGTAGGGGGATTTCTAAATGCCACTTCGGTTATTCCATATGACTGGGTGGTAATTGGCCTGTCAATTTGCGTCTTTGTCGGAGTAGTTTTTGGAACTTATCCCGCATACAAAGCCGCGAATCTTGATCCAATTGAGGCATTGAGGTATGAATAAAATTAAATAAATAAACTGGCCGGGATTTGATAGTTCATCCAATTTTATTTGTTTATAACGGGAAGGTACCTTAAATTTCAAATGAAATTATCGACTACTTAATCGTTTAGGGGTACATAATGAACCTGCTAGAAATTGTACTTCAGTCATTCCGATCTATAAAGGAAAATAAACTAAGGACATCCCTTACAATTCTTGGAATCGTCGTAGGAATATTTTCAATAATTGTTATTATGACGATAATAACAATGCTTCAAACAACCATTGATAATGGTATATCATTTTTAAGCAAAAATTCATTTCAGGTTATGAAATATCCTGCTATAAGGTCAGGAGGACATGCTGCATGGGAGAAATACAGAAACAGAAAGGATATTACACTTGATGAATTCTACCGGCTAGAATCTCTGTTAAAGCAGGCAAAATATATGGGTGCTGATAAGTCAAAAGGAGGAGTCGTTGTAAAGTATGAAAACAGGCAAACAAATCCTAACATCTGGGTAAGCGGCATCACTGAAGGGGTTCTAAGAACGGCCAATTTGAATATAGAATACGGGAGAGAAATCAGGCAGACGGATATTCAATACTCTTCGGATGTATGTATGCTAGGACCAGATATTGTTGACAAACTGTTTGTTGGTATAAATCCTGTTGGTCAGACTATAACTATAAATGGTAGACCGCTGCTGGTAATAGGTGTTTTTGAAAAGCGTGCGCAGTTTTTTGGACAGAGTTTTGATAATTATCTTGCTGTCCCTATTACAACATTTCATTCTATGTTTGGAGGCAGAAACAGCAATGTCGATATAACAATTATGTCTTATAGTAATGAAGATTATGAAAGTTTAATGGAATCAACTATCGGTTATTTGAGAACAATAAGAAAAGTTCCTCCCGGAAAGGAAAACGACTTTGAAATTATGAGTAATGAATCTTTAATAGGTCAGATTAATGATATAACAGGCGGTGTTAAGATAGGAGCAATAGTCGTATCAATTATTGCCCTGCTCGCTGCAGGTGTAGGAATTATGAATATTATGCTTGTGTCGGTAACAGAACGAACAAGGGAGATTGGCATAAGAAAGGCAGTTGGCGCTAACAGAAAAAGTATTCTTTTCCAATTTCTAGTTGAAGCAATAACTCTTTGTTTAACAGGGGGAATTTTTGGAATTTTGATCGGCGTGGGAATTGGAAACCTTGCCGGTGGATTATTAAATGCGGTCTCGGTAATTCCATATGATTGGGTAATGATTGGCTTGATTATGTGCGTTCTTGTTGGAATTATTTTCGGAACTTATCCTGCTTATAAAGCTGCGAACCTCGATCCTATCGAAGCGTTAAGGTATGAATAAGTAAGTTGCTTAATAATTAGCGCATTCGCGGCTATTTCTTTGCCGCTAATGCGCGAATACTAAAAAAGTGCAGCTATTAAATAGATTTAATTCTCCGGCCAGTAAACAATTGCTTCTTTCATTTTGATAGTCTCTTCGTCCAGATTGCTAATCACTTTATGCAGAACCTTAACATCTGATTCATCAAAATAAACTTCATTGCATGTAGGGCATATCCACGATGGCACTTTCTTGAATGTCAATTCATATCCTTCCCTTTTTACTGTAAAAGGACTAAACTTTCTTTCAGTATCGCAGTAACATTTTAAACAGACCATGTTTTTTCTCTTGTCTTAAAATCGTGGCTCCATTTAATTTCGGAAGGAATATATGCAGTAATGATCATCAAACAAAAATCAGTTGGAGTACAAACAACATGAATAGGTCTGTTATTTGTCCCTCTCCCCAAAATCAAGCTTGTGTTTCCACGCATATCATAAGGATAATTTTCCACAAGTTCTCCGGTATCAATTACTTTTCTTAATTCATCTGGTTCAATCATCCTTTCCAGATTAGTGATCTGCGTCATCGCATGTGGAGTATAAACGATCTTTTTAGAAGCAGCTTTTCGAATTATTTCTATCATGGCTTTAGTTAAAATGACTTATTCCCAGACTCTTAAAATAATAAATTATTGCCCAAGTTTTAATTATTTTGAAATAAAAAAATCCTTAAATTTTGGCTTATTTAAGCATTTTGGAGTCAAAATTCATAATTGCGTGAGTAAATTATAGGACTGAAAATGTCATTAAGGTTGATATCAGAACTCTTTAGATTTAAGTTTAATTCCAATAAAAAGTTTTCATCTTTTGAAATTCATCTATAGAAATTCCCCGTATTTAATCTTATTATTTACTTTTTTACAGATTTCTCTGTTAGCCCAATCAAAGTATTATAAAAAGACAGTATCGGATACACTCGCAGTTCGGCTGGATAATAATTATAAAATATCAAGCATTTCAATTATACCTTTTACTGAAAAGATTTACCTGAAAAACAAAATACTCAATAAAAATGATTATAAGATCTCTTATTCAAAAGGGGAATTTTCTCTTAACAAGGATTTGAAATATTCTGCTCTTGATACATTGATTATAACATACCAAACATTCAGACTGTCACTTAAAAAAGAATATAAAAGAAGAAGCCTTGTCTATAAATATAATGAAGCATCCAAGGATACAATTAAAGTAATTAAAAACGAATCTGAGGGATTAACCGCTGAATCAATTTTTGGAAGTGGAATGGAAAGAAGCGGAACGCTGGTTCGCGGGTTTACTGTCGGTACAAATCAGGATTTAACATTAAATAGTGGTTTCAGGCTACAACTATCAGGCAGACTATCTGATAATATTGAACTTGTAGCGGCACTTACTGATGAAAACACTCCTATTCAACCTGAAGGGAACACAGAAAAATTAGATGAACTTGATAAGGTTTTTATTCAAATAAAACATCCGCGCGCTACCGGTACTTTCGGAGATTATCAATTGGAAAAAAGGTATGGTGAATTTGGAGTAATTGACAGAAAGTTGCAGGGATTAATGGGTGAGTATAATTATGGAGATGAAGACGCTTATTTTTCCATTGCAAGCTCAAAGGGAAAGTTTACCACGAATAATTTTGCAGGACAGGATGGAGTGCAGGGTCCATACCGGCTTTCTGGCGCCAATAATGAACCGGATATAATAGTTATTGCAGGTACTGAAAAAGTTTATGTAGATGGAATTGAAATGAAAAGAGGAGAGAGAAATGATTATACAATAGACTACGACAATGCTGCAATAACGTTTACCCCTAATAGATTAATAACTTCTGCAAGCAGAATTTCTGTTGATTTTGAATATTCTGATCAGCAGTTCTCCAGGAATTTTCTCGGTGCAGGTATACAAACAAAATTATTTAATAATAAACTCGGAATTAAAGTTCAATATTTACAGGAAGGGGATGATAAAAGCTCACCGATTAATGTTTCCCTGGCGGATTCAGATATAGCTGTTCTCAAAAATGCCGGTAATGATAGAAATAAAGCCAGCAAAACGGGTGTAAGTTTGGCATTACCCGATTCGCTGGGAAATGTTCATGGGGTTTATCAAAAGATTGATACTGTAATAAATTCAAAACCATATTCATATTATAAATATAATCCCGGAGATTCACTTTCAATATACAATGTTTCATTTAGTTACGTCGGACAGGGAATGGGAGATTATCAAAAACAAAGTCTCGGAAATTATTTATGGGTTGGAATAAACCAGGGTGGTTATGCACCGATTATTTTTCTGCCTATGCCACAATCGAAACAGTTTGGAAATATTGTTCTTAACTTCCAGCCGAAAAAAGACATTTTAATTAGTCTTGAGTTAGCAGGAAGCAATTGGGATCAGAATACTTATTCATCTATCAATGATAACACTGATTTTGGAGCTGCAACAAATTTTTTGCTTAAAATTGATCCTCAAAAAATTTCATTTAGCAACATTAATTTCGGTAAGGCAGGGTTGTCTTATCAGGATAGATTTATTCAAAAAAGGTTTTCATCTCTTGATCGTTTCAATGATGTGGAATTTAACAGATACTATAATGTAATTGATACTTCAGAAAGAGTGGATGAACATCTCAGGAAACTGGATGTGGATTATTCACCGATAGATGAACTTAATGTTGTTTCTTCTTTCGGATTTTTAAACCGCGGAAATAACTTTAAATCTGACCGTTATAACAACACTTTAGTCTTGACTGATAAAAAGGATTACAGCATAGAATATAATCTTGATTACGTTAACACAAAAGATATATCAATAAACAGCAATTGGCTTCGACAATCAGGTTCCGGCTACTATACATTCGGCCACTTTAAACCCGGCATTAAATTTTTAGCTGAAAATAAAAACGATAAATTTAATACAAGTGATTCTTTGCTATCTACCAGCTTAAAATATTATGAAGTTGATCCGTTTATTTCACTCGTAGAATTAAAAGGGTACCAGATATCTGTTCAATACTCGTTTCGGGATGATTATTCTCCATTAAATGGTTATATGCTCGAACAGGCTACCTCCACGGGCGCGTCACTGGATTTTACTTATAATGGAAGCAATTCATTTAATACGGATTTGAATGTAACGGTCAGAAACAAGAATTACAGCGAGGCCTTTAAAAAGCTCGGAAACCTTAATAATCAGACAATTCTGGTTCGTTCGAGATCAAATATGAAATTGTGGGATCCAGTACTTTCGGGAAATTTTTATTACGAAGTTGCAACCCAGAAGTCGGCAAAATTGCAAAAAGTATTTATAAAAGTAACAAAGGGAACCGGCAACTACATTTATCTTGGTGATTTGAATCATAATGGGATAGCCGATGAAAATGAGTTCGTGCCGACACTCTATGATGGAGATTATATTTTAATAACTGTTCCGACCACAGAATTATACCCTGTAATAGATCTAAAGACCAGTACCTACTGGCGCGTAAGTTATGCCGAAATTTTCGATAAAGATTCCTTCCTTGGTAAAATATTGAAACCTGTTACATCTGAAACATTCTGGAGAGTTAATGAAAATACCAGAGAACCGGATTACAAAAAAATATATTTGTTGCAGTTTTCAGCTTTCCAAAACGAAGCTAATACTATCAGCGGGTCTAATTTTATCCAGCAGGATTTTTATTTGTTTGAAAATAATCAGGATTTTTCTTTGCGTTTCAGATTTGCGCAGACAAAAAGTCTGAATCAATATAATGACGGGCCCGTAAGAATATATAACCGAGAAAGAAGCATAAGATTAAAAACAAGGCTTATGCCTGAAATTAGCAATCAGACAGACTTTATAATGCAAAATGATAATCTGACCGCTAACCCGTTATCGCTTGCTAATCCCCAAAGAACCGTAACAAGCAATTCTGTTAAAACCGACTTCTCGTACCGCCCGGAAAATTATATAGAAGTTGGTTTTGCCTTTAAGGTTGGGAGAAGCACAGATTATTTCCCGGCTGTTCCAACGGTTATTGATCTTAATTCAGAATCATTGAGAATGAATTTGTCATTTGCGGGTACAGGCAGATTAAGAGTAGAAATAAATCGTGTCGAATTAAATGGGAATGAAAATAACAACTATCTTCCTTTTGAATTGACGCAGGGTAATGTTATGGGGAAAAATTATTTCTGGAGTGTTAATTTTGATTATCGAATTGGTGGTAATTTGCAATCCACCATAAATTATCAGGGCAGGTGGCAAGGATCCGGTCTTGTAGTGCACACATTAAGAGCAGAAATGAGGGCATATTTTTGATTTATAAGGATATAAAATCTTGAAGATAATATCAGAGTTAATAGAAGCACACATTTTTAGAATAGGTAATATAGGAATTGAATTTCTTTTGCTTAAGAGATCGCCGGAAACAATTTATCCGGGCATTTGGCAAATGGTAACAGGAAAAATGAATAAGAATGAACCTGCTTACAAAGCAGCATTGAGGGAAATAAAGGAAGAGACCGGACTTATTCCGGAAAAATTTTGGGTTGCACCAAACGTAAATTCTTTTTATGATCATATAAATGATACTATTTCATACCTTCCGGTTTTTGCATGCAGGATTTCTTCAGATTCAAAAGTTATAATAAGCAGAGAACATTGTGAATATCAGTGGGCGTCTCCGGAAAATGCCAAAAAATTGCTTGCGTGGCCCGGACAAAAAAAATCAATAGATATTATCAATGAATACTTCACAAAAGAAAGTAGTCTGCTGAAGTTCATTGAGATTATGCTTTAGTTTTCAATTTAGTTATCTTTAAATTCAATTTTTCTGAATAGAGGGAGTACAGTTTGGGATTACTCGTAGTTGGCTCACTGGGTCTTGACACAGTCATCACTCCATTTGATAAAGTCGATAATGCATTGGGGGGATCAGCAGTATACATTTCTTTAGCCTCCAGTTATTTCACAGGTCCGGTTTATATGGTTGGGGTTGTAGGAGACGATTTTCCTAAGCCATATATGAAATTGCTTGAGGATCATAACATAGACCTTGAAGGTCTTCAGATAGTAAAGGGAGGTAAGACGTTCAGGTGGTCCGGTAAATATCATTATGACCTTAATGAACGCGATACTCTGTTGACTGAATTAAATGTGTTTAAAGATTTTGATCCGGTAATTCCTGAAAGATTCAAAAAGTCCAGGTTTGTTTGTCTTGGAAATATAGATCCCGTTCTTCAGATTAGAGTGCTCGATCAAATGGTTGAACCGCATTTAGTTGTTTGCGATACAATGAATTACTGGATTAATGGCAAACGTGATGAATTATTAAACCTTTTGAAAAGGGTGAATGTTTTAATAATAAACGATTCGGAAGCCAGGCTGCTTGCGAATGAGCCTAACTTAATTAAAGCATCCAGACATATTCGTGAACTCGGTCCTGAATTTTTAATTATTAAAAAAGGAGAACATGGCGCACTTCTTTTTGCTGAAGATACTATTTTTTCAGCGCCGGCTTACCCTCTTGAAATGATTTATGATCCGACCGGTGCCGGTGATACTTTTGCCGGTGGGTTTACAGGATATTTGCATAAAACTCAGGATCTAGGTGTGGAGAATATTAAAAAGGCAGTTGTTTATGGTTCTGCACTAGCTTCATTTTGTGTGGAAAAATTCAGTACAAAAGCTTTGGAAGAACTTAACTATCTGCGTGTTCAGGACAGATACAGGGAATTTCTTAATCTCTCTAAATTTGATGTTTAACTCAAAGAATAATATTTATTAGTTGCCATTCTGGTCCGGCTAAGATTTATGGATAAGAAGGAATATTTTTCAATTGACTTCAAAGACGATAAAATAGTTTATCTTGATCAGACAGGACTACCTTTCAGGGAGGAATATGTTGAAACAGACGATTACGAAAGAGTAGCTGAAGCAATTGAAAGGCTGGAAATAAGAGGAGCACCGCTTATCGGAATTGCAGCGGCTTATGCATTATCCCTATCCATTAAAAATTTCAAAAATCGAAATATTGAGGAGAATTTTTATAAGGCTTATCACAGATTGCATAGAACGCGTCCTACTGCAGTAAATCTTTTTTTTGCACTTGATGAAATCCGGAATGTTTATGAAAAGAACAAGAACAATTCAGGGGATTTGTATGCGTTGCTCGTGGAGAAAGCAAAACAGATACATACTGACGATATAGAGAAATGCAGAAAAATTGGTGAGAACGGATTAAAGATATACAGAAAGAAATCAAAAATTCTTACACATTGTAATACGGGTAAACTTGCAACCGGAGGAGATGGGACAGCATTTAATGTAATAAAAAAAGGCTTTGAAAATAATCTTGTAGAATTTGTTTATGCAGATGAAACACGTCCGTTGCTTCAGGGATCAAGGCTGACAGCATTTGAACTGGAACGCTGCGGGATACCTTTTGCAATCGAAACTGATTCAATGGCGGCATCTTTAATGAAAAGCGGTAATGTAGATTTTGTGGTTGTTGGCGCCGACAGAATCGCATTAAACGGTGATGCAGCTAATAAAATTGGGACCCTAACTCTTGCTATCCTTTCCGAATATTATAATATTCCTTTTTATGTAGCCGCCCCGACAACAACAATAGATAGAACTATTATCAGCGGCGATGAAATAAATATTGAGCAGCGAGCAAAGGATGAAATACTAAAAATAAATGGAGCACAAATTGCTCCTGAAAAGTATGAGACCTATTCTCCTGCATTTGATGTAACTCCATCTCATCTTATTACCGGAATAATAACCGAAGAAGATGTTTATACCTTCCCCTATAATTTTATTAAATGAGTGAAATATTAAAAACAGAAGCAGTTGTATTAAGCAAACTGAATTATGGTGACACAAGCCTGATAGTCTCTCTTTTTACAAAAGAGCTTGGGAAGATTTCTGCGATATTAAAGGGGGCTAGAAGTCCAAAATCTAAGTTAGGGATGAAAGTCGATCCGCTTAATTACATTGAAGTGGTTTTTTATAATAAAAGCACGAGGGATCTGCAAATAATTAGTTCGGCAGATATAATCCGGCATTTTCCGGGAATAAAGGAAGAACTGGATAAACTCAAATTTGCTCACTCTGTAATCGAACTCATCAAAAAGCTTACGCCTGAACACGAACAGAATATAAGATTATTTAATGGATTGGTGAAAATATTATCTCTTCTTGAATCTTCAGAAGAGCCTCCGAATTTAGTATTTGCCAGATTTTTTTTGTTCTTTTTGGCTGAAATAGGGTATGAGGTTCAACTTGATAAATGTATCTCCTGCGGGAAAACCGATCTGGATGGATTGCAGTTATCCTATAATTTCAGCTCGGGTCTTTTATGTGATAAATGTAAGGGTGACCATCTGGAATCTTTCTCAATAAATCTGGAACTTTTCAATTGCTTAAATGGTCTAAAAAACAATCAAAAATTGTTAAAAATTTCGAATATTCAGATTATTGACAGGGCTATACTTTTTATGGAAAAATATTTGATGTATCATTTATCAGATTTCAAAGGGATTCAATCGCTGCAATTATTTGGATAAAAGGAATGGTTAGTTAATAAAAATTATAGTATAATTGGCAATAATATTAAAAGAGGATAAAATATGAAATCGAAAAGATTAATTGGCGCATTTGCACTTATTGTTGCTGGTATTGTGTTTGGTGCATTGCTTGTATCAGGATTTGGACTTGTTAGGCCGGGTGTAGCAGATATAAGATTAGGTTCCAGCACCCCTCCTGTTAGTTTGGACGCTGATGCGACTTCGTTTAGTAAAGCCTTTATTGAAGTTGCGCAAAAAGTAACCCCCGAAATTGTTCGTATAGATGTAGTATCAGAGACAAAGGATAACCCCCATCAGAATTTTTTCTTTTTCTTTAAGGATTTCCCGCAATCTCCACAGGAAGAACAAGGTTCAGGTAGCGGGATTATAATTTCTCCTGACGGATATATCGTAACTAATAATCACGTTGTTGATAACGCAACAAAAGTTACCGTTACGTTAAATGATAAGAGAACTTTTGATGCAAAGGTCATCGGCACCGATCCGTTAACTGATCTAGCGGTTATTAAAATAAATGCAAATAATTTGCCTGCTGCATACCTTGGAGATTCAGATGCTTTGAAAGTCGGACAGTGGGTAATGGCTATAGGAAATCCGTTAGCTCTGACGTCCACAGTTACTGCAGGAATAGTTAGTGCGAAGGGGAGAGGACAGCTGGGATTGATCCATAATAGATATGGTGTTGAGGATTATATTCAGACAGATGCCGCAATAAACCCCGGTAATAGCGGCGGTGCGCTTGTAGATCTGTCAGGCGCAGTAATTGGTGTTAATTCAGCAATTGCAACAGGCGGTACAGGAACTTACATCGGTTATGGATTTGCTATTCCAATAAATCTTGTAAAATCTGTCGTTAAAGATCTGATTGCACATGGTAAAGTTACCCGCGGATATATCGGAATTGAAATTAGCAATGTTAATGATGCTTTGGCAAAATCTCTTGGGATGGATAAACCTGAAGGAGTAATGGTTCAGAAATTGGTTGATGGCGGTTCAGCCGAATCGGCTGGAATTAAGGAAGGTGATGTAATCCTTAAGGTTGATGGACACGAAGTTAATCAGCCAAATGAATTACAGAGCTACATAGCCGGAAAGACTGCAGGAACAAAAGTTGATCTTACTATCTTCAGGAACGGCCATATCATTGATAAAACTGTAACGCTTAAGGCAAGAGAAGAAGGAACAACTACACAACCGGTATCATTAAAAGATAATTCGAATAATAGTAACAATAATGCAGAAACATCTGCAAGTTTTGACACAATAGGATTATCTGTAAGAAATCTTACCTCAAGCGAAAAATCTTCCTATAATGTTGATAATGGTGTAATGATAACAGATGTTAAGCCGTTCAGCGCGGCTGCAGATCAGCTCCTGGCCAAGGGTATGGTTATTGTTGACGCCAATAGAAAAAAAGTGGATGACGTTAAAGATATGCAGAAAGCTATTAAAGAAAAGGAAGGTTCAGCAGTTTTATTGAAAGTTCAGGATTCACAGGGCAACACCAGATTTGTTGGTCTGGAAATTCCAAAAAATAAATAATACACGACACAGAATTAATAATTCAAACGCCCGTTTATCGGGCGTTTTTTTTATATTTGAAAAATAAATTTAATCCGGATAATTGATGATAAGATTTCTTACAGCGGGTGAATCTCACGGACAGTCATTAACCACTATAATTGAAGGATTTCCATCCAATCTAAAAGTTGATAATGATTTTATCAATTTCCATTTAAAAAGAAGACAGGCCGGCTATGGCCGTGGCCTGCGGATGAAGATTGAATCAGATACTGCTGATATATTATCCGGAATAAGATTTAAGAAAACTCTTGGCTCTCCGATTTCTTTATTAATAAAGAATAAAGATGGGGAAAACTGGATAGATGAAATGTCTCCGGTTAAAAATCAGAAAGTTGAAAAAGTAACAATTCCGCGTCCTGGACATGCCGACCTGGTCGGAGTTTCAAAATACAATTTTAATGACATTCGTAATTCTATCGAAAGATCAAGTGCAAGAGAAACTGCGGCGAGAGTGGCCGCAGGAACTATCGCTCGTATCTTTTTAAATGAATTCGGAATTTCGGTAGGCAGTTATGTCGAGAGTATTGGTGGAATCTATAGCAGGGGGAATTTTTCGAATAAATTATTTTCTAATAAGCTGTCTCATGACTTCACTGGATGGAGCCTCTCCGAAAAGTCTGATGTGAGTGAAGTACGTGTCCTTGACAAGGTTCAGGAAGAAAAAATAATTAATAAAATAAAACTTGCAAAGAAAAAGGGAGACACACTCGGAGGGACTTTTGTAACTGTTGCTACCGGCCTCCCTGCTGGACTTGGCAGTTTTGTACATTACGACACAAAACTTGATGCTGAGATAGCACAATCAATTATGTCTATAAATGCTGTAAAGGCCGTATCAATTGGGACTGGATTTGAATCGGCAGTGAAATTCGGTTCCGAATCTCACGATGAAATAGTTATAAGTGATAAAAAACTTATCAGAAAGACTAATAGAGCAGGCGGAATCGAAGGAGGAATTTCTACCGGTATGCCAATAATTGTGCGTGCCGCAATGAAGCCTATTGCGACGTTGATGAGTCCTATAAAAACGGTCAATCTTAAAAATATGCGAAGTTTGCTTTCCAGAAGAGAGAGAAGTGATTTTGTTGCAGTTCCTGCTTGTGCAGTGATCTCAGAGTCAATGCTTGCATGGAGTATCGCTAAATACTTCCTGATAAAATTTGGAGGGGATTCTCTGGAAGAGACGAGGGACAATTATAATAATTACACTAAGAAATTATTTCAGAGGATCAGAAAGAATTTCAGGAAATAAAAATATCCTATGCTCAAGCTACAAAAGTTAATATTCAATCCTTTCGCGGAGAACACCTACGTTATATGGTGCAGCAATACAAAGGAAGCCGGAATTGTTGATCCGGGATGCTTTGATGATAATGAGGAATCAGCACTGGCCGGGTTCATCCGCACTAATAATCTTAAAGTAAAATATCTTCTTAACACACATTGCCACATTGATCATGTACTGGGTAACAAATTTGTTTATCAGACATACAAACCTGAATACTATGTACCGGAAAAAGATGTTATTCTGCTTGAGCATTTTCAAAGACAATGTGAATTAGTTGGAATTAATGTAGAGAATCCTCCAATGCCGGAGAAGCTTATTACTGAAGATCTTGAACTTAAAATTGGTGATATACCAATAAAATTTCTTTTTACTCCGGGCCATACACCCGGTGAATATTGCTTTTATTTCGAATCCGACAAAAAATGCTTAACAGGAGATGTCTTATTTAATGGTAGCATCGGCAGGACCGATTTGGCGGGAGGGAATTATCCGACACTGATAAATTCAATCAAAACAAAATTGCTGACACTTGATGATGAGGTAATTATATATCCGGGACACGGTGAGGATAGCAAAATTGGGATAGAGCGAACAGGAAATCCTTTTTTACAGGCAGTTTAATCAGGTCTCCGGTTTAATGCTGCGTTGATATAAAGCCCTTCTTTCAATATATTTTAGATAGTTAAAATCTTAGTTAATTACGATCCGACTCTTATTAATGCTTCTTTTTATGAATTCATCAGCTTCGTCAAAAAGATCTCACTTAATTTTTATTCTCTTTTATTTTATACTTTGGATAATCCTTTTTGAATTTATCCTTCCGGTAAATAATATTCTTCCAAAGCCTTCAATAGTGATTCAATCTTTTGGGGATTTATGGAAAGACTATAATCTGCCGTTTGGATTTTTGAATACGGTTGTTTCGGTTTATCTCTCAATCTTAATTGCATATCTGGCTGTTCATTTCTTAAATCATTTTTTTATTGGAAGAAAAAGTATAATAAGTGATTTCATCAGTTCACTGAATTGGTTTTCAAAATTTCTTCCCGGTATCCTGATCGGATTACTTTTAATATACTGGTTCCCCGCTTCGGTTTATATTGAATTTATTTTTGCCTTTGTTACAGCATTCCTCTCACTGGTCATTTTCTTCCAAAAAAGTATTGAAAACCTCAAACCTGAGTATATTGATGCAGCCAGATCACTGGGAATTACCGAAGGCAGGATAAAACGAAAAATAGTATGGAAAGCGCTTCAACCTGAAATATTTAATCATCTCAATGAATTACATTTATATATCTGGTCTCTGATCATCGCATTTGAGTTTATCAAAGGTAATACCGGACTGGGCTATATTTTCAGGCTGGCACTATTATATAAAGATCTTTCAGCTTTATTTTCTGTTTTTATCATAGTAGGAGTAACGATTTTTATTGGCAGATGGATTATTAAATATCTTCATAAAAAATTTGCATTCTGGAGTTTATAATTGAAAAGCCTTGAATTACAAAATGTATCCAAATTTTTTGTTGGCCCGGCAGGTGCAAAATTTAATGTTCTTGAAGATATAAGCTTTTCAATTGAAATCCCGGATGACAAAAGTAGTTTTATCTCAATACTTGCTTCATTCGCCAGCGGCAAAACAACTCTGCTTAAAATAATTGCTGCCATAGAAAAACCTGACAGCGGTAATGTTTTACTGATGAAAGAACCGTATATAAATCCGGTTGGCAAAATTCCATACATACCTGAAAAACCGTCTTCCTTTCCCTGGCTTAATGTGGAGGAGAATATAAATTTTGTTTCACAAATCAAGGGCGATGGTTTAAAGGAACTGATTGAAAACGTCGGATTGACTGGCTATCAAAATCATCATCCACACAATGAAAGCCTTGGGTTTAGATTCAGGATTTCTCTCGCAAGGGCTTTGGCAGTTAAGCCGGATTTCATTCTGCTGGATGATCCTTTCAAAAGGATGAATTCAATCACTAAAGATGAAATTTATGATCTTTTAAGAGCAATTCAGGGAAAATATAAGGTCTCATTTATTCTGGCAACGACGAATATTGCCGAAGCCGTTTATCTTTCAAATAAAATCTTTTTAATGAAGAAAAATCCGGGTAAAATAATTGAAGAAATTAAGCTCGATGCTGAAACTTTAAGAAAAAAAGGGCTGAACAGCCATGAAAGATTTATTTCTTTAAGAAATGAAATTGAAAAGTCCTTCCAGGCTTCAGGAGAAACATTGCAAACTGAAGTACATTACTGATTTCTAAATATTTAAAGGCGAATTTATTATGCAGGATAAAGTTAATGATCTGCTTAAGAAAAAAGAAAAGGCAAAACTAGGCGGTGGACCTGAAAGATTAAAATCCCAGCACGATAAGGGAAAACTTTCAGCCAGAGAACGTATTGATCTCCTGGTGGATGAAGGGAGTTTTGAAGAGATTGATATGTTTGTTAAACATCGTGCCACTGATTTCGGTTTGAATAAACAACACTATCCGGGCGATGGAGTCGTAACTGGTTTTGCAAAAATAGATGGAAGATCAGTTGCGATATTTAGTCAGGATTTTACTGTCTTTGGTGGTTCTTTATCGGAAGCTCACGCTGAAAAAATTGTTAAGATAATGGAAACGGCGATGAAAATAGGAATTCCGGTAATCGGACTGAATGATTCAGGCGGGGCCAGAATTCAGGAGGGAGTTGTAAGTCTTGGCGGTTATGCAGATATATTTTTACTAAATACACTTGCATCCGGAGTCATTCCACAAATCTCAGCTATATTGGGTCCATGTGCCGGAGGAGCGGTTTATTCTCCGGCAATAACTGATTTCATTTTTATGGTGAAAAACACGAGCCATATGTTTGTTACCGGTCCGAATGTAGTAAAAACTGTTACACATGAGGATGTAACTTTTGAAGATCTGGGAGGGGCAGAAACACATGCTACCAAAAGCGGAGTAGCGCATTTCATTTACGAAAATGAAGTGGAAATTTTACTCAACATCAGGAAGCTAATGAGCTACCTTCCGCTTAATTTTATGGACAAGCCTTATGATGTAGATTTTGATGAATCAATCCTTGGACCAATTAGTGAACTCGACACGATAATTCCTGACAGTCCGAATAAACCCTACGACATGAAAGAAATAATTGCTCTTCTAGTGGATGATAAAGAATTCCTGGAAGTTCATTCCGGTTATGCACAAAATATTGTTGTTGGCTTTGCGAGAATAGGCGGAATGTCGGTTGGTATTGTTGCAAATCAGCCTTCGGTGCTTGCCGGAGTACTGGACATAAACGCCTCAGTAAAGGGTGCTAGATTCGTAAGGTTTTGTGACGCTTTTAATATTCCATTATTGGTACTTGAAGATGTGCCTGGATTCCTGCCGGGAACTGAACAGGAGTGGGGAGGTATAATAAAGCATGGTTCCAAACTGCTATATGCATTTTGTGAAGCAACTGTTCCTAAAGTTACTGTGATTACAAGAAAAGCTTATGGCGGTGCGTATGATGTAATGAATTCCAAGCATATTCGGGGTGATTTTAATTTTGCCTGGCCAAGTGCCGAAATTGCAGTTATGGGACCCAAAGGTGCTGTTGAAATTATCTTCAAAAAAGAAATTGCAGGCGCAGAAGATCCCCAGAAAGAAACGGAGAAGAAATTAGACGAATATATTGAAAAGTTTGCCAATCCTTATATTGCTGCGGAGAGAGGTTACCTTGATGACGTAATTCTACCCAGAGAAACAAAAATTAGACTGATTAATTCATTGAAACTATTAAAAACCAAGGTCGATAAAAATCCAAAGAAAAAGCACGGAAATATACCCTTATAGTAATTTTACAAGAATATAACTCTTTATCTTGTATAAGATTAGCCCAATCAGCTAAAATAATACTTGATAAAGGAAAAACTAAATCTTATATTCGCCCCTAAATATAACCCTAATGGAGTATGGATGATTAGAAGAGCGCTACCACTTTTTCTTATCTCTTTATTCGCAATTATTTTTTATTCCTGCAGTGCAAATAAAGAAATGGTAAAGGAGGACACTCCTAAAGAACCGACACAGAAAGTTGAAAAAACAGGCATAGTTTCAGAAATGCTGGAACAGGCCCGGCAGTTTTATGTAGCCGCTTTGGCCAAACAGGAATTAAACAGCACCAATGAGACTGTCGCTAATTATGAATCAGCATTAAAAATTATTAATAGCCTGAGTTATTATCCCGGCATTGAGGAAAATGAAGCGTACGTTGAATTAGAAAAATCAATTCTTGATGACTACAAAAAGTATGTGGATGGTCTGTCAGAATTGCCCGTAAACGTTTCTTTTGCTGCGCTTGAAGAATGGATGGGAAAAACTGTTTCCGAACACCAGGTAGCGCAAAATGGAAAAGAACCTGAAATTCCAAAAGATTTTAAACCTGTCGTTATACCTGCAGAAATTCCTCTTGAAATTAATCCTATAGTTGAACAGTGGATCGAATACTATACCAGTCGCGGCAGGGACTATATGCAGGTGTGGCTGGAAAGATCGGGAAAATACTTTCCGATGATAACAAAGATTTTTCAGCAGGAAGGAATTCCAAAACAGCTGGCGTATCTTGCTATGGTAGAAAGCGGATTAAATCCGGTTGCAAGGTCGTGGGCAAATGCTGTTGGTATGTGGCAGTTTGTGAGAGCTACTGGAAGGATGTATGGACTGCAATCTGATTTTTATTATGATGAAAGAAGAAGTCCTGAAAAATCAACAGTAGCCGCTGCAAAGCATTTAAAGGATCTTTATGATGATCTGGGAGACTGGTACCTTGTACTCGCTGCTTATAATGCAGGTGAGGGAAGAATTACGAGAGCACTCAGAAGGGCCCGCAACAACGATTTTTGGGATGCAAGAAGATATCTTCCGCGTGAAACCCGGAGTTATGTCCCTCAGTTTATTGCTGTATGTTTAATCGGAATGGATCCCGTTAAATATGGATTTACCAATATTGATTATGAAAAACCTGATCATTATGATGTTTGCACAGTAAATGATGCAATTGATCTGAATTATCTTGCGCAATCTACCGGTATTGATGTTGAAACTTTGCAGGAACTGAATCCTGAATTAACTCAGATGTGTACACCAGGTAAACATTATGGCCCTTTTCAATTAAAGATTCCACCGGGTTCCCTTGACAAAATGACAGCTAGTTTGCAAAATGTACCTGAAAGTGCAAGGAGAACATATATGGTACACATAGTCAGGAGAGGAGAGACACTTTCAGGAATTGCTTACAGGTATGGTGTATCATTGTCTGATCTTGCTTCTTCCAACAGAATTTCAATAAGATCAAGAATATATCCCGGTGTAAAACTCAAAATTCCGGGAAATTTTTCCAGCTCAGACTATTCTTATAATACGAATACACAAACTGCCGCAGAAGAGGATACAGATAATACAGAAGTTGCATTAGGCTCAGACAGCACAGGCTATGTATCGCCTTATGCGACATTGAACAAAGATTTAACTGACTCAACCAAAATTTCCGGGGATCAGCTTTCATCTAATGATATAGCTTCAGTTGAAAAAGATGACAGTTCAAACGCTACCATAATTGCACCCGAAGGAAAAACAGCAGTAATTTATCACGTTAAGAAAAGAGATAATCTTTTAGATATCGCTGAATTGTTTAATGTCAGGGTGAGTGATATCAGGAACTGGAACAATATTCCATATACAAAGGCTATTACTATCGGACAGAAGCTGGCGGTTTATGTCCCTAATGACAAAAAAGACTATTATGCAAGTCTTGATAATCTGACTGAATCAGAAAAAACAGTTACCAGGAACCTTCCCGTTAAATCATCTAATGTATGGATATATCATCGCATAAGACGGGGTGAAAGTCTCGGTTATTTAGCCTCTGTGTATCACGTTAATGTCAGCGATCTAATGGACTGGAATAATCTAAGCGGAAGTAGAATTTATGCGGGACAAAGACTTAAAATTTTAAGTGACAGATCGAACAAATACTACTCCTCAAATGATGGTAATACATCGAAATCGAGTGTTTACAGATATAAAGTTAAGAGAGGCGATACTATAAGCGAAATAGCTCTCAGGTTTGGAATACCTGTTGTTGAGATTATGAAGTGGAACCGTCTGAGTACTACTCGGATTAATCAGGGCGATATATTAAAGATTTATGGTCGTGGTTCTTCCTCATTTGGAGACAATACCAGCAAGACTTCAGCTAATTTAAATTATTATGAAGTGAAGGAAGGGGATGCTATCAGCCAGATTGCCGAAATGTATCACGTATCAGTTTCCCAGATCAGGAGATGGAACGGACTTTACAGCAACAGGATTTATGCTGGCAGAAAGCTGAGAATTTATTCTGATGTAGATATAAATGATCTGCCGGAAAATGATACTCCATCTAAATCAAATAGTTCCGGGACTAAATCACATATAGTTACAACCGGCGAGTCGCTTTATACAATTGCTCATCAATACAATACAACTATCAGCAGGTTGAAGCAGCTGAATAATATGACCAACAATAAAATAATTATTGGCCAGGAATTGATAGTTGAATAAAGGTATAATTTATCTTAAGTTTGATTTATTATAGTTCTTACAAAGATTGATAATTATTAACAAATTCTAACAGGCCGTTAGGGGTGTTATCCCGATCTTCGGGATATCTGAGATAATACCCTTTAACCTGATCTGGGTAATTCCAGCGTAGGGAAACGGGGTGAAGACCTATTTAAGATTTTTAGCCGTTTCTCCGAAGGAGTCCTTCGGACTTTAAACGGCTTTTTTTATTTACGGAGGTAATTAAAAAATGAAAATCTTAATTGGTCTTTTATTGTTTTCTTCAATTCTGCTCCAGGCGCAGAATATTACTATTAAAGGTAAAGTCACTGATGCTGCGACCCATCTGCCATTACCGGGAGCCAATCTCATACTAAAAGGCGACGCCTCAATAGGAACGATCACCGATGATAAGGGTATATTTAAGTTTAACGGATTAAAGCTAAATGATGTAATAAAAATAAGTTATGTCGGATATTCTACTTTAGAATATAATGTGACAAGCATATCACCGGGATTTGTAAATATTGAACTGCAGCAAAAAATAATCCCGGCTCAGACAGTTCTTATTGAAGGTAATGTCGGCAAGGAAGGTGTGACTCCACTTGCCTTCAATAAGGTTACAAGAAAAGAAATAGATGACAGTTACACCTTGCAGGACATACCTCAATTCTTAAGTTCGTTACCCTCAACAACTTTTTATTCGGAAAATGGAAACGGATTGGGCTATAATTATCTGAGTATAAGAGGCTTCGATCAGAGAAGAATATCCGTTTCTATTAATGGCATTCCGCAAAATGATCCTGAGGATCACAATGTTTACTGGCTGGATTTTCCGGATTTGCTGGCAAGCACGGATTTAATTCAGGTTCAGAGGGGAGCAGGCTCCGGAGTCACTGGCTATCCGGCGATCGGAGGGTCCATCAATATAATTACCTCCTCCTTTTCTAACGAAGCGAAACAGGAATATTCGGCTTCAATTGGAAGCTTTAACACAAGAAAATATTCCGCATCTTATTCCAGCGGGCTCATAGATAATAAATATTCAGTTTATGCAAATTTTTCAAAGACATTAAGCAGCGGCTACAGGCTGGGCAGTTGGATTAATTTTACTTCTTATAATGTCTCGGCGGTAAGATATGACAAATCACTCACCACGCAGGTTAATTTTTACGGAGGTCCGATAGCTGACGGCTTAGCGTATACAGGACTGCCAAAGTTTACCATAACAAATAAGAACCTGAGAACTGCGAACTATTCATATTGGGAAGCCGATAATAATCAATATACTGACACTCTTGCCAGACGCCCGACGGAAATCGAAAATTTCTCGCAGCCGCATTTTGAATTGCTTAATGAATACAGGTTGAACGATAATGTAACTCTTAATTCGGCTCTATTCCTTGTGCTCGGTAATGGATTTTTTGATTTTGATGGATCATGGGCAGATACTACTTATTTAAGACTAACGCATGCCAATGGATTTGATCCTGCAGGCAATCCGGTCAACACATTGATACGAGCTGAAGTGGATAATACACAGTACGGCTGGATACCAAGAGTCAGTATTAAGCACGATAATGGTGAACTTATTATAGGTGGAGAATTCAGGCTTCACCGGTCTGTTCATTGGGGAAGTATTGACTTTGCCGAGAATCTGCCGCCCGGCGTAACCAAGGACTACCGGTATTATTACTATAAAGGCGGCAAAGATATCGCAAACGGATTTGTTCACGAAACTTACAATTTAAATAACAGAATTAACTTACTTGGAGAGGTTCAACTGGCGTATCATAAATATAGACTATATGACGAAAAATATATTGGAACTGATTTTCAAGTAAGCAACCTCTTTTTTAATCCAAGGCTTGGCATAAATTATAAGATAAATACTGAACAAAATATATTTTTATCGTTTGCCAGGGTATCAAACGAACCTCGTTTAACAAATTATTACAATGCGGATGAATCTTCAGGTGGTGCTACACCTCTGTTTGAAAAAAATCCTGATGGCAGTTACAATTTCAACCAGCCGATTGTAAAGCCGGAGACTATGAACGATATTGAATTCGGAACTTCAATAAATAGTGAAAATCTAAGCGCGAGTTTGAATATATTTTATATGATATTTGATAATGAAATTGTAGCGAATGGTAAAGTTGATATTTTTGGACAGCCTATTACCGGAAATGTTCCACAGACGCTTCATCGTGGAATAGAATTATCCGCAAATGTTAAAGTAAATGATGGTATTTCCGCGTTCGCAAATGCAACATTCAGCAAAAATATTATAAAGGAAGGGAAATATTATATAAGCGCATCGGAAGTAATTGATCTTAGCGGCAACAGTATCAGCGGATTTCCCGATTTTCTTGCAAACTTTGGATTGACGCTGAATAAGGATAATTTGTATTTACAGCTTACAGGAAAATATGCAGGCAGATTCTACTCGGATAATTATGACAATAACCTGGCAAATTATTTGAATACTTATCCCGGATTTGTTAGTTATACTGATAATATAAACGATGCTTATTTTGTCGCAAATGCAATTGCGAGCTATCAATTTGATATGTTTAGTTCATTGAACCGTTCAAAGGTATATTTTCAGGTTAATAATATTTTTGACAAATTATATTCGGCAAATGCTATTGGCGGTGAGTTTTTCCCTGCTGCCGATAGAAATTTCCTGGTTGGTCTGGAAATCGGTTTGTAATCTGGAATAATTGAATATCTCTAAATGAAGAAGTGTATTATCATAGGTAACGGAAAACCTCCCGGCAAAAATTTAATCCGGTATTTGCAAAGCCGGAATTACTCAACAATAATTTGTGCTGATGGCGGAGCTGATTCAGCTAAGAAGCTTGGGATTGTACCTGATTATATTATCGGCGATTTCGATTCAATATCCCGGGAGACTTTGAAGTATTATGCGAATAAATCAAAAATTGTAAAGATAAGCAGGCAAAATGACACTGACATCGAAAAGTGTCTGAAACTTGCGATTAAAAAGGGAATTAGCATAGCAGTAATGACAGGTGTTATGGGTGACAGGCTGGATCATACATTTTGTAATCTCGGTATAGTGCTGAAATTTTTTCACAAAATAGAGATAGAAATAATTGCGGATAAATCACTATTAAAAGCTTATACAGGGAAGGTAAGCCTTAACACCAAACCAAATGAAGTTATTTCTCTTTATGGCTTCAATGAAAAAACAAAAATCACGTCTAAAGGATTAAAATATCCTCTCAATAAAACTGCACTGCCATTTGGGAAAAAAGAAAGCACGAGCAATGTTGCATTGTCGGATAAGATCGATCTGAAAATTTCCGGAGGAATCATTTTTGTAATAAGGGATTTTAACACGCTAAAGAGAAATGGTCTCTTTTAGTTTCTTAGATATTGCCGTAATAATCATTTTCTCAATTGTCCTTGTAGGTATTGGGTTCTATTCGGGTCAGCGTACTAAGAACGAGGCAGATGATTATCTGCTTTCAGGCAGAAAAGTCGGGCTGCTGTTATTTGTACTCACCACGGTATCCGCATGGTACGGGGGAATTTTAGGAGTAGGGGAATTTACCTACAGGTACGGCATAGCGAGTTGGTTTACTCAGGGATTTCCATATTACTTCTTCGCTTTTTTATTTGCTATATTTTTTGCAGAGAAAATTCACACTGCTTCTCTCTTTACCATACCTGATAAATTATCAGATACTTACGGGAAAAAAACCGGACTTGTTTCGGCAGTACTCGTTTTTATACTTGTATCTCCCGCACCATATTTGCTGATGACTGCGAGCCTGATCTCGCTCATTTTTAATATAAATATTATTTACAGTTTAATAATCAGTCTAGTTCTTTCCCTTTCATATTTGTTCAAAGGTGGATTCAGGAGCAGTGTTTATACAGATTCCTTCCAGTTCTTTATAATGTTCCTTGCTTTCATAGTAATACTGATTTTCTGCTACATAAAGCTCGGCGGTATACATTATCTGGAACATGCTCTTCCGGCAAAGCATCTTACACTTACAGGCGGGGCATCGCCTACATTTTTGATCGTATGGTTTTTAATTGCTTTATGGACGTTCGCAGATCCGGGATTCCATCAAAGAAGCTACGCTGCTAAAACAGGTGAGATAGCAAAAAAAGGAATACTTATTTCGATTTGTTTCTGGGCATTGTTTGATTTTCTTACGACTTCGACAGGATTATATTCCCGCGCTTTAATTCCAAATATGGATCAGCCCGTTTTGTCATTCCCGCTTTTAGCGGAACGAATATTATCTCCCGGTTTTAAGGGGATCTTTTATGCGGGTCTTTTTGCCACGATAATATCTACGCTCAACAGCTTTCTATTTTTAAGCGGAACCACAATCGGAAGGGATTTTATTTTTCGTATAAGTAAACATTCAAGTGAAACTAAACTGAAGGAATATACCGTATATGGATTAATTGCTTCCGGAATTATTGCCGCTCTGTTGGCATATATAATTCCATCGGTGATTCAGATCTGGTATACAATCGGGTCAATTTGTATTCCCGGAATGATCATACCGGTGATCAGCGCATACTATACAAAAATAAAAATTGATAATAAGATAGTGCTCGTTGAAATGGTATTCGCAGTATTAAGCAGCCTTGCCTGGTATATTATAAGGGATAATTTCTTGAATATAGCTGTAATTAATGAAATAGAGCCGATGTTAGTTGGATTATTTGTGTCAATCATTATTCACATTTACGGCATTCTAAGTATAAAAGGGAGACAATATGGACAGGCATAAATTTATGGACCCCTTGAGATCGAAAAGACAGTACGTTTTGTCATATCGAACCCTGCTGAAAGCAGGATATTAAGATATCCGTTCAATATATGCGATCATCGAATGGTGGCTTCGATCTGCCTGCATTACATTCCGGCAGACAGGTACACCCCGACTAAGATCATTAGAACTTTGTCTGGGCACTCAGCCACCGCGAAACCCCATAAATTATTCTTGGGTATCGCGGTCATTGA
>CAYPNM010000004.1:0-4639 GCA_964412105.1 uncultured Ignavibacteriaceae bacterium | reverse complement strand
GGCACTCAGCCACCGCGAAACCCCATAAATTATTCTTGGGTATCGCGGTCATTGAGTGATCCTGTCCCGACTTTAGTCGGGATCAGGATTGTATCGAAATGACCGACGTAGGAGTTTTTAATTTTCCCTAATATTGTTTATTAAAGTAAATGAGCCATGTGTAACGGTGTCCTCGATACACCCCGACAAATTACAAAAGTAATTTGTCGGGGCACTCGGACACCGTAATACTTATTAACTTCTTAATAAATTATAGGCACATCGCGGTGGCTGAATGATTCCGCCAGTATAGCTAGCTTGTCCCGCATTTATGCGGGGAAATGCAGGCAGATCGAGGACACCATTCGCTCTTTATTATCGTCGGATGGTTATCTCGATATCCCGCTCCAGTTTTTGTAGGAAATTGACCCGCCTACCGTCAGGCAGGTTTATGATGTTCTTATCCCTCTAATGTTTCTCTGTTACCCCTGTGTCTACTCTGTGGTAAAAAAATAATCCACAGACCAATAGCAAAAAAAATTCGTTCTTTGCCAAATTATCCTTGTCATAAAATGATTCATTTATTATCTTTAAAAAATTCTTTAATTCTCTTTCCAAGATAAAGGGGAGTACACGAGGGGATATAGTATCTTCAAAAAATGTTGTAATGATCGCCAATCTTAAGTTATCAAATAAAGAACTAAGAAAAATTCTGATTGAGGCTACCAGGGAATGTCCCTCAGCTAAATCAGTTGGGGAACTCGTAAATATTTCTTACACGATAAGCATTTCATACCTGAGCGTTAAAATATATAATAGGAAATTAAATCTGGCTTTTTTTGGAATTCCCTTGAATGACCTGGCTATCGATTGTATCGCGGAATTATTCAGAAGAGATGAAGAAGGAGTATTAACTGAATTTCAGCATAAATTTTCCGATGTAATAAATACAGAGCCTTGTGATAGAGTAAAATTAATTTCCAGACTAAGAGGCATTGTATTTAACAGTGTGGATAGAAGCCTCTTTAAACTCTATGGTATATTCGATTCATCATTGGCAAAATTTATACGTAATATAAAAATTGCCGTAGGCAAGAACAGCGATGTTTTCTTAAACAAACGAAATGGTGAGTCATTACTGGTTACCAAATTATCTAAGGATACGAATAATAAAAATTTCCCTCCTGTCGATGTTCTGAGAATTGAAATTATGAGAAAACTAAAACCCGGATTTACAACAAATGACTTTTTAACGTGCTTGCATGATGTTCTAAGCATACAGGAAGAATATTCCGGTTCATTTCCTCTGATTGGCGCTGCTATGCTTTTGCGGTCACTATATTCAGAAGATACAGAACCTCCCAAAAATGAAATTGAATATCCCTTCTGGGAGGATGATTTAATGAGATTAATAGGCGATGTTGTCGGCAAATTGGAAAAGCAGATTATCACAAAATATTATATAAAGGGAAAGATCACCAGAGAGGATATAAAGGTTTACAGAACATTAATGAGCGACATTTTAAGACAGGAATTTATTCCTGGCAATAAAGATGAGATTTCATATTACAAATTGAGCAAATCTCAAATAAGGGACTTAACACAAGAATCGTATACGGAAAGATATAAGACCAAGATTGAATACCTTGCAAAGATAGCAAAGGCTGAGCTGAAAGAATCAATAAAAAAAGAGCTGTGATATTCTTCAGCGGATAAGAAATGTAATGATTAATAATTATATAATGAGATAAAATGTTAGAAAAGGATAAACATCTTACAGAAGAGGAATTGGACCTGGTCGTAAATGGTGTCAAAATCAGTGATTTATTAGTCATCCATTTAGAAAATTGTGAATACTGCAGAAACCGTTTACAGGAATTGGAATTATTTTACGAATATTGCGAAAGCAGCCAATTTAAGGAGCCGGTCTCTGAAATAGAAGCAATTATAAAACAAAGCCAAAAAGAGACACCAGCCTTAATATTAAATCCAATGCCTGAAGGGGAATCAATAAATTATAATGCAGCACCAGGGAGGATAGTGCTTGCGGCTAAAAGTGAGGTTATGCAGAATGAAAATGAAGTCATTGTCCATTCATTTTCTTCAGCGGAAGGTAGATTGGTTCTGAGGGTTGAAGAGCGGCCCGAAATGAAGGAAACTAATTTCTATCTTTTAAGCGGAGATAACCTTATTCAGAATAGAGCCATTATAGCCTATGATACATCACAGGGGGAAAGGAAGTGCATCCCTTTGAACAGGGACGGCTTCGCTTCAATCAAAGAAATTATGAATGCAGATTGGGGGAAATTATATTTTCAGTTATATATCACCGATAAAACATTTGTATTTGACAGCAGCAAACTGGAAATAAATGAGCTTGTCACTATAGATAAAGAGATTTCGTTCAGAAGAGTCAAAGAAATGATTTTTAATTTCTCTTTTTCCTTACCACCTGAAAAGGAGAAAATATTTATTCTGCTTAACGATGGTAATTATTTCCTGAATGAAGGGATAAGCAAGAATTTTGTAATTAAGCTTTGTGAAGGACAAAATATTGTAGAGGTCAGAAAACTGAATAAAGCTGAGTTTTGATGAAGTATCCTGTCGAATGTGAGGACCAATTCCAGGAATTTAAGAGGAATTTACTCCTACTATCCTCAGAAAGGTTAAAAATCAAAAAATGTCAGGAATTCCTTAATTACCTCACAACAAATTACCCCCCGAATTATTTGAATGCCTATCTCCTTGAATTAATAAATATAATGACAAAAAGTGCAGAATGTGCTGATTTTACAGGAACCAATATTGCTTTTCTTAAGGACCTGGTGAAAGATCTGCAATCCTTCATGGCTGATTCAAATAAAAGCTCAAGGCAGGGAATAGATAATTTAATAGACAAATTTTCTTCTGAGATAAAAAGAATAAAAAATGATACTGCCCAAAGGGATCTGAAAGAAAATTATAAAAATGGGGATTCGGACAATACCGGAATTTCGGTCCCTTTAGTCGAAGATGATTCTCTCCTTAGTAATGAAACTCCCTCCTTTGCCTCGGTCAAAAAGCTGCATTGCAATTTAGTCCTGACATCAGGTGATGCTCCTGATGAAATAAGTTTCGGCCAGATCATTGATCACGATTCACAAATCTATCTTAAGGGTGATATAGAAACAGCCAAAAACATAATTAGTGACTTAACAGGCCTGACTGTTAACCGGAAGCTGCAGATAGGCATTTGGACTAACGGCAAATTCAGCCTGACCGGTAAATCAGCGCACCTTGCTATAACTTTAATGCTGACTCTCGAAATACTAAAACAGATTGATCCCGGGAGAAAATATTATGCAAATCCTCAGGCTTGTTTTACAGGTTTATGTAATAGTAAGGGGGAGGTTTTATCTGTCGATGAGGAAGGATTAAAGCTGAAGATAGAGGCTTGCTTTTTTAGTAACCTCAAATATTTCATTCTTCCTAAAAGCCAGGAAACCATCGCAAAGGAATATTTGAAGGAGCTGAAAGAGAACAATCCGGGTATTCCCGACCTGAATATTGTAGCCGTAAGCAATATAAAGGATCTCTTTTGCGATCGCCGTTTAATATCCATTAAAAAAGTAAATATCATTGTCAGAGGAGGCAGATTTATCCGGCGGCAGAAAAAAACTATCGGCGTTGTTTTAATATTCTTGTTCATTGCTGCATTATTTGAAATTCTGTACAGCAGAACTAACCCGGATCCTGTGAGTGCTAAATTAACCGGTAATTCTTTAAGCATTTTAAATAAGTATAAAGAAAAATTGCTGCAGATACATTTGAATGACAGAAGCTCCTACAATCGTGATAATATTTATGATGAAGTTTCCTTTGGCGATCTTAATAATAGAGGGAAGAAAGACGTAGTCTTCAAGGATACAGGAAAGAATGGGATCGACCATTTAATCGCGGTTACAATCAAGGGTGACACGTTATGGAATAAGCCGGTGAAGAAAAGAATTGATTATCCTGATAGTCCTGTTGATGCATCGTATATTTTACGAAAAATAAAATTGGAAGATTGTGATGGAAATGGAAAAGATGAAGTTTATGCGATTGCAATAAATCCTTTTTATCCGTCTATAGTGTTGCAACTGGATGCTGAAACCGGCAGAGAAAGACAATGCTACGTCAACTCAGGTAACCTTTTGGATATACACTTTGCGGACATTAACGGAGATTCAACCAAAGAAATACTGTTAACCGGCATAAACAATGACTGGGGCGGCGGTTGTTTTATTGTGCTTGATCCAATGAATTTTGCGGGCCATTCTCCGACCTTAAATGAAAAATATGCAGTAAAGGGAATAAGAGAATCCGACGAAATTGCCTACTTTATTTTTCCCAAAACTCCCGTAGGCAATAAAATTGAAACTGATTATGAATGGAATAATGGAAAGGATATTTCAGTCAACAAAGAATTCAAATGGATACGCCTGACAATGCAGGAGGGATTTTTCAATAGTGATATTGTATCATTTTATCCGGTATTTAACTTCAACCTGAATATTATTGGTATAGAAACCTCTGCCAGCTACGAGCGGGCAGCGGAATATTATTACAAAACCGGCGGATTAAAAATGATGGTTGATCCGGCATATCTGATGGGGCAATACGAAAAGAAAATAATTGC
>CAYPNM010000003.1:20210-123434 GCA_964412105.1 uncultured Ignavibacteriaceae bacterium | reverse complement strand
TATTTCCAATGCTGCCCTTTTCTTAATATAGGAGGCTTCTTTCAATGAAAGAATTTATTGAATTTATCGCGAAACACCTGGTGGATACTCCTGATAGTGTTGTGGTAGAGGAGAAAACCCCTGAAGACAACAAAATCGTGCTTGCTCTTAGGGTTAAGTCTGATGATGTTGGCAAGGTAATAGGCAAACAAGGCAAAACGGCTCAGGCTATGCGAACTCTTTTGACAGCTATTGCTGCCAAGGAGGGGAAAAGAGCAATATTGGAAATTTTGGATTAAGCATCTGAATTGCTTTCACAGTGAGTGATTTTTTTCTTATTGCAACGATTGACTCTGTTTTCGGTAAACATGGATTTGTCAAGATAATTTCACATTCTGATTTTCTCGATAGATTTTACAAGCTTGAGCAGGTTTATATTGATTTTTGGGGCGATAAAAAAGAATTTTTTGTGGAAAGAGTTTTAGAGAGAAAAAAGTGTATTACCCTAAAATTTAAAAATTTTGATAATGTTAGAGATGTTCAGGTTCTTGTTGGTAAAGATATTTTTGTAGATGAAAAAAATGTCATTAGGCTCCCGGAAGGCTCTTTTTTTGTGCACGATCTTCTGGGCTGTAGGGTTTATAGAAATAACCGGGAATTCGGTATATTGAAAGATGTTCTTAGATCGCCGGCTAACGATGTTTATGTAATTGAAAAAATGCAGGGCGATGAGATATTGATACCGGCGATTCAGGATTATATTGAAAGTTTTGACAGGGAAAATAAAATTCTGATCATCAAGCCGGGAAACCAAATATATGAAGATGATGAGAATTGATATTATTTCGGCAGTACCGGATCTCCTTTTTAGTCCGCTCAATTCTAGCATTGTTAAAAGAGCACAGGATAAAAATAAAGTGTCGATTCATTTGCATAACCTAAGGGATTATGCAAATAATAAACATAAGCAGATTGATGATAAACCTTTTGGTGGTGGCCCTGGAATGGTCTTAAAACCCGAACCATTTTTTGAATGTATTGAAAAATTGAAGACCAAAGTGAATTATGATCACATAATATTTACTTCTCCAAAAGGCAAAATTTTTGATCAGAAAATAGCAAATAAATTATCACTTGCTAATAATCTTTTATTTATTACTGGGCATTATAAGGAAATTGATGATAGGGTGAGAGAAAAATTTGCAACTGATGAAATATCAATTGGAAATTTTGTTCTTACCGGTGGTGAGTTGCCGGCATTAATGATTATAGATGCAGTCATTAGGTTAATTCCCGGTGTACTTAATGATAGTGAATCGGCTCTTGATGATTCATTTCAGGATGGTGAAAGGATTGAAGCTCCTTGTTATACCAGGCCTGCAGAGTTTAAGGGACTTAAGGTCCCGGAAGTTCTTTTATCAGGGAATGAAAAAGAGATAAAAAGATGGAAAGAGAATCAGTCAAAAATATTGACTGAAAGATGGAGGAATTTTAATAATTAGTGGAGAATATAATGGTTGATATAAATAAAATATTATCGGATCAAGCTAAAGCCGATATTGTTAAATTTAACCCTGGTGATCACGTTAGCGTCCAGGTCAGGGTTGTTGAAGGTGATAAGGAAAGGGTTCAAACTTTTGAAGGGGATGTCCTTAGTATCCGTGGCGAAGGGTCAAACAGAACCTTCACTGTAAGAAAAATTTCAAGCGGCGTAGGAGTTGAAAGAATATTCCCTATAAACTCTCCTAAAATTGCGAAAATAGAAGTGCTGAAAGAAGGCAATGTACGTCGTGCCAAACTATATTACCTCAGAAATCTTTCTGGGAAAGCTGCGCGCATACGGGGTAAAGAAGCCTGAAGATTAAAAATAAATTTGTTAAAAGGCGTGTAATACACGCCTTTTTATTTTAGCACAATTTTTTAAACTCTTTTAACTGATTTCTTTAAAAATCTGTTTTGCTATTTCAGATTTTTTACTATTTTCATTCTAATTTATTAGAAAGAATGAATGGACATTGTCAGAAAAAATATATCTCACCGATTTTTTTATATTCTTATTTTGTCCATACTAATATTATCAGATTACATTTTTCCGCAAATCAATTCGGTTCGTTTCGAGACATTATCACTTCAGAATGGAGTATCATTAAATTTAACTTATGCTCTTCTTCAAGACAGCAAAGGCTACATCTGGTTTGGTACAATGTACGGGCTTGTAAAATATGACGGTAAGGATTATACGATTTATAGAAATGATCCTATGGACTCAACGTCAATTTCTTTCGATGACATTATTTCGCTATTTGAAGATAGTAAAGGAAATATATGGGCTGGTACTTGGGGAGGTGGGTTGAATAAGTTTGATCCGAATACTGGAAAATTTACAAGATTTCTTTATGGAGGATCTTCTTTTAAGGGTTTGTCTGATAATATTGTATGGACCATTAATGAAGACAATTCAGGTAATATATGGATTGGAACTCAAAGAGGGGGTATTGATAAGTATAACAGCATAACGGGACAGTTTATTCATTATTGGAATGATAAAAATTCTGGCAAAATTTTGCCTTCGAATATGGTAACTGAAATATTCAAGGATAATAATGGAAATATTTGGATAGGAACACAAAATGGATTAGCAAAATATTTACCTGATAGTGATTCATTTTTGACATTTAAGAACAATTTGAAACCAGATAAATTAAAAGAAGCAAATTTGATTCACTCAATTTATGAGCAGGATGAAAATAAACTATTGATAGGAACCAATGCCGGCCTTTTTATTTTTGATAAACATTCAAATAAATTTTCTCAGTTTAATTTTGAAAGTAAGCATCCATTGAATTCCCTACCCGTTTTTTCCATTTGCAAGGGCGATGCTCATAATATTTGGGTAGGTACCGGCGATGGTCTTGTTAAAGTAAACGATAGGAATAATTCGGTTCTCGAAATTTATCGTCATCAATTCGGATCCAGTAATACTTTAGCCGGAAACACTATAACCTCCCTGATGTTGGATAAATCTGGCGTATTGTGGATAGGAGCTTACAGAGCGGGCGTTAGTAAACTAATAAATACATCTAAAGATTTCATAAACTTTGCCTACAGTCCAGATAATAAAAATGGATTAGGCGCTTACCTTATCACCTTTTTTGCACAAGATGATCAAGGATATATTTGGATATCAGGCTATAGTGACATTTTGACAAGGTACAATCCCCGCTCGAATACTTTTAAAAGATTTAGACTTTACCTACCAGGATCAAAAAAAGGCGCCAGGTTTTTTATAAGTTCAATTGTAAAAGACAAGAATAATTTGTGGGTAGGAACAACTGGCGGAATTTTGCTTTTTGATCTGTCAAATGAAACGCAGAAAAATCTTCCAAAGGAAATGAGTAAATACGGAGAGATGGTTAATGGTAATGTTACCTATTTGCTGAATTCTTCAGATAATAAACTCTGGGTAGGAATAAACGAAAAAGGGATGTTTTGCTATGACCTTAATAATTTCTCCCTTAGACATTTTGTAAATCCAATGACGGATCTTACAAACTATATGAAAAACATTGTGCAGGTAATATATGAAGATAAAGAAAAAAATATCTGGGCAGGCACAATGGGTGGTCTGCTAAGACTGGATCAGGAAACGGGGAAATATACTAGTTTTTCCCACAGTCTATCTGATCCCAAAAGTTTAAGCAATAATTATGTCTATTATCTTTATGAAGATTCCAGGGATAATTTTTGGATTGGTACAAGCAATGGCTTAAATAAAATGAATAAAAACGATGATACATTCCGGAGCTATTATGAAAGGGATGGTTTACCAAATAATGTAATAATGAGCTTGCTGGAAGATGGGAATGGAAATTTTTGGATTAGCACAAATAAAGGTATTGCAAGATTTGATCCATCTAAAAGCACATTTAAGAATTTTGATGTCAATGATGGTTTGCTAACGAATATTTTTTATGCACAATCAGCATTCATTGCAAAAGATGGAATGTTTTACTTTGGGGGAAATAATGGCTTTACAAAATTTAATCCAAATGATATTAAAATAAATGACTATATACCACCGGTTTATGTTACGAGTATTAAAGCAGGGAGTGACATTGGAAATCTTCGCCTGTTGAATAATTATAACAAAACCCTTGATTTGCCATTTTATAACAATTTTATTCAACTTAAATTTGCCGCCCTTGATTATACAAATCCTGAAAAAAATGTTTACAAATATAAAATGATGGGAGTTGATGAAGAATGGATTTACTCTGGTCATGCAAATTTAGCAAGTTATACAGACCTTTCTCCCGGAAAGTATATTTTTGAAGTTAAGGGGAGCAATAGTGATGGAATATGGAATGATAATCCTGCTGCAATTGAAATCGTAATATTTCCGCCCTTCTGGAGAACGTGGTGGTTCACTACGCTTGTAATTATAATAATCTTACTGTCAATCTATCTTGCTCATTTGATGAGGGTAAAGCATAAAATCAGGCGAGCGCTTGAGATGGAAAAGATAAGAAGTGAAGAGAATGAAAGAGTCAGAAAACAAACGGCAATTGATTTTCACGATGAACTTGGACACAGGTTAACCAGGATTTCACTCCTTACTGAAATAGTAAAAAGAAAATTAGGTGACGGCTATCGAGATATTATGCCGTTGCTTAGAAAGATTTCAGAAAACTCAATTCAGCTTTATGATGGGACAAAGGATTTTATCTGGGCAACTGATCCTCAAAATGATTCGCTTTATGAATTGCTTGTTAGACTTAAAGATTTCGGTGATGAGATTTTTAACGATTCTAATATAGACTTTCTGGTAAGAGGAATTTCGACTGAACTGGAAAAAACTTCTTTATCTACGGATATGAAAAGGCATTTAACTCTTATTTTTAAAGAGGGAATGAACAATGCTTTAAAACATTCGAATAGTAAAAAGGTCTCACTTGAATCAAAAATTGCGGGAGATGAAATTGAAATCACATTGGAAGATGATGGCTCTGGTTTTATGATTGATGAAGAAACAGGAGGAAATGGCATTAAAAATATGATTAGAAGAGCTGAAAAAATACATGGAAACCTGCAAATTGATTCTGGACCGGGCAAGGGAACCCGAATATCTTTCAAGGGAAAAGTCACTGCTTAATAAATCCTGTTTTTGTTGTAACTTTGTTTTACATTTTCATTTCAATTCGATATTATATCCTTCAGGTAAATTAAATATTTGATATTATGTCTGATAAATATCCTATAAGAGTTGTTATTGTTGAAGATGATGATCTAATTAGAAATAGTTTTGTTTCATTGCTTGAATCATCTGATAGGTTTTATTGTATTGCTGATTATAATAATTGTGAATCCGCAATAAAAAATCTAACAAGGGATGATCCTCATGTAATTCTTATGGATATAGAATTACCAGGAATTTCTGGTATTGAAGGAATAGCAAAAATTAAAAAGATTAATCAAGACGTGGATATTATAACGGTCACGATTCATAATGACGATAATAAAGTATTTCAGGCGCTTTGTGCGGGCTCGTGCGGCTATCTGACCAAAAATGTCACACCTGAGAAATTAATGGATTCCATTGAAGAAGCCTACAATGGCGGCGCACCCATGAGTACAAGTATTGCCAGGATGGTAGTTCAATCATTTCAAAGAAATATAAAATCCCCACTTTCACCTAGAGAAACAGAAGTTCTGCAATTATTGGCAAAAGGCAAAAGCTACACCATGATAGCAGGTGAATTATTTATCGATAAGGAAACTGTAAGATCACATATAAAAAATATTTATTTAAAATTAGAAGTAAATTCCAAAGCTCAGGCCATAGAAAAAGCAACGAAAGAAAGACTTATATAATATTCATCATTATTAACAGCCGTTCTTCCTAACAAATCCATAAATTCACCCATTTTGTGGGATACCGTAATTCCTCCTAATAATTTAAAATAAAAACAACATAACAGTCATATGTCCCACTATAAACGGAGGTAGCCTTATGGAAAGCCAGGAAATAAAAATACCGCACCAGCCAAAACACAGTAGTAGAATAGTCAGTAGAAATTCTCAGATACGAAGTGACTATCAGGAATTAAGAGCAAAAGGTTTAAAAAATTGGGAAGCATTTATTCAACTTTCAGATAAATACTTTCTCTCAGAAAACACTATTGATAAGATAATTTACACAAAATAATTATCCTCTGACCTTAGCTTGGTGCTTTATCGGCTGGCTAATCGTCAGTAAACTATGTGTTAATTAGTAAATAAATAACAATAGGCAAACAGCTGGTAAAGCACTTTTCTTAACTATTCAATTACTCACTTAAGCATTTTCTTAAATCGGTCATTTTATTTAGCTTTGATATATTGATACTTAACTCTTTAGATTTTAGATGATCATTTATTTCCCTCAAAATATTTTTACTGATTTGATCAAAAATGCACTTCCCGAAAAATTATCTAAAAGGATTAAATTCCAACCCTCATCGCTTATTACAAGTGAAATATTAAAGGATCCAAACTCAATAGGATTAATCCCCACTCTGGACCTTATCAGACATAATGATCTCTTTGTTTCAAAAAACTTCGGTATATCGTTCGAAGAGTCTATGTGTAATTCATACCTTTATTATTCTTCGGAAAGAAAAGATTTCGAAGATTTATATATCATCGGTGATATTTCATCAAATGAAGCTGTGGGAGCAAAATTGATCCTTAAAGAATTATACGGATTAGAGTTAAAAATAAATTTGCTGATTGATTATACAAAAGCTGTAGGAAAAAATATTTTATCGGTTGGGGATATTAATTTTGAAGATGACAAATATATAAATGGAATAAGTTTTGCAGAAGAAATAACTGAGGTACTATCACTACCCTATGTTAATTTTGTATTAGCTTCTTTAAATCAAAAATCAATTGAAGATTTTCATAGATCTATAGGCAATGTTCAGACAAATATTTACAACAATGTAGAAACTGATAATTTCAGTGCGGATTTATCAGATAATACCAGACAAATGTTCAAAGAAAATATCTCTTCGTTTATTTGTAACCTTGATGATCAGGATATTGATGGAATCAATCAACTGTTAAGGCTTCCATTCTTTCATGAGATTATTTCAGATATTATCGATGTAAGATATGTTTAGCAAGGCTTATTTCTCTAATAAGCCTTGCTAAAGTTAAATAGCCACGTGAGAGACGCTTAATATATCGGAGCTTTCTTTTATTTTTTTAAGCATTTCTGTGCTTACAGGACTCATTAATTTCATAGTACAGCAGGCAGCGGTTCCTCCTTCAAAAATGATATTTTCAATCTCTTCGATATTGATACCCTCTTCTCTTATAATATCCAGGGCATTTGCAAGCACTCCTGGCTTATCGAAATGCTTAACGACGAGCTGATATTTTGCGTCCGTGATTTTTGCTCTATTTACCCAGTGAGCAATTACTCCACTTGTTGCGAAATTTTTTATGACCCGAACAGTCTCAGCAGCCACAGCGTTTTGAGATTGTTCTGTTGAAGCCCCGATATGATGTGTAACATAAATATTCGGATTCCCCTGAAACTTGGATTTTACCTCACCTGTTTTTGACTCTGGTTCGCCCTTAAATACATCCGCAGCATACCTAATATTTTTTTCTTTTATAGCTTCCAGCAATGCGTCTTCATCCACTACATCCGGCCTCGAAGTATTTATTAGTAAGGCATTTGCTTTCATATATTTGAATAATTCCTTGTTGAAAAGCCCTTTTGTTTCTGGCGTAGCAGGTAAGTGGATAGTTACGATATCACAGAGGGGCAGCAACTGATCCATCTCTGAGAAATCCTTGATCATCACTCCTTCGATTCTGGATATATCTTTTCCGTAAACATTCATTTCAAATGCTAGAGCCCTTTTAGCAACTTCCTTGCCGATAGCACCAACACCGATAATTCCAAGAGTCTTTCCTTTTAGTCCCTCAGCTTTTGAGTATTCGGCCTTGTTCCATTTTCCGTTTCTGAAATCAATAACATTATCGGGTATTCTTCTGTCGAGTGAAATCATTAGTCCCATTGCGAGTTCAGCAACTGCTACTGAATTCATTCCAGGACAATTCGCCACATAAATTCCTTTTTTGTTTGCAGCAGGAATGTCGATATTATTTACGCCTGCGCCAGCACGAATAATTAAATCTAAATTATTACCACTTTCAATTGTTTTGGAATTTACTTTAGTTGATCTTACCACCAGTATGTCCGCATCTCCGATCGCTCCCGGGAGATCATTCTCCCCAAGTTTTGGAGAATATGTAACCTCAAGATCAAGATCTTCAATTTGCTTGATATACTGTTCGGGAAACTTATCAGCCACTAAAACTTTTACTTTCATTTTATTATCCTCGCTTTATTTTTTCTGTTGATTCAGGATAAATTAATTTTTTTATACTTTTAAATTACTAACAATCCGAACAAAAATTAAGCATGGTACATTAATAATAAATCTGGCTTTTAATTTAAGCGAGTTCTCTAGCGGGGGAGTTACTGATTATTCGGCTAAACTAATAAATTTTTTCCCTATATCTAACTTTGGGAAAAAAAGAATAAAAGATGCGCCTATGTATTATTTAAGAGTTATCTCAACATTGGAATTTTTATGTGGAATTTCTTCGCATTTTCAATTGCTTTTTCATATCCGGCATCGCTGTGACGCATAATTCCTAGTCCGGGATCGTAAGTTAGAACTCTTAGCAGTCTTTCCTCTGCCTCTTTTGTCCCATCAGCAACTATAACCATACCAGCATGAATTGAATTCCCGATTCCAACGCCTCCGCCGTGATGTACCGAAATCCAGCTTGCTCCGCCGATTGTATTCATTAATGCATTTAAAATTGGCCAGTCTGCTATTGCATCGCTCCCATCCTTCATCCCTTCGGTTTCACGGTTAGGTGAGGCAACTGAGCCGCAATCAAGATGATCCCTTCCAATTACGATTGGGGCACTTATTTTACCGGATGCCACGAGATCGTTAAATATTTTTCCCATTTTTGCTCTTTCGCCATATCCAAGCCAGCAAATACGTGAGGGTAATCCCTGGAAGTGAACTTTCTTTTGGGCCAGATCAATCCAGTTGCAAAGGGCTTTATTTTCAGGAAATGTTTCCTTTATCGCTTTGTCAGTTTCATAAATATCCTCCGGCTTTCCTGATAGAGCTGCCCACCTGAAAGGGCCCTTACCATCACAGAACAACGGGCGAATGAACTCCGGTACAAATCCCGGTATATCAAAAGCATTACTTACCCCATTTTCCTTTGCTTCACCACGGATGTTGTTGCCGTAGTCAAAGGCTTTTGATCCACGTTTCTGAAATTCAAGCATAGCTCCGACATGTTCAACTATAGTTTTTTTAGTAAGCGAAATATATTTATCTGGATCCGATTTTCTTAATTTCAATGCTTCTTCAAAACTCATACCCATTGGTACATATCCGTTTAAGGTATCATGAGCGGAGGTCTGATCAGTAATTACGTCCGGAATTACATTCCGCTTAAGGATTTCAGGCAAGACTTCTCCAGCATTTCCTATAAGACCAACAGATAATGCTTTATTATTCTTTTTAGCATCTAAAACCAATTTTAAAGCTTCATCAATGCTGTCTGTCATGATATCGATATATCCTGTATCAATTCTTTTTTGAATTCTTGCTTTATCAACCTCCACTCCTAAAAAGGCTGCTTCATTCATTGTTGCCGCAAGAGGCTGAGCTCCGCCCATGCCTCCGAGTCCCGCAGTTAGAATAAATTTGCCTTTTAACGAGCCATTAAAATATTTTTCACCGCAGGCCGCAAAAGTTTCGTATGTACCCTGCAGGATTCCTTGAGTGCCTATATAAATCCAGCTTCCGGCGGTCATTTGCCCGAACATGGTAAGACCAAGCTTTTCCAGACGTCTGAATTCATCCCAGTTTGCCCAATTCGGAACCAGCATCGCATTTGAGATTATTACCCTTGGTGCATTTATATGAGATTTGAATATACCGACCGGTTTACCGGATTGTACTAGCAAAGTTTCATCATTTTCAAGATTTTTTAGTGAGCTAACAATTGCTTCGTAACAATCCCAGTTTCTTGCTGCTTTTCCACTTCCGCCATAAACGATTAACTCGGCTGGATTTTCACCCACTTCGGCATTGAGATTGTTCATTAACATTCTCATTGCTGCTTCCTGAATCCACCCTTTGCAACTGATTTTATTTCCTGTTGGAGCTTTAATCTTTGTTTTTTCTTCCTGAGAAATCATTGTTTATTTCCTGAAATGAGTTTCTAAAATATTCTCATACTGACTCACCATTGAGCGATACATCCATTTCTTAATAAACCAGCTTTTACTTATCTGATCATTTAAGTATTTAACATTGTGCTCGAGTTGAAATTTCAATTTGGTAAGTTCTTCCTTGGTCAGTTTAATTGCATCCTCTGATCCTGAAAGTTTTGTCAGAAGAGAATTAAAAGATTTTGCCTCTGCAAAATATCTGCTATCTCCTTCAACCTGCTTTAGTGTTTGTTTGCAGAATGTTGTTAGTAATTTTTTTTCGTCTTTTGAGAAATCAAAATTATAATTTGTGAATAGTTTCTTCATTTGTTCTAACAGATTTCAGTGAAAGAAGTTTTTCCCGCATAGTCTGGTATCCGGGTTTAATAATGTTATAAATAAATTCCAATCTTTTTTTGTATGGAATAAATGCTGATTTCATTGAGTTGATCGTTATTTTTTCAACGTCATCAAGATTCAAATTAAAGTAATCAATTGCTGTTGTAAATTCTTTAGTCATAGTCGTATCACTCATCAACCTGTCGTCAGTATTTATTGTTACTCTGAATTTTTCTTTAAATAAAATTCCAAAAGGATGATTTTCAATTTTATCAACTGCACCCGTATGAACATTGCTGAGAAGGCAGATTTCCAGCGGAATTCTTTTGTCCAGTACGTATTGTGCGAGATCGCCGAATCCGGCGATATTTCCTTTATTGTCAAATATGAAATCTTCGCGAAGATGAGTTGCATGCCCTATTCTGTGTGCTCCACACCATTGGATAGCCTGCCATATTGATTCTTTGCCAAAGGCCTCTCCGGCATGTATTGTGATATTAAAATTAGCTCTCTGAATAAATTGAAATGCATCAATATGTTTTTTAGGAGGATATCCTCCTTCCTCACCAGCTAGATCAAAACCAACCACACCCTGGTTTTTGAAATTTACAGCAAGTTCCGCAATTTCAAGGGTATTTTTCATATTTCTCATACCGCATAAGATTAAACCAAAACCAACACCGAAATCTCTTTTGCCTTTTTCAAGTCCATTTAAAACTGATGACACTATGTCTTCGTGATAGAGCCCTTTTGATGTATGAAACACCGGAGCAAATCTGGTCTCAACATAACAGACTCCATCGTTTTTCATATCTTCCATCATTTCGTAAGCTACACGCTCCAGGCTTTCCTTAGTTTGCATTACGGCGCATGTATGCTCAAATCCCTGCAAATATTCGACAAGGTTACCTTTGTTAGCCCCCCTATGAAACCACTTACCTAGTTCTCCGGCATCTTTGGTAGGAAGCCTGTTATACTTAACATCCTTTGCAATTTCAACTATTGTTTGAGGGCGAAGGCCTCCGTCTAAGTGGTCATGGAGCAGTACCTTAGGAACGGACCTTAAAATCTCTTCGGTTGTCAACTAAACCTCGTTTTTAACATTTCAAAATATTCTTTTTAGTGTGTAAAATCAATTTAAACACTAACTGGTAGCGTTTCGGCCAATTTGATTGATAATGCAATAAAAATAAATTTGGACATTAAAAATTAAACATTTCAATATTCACTGGTTTGAACTGCTGCTATCTTTAGATTCAGCCAATATTTGAATAACTGCTGCAAAAGAGAACCGTCAAAGGCGATAATATTCTTGGCACAGCCTTTTGTGAATTTATTTATGATTAGATGCTAAAGTGTATCTACCATTTGAGGTACACTATAAACAGCCTTTAAACAGCCTACAACTGGCCTTCACATGGCCTTAAATGACCCTCTAGTCAGTCCTGAACTAAGCTCCATGATTGCTGTTATGAGACAGCTTTCCTCTTTCTTTTATACAAGTCTATAAATCTTTTTAAGCTAGCATTGGGGCTGTATTTGACTTACTAAATTGGCGGTCACTTTGCTGAACTTATCTGTGCCATTTAGCACCCTAATAATGGCATTTTGAACGAATTCAACGCCTAAAAATGATTCATAATTTCTGAGTCTGTCTATTATATTTGACAAAAGAAAAAAATTAAAGGAAAGCATTTAAATTTCCTGCTGATTTTAAGCAGAAATGTGAGTTGAATTATTTTTAATCCAGCAGGTATAAAACTTTTAGTCATTAAGAATAATATGAATAATCAGGAAGTAGAAATTTGTTACATAATCAATATTTTCTGTTTTCTCCAAATAACGTGCTTGTTAAAACTTATCTGGGATTAGATTCTTGACTATAGAGCCTTAAAATGCTAACTTTCTATTCAATTAATTAGCAAATCATTGGAGTTATAATGCAAAAATCAAAATTATTAATTGCGGGGATAATTCTGCTTGGTCTAACATTTACGGGCTTTGAATGCTCATCTTCGAGCCTTGAAGGCGCAAAACTTTACATCCAGCAAAAAAAATACGATAAAGCGTATGAGGTTTTGCAGAAAGAAATCACTACAAATCCTGCAAGCGATGAAGGGTGGTATTTATTAGGCTATGTTTACGGAGAAAGAGGACAAACAGACAGTATGGTTGTTGCATTTAATAAATCACTTGCGATCAGCAAAAATTATCAAAAAAATATCGATGATTATAAGAAATTTCAGTGGGCCAATGAATTTAATAAGGGTGTGAGCTATTTCCAGAAAGGAAATGGCATGAGTAACGCGGATAGCATAAAAATTCTCTATAATAAATCAATTGATGCATTTAATAACGCAATTATGATCGAGCCGGATTCAATGTCTACTTATAAAAACCTTGCTTTTGTTTATATGAATGCGGGCAAATTTGATGAAGCCATAAGCCCTCTTAAGAAAATCATTGATAAGGAAAATTCCCGTGATGGTTATAGGTTTCTTGGTGAAATCTATTATGATAAAGCCCACAAACTGAAAAATCAGTACCAAACAAGCCATGATGTTCAGGATAGCTTAAATTATATGGATTATTATAATAAAGCTATAAAAGTTCTTGAAGCAGGAAGGAAAAATTACCCGCAGGACTCCGATATACTGGTTACCCTCTCGAATTCTTACATTGGGGCTCATAAAACAGAAGTAGCTATGGAAGCATTTAAGACTGGTGTTGAGCAGGATCCTCAAAACAAGTATTATCATTATAACTATGGAGTTTTGCTTTTGAATTCAAAGGATTTCCAGAATGCCGTCGATCAGTTTCAGAAAGCTACGGAAATCGATCCGAACTATACAAATGCTGAATTCAATCTTGGTGTTGCTTATCTGAAATGGGGTGATTTTATAAATCAACAGGCCGATAGTTTAGGAATAAAGGATCCTAATTATAAACAAAAAAGTGAGCTCGCTAAAACATATTTTGAAAAATCTGTTCCATTTCTTGAAAAATCAGTTCAACTTGATGCGACTCAAGCCGATATGTGGGAAACGCTGGGTAAGGCTTACACAATTATTGGCAAGCAGGCTGAAGCTAAGAAAGCATTTGATAAAGCTGATCAGCTAAGGAAATAAGTGAGCTAACTTGAAGGATTTGAAATGAGCAATAATCAGCAGCAGGGACAACAAATCAATATTGAATTGGGTGAAAAAGAAGGTGAGGGAATTTATTCTAATCTTGCCATTATTACACATTCACCTGCTGAATTCATAATAGATTTTACCAGAATTGTTCCAGGCATTCCCAAAGCAAAAGTTCACGCAAGGATAATTTCAACTCCCCAGCACGCCAAAATGCTCTTAAAAGCTTTGGAAGATAATATCAAAAAATATGAAGCGCGATTTGGAACGATAAATATTGACAATGTGCCAAATCAGCATTTTGGATTTGTTCCCCCTGCTAAAAAGGACGAAAAAGTTAATTAGATAATAATTTATATTTATAAAGCCCTTTGAAATGTTTTAATTTCAAAGGGCTTTTTTAGGAACTCTCATTTCTTTTCATAGTAAAAAGATGGGAGGGAATATAATAATGAAAAAAATTTACCGTTTTTTTCTGTATATATTTATAATATTTGCATCGCATAGTTTGAAGGCGAATGATTTTGGAGTTAACAATCGCTTTGATGTTAGCACTATGGCTAATCAGATCGCTACAGCGGATTCATCTTATGTCAACAATAAAAATTTATTGAAACAAAATTATCCTAATCCTTTTAATCCAACCACAACAATTACTTTTATTCTGCCTGAGAGGTCCTACGTTGAATTAAATATATATAATGTGCTTGGT
Source organism: uncultured Ignavibacteriaceae bacterium (assembly GCA_964412105.1). Taxonomy (GTDB): domain Bacteria; phylum Bacteroidota; class Ignavibacteria; order Ignavibacteriales; family Ignavibacteriaceae; genus JAKAGZ01. Next base: position 108,964 of record CAYPNM010000003.1, on the reverse strand, counting down.
GTAAAGTTAGCGACTCTTATTAAAGGTGTTAAAAGTGCCGGTTCGTATTCAGTACAATTTAATGCTTCAAATTATCCATCAGGTCTTTATATTTACGAGCTGCAAACTGACAATTATAAGCAGACAAAAAAAATGATTTATTTGAAATAAATCAGTTTTTAATTTTCTCTAATTATTTTGCATAAAAGGAATTAGGGGGAATTTAACCAAATTGCATTTCAGACCCTCAATTCTTAACTTTCATATTCAATTTTCCAACGGAGATATGACCAATAATGCGCAATCTGATTAAAATAGTTTTTGGTGATAAGCACACTAAAGATTTTAAGATATTATCGCCAATTGTTGAGGAAATAAATGCTGAATATGAAAAAATCAAAGATTTTTCCGATGAACAATTGAAGGCTAAGACCATAGAGTTCAAAGAAAAAATTCAATTACATACAGAAGAATTAAGAAATAAGATTTCCGAATTAAAACTTCAGCTTCAGTCCAATGAGGACGATATGGACAGACATTCGCTCTACGATGAGCTCGATGAGCTGGAAGAGCAATTGAATGAAAAGTATGAAGATATCCTTGCTGAAATTTTACCTGAAGCTTTTGCTGTAGTAAAATCTACTTGCCAGAGGTTGGTTGGCAAAAGCTGGACGATTGCAGGTAGTAAGCAAACATGGAATATGGTTCCTTATGATGTTCAGCTAATGGGAGGTGTTGTTCTCCACCAGGGCAAAATTGCTGAAATGGCTACAGGGGAAGGGAAAACCCTTGTTGCTACTCTTCCGGTATATTTAAATGCACTCACTGGAAGAGGTGTTCATCTTGTTACAGTTAATGACTATCTGGCTTTGAGAGATAGTGAATGGATGGGAGAAATCTATAAATTTCACGGTCTCACTGTCGGCTGTATTATAAATACAATGGACCCGGCGCAGCGCAAAGAAATGTATAATAAGGATATTACTTACGGAACCAATAATGAGTTTGGATTTGATTACTTGCGTGATAATATGTCCGTTGATAAGGACCAGCAGGTTCAGAGAAAATTTAATTATGCTATTGTTGACGAAGTCGATTCAGTCTTAATTGATGAAGCAAGAACACCTTTGATTATTTCCGGTCCTGTTGATGTTGATGACCAAAAATTTGATGAAATGAAACCAAAAGTGGAAAGACTTTACAGACTTCAAACGGGGTTAGTTACAAAGCTGGTGCAGGAAGCCGAAACTTTGCTGCAGACTGGTGATAAAGGAAGTATAAGAGAAGCCGGCATACAACTTTTGCGTGCTTATAGGGGATTACCTAAAAATAAAAGAATTACAAAAGTTTTGACCGAGGCAACTAACAAGAAACTGATGCAGGATACTGAAATGGAGTTTCTTCGTGAGCAGGCAAAACACATGCATATAATAGATGATGAACTTTATTTTGTAATCGATGAAAAAAATAATACAATCGATCTGACTGATAAGGGTACGGAAGAACTTTCTAAGGGCTCAGGAATGGAAAAGGATTACTTCATTTTGCCTGATCTCGGTTTGGAAATAAGTCATCTTGAGAATGATCCTGCAATTAGCGAACAAGAAAAAATCAAGAGGAAAGACGCTCTTTATGCAAAATATTCTGAGAGTAGTGATAGAATACATACAATTCATCAGCTGTTAAAAGCATATACTCTATTTGAAAAGGATGATGAATATGTAATTACTGAAGACGGCAAAATTGCAATAGTGGATGAATTTACTGGACGTGTTCTGCCAGGAAGAAGATATTCTGACGGTCTCCATCAGGCAATCGAAGCAAAAGAAAATGTTAAAGTTGAACGAGATACACAAACTCTCGCAACAATAACACTTCAGAATTATTTTAGGATGTACAGCAAACTGGCTGGAATGACCGGAACAGCAGAAACTGAAGAAGGTGAATTTTTCGAAATTTATAAACTGGAAGTTGTAGTTGTTCCTACAAATAAACCTATTATTAGAGATGACCTTGATGATGCTGTTTACAAAACGAGACGTGAGAAATATAATGCGGTAATTGAACAAATTGAAGAATTAAGAAAAGAAGGTAGACCTGTTCTTGTGGGTACAACTTCTGTTGATGTATCGGAAACCATTAGCAGGATGCTCAAGAGAAGAAATATTCCGCATAATGTACTTAATGCAAAGCAGCACCAGCGTGAAGCTGAGGTCGTTTCACATGCTGGTGAGATTAGTGCAGTAACTATTGCAACAAATATGGCTGGTCGAGGCACAGATATTAAATTAGGCAATGGTGTCGTCGATAGAGGTGGTTTATTTATCCTTGGTACGGAAAGGCATGAATCGAGAAGAATTGACCGACAATTACGCGGACGTTCAGGTCGACAGGGAGATCCCGGAACTTCAAAGTTTTATCTCTCCCTCGAGGATGATCTTATGAGATTGTTTGGCAGCGAAAGGATTTCTTCTGTTATGTCAAGGATGGGAATTGAAGAAGGTGAAGTTATTCAGCATCCTTTAATTACAAAGTCTGTGGAAAGAGCTCAGAAAAAGGTTGAGGGAAATAATTTTGCTATAAGAAAAAGGCTCCTTGAGTATGATGACACTATGAATCAGCAGCGTGAAGTTATTTATACAAGGAGAGGACACGCTCTCGAAGGCGATAGGTTAAAAGGTGAAATATTTGAACTGCTGGAAGAATTTGTTGAAGAAATAGTTGATAAAAATTTTCAGGAAGTTCAGGTCGATAATCTTAAGGAAGAAATCAGGCATAATCTTTTGGTTGAGATAAAACTGGAATCAACAGAGTTTGAAGATCTTGGAAAGGAGGGAATAACTGAACGAATATTAACCGAGGCGAAATCATTTTATAAGAAAAAAGAGGAAATGCTTGGTTCTGAAATGATGGCAAGGCTTGAAAGATACGCCACCTTGAGCGTTATAGATCATAAATGGAAAGAACACTTGAGAGAAATGGATGATCTTAAAGAAGGTATAGGTTTGAGAGCATATGGTCAAAAGGATCCTTTAGTAGAGTATAAGACGGAAGCATTTCAGCTGTTTTTAAATCTTCTGACAGAAATAAGAAATGAAGTGGTCTCGTTTGCGTTTAAATTCTTCCCGCAGGCTCCTGAAGAAATTCAGGAAAAGAAAAGAAGACCTTCAGGAAGAATTATGGCAATGAAACAGAGCGCTGATAACATCGGAATGTCAAGGCAGGAGAGGGCTCAGGGAGGAGAACAGGTTGCAGGAAAACCACAACCTGTACAGGTCGAAGAGAAAATTGGAAGAAATGATCCATGTCCTTGCGGTTCAGGTAAAAAATATAAACATTGTCACGGCCGCTAAAATAATCGGAATTGATTATGAAAAAAATTGAAGCCATCATCCGGCCATTTAAACTAGATGAAGTCAAAGAGGCGCTTGTTGAGGAAGGCATTAAGGGATTAACCATTACAGAAGTAAGAGGATATGGCAGACAAAAGGGACATACTGAAACTTACAGGGGAAGTGAATATAGGATAGAATTTATTCCCAAAATAAAAATTGAGATTGTTGTTGACGATAATCAGGTAGACAAAATAGTTGATGCTATTTTGAAGACAGCAAAAACCGGTCAAGTTGGGGATGGTAAAATATTTATTACTGGCGTGAATGAGGTTATTCGAATCCGAACCGAGGAATCTGGTAAAGATGCATTATAAAGCCAATCCGCTTTCAGTCAGGATATTTTGCCTTTTGCTTTTCTAACAACTTTTATACTATTTCATATGATCTTTGGGAAAAAAATAAAAAAAGATATTCTTTTAATATTACCTTTCTTTTTTCTTGCCGGATGTGGTATCTGGACAAATTTTACAGCTTATTTCAACCTTTACTATAACACTTCACGTCTATTTAACCGGGCAGAAGGCGAAGTGCAAGCGCAAAGGACGGATTTATTTTCTACTAAAGTTCCGCCGTTAACTACAGCAACTGATCAAGAGTTGCAAAAGGTTATAGAAAAGTGCTCAAATATTCTGCAATTTAAGTCTGATTCGAAATATGTTGATGATGCTTTGATGATGTTAGGAAAAGTCTTTTATTATCAACAAAATTATTTGAAATCAGAACACGAGTTTCAGGAATTGCTTGCTACACAGCCTGATAGTGACCTGAGACTTGAGGCTCAGCTATGGCTGGGCAAGTGCCAAATGAGGTTAACGGATTATACTGAGGGTTTGCAGACTTTGGCAGACGTAAAAAAAACAGCCACAGATAATAATGATGATGATATATTACAATCCGTATTGATTGAAGAGATAAAATATAAAGTAGCTTTAAATGATTATCCAGGATCAATACAATCATCACAAGATTTTCTTAAAGTATCAAGTAATAATGACATTAATGCAAAAGTTGCTTTTGAACTCGGCAATTTATATGAATTAGCTGGCGATGAAGAATCTGCCGCTAAGGCGTATGGGAGTGTATCTGATTATTCACCTTCTTATGATCTGGAATCTAAGTCTGAAATAGCATATGGAGTTGCGCTTCGTAAATCTGGCCGTTTAAATGAAGCCTATACCGTTTTTGATAACATGAGCACACAGGATAAATACAAAGACATTTTTGATCAAATAAATTTTCAAAAAGGCGTAACATTATCTACGCTGGGTAAGTATCCTGATGCTTTAAATGTTTTTATAAATGTTGATACTACATACAAAAACACTCTGTATGGAGGTGCTTCCCGGTATGAAATTGGTAAATTGTATGAATATAAGTTTAATAATTTTGATAGTGCATATGCTTATTATATAAAAGCTAAATCTACTATGATTCCCCCTGAGTACATTACTCCTTTGTATAAGACAGCAGAAAAGTTTAGAAAATACAATGAATTAAAAGATGATTTAAAACTCAGCAGAACGCATTTGGGTTATATCTTGAATCCTGATGAATTTATAAGGGATTCCATTGCATACTCGCAGCAGTTGGATAGCATTCAGCAATTAAGCAAGCAACTTCAAAATAATACACAAACGGGCCAGTTTAACCAGGATCTTAATAATAGAGGAACATTTAACCCAAATTCAATCCAGTCATCTCAATTAAGCAGATCCCTGCAAGTGGCTAAATTAAAACCTCCCGAAAGACCTAAAATTTCGGCTGATTCCGTCAGAGAAAAAATAGTCTATTATGAATATGAATTGGGAAATCTGTTTTATTCTGATTTTAACCTTCTTGATTCTGCTTATTATTATTACACGGATATTCTCAAAAATTTTCCTGATTCCGATTATAAGCCTAAAATTCTTTTCGTCTTGGGTAATTACTATCTCGCTGTCAGTGATTCGAATAGAGCTGATAGTTTATTTAATTACATTTACGACAATTATAAAAATGAAAGTCTGGTAAATGCAGCAGCAACAATTTTGAATAAACCTCTAATAAATTTTGATACTAATCAGGCAACAGATCTTTATGCAAAGGCTGAAGCTGAATTAAACAAAAAAAATTATTACTCCTCAATTGCTCAGTTTAAAGATATTTACAATAAATATCCTAAATCAATTTCAGCACCCAAGGCTTTGTATGCCGAAGGATGGATATTTGAAAATGTACTTAATAAACCTGATTCTGCCGTGATTTATTATGATTCGCTAATAGCAAAATATCCTAAATCGGAATATGCCGAAAATATTTCACCTAAATTGGAATTTTATCGCAACGAAAAACTAAGAATAAAAAAAGCAATAGAAGATTCTCTGAAAGCGCTTCAAAAGCCTAAAGAACAACCACTCAAATCTGATACATCTAAAACATCGAAGAGTGATGCTGTGAAGGAACCAATTCCCGAAAGTAATGAAGAAAGGATTATTGCTACACCTTTAATAAACGGGGTGAATGATAGTTTAAAAGAGAAAGAACAAAAACCAAGACTGGACTCCTTAATAATGGAGAAAAGAAAGACTGAATTAAAAGAAGAGATTCCATTAAAAGATTCTTTGAAAATAAAAATTAATAGTAATGCCAAAGATTCCAGCAAAGTAAAGCATTAAACGAAATATTTCTCTAATTTACCAAAACTAAAAAATAATCTGCCCTTAAATTGTCTGATGATTACCACACAATTTCCGCAGAACGAATTGGCAGCTCATTTTAATAAGTTGCTTCCTTTTTTCAAAAGGAGAAAAATTCAAACCCTTTTATTATACATTTTATTTTTACTTTATTTCAGTTTACCATCTTTTCAGATTCCCCTGCTTCAATACTGTCATTTTAGAATAACCTCACTGATGCAACAACGCGCCATCGAACATTGCTTGGTGTATTATCCCAAACAGTCATGGATAGATATAGGTGAAGTAAATCCTTATCTGCTTAAATCGATAATATCTATGGAAGATGGAAGCTTTTTCTCTCATAAGGGAGTAGATTGGGATGAGTTGCATATTGCTCTCAAAACAAACAAAAGAAGAGGAAGAACTATAAGGGGAGGTAGCACATTAACTATGCAGCTTGCAAAAAACCTATATTTAACTACAGAAAGAACTGTCATTCGAAAAGCTAAAGAATTTGTAATTACATTCAGAATGGAAAAAGAGCTCCCTAAAAGATCTATACTGCAGAATTATGTCAATGCTGTGGAATGGGGCAACGGAATTTTCGGTATTGAAAAGGCAGCTGAAACTTATTTCAATAAAAAACCTGAAAATTTAACAAGAGATCAATGTGCGCGTTTAGCTGCGGTAATTCCTTCACCACTTGAGCATTCACCAAATGTTAACTCATCTTATGTACTTCGAAGATCTTCAATAATTCTTTCTAGAGCTGATGACGTCATTCTTTTTCCAAAATCAAAATAAATAAATGAAAAGAAAAGATCTTTTGGAAATTATTGAAAAAGGAGAAAGCCTTAGTTGCGAATTTAAGCGAAAATTTTCTACACACGAAAAAATTGCTAAGGAAATGATTGCTTTTGCGAATACTAATGGTGGTGTTATACTTTTCGGCGTTGATGATAATAAGGAAATCGTCGGGGTCGATAGTGAAAAGACGGAAGTGGAACTAGTGAAAGAAACAGCTGAAAATTATTGTATACCTCCACTGCAATACCAGGTTGAATTTGTAGATGTAAACGGTAAAGAAATTGTTATCGTTAATATTCCTGAATCAAAAAATAAGCCTCACAGGCTTCAGGATTACTTGAAAAAATTCGATATTACAAAAGCAGTGGTATTTATAAGAGTAAATGATAAAAGTATGCAGGCTAGTAAGGAAATGATGAGAATTATGAGAGCAGAATCAGAAAATTTGAAATTAAAAAAATATTCAATTGGTGATATAGAAAAGAATGCTTTTGAATATTTGGATAAAAACGAAACAATTACAGTGAGGGACTTAAGTGAACTTGTCAATATTTCCGCTAGGCGGGCTTCACGCACTTTAGTAAAAATGGTTAGGGCAAAACTATTAATGATTCATACAAAGGAAAATGGGGAAGAATATTTTACTTCAAGAACCTAAATCAAAAACTTTTCTTAGTTCAAAAATTGCAATTCCATAAGCTACCGCAACATTCAAAGACTGCTTTATTCCGTATTGTGGAATTTCTATCGAAAAATCACAAAGATCAATCAGTTCTTGTGACACACCTGTAATCTCATTACCTATAAGCAAACATATAGGGAAGTCGTTATTTGATATTTCGTAATATTTTTTGCTGGTGTCTGTCAGCTCAAGGGCACAGATTCCAATTCCTTGTGATTTTAATTTTGTGATTATTCCTTTTGCATCCTTTACATATTCCCACGAAACACTTTCTGTTGCTCCTAGTGCAGTTTTAAGAATCTCTTTCTTAGGAGGATGCGGAGTGTATCCACACAGATACAATTTTTCAATCATAGCTCCGTCAGAAGTTCTAAAAATGGAACCAACGTTATAATTACTTCTGATACTGTTTAAAACTACGTATACTGGCAGCTTTTTGACTTTATGAAGATCTTCAATTTTACTTCTATTTATAGAAATTTCATCGTGAGTTAGTTTTTTCATTTAGAAGTATAAAATATTATTGAATTGACAATCCTTTATATGCAAGCTGTCCACAAGCTGCAGCTATATCATCACCCTGAGTGTTCCTGATAAATACGCTTATATTTTTCCCACGCAGCTTTTGTGAGAATTCATCAATTCTATGTTTTGGAGTAGGCCTTAATTCAGCAGCATAACCCTTTGGATTTATATGCTGAAGTGAATTAAATGGGATTATATTTATTTTTGAAGGCATTTGAGAACAAAGTTTAGAAAGTGCCGCTATATCTTCATCTCTGTCATTAATGCCGTTCAACATTACATATTCAAAAGTTATTCTACTATCTGTTTTCTTTGAAAAATATTTGAGTGACTCAATATTTTGTCTTAATGGGTATTTGATATTAATGGGCATAATTTTGTTTCTTATTTCATCAAAACAGGAATGAAGTGAAAATGCGAGTTTTACTTTCAATCCCGTATCAGCTAATTCTATTATTTTTGGTACAATGCCTGCCGTCGATACAGTAATTTTTTTCAGGCTTATTCCTTTTGTAAGTTCTTCAGAAAATATTTTTAGTGTCATTATCGTTGAATTGAAATTCAGCAGAGGCTCACCCATTCCCATATAAACAATATTAGTAATATTATCTTTTCCGTAATCTCTTGCTGACAATAAATATTGATCAAAGATTTCTCCTGGGCCTAGATTTTTTTTATACCCCATCAATCCTGTAGCACAAAATTGGCAATCCAAAGGGCAGCCTACTTGTGTGGAAATGCATAATGTTGTCCTTTTTTCTTCTGGAATTATTACCGATTCTATTTTTTTTTTATCAAGAGTTTCAAAAATAAATTTCTTTGTACCAGTTTTGGAAGACTCCTTGATTTCACTATTATTCAAAGTAATTAAAATGGTTTCTCTTCTTAACTTTGAGCGAAGCTGCTTAGGAATATTCAGCATTTCATTATAATCAGTAATAAGGTCATTATACATCCAATTAAAAACCTGATCCCCTCGAAATTTATTTTGGCCCGTTCTTAAAAAGTAATCTCTTAACTCATCAATGGTCATCCCTTTGAGTAGCATCTTTGGTTTTAAAGATTTATGGCTGGTTTCAGCCTCTTTTGCTTTTTTTAATTTACTTATCATAGCGTAAATATAATGATAATTGAAGTTCCATTAAATTTATAAAGCAAAACCTGATTTTGCTGCTACATAGATAACTTACATTGCTATCTAAGTTTTATTGCTGTATTTTTGTTATAAGATTATTAAGTAATCCGTTCTGTTCTGAGGAAACTTTCTTAACAATGCCTACCTGTAAAAGGCACGAATTCTTAAATTGATAAATTAAAAGGGAGAAAATTAACAATGAATTTTGAATTGACAGAAGATCAAATTATGATCCGGGATTCTGCAAAAGAATTTGCGGAGGCTGAAGTTGCACCTTCTGCAGTGCAGAGAGATATAGATGCAGAATTTCCACATGAAATAGTAAAAAAGTTGGGTGAACTTGGTTTTTTAGGTATGATGGTGTCACCTGAATATGGAGGCGCAGGGCTGGATACATTAAGCTATGTGCTAGCAATGATTGAAATTTCAAAAGTTGATGCAAGTGTAGGGGTGATAATGTCGGTAAATAATTCTCTTGTATGCTTTGGTCTTGAAAAATATGGCTCTGATTATATGAAGCAAAATTATCTTATACCTTTGGCTAAGGGTGAAAAACTGGGTGCTTTTGCTTTATCTGAACCTGAAGCTGGAAGTGATGCAACAAAGCAAAAGACGACCGCCGATAAACAGGGAGAATTTTATGTGCTTAATGGAATGAAAAACTGGATTACTAATGGAAAAAATGCTGATTGGTACCTGGTTATGGCAACAACCGATAAACAAAAAGGACATAAAGGAATTTCCACCCTGCTTGTGGAGAAAGGAACAGAAGGATTTACTCAGGGAAAGAAAGAGGATAAGTTAGGAATTAGAAGTTCAGATACCTGTTCATTGGCTTTTGAAAATTGCAAAGTGCCTGTTAACAATCTTGTTTGGGAAGAGGGTAAAGGATTTAATTTTGCAATGAATACGCTAAATGGCGGCAGAATTGGGATTGCTGCCCAGGCTATTGGAATTGCTGAAGCTTCACTTGAAGCTTCGATTAAATATGCTAAAGAAAGAAAAGCTTTTGGTCAGACTATTTCTAACTTCCAGGCAATTCAATTTAAATTATCCGATATGGCTATGAAAGTTGATACTGCGAAATTACTTACTTTTAATGCTGCTGCATTAAAAGATGCAGATAAGAAATATTACAAGGAAGCCGCAATGGCAAAGTTATATTCTTCAAAAATAGCTGTGGAATGTGCTTTAGATGCAGTTCAAATTCATGGTGGCTATGGTTATGTAAGAGAATATCTTGTTGAAAGGTATTTAAGGGATTCAAAAATCACAGAAATTTATGAGGGAACCTCTGAAATTCAAAGAATGGTTATTGCCCGAGCTTTGTTGGATGGACATTAACAGTCCTTTTCCAGTTGGAAATTGTTTAAAAAAGCGCTTAAATTGAATTCATTAATTTTGGAAAAATAAAAATATCTTATCCGGTTTCATTTTTGTTCAGGGGATTTGAAATAATTGAGGCTTATTAGCCTTTTATTTTCTAATCGCTTAGAGGAGGTTGGATGAAAAAAGGATTGGTAGTTGGGCTATCAATAGGGGGAGGATTAGTATTACTACTAATTATTCTATTTGTTTGGGTGAAAAATGTTTACAATAATCTGGTTACCTTAAATGAAACTGTAAATCAAAGCTGGAGCCAGGTTGAAAACCAATATCAGCGGAGAGCCGATCTGATACCCAATCTTGTGAATACAGTTAAAGGATATGCCAATTTTGAGAGAGGAGTTTTAACCGACGTCACTAATGCCAGGGCAAAGGTTGGGCAGATGAATGTATCTTCGGATGTCTTAAATAATCCTCAGGCATTTCAAAAATTCCAATCTGCTCAAAATGAATTAAGCGGTGCATTATCGAGATTACTCGTTACTGTGGAAAATTATCCTGATCTAAAAGCGAATGAAAATTTTCTACAATTGCAGGCTCAACTGGAAGGAACCGAAAACAGAATTTCGGTTGAACGAAGAAGATTTAACGAAACTGTTCAAAGCTATAATACCAATATAAAATTGTTTCCTAATTCTATCTTTGCTAATATTTTCGGTTTTAGAGAAAAGCAATATTTTCAGGCAACCGCTGGTGCTGAAACACCGCCAAAAGTTGAGTTTTAATCTTGATGAAAGTACTTCTTACCGTCCTTTTTTCTATAGCTGTTTTATATGCCCAGCCAAAAGTTCCTCAACTTGAACACTGGGCAAATGATTTGACGAATACTTTAAATTCTTCTGAGTTAAACACTCTGAATGCGGATTTAAAAACCTATCAGGACTCTACCTCTAACCAACTTGTGCTTCTTATGATTCCGACCTTGGATAATTATCCCTTGGAATATTACAGCATGGATGTAGCTGAAAAAAATAAAATTGGGACTAAGCAGCACGATAACGGTGCATTATTCCTTGTTGTAAAAAATGACAAAAAGATGCGGATAGAAGTTGGATACGGATTGGAAGGAGTTTTGCCGGATGCTCTTTGCAGTTCGATAATAAGAAATGTTGTTGCCCCGCATTTCAGAAAGGATGAATACTATGCTGGTATTACTGACGGTCTAAGTACTATGATTTCTGCCATCGCCGGTGAATATAAAGCAGATAAGAATCTGAATAATAATGACAGAGATAAAGGCTTCTCCGGTATGGGGACGCTGATATTTATTATCTTTATGGTAATAATGTCAATAATCCGTAGAGGAAGAAGAGGCGGAGGTTTTATATTTTTCCCTGGTGGTTTCAGTGGTGGGTCAGGTGGAAGCTTTGGAGGTGGAGGCGGATTTGGAGGTTTCAGTGGCGGGGGAGGGAGCTTTGGTGGAGGTGGCGCAAGCGGAGGCTGGTAAAATTTGTTTTCATTTAATAGCAAAAAGATTCATTAGCATAAGAAAAAGAAAATTTTTATTTTTTACTAAGAAATAATAATTAGTTTCTGAATTGACAAAGCATAATTAAAAAAGTAAAGGAGTTTTTTTAATGGCAATAATGATAACCGAGGAATGTATCAACTGCGGTGCCTGCGAGCCTGAATGCCCTAATACTGCAATTTATGAAGGGGGGCAACAGTGGGAACTGGCCGGTACGACCTATGGGGAAGGTCAGGCAGCTCCGAGTGGCGCTGACGGATTTTTCTCGAATGATTTTTTCTTTATAGTGCCCGATAAATGTACTGAGTGTAAAGGGTTTCATGATGAACCTCAATGTGCTGCAGTTTGTCCGGTGGACTGCTGTATTCCTGATCCGAAACACGTAGAAGATGAGGCAACTCTTTTAAAGAGAAAAGAATATCTTGATGGAATTGGTAGATAGTATTGAAATTTTTTTGATTCTTATAATGGCTATGCTCTTGCGTAGCCATTTTAAGTTTAAGCTATTTTAAATCTTGCCTCTCATTTTCCATATTCTCATATAAGAGAAACCAGTTCCCTCATTTCTTAAAATTCGCACGGAAATGTGCAATATTGAAGTATTTCTTAAATTTTTAATAAAAAGTGAGCCATAAACATTTGGCATAAAATTGGTAATTATTAAGAGTAATTATAAAAAGTTGGAAACAAATAATTACTAAATATTTAGAGAAAATGGAGGTCTTAAAATGGCTATTAAAATAACCGATGAATGTATCAATTGCGGTGCCTGCGAACCTGAATGCCCTAATAATGCAATTTATGAAGGAGGTTCTCAGTGGGAATTAGATGGTAAAATGTTTGGTGAAGGTGATACATCTCCAGCAGGAGCAACCGGATTTTTTTCAAATGATTTCTTTTATGTGGTGCCAGACAAATGTACCGAATGCAAAGGTTTTCATGATGAACCTCAGTGCCAGGATGTTTGTCCGGTTGATTGCTGCATTCCGGATCCGGATCATGTAGAGGATGAAACAGTGCTGTTAGCAAAAAAAGAAGCACTAGACGCAATTCGAAATTAAAAAACTATTTAACCTCGACCTGATTATAAATGGCTTTAATAGTCTTATTAAAGCCATTTTTTATTTTCTTACAGCTAGTAGCTAAAACAACCTTTCACATTTCCGAACTGTTACGTAATTTATAACTTAAATGAAATTCCACTAACAATTCATTTAGGATTTTATGCAAATAGGAAAATATAAACTCTCTGTTGTAAACACAGGATATTTTCGTCTGGATGGTGGAGCAATGTTCGGAATAATCCCTAAAAATTTATGGGGAAAAACAAATCCGCCGGATGACCAAAACAGAATTAAACTTGCAACGAGAAATCTCTTACTGGAAAAAGGAGAAAAGAAAATTCTGGTAGATACTGGAATGGGCTATAAATGGGACGAAAAGGCAAAGAAAATTTATGACATAGATCCGCAAAAAAATTCGATTGAAATCTCTCTTAACGAATTTAATCTAAAACCAGAAGATATTACAGATGTAATTTTAACGCATCTTCATTTCGATCATACTGGTGGTTCAACAAAATCTGAAAACGGTAAAATTGTTCCTGCATTTCCGAAGGCTAAGTATTTTGTTCAAAAGAAAAACTTTGAATGGGCAATGAATCCTTCCGATCGGGATAAAGGAAGTTATATAAAGGATAATTTTGAGCCATTATATGAAGAAGGAATGCTAAATTTATTATCTGACGAAAAATTTGATGACGAAATTGATTTTATAGTAGTAAATGGCCACACTTTTGGTCAACAACTTTTGAAAATATCTGACTCTAAAAATACAATACTTTATTGCGGTGATTTATTCCCGACAACATCGCATATACCTTTACCATATGTTATGGGATACGACCTTCAGCCTTTAATTACAATTACTGAAAAAAAGAAGATTCTTCCGGCCGCTGTGGATGAGAATTGGAAATTATTTTTTGAGCACGATCCCGAAACAGTTTTAGCCACCGTTGTTAATACAGATAAAGGATTCAAAATTGGTGAGAAGTTCGATAAACTCTGACAGGGAAAATATTGATGGATTTACAAGAATCTGTTCCTTAGAAGAACTTCGAAATTATGGCGGTCGAAGATTCATTATTGATGAAGTTGAAATTGCTATCTTCAAAATTGAAGATAATATTTATGCTTTAAGTAATACCTGCCCTCATCAACAGACTAAAATGATTTATGAGGGTATTATTGAAAATGGTTGTATCATTTGCCCTGTTCACGGATGGATGTTTGATTTACAAACCGGCAATACACCAGGCGGAGGCAGGGGACTCGATTCTTATGAAACAAAAATCATAAACAGCGATGTTTACGCAAAGATTTCCAGGACAGAAATAAAATGGTAATGAAATAAGATTAAATTATGAAATTGACTAACGATATGGTGATTAAAGAGGCTCATTCCGTAGGTTTTGATCTAGTGGGTTTTGCTAAAGCCGAAGTATTGATAGAAGAGATCAGTAAACTTAGAGAATGGCTGCGAAGAGGATTTCAATCTGGAATGAAATATATGGAACGCGGACTCGAGAAGAGAAAAAATGTAAATGAAATTTTATTGGGTGCGAAAAGCATTATTTCACTTGCATTAAATTACTATACTAATGAAATTTATTCAAATGATTCTAATACCGGGAAAATTTCAAGATATGCTTGGGGAAAAGATTATCATCTTGTAATTTGGGATAAACTTTTGATCCTTGAAAATTCATTAAAAAAGTTAGAGCCTGCTTTTAATTCAATTTCCTATGTAGATACAGGTCCTGTAATGGATAAAGTCTGGGCGAAAAAAGCAGGACTAGGATGGATAGGAAAGCACACTAATTTAATCAACAAAGAGTTCGGAAGCTGGATTTTTATAGCTAACATCATCAGTAATTATGAATTCAATTACTCAAATGAGATAGAAGACTTTTGCGGCTCTTGCACTGCCTGCATAGAAGCTTGTCCGACCAATGCAATTGTAGAAGAGTATGTCGTCGATGCCAATAAATGTATTTCCAATCTTACAATTGAAAATAAAGGCGAAATACCATCTAAGTTCAAGAATAAATTTGATCGATGGATTTATGGATGTGATATCTGCCAGGAAGTTTGCCCATGGAATATCAGGTTTAGTCAGATAACTCCCTTGCAGGAATTCAGACCAAACAACAGTTTGACAGAAATTTCACTTGAGGATGTTTTATCAATGGATAATACTGAATTCAAGAACAGGTTCTCAACAAGTCCTATTAAGAGAGCAAAATTAAAAGGGCTAAAAAGAAACGCCCAATATTTGAAATCTGAATCCTTTTAGGATTTTTTGAATCATATATTACTGTAAATGAAGCGAATTGTAAACAAAAATTCTTAATTTTATCATTTGAAATAATTCTAATTCTGTAAGCGGAGTAATAATGGCAGATAATCATCATAAAGTAATTATAATTGGATCAGGGCCGGCAGGTTTTACTGCTGCACTTTATACAGGCAGGGCTAATTTAAATCCTGTTATATTTGAAGGCATACAACCAGGTGGTCAATTAACAATTACTACGGAAGTGGAGAACTATCCCGGATTTGAACATGGAATTCAAGGGCCCGAATTAATGGATATAATGAGAAAGCAAGTACAAAAGTTTGGAGCAAAATCTATATATAAAGAAATTACAGAAGTTGATTTTTCCAAAAGACCCTTCACATTAAAAACATATGAAGGTGAAGTATATACTGCGGATGCAGTAATTATTTCTACCGGTGCTTCTGCAAAATTATTAGGTCTTGAAAGCGAAAATAAATACATGGGTTTCGGGGTTTCGGCATGTGCAACTTGCGATGGATTCTTCTTTAAAAATCAAAAGGTCTTAGTTGTTGGTGGCGGAGATACTGCTTTGGAAGAAGCAAATTATTTAACCAAGCATGCTTCAGAAGTTTATGTAATTCATCGGCGCGAGGAATTTAGAGCTTCAAAAATTATGGTTGAACGGGCAAAGAAGAATTCCAAAATAAAGTTCTTAACAAATAAAATTGTTAAGGAAGTTTTGGGAAAAGAAGAGAACGGAAGAAAGATTATGACCGGTGTAATCCTGGAAGATACTAAAACAGGAAAGACTGAAGAAGTGAACGCAGATGGATTATTTATTGCTATTGGTCATAAACCTAATACTGATCTTTTTAAAGGAATTCTCAATATGGATGAAACAGGTTATTTGATAGTAAAACCTGGTTCTACTTATACAAATATTCCTGGTATTTTTGCTGCTGGTGATGTTGCGGATAAAAATTACAGACAGGCAGTTACTGCTGCTGGCACAGGATGTATGGCTGCAATTGATGCAGAACGCTGGCTGGCTGAACAGGAAAGTTAATTTAAAAAGGCGTCTTTAAGACGCCTTTACATTTAACTACGATTTGATAATTTGTGCGCTGCTAAATTAGCAACGGCAAAGCCTATTCCAGTAATCGTGAACAATAATAATGGAATCCAGTAGTCTCTACTTGTGCTGTCCTCCAATATTAACCCTAGCCCTAGGCCAAGGCCAAAGAAAAAGCAAATTATACCGAATTTTAAAAGTCCAAATGGCTCGGAGTTTCTTTTAGTTTCAAAAAACTCTTTAATTGTTGCCGCATCAAGATTTTTTTCAATTAACATTTGTCTTTCTTTTGATCGTAAGTAGAAATAAACCACCACTATCAAACCTGTTACAAGGAAAAGGACTATTGGTATAAAAACTGCTACTACTCTCTCATCCATTTTTGTGTCTCCTATTATTTCACTTTTAGCTTTTGACTCTTTTTCTGGAAATCAGGTTACAGCAATTAATCTTTTCCAGTTAAAGTTTGTTTTCTAATTGTTATGACTATTGGTCCAACAAAAAGGTTACAAATTGATTTATTAAGTCATTTTGTGCAGAAAAAACAAAAATATTTGATTTTGCTGAATTATATGATTATTTATTGTTTAGTTGATTTTGAACTCATATTAGTTCCTATGTATCTGTAACCATTGAGACTTAATATATGTCTTAAATAAAAATGAAGAACCTTACGGATTTAGAAGTAATAAAATCTGTCAAAAAGGGAAATCAATCAGATTATGAGATCATTATTGACAGGTATAAAAATAAGGCCTTTTCTCTCATTAAACGGATGCTTAAAAACGAGATGGAAGCAGAGGAGGTTCTTCAGGATTGTTTTATCAAAGCGTATGATTCACTTAATAACTTCCGGATGGAAGCTAAATTTTCGACATGGTTTTACAGAATAGTCTATAATACAACTTTGACAAGACTTTCAAATAAAAAGAGAAAAATTGAATCAGAAATGTCCTCAGTTGAAGATCATTTGAATCTAGAGAGTGATTATGATTTTAAAAGTTCAGAGAAAAAAGATCTCTCAGAGTTTATTAAGAAAATGATACAAAAATTGCCTGAGAATTATTCGCTGGTAATTACTATGTTTTATATGAATGAAATGAGCTGTGAAGAAATAAGTGAAATGCTCGGAACATCAGTTCCGAATGTTAAAGTCATGCTCCACAGGTCCAGGAATGCATTAAAAGATTTAATGCTCAGTAATAATTATGTAATGGAAGTATTATGAATACCTTATCTGACGAAATATTAAATAAATATATAGATAATGAGCTTGATCAGGCTACATTATTGATTGTTCGGGAAGAGCTTCAAAGGTCGGAGGAAGGAAGAAAGAGATTGCGAGCTCTTCAACTGGTTCACAACAATTTAAAGAATATGGAAGAGGAAGCTGTTTCTTCGCTATTTACTCCTATGCTGATGAAAAAAATCATGAAAAAGTCTAAATCAAAAAAGGAACAAAGATTCTTTATTCTGTCAGTATCCTCAATTTTTGTGATTATTGCGTTGGGAATTTTAAGCTATATAGTTTCATTGATTTTTGCGGCCCCTCAATCAACTGGGGGTACTGTAAGTGGAGCACAGGAAATTGTAAACATTATTGAAAATTTGGTAACACCAATTAAAAATCTTTTAAAAGGGGCAAATATTTCTGCCATAGGGAGTGTATTTTCATTGGGGCTTCTTATCTCAGTCTATTTTGTGATGGATCTAATAAAGCATAAAGATAGAAATTTGAGCCGGCAACATTAAATTCATCCTTATTATCTGCAATAATCTATCAAGTTATTATTCTCTGATCTTTTAATCATAATAAATACATTTAATTGTGGTATTGTTATTATATTTGTGTTGTAAAATTTCTTTTAACTTGGAAATATGAAATTAAAAGTTGGATATGTAACAATTATAGGTCTTCCCAATGCTGGAAAGTCGACGCTTTTGAATACATTACTTGGGCAGAAGCTTTCGATAACGACCAGCAAACCTCAGACTACTCGTAAAAGGATTCTTGGTATTCTTTCCGATGAAAATTATCAGATTATATTTCTTGATACGCCTGGAATTATGAAACCTGCCTATTTATTGCAGGAAAAAATGATGGATGCTGTTATCCAGTCTATAAAAGATGCCGATGTAATTCTCCTAATTCTTGATATAGCGCTTGATCCGGGAGGAGAACAAACATTGAAAGATGCTTTTATTTATGATCTATTGAGCAAAAGTAAAAAGCCTAAAATTTTACTTTTGAATAAAATTGATCTGTCTACACAGGAACAGGTTAATGAATTAATTGAAAAGGTAAGTAAGACAAATTATTTCAATAATGTAATTCCCATTTCGTCTAAACCAGCGTATAATGTTCATAGTGTTATTAATGCGATAATCGAATGTTTGCCGGAGGGCTCTAAATTTTATCCTGATGATAGTGTCTCTAATGAGAATGAAAGATTTTTTGTTGCTGAAATAATCAGGGAAAAAATATTTGAACATTACAAAGATGAAATTCCTTACAGTTGTGAGGTTTTAATTGCGGATTTCAAAGAACTTGAAGGCAGAAAGGATTTCATTCAGGCTGAAATTGTAGTAGAAAAAGAAAGCCAGAAGGGAATATTGATCGGCAGTAAGGGTGCCGCCTTAAAAAAGGTAGGAGAAGAATCGAGAATGGCAATCGAAGAGTTTTTACAAAGGCCTGTCTACATTGACCTTCACGTTAAAGTCAGAAACAAATGGCGAACAGACGAAAGTATGCTTAAATCATTTGGATACTCCGGCAAAAAAGAATAACCCGTTCGGATCTTAAATAAATTCATATCTTATTCAAAATAATAACAAATGAAGAAGTTTTTTTCTGAAGGAGCATTAGTACTTACTACTTTACTTTGGGGGTTAACATTTGTTGTAATAAAGCTTTCGTTGTCTGATGTTTCCCCGCTTCTTTTTGTTTCTCTGCGTTTTACTCTGGCCGCAGTAATTTTAGTACCTTTTGTATTCAGCATTTTGAAGGGTTCAACAAAAGAAGCTTTGATCGGCGGATTAGTGTTAGGAATATTGAATTTTGCCGGCTTTGCAACTCAAACTATCGGTCTTAAGTATACCTCAGCTACTAAATCAGGATTTATAACCGGAACTTTTGTGATTTTTACTCCAATACTTCAATTAATTTTTGAGAAAAAGCCTCCAAGGAAGGAAAATATTTTTGGGATTTTTCTTGTCCTTCTAGGGTTGGCTTTATTATCGAGCAAAGGGACTTCCATTTTCGATATCTTTTCCGAAATAGGTCAAAATTTTAATATTGGTGATTTCTTTACTTTAATTTGTGCGATCATTTTCGCTGCATACATTGTATACCTCGATTTGATCAGTCACAAAATTGATTATAAATTTCTTGTATTGTCTCAAATTTTTGTAACAGGAATTCTCGGATGGCTCTTTACCTATGTTTTGTCCATAACCGGCCTGGAAAAAATCAGTTTTAATTTTAATGGAACTGTCATTTTTGCAGTAATATATACAGCAATAGCTGCCACCATTATCGCAATTACACTACAGACCAAGTTTCAAAGATTTGTAACACCAACGAAAGCCGCAATAATATTTTCTCTTGAACCAATCTTCGCTACTTTATTTGCTTATTTCATTATTAATGAAAGATTATCAAGCTTTGGCTTTATTGGATGTATTTTTATATTTACAGGACTTCTGGTAAGCGAATTAATGGGTAAAAAAGAGGCTATTGATGGGCAATGATTACAAAAGAGCGGAAATCCTGGTTAATGGACTGGTTCAGGGTGTTGGATTCAGATATTTTGTTCTTCGGGAAGCTCAGGAACTTGGGCTAAAGGGATTTGTAAAGAATTTATATAGTGGCGAAGTACTTACTGTAGTTGAAGGTGAAAAATCCTTGATAGAAGATCTTTTTAAAAAAATAAAGGTCGGTCCTTCATATGCATCTGTAAAAAATGCCAGCATAAATTGGGATGGTTCAAAAGATGAGTTTACACATTTTGAGATAAAACATTGAAAAATAGTTACAGAACAGGAATAGGATTTGATGTGCACGCTTTTGCTAGCAGCAGAAAGCTTATAATTGGCGGAGTTGAAATCCCTTATAATAAAGGATTACAGGGACATTCAGATGCTGATGTGCTTTTGCATGCAATCACTGACGCTATTCTTGGCGCCCTGGCTTTAGGTGATATTGGAAAGTATTTCCCTGATACCAGTCAGGATTTTAAAGATGCAGACAGCTCAACTTTATTGAAAAAAATATATAACCTTGTTTCTGAAAAAGGCTACATCATTGGTAATGTCGATTCGATAGTAGCAATGCAGGCTCCTAAAATTGCACCGTTTATTTCACAAATGCAGAAAAAGATATCAGATATTTTGGAGACCGACACTGATAATATTTCAATAAAAGCAACTACAACTGAAAAATTAGGATTTGTTGGTAGGGAAGAAGGCGTTTCTGCATTTGCAACCGTTTTATTAATAAAAAAGTAATGTATGTTTGAACATATTCTTTCCGATATCTCCAGACTTGCACCATTTTGGATATATATTGTTTTATTTTTCTTTTCTTTTATCGAAAATGTATTCCCTCCATCTCCAAGTGATTTTGTTATAATTGTTGGCGGTTCATTAATCGGGACAGGTACAATACATTTTATACCCACATTAATTCTTACGTCGATAGGAAGCGTTCTAGGATTCATGACACTTTTTCTTATTGGTTCTCTATTAGATAAAAGAGTTTTACACGCAGGAAAGATAAAATTCATTTCTCTTGAAGGACTTGATAAAGTCGAAAATTGGTTCAAACGGTATGGGTATGGGATAATACTTGCAAACAGATTTTTGCCCGGCACTCGTTCGGTAATATCATTATTTGCTGGTATGAGCAGATTAGATAAAAAAAAAACAATTATATACTGCGCTATAAGCGCTTTTATATGGAATGCGCTGATTATTTATTTGGGTTTTATTTTTGGACATAATGTTGATCTGGTAGATCATTATCTTTCAACTTATAGTAATATTGTACTCTTATTAACCGGGCTGATATTGTTGATATTTATAATCAGATTTTTTTATCGTAGAAAAAGAATTAAAAGTTGAAAAAACTGTTTTTTAAGAATAAACCTCCCCTATCTCCGGAGAGGAAAAAAGAAAGAAACCAACAAAGATACCTTTTGATTCTTAGCGGCATATTACTTGGGATTTCATTCCCACCTTTCCCATTTCCTTGCCAGCTATTTATGTTTGTTGCATTGGTGCCTTACTTTTATGTTATTGAAAAGAAAAAGACCCTTGCAGAAATTAACCGGGCTACCTACCTGACTTTTTTCATTTTTTGTTTAATAACAATTTATTGGGTGGGCAGCTGGCAGAAAGGCACTGATCCATATTTAATGATTGCAGGAGGTACACTATTATTTTTTAATCCGCTTCTGTTTTTGATCCCTTCTACTCTTTACTATATGGCAAGAAGATCGCTTGGTTATAATTTTGCTCTTTTTGTATTTCCGTTTTTCTGGATTACCTATGAATATCTCTATATGCTCACAGATATCAGCTTTCCCTGGCTGACGCTTGGCAGCGGGCTTTCACATTTCATTCCCTTCATACAAATAGCAGACATAATCGGTGCAGTCGGTATTTCCCTAATTGTGATTTATATAAATATTCTTTTTTATAAAGCTTTCATAAAATTTAGGATTTCTGATAAATCTTATAGGTATTATATAGCTGCAGCAGTTGTAATATTTGCCGCTATTTTATTATATGGCTATTATAGGCTATCATCTTTTAAAGTCTCTGAAACGAAAGTTAGAGTTGGTCTTGTTCAACCAAATATTGATCCCTGGGATAAATGGGAGAACAACAATATTGACGAATCTTTGCACGAGTATTTAACTCTTTCCAGAAAGGCAACAAAAAAGGGGGCAAATCTTATTTTATGGCCGGAAACAGCCTTGGATGCTTATTTAACCACTATGAGGTATCTTCCAGAAAGAGATTCTATTTATAATTTCATTAGATCAACGGGGACATATTTATTAACCGGCATGCCGGATATTCAATTTTATAATTCATTGCAAAAAATTCCGAGCGATGCAAAATATAGTAAAGCCGGTGATTATTACTATTCAATCTATAACGGCGTGCTTTTATTTTCACCATACACCCTGAATATTCAAAGATATGGGAAAATGAAACTGGTCCCTTTTGGCGAGAAAGTACCCTTTTCAGATCAGTTGCCGTTTCTTGCCAAATTATTCAGTTGGGGTGTAGGAATTTCCGGATGGAACGTTGGCAGGGATACTACAATATTTAACTTTAATATTTTTGTTCATAAAGATTCCTCGACTGTAAGATATGATTTAAAAGTCAATAGTCTTGTTTGTTATGAATCCGTATACCCTTATTTCGTAGCAGATTTTGTGAGAAAAGGAGCCGACTTAATCACAGTTGTTACAAATGATAGCTGGTATGGAAAATCAAGTGGTCCTTATCAGCATAAAGAAATTGCTGTTCTTCGCGCAATTGAAAACAGGAAATCAGTAATAAGAGATGCAAATGGAGGTATAAGCTGCATAATAGATCCGCTTGGCCGGACATTGATGCAATCAAAACTTTTTACTAAAACTGTACTTGTCGGGGACGTACCGATACAGGAAGGGGAAACATTTTTTACAAGATATCCAATGATTATTCCCTATGCGGCATCATACTTTTCTCTAATTATAGTAATATTTTTTATCGTAACAAAAATAAGAAAACGATTAAAATAATTGGTTGTGGATTTCGCTAACTTTGAATAAAACATAAAAGAGGATTATTGAAGACAGTTATGGAAAATTTTATAGATCTTAGAAGCGACACAGTCACAAAGCCCTCTCCTGAAATGCGAAAGATAATGTTTGAAGCTGAAGTGGGTGATGATGTTTTTAAAGAAGATCCGACTGTTAATAAACTGGAAAAATATGCCGCCGAACTTCTTGGAAAAGAGGATGCTCTCTATGTTGCAAGTGGAGTAATGGGAAATCAGATTTGCCTGAATGTCCTAACCAATCCTGGTGATGAAGTTATCTGTGAATTTGATGCCCATATTTTTAATTATGAATCAGGTTCACCAGCAGCATTAAGCGGTATTCAATTACTACCAATTAAAGGAAATAGAGGGGTATTTACACCCGAACAGGCTGAAGAGTTTATCAGGCCTGCTTCTGCGTATTATATGCCGCACACGAAAGTAATAGAAGTCGAAAACACACATAACCGTGCTGGCGGTACGATCCACCCAATGAAAAATATCGTCGCGCTAAAAAATCTTGCTAAAAAGTATAATTTATTTTATCACCTTGATGGGGCCAGGATGTGGAATGCGTGTGCTGTTACTGGAATTTCGCCATCCGAGTATGCTTCTCACTTTGATTCTGTTTCTTGTTGTCTTTCGAAAGGATTGGGTGCGCCGGTTGGTTCCATTATTGCGGGCACAAAAGAGTTTATTAAAAAGGCTTTTCGTGTTCGTAAAGCCTGGGGAGGGGGGATGAGACAGCTTGGAATTATGGCCGCCGCCGGTTTATACGCGCTTCAAAATAACAGAGAAAGATTAAAAGAAGATCACGAAAAAGCACAAATATTGGCAAAAGCAATTGATGAAAATCCCACTCTTGAAATTGATATGGAATCAGTACAAACCAATATACTTATCTTCAAACCATTAAAGATCTTAGTGGAAGATGCAATTAAAAAATGCAGAGAAAAAGGATTATTACTTTCAGTCGGTAAAATTGATTCTCTAAGGGCGATTACGCACCTTGATGTTTCATTTGAAGATATAGAAAAAGCCAAAAGAATATTTGAACAAGTTTTTAATTAAAAAGTTAGAATGGAGATTGAAAATTTTAAACATAAAATTTCAATAAAAGTCAGGTTTTCGGATCTGGATGCAATGGGGCACGTAAATAATGCTTCATATCTTTCATATTTGGAAGAGGCCCGGCTGGCTTATTATAACCAAGTTTTGAAAGCTGATACCAATAATCTGGAATTTAATGCAGTTATTGCGAGAATCGAAATAGACTATGTGGATCAGATAAAGCTCGGTGATCCTGTTGAAATATATACACGTACATCAAAAGTAAGAAACAAAAGCTCCGACGTAGAACATTTAATTGTTGTAAATAATAATGGCAACAAAAAAATAGCAGCAAAGGCCGTGACCAAACTGGTTTCATTCGATTATATAAATAATCGATCAATTCCTGTTACTGATGAATCAAAGAAACAAATTGAGGAATTTGAGAAGGGAGGATAGAATAATTGAATTAATTTGAATCCTTTTCAATAATTTCTTTAAGTTCCTGTTGTAGTTTTTCCAGGCGGAGTCTGTTTTCGTATGCTAAAGGTTTTTCAACTCTCTCCTTACAATCCATAATCTGGCAGCGCTCACACGTATCATTCACGGTTATTTGAGCAATTTCCTGATTGTTTGCAAAAACGACCTTTTGTTTAAAGTCATTCCCCATTAAGAAACCGAGAGTAACACTGTAATTAGAATTTGCCAGTAAAGTAGAACCTTTTGCAATTGAGATATTCAGGTATTCATTTCCGGAATTAGTGAATACAGATTTTTGGATATCAGCAATTGGGGATTTAAATTCTCTGTTTTTATTCTGTAATGAATCTAGTTTCTTAATAATATTAATTGATAACCAACGGCGGCAATAATGTTCATTTGTTTGATAACCACCGGGATTATCTTTTGTATTTAACCTTATCTCCTTTGTGACAGAATATGACCCAGAGCCTTTAGCAGAATTTATTCTTAAAAAGAAAAAATTATTTATATTAAAATACTTTGATAAAATATTGGTGATCCTCTGAAAAAGCATTTCTGGCGATGCATTATATTTCTCTGGAAGGGATAATAAGAACCTGGGATCAAATTTCTTCTTGCTAAATAATTTTAATAAATCATCAATGAGTAATTGCTTATTAATCATTAAGGCGGTCGCAAAATATGATGCTTTCAAATTGTTTAAAAGCTGATCAAATGAATCCAGTCGAAGGTTGGAATAAATTTGAGGACGATCAGTAATGTCTAAGAAGTTGTAAGCTATTTCTTTACCTATTATAAATGTTTTTTGTGAATCAGTGAGCTTTTTGTTAATTAGCAATTTCTTTCTCCTTCTGCCAGGTATACTTATTCCGCGAATTGTTCTGAGACTTGATGCGTCAGGAAGAGTTTTTTCATCCACTTTGTAATCAAATTCATCCAGGATAATTTCCCGTAATTCTTTAAACTTGATAGGAGGCTTTGATTCGAAATTTACTTTCTTCCTGAATTTATTAACGGCTTCCTCAAGCTCAGGGAAATAATTTTCATTTAATTCTTTGTATGTCTTTATTGCTGTCTTACTGAAATTATTTTCACTCAACTCAAGACTCTTAGCCATTTCAATTAGAGTCGAAACAAGTGCGCTGAGTTGTAGTGGGGCTTCGGAAATCTGCAGCAAAACTTTATGCACATCAATTCCATAGTGATCAAGTGGTAATTGTTCAAGAAGGTTTGATTCAAGAAGTTCACTAATGGGAGCCAGATGCTTTGTCAGTTTTAATGAGACAAGTCTGTCATATGAAACATCCAGGGCATCTGCAAGTGCCGCAATTTTATCTGCTTTGGGGCTTTTCTTTCCGTTTTCGATTTCATTTAAATAGGAGACCGACAAAGAGCTTTTCTGAGCTAATTCGGATAGAGATAGTCCTTTTTCCTGTCTTAATTGCTTAAGTTTTAATCCGAAAATGAGCTTAATGTTATTTTCAGACAACTTCATAAAGAGCCGCTTTAATCATCAATAAAATACGCAATAGCCTCCTTAATATAATAAATTATTCCGCTAAGTAGCAAAAATTCTTTATTAGCGAATTTTCGCTTGCTACTTTAAACTCTTCTTCTTATTTTAATTTCAAATATTTAAAAAAGGGGGCTTTTTTGAAACCGCCTTATATTGAAAAAAACCGGTTGATAGACTTAATTCCTTATCAACTTGAGAAATATCCAAATCCAAGAGCTTTGGCTGATAAAGTTACTGGAAGCTGGAGGATATATAGTGTTGAGGAAGTCAAATCAATTATAGATAAAATTAGTTTAGGTTTATTGGATCTTGGAATAGCAAAAAAGGATATGATTGCAATAATTTCAAGAAACAGGGTTGAATGGAATTTTGTTGATCTTGGTGTTTTGCAAATAGGGGGAATTGTTGTTCCTTTATATCCCAATACAAGTGAGGATAATTATGCCTTTATCTTTAAGGATACTAAAACAAAAATAGTTTTTGTTGAGGATTATGAACTTTATAAAAAAGTTCAAAGAGTGAATAAGAAAATTAAAAACAAGATTGAAAAGATTTACACTTTAGATAGAGTTGAAGGAGTACCTCATTGGGCTGAAGTAATGGAGGCTGCTAATGAATCCCATAAAAGAGAAATGGAAGAAATTAATGAAAGTATAACTCAATACGATCTTGCTA
The DNA here is from genome assembly GCA_964412105.1 of uncultured Ignavibacteriaceae bacterium. Taxonomy (GTDB): domain Bacteria; phylum Bacteroidota; class Ignavibacteria; order Ignavibacteriales; family Ignavibacteriaceae; genus JAKAGZ01. The sequence continues at coordinate 81,978 of CAYPNM010000003.1, read as the reverse complement.
CTGTTATTTATACTTCTGGTACAACGGGAATCCCTAAGGGAGTAATGCTTTCTCATAGAAACATTATGGGCAATGTAAATTCTCTGACACAATGCATGCCCATAGAAAAATTTGGAAGAACAATTAGTTTCCTCCCTTTATGCCATATTTTTGAAAGAACAGCAGTTTATTACTACTTGGTACTTGGAGCTTCAATAAATTATCCTCAAAATATGGATACACTTGCGGACAATATACGTGAAGTAAAACCTCATTATTTTATTACTGTTCCAAGATTGCTTGAAAAAATATTTGAAAAGATTATGGCTGAGGGATTCAAACTGAACCTTCCTAAAAAGGCGATTTTCGGTTGGGCCGTGAATCTCGGGTTGCATTATGATAACAGGGGTAAAAATAATTGGTTTTATAAATTCAGGTTATTCTTTGCACGTAAAATTGTATTTGCGAAATGGAAAGCCGCGCTAGGAGGAAAATTACGTGGAATTATTAGTGGTTCTGCCTCCTTGCAGCCTCGCCTATCAAGAATATTTACTGCTGCAGGGATACAGGTAATTGAGGGTTATGGATTAACCGAAACTTCTCCTGTATTAACCTGTAATAGATTTTATAAAGGTCAAAATCATTTTGGCACGGTGGGTTTTCCAATTCCAGATGTAGAAATTAAAATAGCAGAAAATGGTGAAATTCTTGGCAAAGGGCCCAATGTTATGATGGGTTATTATAATAAACCTAATGAAACTAAAGAGGTAATTGATCCCGAAGGATGGTTCCATACAGGGGATGTTGGTGAAATTGTTGATGGGAAATATTTGAAAATTACAGGCAGGCTAAAAGAGATCTTTAAGACGAGTGGCGGCAAGTATATTATCCCTCAGCCAATAGAAAATAAGATGAAAGAATCATTCTTTATAGAATACATAATGGTAATTGGTGAAAATCAAAAGTTTGCTGCAGCAATTATCCAGCCTGAATTTGAGTTTGTGCGTAAATGGGCAAAAGGGAAGAATATTAATTTGATTACACGTGAAGAAATTGCTGCTTCAGATGTTGTTAAACAAAGGATCTGGGAAGAAGTAGAAAAATACAATAAGAGATTCGGGCATATTCAGCAAATTAAAAAAATAGCTTTGGTTTCCGATGTTTGGTCTATAGAAACAGGCGAACTTACTCCGACCTTAAAAGTTAAACGAGATGTAATAGCCCAAAAATATCCAAATATAATTGACCAGATTTATAATGAAAAATTGGATACACAAACGGCTTTATAAAAGTTATTAAAAAAGTTTCCAAATAAATAAACTGAGATCTAAATATGAACAGAATAATCAAAAAAGTAGCAGTGCTTGGTTCAGGAGTAATGGGTTCAAGAATTGCTAGTCACTTTGCGAATATTGGCTGCAGTGCTTACCTGCTTGATATAGTTCCTAGCAAGCCTACAGACGAGGAGACGAAGAAAGGTCTATCACTTGAAAGTCCTGCGGTTAGAAACAGGATAGTAAATTCCAATTTTCAGAACGTGCTTAAGCAAAAACCGGAATCTTTGTATGATGAATCATATTCATCCAGAATTACGACCGGTAATTTTGATGATAACCTGAGCTGGCTTAGTGAATGTGACTGGATAATTGAAGCAGTAGTTGAAAACATTGATATAAAAAAATCTGTTTTTGAAAAAGTTGAAAAATTCAGAAAAGCAGGAATTATTGTAACTTCAAACACTTCCGGGATTCCTATCCATTCAATGCTTGAAGGGAGAAGCGAAGATTTTCAGCAGCATTTTTGTGGAGTTCATTTCTTTAATCCCCCAAGATATTTGCCACTAATGGAAATAATTCCAACTGATAAAACCAAGAAAGAATTATTAGATTTTCTGATGCACTATGGTGATGTGTATTTGGGGAAAACGCCTGTACTGTGCAAAGATACTCCAGCATTTATAGCAAACCGCATCGGTGTTTTCAGTATGATGGCTGTTTTTAAATTGATGAAAGATCTTGGACTTAAAATAAAGGAGATAGATACTCTTACAGGCCCATTAACCGGCAAACCAAAATCAGCTACTTTCAGAACTGCTGATGTTGTGGGAATTGATACTCTTGTAAAAGTTTCAGAGAATATTTACAAAGATTGTCCAAATGATGAATCGAGAGAATTGTTTCATATTCCCGATTTCGTGACCAAACTAGTTGAAAACAACTGGTTCGGTGACAAAACAGGGCAGGGATTTTACAAAAAATCAAAAGACAAAAATGGTAAAACTGAAATTCTTGAATTAAGTCTTGAATCTTTTGAATACATTCCATCTGATAAAGTAAAGTATGCATCAGTTACCGCTGCGAAACAAATTGATAATCTAAAAGAAAGGGTAAAAGCTCTCGCTCTTTCTAAGGATAAGGCGGGTGAATTTTTAAAGAAGCTCTCTTTTATGATCTTTCGATATTCTTCAAATCGAATTCCTGAAATATCTGATGAAGTTTACAAAATAGATGATGCACTCCGTGCGGGCTTTGGCTGGGAGCTTGGTCCTTTCGAAACGTGGGATGCGCTTGGATTGGAAAAATCAATTAAATCAATGGAAGTAGAAAATCTTAAGCCTGCAAAATGGGTCTATGATATGCTGAATAAAGGTTTTACTTCATTTTATAAAATTGATAACGGAAAGAGACAGTATTATGATATAAAAACAGGATCATATAAAAATATTCCCGGTAAGGAGGCATTTATAATTCTTGATAATTATAGATCAAATAAACCGGTCTGGAAAAATGTTGGGGCGACTTTGCATGATATCGGTGATGGCGTATTGAATCTTGAATTTCAGACTAAAATGAATTCGATTGGTTCTGAAATTTTAGAAGCAATTCAGAAGTCTATTGAAATAGCAGAGAAGGATTTTAAAGGTCTGGTTATTGGAAATGATGGACAAAATTTTTCGGCCGGAGCTAACCTTGCAATGATGTTTATGCTTGCTACCGAACAGGAATATGATGAAATAGATATGGCAGTAAGGATGTTTCAAAAATCCACCATGAGAATCCGATATTCAGCAGTACCTGTTGTCGCTGCTCCGCATGGTATGACCCTTGGCGGTGGATGTGAAGTGTGTTTGCACTCAGATAAAGTTGTTGCAGGTGCAGAAACTTATATAGGGTTGGTAGAGGTCGGAGTGGGAATTATACCTGCTGGCGGCGGAACAAAGGAAATGACTCTTCGCGCATCTGACAGCTATAAAAAAGATATGGTTGAAATGACAATTCTACAGGAAAAATTTATGAACATAGCTATGGCTAAAGTGGCTACTTCTGCGCAGAAAGCTTTCGGCCTTGGTATATTCAAGGAAGGAAGAGACAAATTTATTGTAAACCAAAGCAGAGTAATTCTTGAGGCTAAAAAAGCTGTGCTTGAATTAAGTGATCTTGGTTATACCCAACCTCAGGAAAGGACAGATATTAAAGTGCTTGGAAGGTCAGCTTTGTCAACATTGCTGCTGGGAGCCTATTCGTTTTATAACGCTAAATACATCAGCGAACATGATAAAAAAATTGCTGAGAAGCTTGCTTATGTAATGTGCGGTGGTGATTTAACAGCGCCTGTTCTCGTGCCAGAGCAATATCTGCTCGATCTGGAAAGAGAGGCATTTTTGAGCCTTATTGGCGAAAAGAAGACCATGGAAAGAATTCAAAGTATACTTACAACCGGAAAACCTTTAAGGAATTAATAATAATCAAAGGAAATCTTTTAATTATAATAATAGAAGTAAAACTATGAAAGAAGCGTATATAGTAGCCGGATATCGTTCCGCAGTTGGCAAAGCTAAAAAGGGCAGCTTTAAAAATTATCGTCCTGATGATTTAGCGGCAGATGTAATTAAATATTTATTAAGTAAGGTCCCTCAACTCGATCCAAGCAGGATTGATGATTTAATGGTTGGAAATGCCGTTCCGGAGGCTGAACAGGGCCTACAAATTGGTAGAATGATTGCTTTGCAGTGTTTGCCCATGAGAGTTCCGGGAATGACTGTCAATCGTTATTGTGCTTCAGGCGTAGAGACAATTTCGATTGCATTTTCTAAAATTCGTTCAGGTCTTGCGGATTGTATAATTGCGGGTGGAACGGAGTCGATGTCGCTTGTTCCTACTACAGGCTGGAAACTTGCCCCTAATTATAAATTTGCTACCCAGCATCCCGAATATTACCTGGCTATGGGTCTGACCGCTGAAGAAGTAGCAAGAGATTATAAAATTGCTCGTGAAGATCAGGATAAATTTGCCTATGGCTCACATATGAAGGCAATAAATGCTATTAATAAAGGCTTTTTTAAGGATGAGATTGCCCCCATTGAAATAGAGGAAATCGTTTTGGAGAATGGTAAAAAGAAAGCAAAAAAATATATTGTAGATACTGATGAAGGCGCAAGAGCTGATACAACGCTGGAAGCCCTCTCAAAATTAAAACCAGTTTTTGCTGCCGCCGGAACAGTTACAGCAGGAAATTCATCTCAGACATCGGATGGTGCTGCGTTTGTTCTTGTAATGTCTGAAAATATGATGAAGGAATTAGATCTCGAACCTATAGCAAGATTGAAATCTTATGCGCTTGAAGGTGTTGATCCAAGAATAATGGGTATTGGACCCGTCGCCGCAATTCCGAAAGCTTTAAAGCAGGCGAATATGAAACTGAATGATATGGATTTGATTGAACTTAATGAAGCTTTTGCATCACAGTCGCTTGCTGTTATCAGAACAGCGGGATTAAATCCTGAAAAAGTAAATGTTAATGGGGGCGCAATTGCTTTGGGGCATCCTCTTGGATGCACTGGAGCAAAGCTCTCTGTTCAAATTTTAAATGAATTACGCAGGATAAAGAAAAAATATGGAATGGTAACTGCTTGCGTCGGTGGTGGCCAGGGAGTTGCCGCAATTTACGAATTGCTGAATTAGTAAATTAAAAAAGTCCATAGTCGTGTTGAATTGACTGCATACCGGCAAAGCAGGTCCCAGCATTGCTTATGTAATTAAGTGATTCTGAAACAGATTTAGAATGACATTTTAGGTTATAGAATTGAAAATATTTATCAACAAAATATCAGAAGTAAAATGGAAAATACAATGACAAAAGAAGTGCTAAAAGGCGGGGAGTTTCTTGTGAAAGAAGCTGATCCTGAATCAATATTTATTCCTGAAGACCTGTCAGAAGAACAAAGAATGATGGCAGATTCTGCCAAGGAATTTGTTGATAAGGAAATTTGGCCAAAGCTCGATGCTATAGACAAACAAGAACCAAATCTAACAACAAGCTTGTTGGAAAAAGCAGGCGAACTCGGTTTACTTGGTTCCGCAATCCCCGAAGAATATGGAGGATTAGGGGAAGATTTTAATTCCAACACAGCGATATCAATGGAGATGGGTAAAAGCCATTCATTTGGAGTTTCATTTGCAGCTCATACAGGAATCGGGACGTTGCCTATTCTTTATTACGGCACCGAAGAGCAAAAGAAAAAATATCTTCCTAAACTGGCAAGCGGCGAATTGAAGTCGGCCTACTGTCTGACTGAGCCCACATCAGGCTCAGATGCCCTTTCTGCAAAAACAACTGCAAAATTAACGGAAGATGGAAAATACTATGTATTAAACGGCCAAAAGATGTGGATTACAAATGGTGGCTTTGCTGATATTCTGATTACTTTTGCTCAAGTCGATGGGGATAAATTTACCTGCTTTATTATTGATGCTAATTCCGAAGGATTTAACCGTGGCCAGGAAGAAAATAAAATGGGAATTAAGGGTTCATCAACTCGTGCACTTTTCCTTGACAATGTTAAAGTACCAGTAGAAAATGTGCTTGGGGAAGTAGGGAAAGGTCATTATATAGCTTTTAATATATTGAATGTGGGCAGATTCAAACTTTGTGCAATGACGACCGGAAGCGCAAAAAAGGTTGCATCAATTGCTATTCAGTACGCTACGGGGAGAAAGCAATTCAATCAGGCAATTTCCAATTTTGGTGCCATAAAGCACAAGCTTGCGGAACAGGCAATCAGAATTTTTGTATCTGAAACCGCAACCTATCGTGTAAGTGATTTAATTAGTAAGAGGATTAAAGAACTTCAGGGACAGGGTGAAAAATACGAGGAAGCGGCATTGAAGGCTGCCGAAGAATACGCAATTGAATGTGCAATGCTTAAAGTATATGGCTCTGAAATGCTGGATTATGTTGTTGATGAGGCCGTTCAGGTACATGGCGGATATGGGTATTCAGAAGAATATCCGGCAGCACGTGCTTACAGAGATTCGAGGATTAACAGAATTTTTGAAGGGACAAATGAAATCAATCGCCTGCTAACGGTTGACATGCTTGTTAAAAGATCTATGAAAGGCAGGATCGATTTAATGGGCCCTGCAATGGCAATTCAGAAAGAACTAATGTCCATCCCCTCATTTGGGAATAGAGAGGCAGAATTACTTTCGGAGGAAAAGAAAGCTATAATAAATGCTAAAAAGGCAATTCTGATGATCGCAGGCAGTGCCGTTCAAAAGCTAATGGCAAAGCTTAAAGATGAACAGGAAATTATTATGAATGTTACCGATATGATGATTGAAGTCTTTGCGTGCGAATCTGCTTATTTGAGAACGATGAAGCTTTCAAAGATCAAAAAAGCCGAAGAGCTGCAATCTTATATTGATATGACAAGAGTATATATTAATGAAGCAATTGAAAAAATAAATCTTTATGGAAAACACGCTATTGCAGCATTTGCGGAAGGCGATGAATTGAAAATGCTTCTTCTGGGATTGAAACGCTTTACGAAGCTTGAAGCTGTTAACACAGTTAAACTAAGAAGAAGCGTTGCTGATAAACTAATTGAAGCAAACCAATTTTGCTTCTAGATCTTATTGGTAATTTAAAATAAAACCCAATCTGTTAAATAATGGATTGGGTTTCTTATATTTAATTAATAAACATTTAGGAAATTATAATGAAAAATTATTCGCAACCAATGCTGAGAGAAAATGCACTTGAAAGTAAAGTAATTGTTGTGACAGGAGGGGGAACAGGGCTCGGTAAAGCAATGAGTAAATATTTCCTCGAGCTGGGAGCTTCGGTTGTTATTACAAGTAGAAAAATTGATGTGCTGAATGAAACAGCAAAGGAATTAGCGGAACAAACAAAGGGTAACATAATGCCTATTCAATGCGATGTTACAGATTATAAGCAGGTGGAAAATTTATTAAATACTTCTAAAGAAAAATACGGCAAAGTCGATGTTTTAGTAAATAACGCTGCTGGAAATTTTATAAGCCCAACTGAAAGGCTTTCAAACCGCGCATTTGATATAATTATTAATATTGTGCTAAGGGGGACATACAATTGCACTTTAGCTTTTGGAAAATACTGGATAGATAAAAAATCGGAAGGTACAGTCTTAAATATTGTTACAACTTATGCCTGGACAGGATCAGCTTATGTAGTGCCTTCAGCTTGTGCTAAAGCTGGGGTGCTTTCTCTAACTCGTTCATTAGCAGTTGAATGGGGAAAGTATGGAATTCGTAATAATGCCATCGCTCCTGGACCCTTCCCGACAAAAGGTGCCTGGGAAAGATTACTGCCAGGCGACCTGAAGGATAAATTTGATTTTAAGAATAAAGTCCCGCTAAAAAGAGTAGGTGAACACCAAGAACTAGCAAATCTTGCTGCATTTCTTGTTTCGGATTTTTCTTCTTATATAAATGGTGAGGTTATCACTATTGATGGCGGTGAATGGCTTAAAGGCGCAGGGCAATTTAATATGCTTGAAGCCATTCCTGAAAATATGTGGGACCAGATTGAAGCGATGGTAAGAGCAGCTAAAGGAAGCAAATAAAATTTATGAATCCTCAACTCGATAGATCAAAGTTCAAGCATATTTACATAGTTAAAGTAAGATTTAATGAAGTAGATATGCTCAGTATTTTAAATAATGCAGTGTATTTTAATTATTTTGAACAGGCAAGAATTCATTATGTAAAAGACGCAGGATTGCTGCCAGAAAAAGGAATTTTCAGCGATAACAGGCTTTACTACATGGCCCGTAATGAAATTAATTATTTGAAACCGGCTTTTTTTGATGATGACCTTAACATTTATTCCAGAGTATCTTATATTAAAAATTCAAGTTTTGGATATGAACACATTGTCGAAAGACAACGCAATGGTGATATTCTCGCCGAAGGAAAGGGGGTCCTTGTTCACGTTGATCCTGTCTCTAAAAAATCTGCCAAGTTGGCTGGCGAATTCTATCAGAAGATTTCTGCTTTTGATCCGGAGGTTGAATTAATCATAAAATAATATAGGGCAATAAAATGCGAACCTTAATTTTTGATATTGAAACTTCTGCCTATCCTTTTGAGTCTCTTTCCGAGAGCCAGCAGGAATATTTAATGAGGTATGCAAATAAGGAAAATGATCCTGAGGTTAAAGGAAAAATGGAGGATGATGCAATCCGTTATATGAGTCTTTATCCTTTCACCGCTAGAGTGGTTGCGATTGGGTTATTCGATGCGGAAAAGAAAAAATCTTTTGTATATTATGAAAATCAGGATTTGGAAGAGTGGTCCTCAAAAGACGGAGAAACCCAATATAAAGGCCTGCCTGAGCCAGAAATGCTGCAATCATTCTGGAGGATTATAGAAGTCACAGACAGAATAGTTACCTTTAATGGGAGAAGTTTTGATGCCCCATTTCTTATGCTGCGTTCAGCAATGCTCAAAGTAAAGCCTTCCCGTAATTTGATTACCAATCGTTACGATAAAACTTTTCATATTGATCTGCTCGATCAATTTACTTTTTATGGTCTGACGCGCAAATTCAACCTAGATTTTTACTGTAATGCTTTTAGTGTAGAATCTCCAAAATCTAAGGGGATATCAGGAATGGATGTCAAAACTCTCTACGATGCAGGAAAGGTTAAGGAAATTGCTATTTATTGCGGCAGAGATATCAGGGCAACCTACGAACTATTTAATATTTGGGAAAACTATCTGGCAATATCGTGATTTTAGTTTAACAAATGTGATGAGTCCATCATTCTAAACCTGCCACTGAAGTCGGTTTATCATCAGGGAAGCCGGCTATCGAAGAAGATAAGTATGCAGGAAACAAGGATACTTTGGACTTTAAGTCTGAATGCACCTAGCAAACCGACTTTCCTTCATCAATCATATCAAAGTTTTACCAATGTATCTTATTCTGACTGCTAAATATTTCATTGATCAGGACTAATATTAAGTAATTATATTTTGGGGAGAGACCTCCGGTTTGTCTGTCATTTTTGTCAATACTAAATATGACTGAAGGGTCATTTAAGGCCAGGTGAGACCTAGTTGTACCCTAGTTGTAGGGAAGATGAGATGAAGGAAAAAGTCTGCCAAATTGGCAGACACCCTTCATAACATAGAGTCTTAACTGAAGAGTATAGTTGTGAGGTTCCGGTTGGCCTAGTTTTTGATTTCAAACAAGTGTACGCAATAAATTATCTTACAAAGCAAGTCTAATCCAAAATTAACTAACATGGCTGAGAAATTAATGAATTATTATTATAATTAACTATTAGTCAAAGAAAAGTTTGTGATTTCCTAATTATTATTATATTTGAACTTAGTTTTATGTGCCTGTGTACGTAGGGATGTTTGCAGCGAAAATAATTAACAATTATCGGGAGGATATGTGAGAAAATTAACGGTAATTTTGTTTTTGTTTGGCATTTTTTTCTTCTCTTATTCCGATTATGCGCAGAATACTACTGACAATGGTGGGAACGGCTTTAATAACACTATTGGGAATCTATCAACTGATGCTGCAAAAGGATATGTTGGTCCTGCAATAAACGGATTTGGTTCAAATTTAAATACAGGCTGGATTACAAAAGCTCCTTCGCCTACTGAGTTCTCATTCAGCCTGGACATAAAAATCGTTGCTATGGGGACTGTCATTGATGATGGGCAAAAGACTTTTTCAACTGACGGCTCTTTTAATTTTACGGAGAGTCAAGCAACTGATATAGCAGCTCAAGCAGCTCAAAATGATATTACTGCCCAGAATCAAATTAAACAGGCATTGCTGAGCCAGCCCTGGAATGTAAAAATTTCCGGACCTACTATAATGGGTGCAGAGGATCAATATGTTACCCTAGACTTCCAGGGACAACAGGTTCAAGGCTATACGCTTCAAAATTATACTTTAACTGATGTAAAAGGTTACCTTAACAATTTATCTTTGTTTCCTACTGCTACATTACAACTAGGCATAGGAACACTCCTAGGCACTAACGTTGCAATCAGATGGTTTCCTAAGGTGAATATCAAAGATCTCGGAGATTTCACTTACTGGGGATTTGGTGTTGTCCATAATCCTGCAGTCTGGTTTACAAATAAACAATTTCCGGTTGATATTGCTTTAGGGTATTTTTATCAGGATTTAAAAGTAGGTACAATATTTGAAACTAAGGCAAATTTGTTTGAAATCTTTGCCAGCAAAACTTTTGGAAGTATAATCGCTTTTACACCATATATTGCACTGACAAAGGAATCTTCTACAACAACTATTCAATATGATTATACTTACGCTGTTGATACAGGCGCTGGTCCAGTTACAGAAACACAAAACATATCTTTTGAAATGGACGGTGCAAACAGTACAGGTTTTACTGTTGGGGCTGCATTTAAATTAGCAATCCTTAATCTTAATATCGATTATAAGTTTGCAAATGTTAAAACTGCAAGTGCAGGATTGACATTCGGATTCTAAATTATATTTTTGATTCTTTTTATAATATAAGCCGCATATACTCTTTGCGGCTTTTTTTATAATAGGCATTCAAATTCCATTGTAATTTTTATATCTTTCCTTAGTGGACTACCCTAAAATTCGTATATAGAATTCTAATGCGAAATCCTATATTTTTGTCGAACAATTTTAATAGGAGTCAGATATGATTTCCAGGGTAATAATCCGTAATGTTGTTCGTTCTGATTTTGAAGCTATAAGAGTTCTACAGCAGAGGGTCTATCCGCATTTAAAACCCTGGTCGATTGAACAATTAGAAAGTCACATAAAAATTTTTCCTGAAGGACAATTTGTAGCAGAATTTGAAGGAAAAATTGTCGGAACTGCGAGTTCTTTAATTATATTTTGGGAAGAATACGGCCCGATTCATAATTGGGGAACAGTTACAGGCATGGGTACATTTAATACTCACAACCCTGAAGGTAAAACTCTATATGGAGCAGAAGTATGTGTTGATCCTGAATTAAGAAAAAAAGGAATTGGCAAAAAACTGTACTTCGCAAGAAAAAAACTATGCAAGGAGTTAAATCTTAAAAGGATAATTGCAGCAGGAAGAATTCCCAATTATCACAAATATGCAGATATGTATGATCCTCATACATATGCTATGCACGTTATTTGGGGGGATATTTATGATCCTGTACTTACTTTTCAAATAAAAGAAGGATTTCAATTTTGTGATATAATTGATAAATACCTTAAAGGAGATACAGATTCTTTGGAAAATGCCACATTGATTGTGTGGCTTAACCACGATTATAAACCACGAAAAGGAGAAAGGAATGAGAGTAAGAATAGCGGCGATACAGTACCACTTACGGAAAATTAATTCTTTTGAAGAATTTGAGCAGCAAATCAATTTTGTAATGGAATCGGCTGCAGAATATAAACCACACTATATTCTGCTACCTGAACTTTTTACAACACAATTGTTATCTTTTGTTCAGACAAAAGAAGCTTATTCTGCAGTTAGAAGGCTTGGTGAATATACTGATCGGTATATTAAATTGATGAAGTCATACGCAATGCAACATAAATTTTATTTAATTGGCGGTACCCACCCCACTAATCTGAATGGCGGGGTTATTAACAGGGCTTATTTATTTACACCTGACGGCAAGGTATTTCACCAGGATAAGGTTCATAGAACGAGATGGGAAAAGGAATTATGGAAAACTGAGCCCGGACATGAATTCAAAGTATTTAAAACTGAACATGCCCCTATTTCGATAATGGTTTGTTATGATGTCGAATTTCCTGAGGCAGCCCGAATGGTTTCTGATGCAGGTGCTGAAATAATTTTTGTCCCTTCCTGCACAGATGACAGACAAGGATTTTTGAGAGTTAAATATTGCTGTCATGCACGCGCAATTGAAAATCAGGTGTTTGTTGTAATGACGAGTACAGTAGGTAATCTACCAGTTGAAAATATGAACTTACATTATGGTCAGGCTGTAATTATGACGCCTTCTGATTTTCCTTTTTCCCGCGATGGCATAGCGGCAGAAGGTATTATAAACCAGGAGCAAATTATAATTGCTGATCTGGATCTTGATTTACTTGATGAAAACAGATTGAAAGGCTCTACCATTCCACTGATGGACAAAAGGCAGGATATCTACAAAAAGAGTGCTGTAATTGAGGACACCAGATAGTTTAAGCGGCCGATAAAGTGGAAATTTGTTCTTTAATGGCTTTAACTTTCACTTCTGCTTTTAGAGATCTAAAATATTTCAAAGCCTCTGTGAACATTAAATTACTTTTTCCCGGGTTACCGATCTTTTTATATAGAGAGGCAAGCTCTAAATAAGTTTCCGCTTCGTTAAATTTATTGCCATATTCCTTATTTATCCTCAGGCTAGTCTTTAGAAAATTTTCAGCCTCAGCAAAATTGCTTCGTTCCCTTTGAATGACACCTTTTATTTTGTAAACATCGGCTGCAGAGAGCTTATCATTTGTTCTGCTGCAAATTTGCATAGCTTTGTCTGCAAATGCATCAGCCAGGTTGTAATCTTTTTGCATTGCAAATGTGAATGATTTTCCAAGATATGAAACTCCAAGTGTTGGCAAGTAACCGATTTTAATGCTGGTAGCTATGCTTCTATCAAATTCTTTTAACGCCGAAGTTGTTTTATGATTTCTTAAATATAAAAATCCGATATTATGTCTTATCTCTGCAACACGCTTAATATTTCCAGCTTTATTATATGTAATCAAAGCGCGATTGAAGTAAGAAAAAGCGGTATCATAATTGCCAAGTATCGTATAAATAATGCCCAAGTTTATTTCGATTTTGCCTTTAAATTCATTATCCTTTGATTTAGCTATCATGCTCAAACATTTTTCGAAATATTGGAGCGCACTTTTAAAATTTCCCTGTTCACCATAAATTGTTCCCAAAATATTTAAGCTATTAGCTAAACCATTTAATTCATTGTTTTTCCTATATAGATATAATGCTTTTTTCACATAAGCAAGGCTGTTTTGCCATTCGGCTTTCCTTCTATAAGCTTCTGAAAGTTTTAGAAAAGCGTCAGCTTTAATTATAAAATATTTGTTCTCCTTTTTGACCTCTTTTATGATTTTTTCAAATAGTATAATTGCTGTACTAAGCTCTCCAATTGTAATGCAGTAACTACCAAGGTTAAGAATAAACAACAGGCATTTATTTCTTGAAAGTCTTTCAAAACCAAAGGTAATCAGCAGGTCGATTTTATTTAAAACATCTGACTGCTTTTCGGGCACATATTCAATTTGTTTTTTTTCCGTTTTTTCAAATTTTGAAGTTGATAAGCCGGAATTGATTTCGGTATTTGCAAGCATTTTTTGAAATTCATTAATTGCTGTCTTATTAAAAAAGACTTTCAAAATTTCATTGAATGTTAATTTCTTGTCTATTCTGAATATTATTGTACCCTCATCAAAATTTTCAAGGTTATAGTTCATTTTTTTACAACTGCTATTTTGTGTTTTAAAGATATATCAATACTATTATCAATTTGCTGCGATAAAGATTATCTGATCATTAGGTTACCTAGCCGCTTAATAGATATTTCACAAAACCTTTTCAAGCCTGATTATCTAATAAACTATCTTATGCAGTTAGGCCATAAATGTGCCATAATTAACCGGTAATTTTTTCTGGCAGTTTATTGAGTGTTCGTTACTTCGGAAATTATTACATACAAAGGAAGGAAAACATTACTGTTTGATTTTGAAATTATGTCCCAAAATTATTCAATGTTTAGGAAAGTAGATGGGTCGGTTGTATACTTGAGTTAAATAAATTTTAAGCTAAACTAGTAGTCTATTCTGATTCAGAAATACCTATTACGCTAGCCAAAAACAAGCCACTACCGGCAAGTCCTGTATCTTTTAGAATACTTATCATAGAAACCTGCATAATTTTAGGAAAAAATAATCCAGGGATATGTATGGCAAAAACGACCAGGAGGAGATATATCGACAGTGCCAGGCAGGCTTCTTTTGCGTATTTTTTTATCAGCACCGCGTATGAAGTCACTAAAAGGAAAATACCGATCAGATAAATCCATAAAATTCTGTCTGGTAGAAATGTTGGTACATAGCGTAAGTAACTATCAGCATTTATAAAATGGTTTATCCCTAATAATGCAAATGTGACAGCAAATATTATTTTTACCGGTTTTGAGGTTAAAATCTTCATTATTCCTAAAATGTTAAATTAACTTATAATCCCCATTCCCCGATAAACAAGCAATATTTATATGTACCAAAAAAATAAATTTAAACATATAAATCGGCAAATAAAAATTCATAATTTTTGGTTTATTCGCTATCAAATAATAATTACACTTAATATCGGACAAATAAAGTCCGTATTTATGAAAATTAAAATCTATAATTAAAACCAACCATAACTCTAAGCAGCAATTTTGGCTGATTAATTGCCTGATCAGCAACTGAATATGTATAACCATGCTTAGGGTTAATATTTTCATTATTGGGGTAATAAGCTGTATCGTGTCCCTGAATTGAGCTGTTAAGATAATAATCGATTGCAGATGACAATACAAGATCGAATCCCGGAACTAGCATAAAATAGCTTTCTCCACCGAGTCCAAATCCCCATTGATTGCTGGTGATATTAAAAAATTCATTTCCATCAATAAAATCAAATTCTCCTGAAAAAGCAGAATACCTCGGGCCGGCAAAAACATAGAATCGGTTCATTGACAAAAATTGAATGTGGTAAAGCAAATCCAATCTGAAATTCCAATCGGTCCCACTTTTCTGAGGAACTCCATTTGTGTTATCATTAATAAATATTCTTCGGGCAGCCCATGGATCACCCGGATCCCATGAAGAATATCCTAATCCAAATCGTACAGCCAAAGGGAAATTCTGAGCAAAATTAGATATCATAAAGTTGCCCTGAACTCCAAATCCGTTTGTATAACCTGTTGATATTCCACCAGTTAAAATGGTTTTGTTAAAGTAACTAAAATCATTCTGAGCTTTTGCGGAATAGTATGAGGCAAAAATCATAACTACCAAAACTAATAGCTTTTTCATAACCGATACTCCATAGAATATAGATTTAATTGATTTTATTACTTTTGAAAATAATTAAAGCGGTAATTGCCGAAAAGATAACTTCCCCAAAAGGCACAACTTATTATATTAAATTATTTTCAAATTGTAAAGAGAAATTTAGGGGGCTTTAAATTTTTTTAGGTAGTTAAAAGTATGAAAATATTTGTAGCTTATTTTATGATTTTTGAAATTTGCTTAAATTCGTCAGTCCCGCTTTCGCGCAGCATTTCAAACAATACAGATTCCGTAGTCGTAATTTCAATTGAGTGTTTTCTCATTCTACCAATTGCAGTTTCATAATCAATTTTTTTCCGGGAAGAAACAGCATCAGCAGCCAGGTTAACCTGGAAATTATTAGCGATAAGATCAAGAGCAGTTTGTTGAACACATACGTGAGCTTCGATGCCTGCTATAACAACCTGTTTTATATTTTTATTTCTTAGTTCAGGGAATAAATTCTCAGCACAAATGCCACTGAAGCTCATTTTCTGGAATGTTCTTATGTCTCTTAATTCGTTCGCAATATCTTTTTGAGTCGGTCCCAATCCTTTTGGATATTGCTCAGTTATTAAAATCGGAGAGCCGAGTATCTTAAATCCTTTTATGAGTTTTATTGTATTTGAAACAATAATTTCAGGGTCCTGCATAACAGAGAGTATTTTTTCCTGTATATCAATTATCAGTAATGCAGTTTTGCTTTTATCTAGGATTAGCGGATTACTTTTAAAATTATTTTCCATATAGATTATTAATATATTGGATCCATTCCATATTTCCCACAAGCATACATCATAAGTATTGAAGTAAGATCAACGAGTGCTTTTTTCTGATCTTCAGAATGAATAACCAGATCATAAACTTCGGCCATAAATTGAAGGTCATGCAAAAGTTTTTCAAGTTCGCTGTAGGTCGGGTTGCCATGCCAGTAAGCTATTTGTTCAACCAACATTTTTTCATTTCTTCTTAAAAATTCATTAAATGATATAACGCTTCTTGAATTTGGATATCTTGGTCTACAAATTGATATTAGATCATTAAAGTATGTATCCCACTTTACGGCCAGGGTTTTGTTCCTTTTTCTCCTTACATATTTTACTTTTTCAAGAGTGAAGTTAGGTTTTGTTGCAGGCTTTGTATTCGGAATTAGTGCATAACCATCATAGCTAATTTCGCCGGAGTCTTCATCAACATATTTCCATCTGATAGCAAGCTGTCTGGCGCCATAAATTGCAATTACTTTATCAAGTATACTGTCGAAAACAATAAACTTACCCTGTTGAACTTTTACAATTGATATCCAGTGTTCCCATTTGTCCACGCTTAGTATACAAGG
Source organism: uncultured Ignavibacteriaceae bacterium (assembly GCA_964412105.1). Taxonomy (GTDB): domain Bacteria; phylum Bacteroidota; class Ignavibacteria; order Ignavibacteriales; family Ignavibacteriaceae; genus JAKAGZ01. The sequence goes on along the minus strand of CAYPNM010000003.1, from coordinate 65,249 downwards.
CCATCCTCTTTTTAAATGTCTGCTTAAAACTTTAATTGCTTCATCCGGCGTTTCCCGGCGAAAGTATTTCATTTTGCAATCGAAAGTCTTAGCAGCCTTTGCAAGTCCAATTTCATCTGTTCCGTACCACCATGTGCTTCCGGCACGTTTTCCAATTGTTTTTTCATTTTCAAACCGACCAAGCATAACTAAACCGTATTTCAGTGCGAATGGTCCGCATTGATATTTATAAGGCTGAGGATAAAAACTCATTTTGAATTAATTCTTTATGATTGATTAAGAAATAGATACTCTCACATTATCAGTTAAGTTTTACTTAAAGTACATATTTACGTATTTTTATATTCAATATGAAGAAAAAACTAAAAGTTGCTGTAATTTTTAATGAGGCTAATCCTGAACTTTATGTCAAAACACCTCAAAACTCTTTTGACAATGCCGACTTTGTGCCCTACTTTGAGGTGGATGACCTTACTCCTATAGAAGAATACGAAGAGCTTGCCGAAAGACTCACCAGAAAAGGATTAGAAGCCTATACCTTAAATATCAAAGACGACATTGACATACTAATAAAGAATATTAAAAAACACAAACCCGATGTTGTTTTTAATTTTGTTGAGATATTCAAGGATAATTCCCGACTTGAAATGAATATGGTTGGGCTCCTTGAACTTTTAGGAATTCCGTACACAGGTGCTCCACCAATGGCCCTTGCCAACTGCCAGAGCAAAATTCTTGCAAAACGACTTCTAAATGCAGTCGGCATACGGACTCCTCCATTTATGGTCATACGCAAAGAGCAAAGCCAGTATCGCCACAAACTCAATTTCCCATTGATAATTAAACCGGCCTTTGAGGATGCCAGCGCAGGAATTGAAAATGATTCAATAGTTAAAGATAACAAGGAAATGAGAAAGCGGATAAATTATGTTCTTAGTTATTTTTCCCAACCTGCGCTAGTTGAGGAGTTTATTGAAGGAAGGGAGCTTAATGTCGCAATAATGGGCGATAAGGATCCGATAGCACTACCAATTAGTGAAATTGATTTTTCCGAAATGCCAGAATATTTACATAATATTGTCAGTTATCAAGCGAAATGGGACCCTCACCATGAGTCTTACCATAAAACTATCCCAATCTGTCCTGCCAAACTCCCGAAGCGTATCGAGAAAAAGGCAAAGGAGATTGCAATAAAAGCTTTTAAGACTATGAATTGCCGTGATTATGCACGAGTGGATATCCGTCTTTCGAAAGACAAAAAGTTATATGTACTGGAAGTAAATCCGAATCCTGATCTCACAGAAGGAGCTGGATTTATGCGTTCGGCGGAGGCAGCAGGATATTCATATACGACAACTTTGAAAAAGATTGCTAACTTTGCCTGGAAGAGAAGAAAGAAGCAGAATAAATCTAAAAAGTAGGGGAAGTTTTCTACTAGTTGAAGAGAGATTGTATTTCATCGAGAGATTGAATTTCAGAAAAAGGTTTTATTATGCTATCTTCAGGCAAAGGATATTTAGTCTTGCCGGTATAAATTAAAATTCCTTTCCCTCCGATTTTTTGTGCTCCATCAATATCTGTTTCAATATCGTCACCAATCATTATAAAATCCGAATTTTTTGAAAAGCCAATAGCTTTTAATCCTGAATGATAAAAAATAGGAGAAGGTTTTCCAATTAATTTTGCGTGTATTCCAGTTGCAAATTCTATGGAAGAGATAAAAGCACCTGCATCCAGGTAAAGATTCTTATCGTCAGGGCTCCAATATTTATTTTTCTGCATAGCTATAAAATCAGCGCCCTCAAAGACTAAACGAAAAATCTTATTTAAATTCTCATAGGACCATTTATCAGCCATATCGCCGACCAGTACAGCTTCAGGGACTTCATTAGTAAGGAATTCTTTGAACATTTCTTTCGTGGAATCCGAAGCAAAGACTGCAATTTTTTTAAAGTTTTCCTTTATAAAATTTAAAGAAGCATCAGCACAGGTTATGGCAGGGATCTCTGTCTTAATGTTATTATCAACCAGAAATTTCTTTATTTCATTCCCATTACGCAAAGTTGAATTACTAAGAATACAGGCAGGTATTTTATTTTCTGAAATGAACCTAAAAAATTCCCCAGTTTCTTTTGCGACTTGATTGCCAATGCGAATTACCCCATCAAAATCAATCAAGAGAGGTATGTTATAATTTAAATTCATTTAAAATAAGTAGAGATGATCCCCTGGATCATCTCTAGTATTAAATCAGTCCTAATATAAATTTTAGATCTTGGCCTCAGCTAAAGCAGGGAATTTTGACTTTGCAATTTCAAATAGACCAAACATTACTCCGACAAATAAAAGATCTCCCAACAAAGTATAACTAAAAAATGGAATTGCTGCGGTGTAGCTTTCCATTATTCCCGTTAAGTTTTGAGGATACATAGTATTTGGTGGAAAAAGAGCAAAATTGGTAATTATGAAGAAACTTACTGAAGCTGAAACTGAAGCAAGTAACACCCTTCCTGGCTTTTTTGTCTGTCCTATTTGCATGCCGATTACTACAATCAAGGCAAAGCTAAGATAAACGACCCACATTCCGGAATAAAATCCTAGAAACAGGTCCGATATAATCAAGGCAGCCATAGGGACAATAAATGCGAGATATTTTTTTGAAAAATAAGCTCCTCCAAACAATGCCATTGCGCCGACTGCTGTAAAATTAGGATAATGAGGAATCAATCTGGTGAATGCTGCAGCAAGTATCATCAAAGTCAGCGTCCAGAATCTGGGATTAATTAAATTTTTGTTCATTATAACTCCTTGCATTAAAAGGTTTGTTGCTGTTTTTATTAATTAAATATATAAAGAATAATATTTCTATTCAAAACTTATCTTAAGGCCAATATAGCCTGATCTACCTGCAGTACCATAACCATAAATTTCTTCATATGCGGAATTAAGAATATTTACAAGTCTTCCATAAAGTTGTATTAAATTATTAACCTTATATGTGGCAGAAGCATTTAATAAGGTATAACTGTCAAGTATAATTCTTGTAGCCGGATAGGTTGAAAAATCTTTATCGTCGCGTTTCCCAACAAAAATTGCTTCCGCGTCAGCATTCAATGATTCAGTGAACCTATAATCGATATTTATTGCAGCTTTATGTTTGGGTCTTCTTAATAATGGAAGATTTTCATCAACGCTTCCCGGACTTAGATCTTTACTATCAGTATAAGTGTAATTTGCATAAACAAAAATATTAAGTGATGGCTTCGCTTGCAGATAAAATTCCAGGCCTTTTGTTTCTGACTTATTAATATTGACTGTTTTGAAATAGCTATCGAAACCAAAAAGATCGGTAAAAGTATTTTGAAAATAAGTTACACCTGCCGTTACCGAGTAACCAATTAAATATTGCTCAATTCCTGCGTCCCAACCTCTACTTTTTTCCGGTGATAAATCTGGGTTTCCGTAAGCAGGATCAAAAAGATAAAACAGGGAAGGGGCTTTAAACCCGGTTCCATAAGTTGCCTTTATTTTTGTACCTGTACTCCAGAAAACGTAAGCAGGCGCAATCCTAAAAGTTACGACTGAACCAAATTTTTCATGTTTATCATACCTTACACCAATTGAGCCGAAAAAGCTATTATTCACTTTAAGCTGATTTTCTAAATATATTCCTGTTGTTTGAACACTTTGTTCAGGGAATTCGCTTATAGTCGATAACGGACTGCCACTTAAAACATTATTATAATAGTAATATGAACTTGCAGATTCATTTTCTGTTTCTATGCCAAAGATTAAAATATTCTCCGGAAATATCTGAAAATTATTTTGCCATTCAAATCTCAGTCTTTTACCATTATAATTACTTCGTGACTCAGCAGGATTATTTTGCGTAACATCAAACTTGTATTTTCTTAAATTTTTTGAAAATGAAATCCCAAATTTCTGATTCCATTCTCCACTGAAAAGTTTCAGATTCCCTCCCAACCTGTAGGCACCTTCCTCAAGATTGTACTTGTAAGTAGGGTCATCACCATACGGTCCGCCGAATTGATCAAGATCTGTATTTGCTTTGGTAAACCTTCCAAAAAAAATCAGATTAAAATTATTGCTAATATCATATCCTATCCTTGCTGAAACATTATAATTATCAGTACCATCTTTTTCAGTATTTCCAAATTTTTGATCAGCAGCCGAAAAACCATCTGTTTTAAATTTACTGAGGGCTAAAGAATAGTTCATTTTATTTAGTGCTCCGCTTGAACCAAGAGCACCTTTATATGTATTATATGATCCACCTTCAGTTGAGATGGTAAATTTAGGCTTTCCGCTACCTTTTTTAGTAATGATATTTATGACACCTGCCAGCGCATCAGATCCGTATAATGTACTTTGTGGTCCTCGTATAATTTCAATTCTGTCAATATTATCTGTAGAAAGATCAGCAAAATCGTAAGTATTGCCGGGATCATTTACCATATTCATATCTATGCCATCTATTAGTACTTGCGTTTGTGAAGGATCTGCACCCCGAATATAAACCTGTGTAAAAGCACCTGGAGCTCCTTGCTGTGAAATACTTATCCCAGTTTGAGATTGAAGCAATTCATAAATATTAAAATTGTGTGAGTTCTTTATTTGAGTGGAATCAATGAGAGAAACAGAACTTGCTAATTCATAAACCGGAGTTGCAGTTCTAGTGGCAGTAACCACAACGTTGGAAAGCTCAAATGATCTAAGCGAATCGGCTTGTTGGTATTGGGCCGTTACAGCCACCGAAAAAATAAAGATCAGAAAAACGAAGGAAAAGAAAAATCTTTTTGCCATAGAAGTTACTCCATTAAACTTGATTGCATTGAACAATCGGTAAAATGATTAAGTTGTAACTTCGTGGGAAATTAAAGTTTGATAAACGGAGAGAAACTCTCGTTAACCTAACCTTGCCCGCGAAGGTCGATTATTAGTTTGATTTATGGCAGGTCTCCTGACTAAAGGCTTTAACAGCACCTTCCCGGAAATATGTTGCTCCAGTGGTTTAATACTGCTATTCGGAATTGCCTATCACAGTTGCGCGACAGTACCGGAATCACACCGGTTTCCCTATTCTTCCCGATTTTATTCGGGACACCATAAATCATTATTGAAAGAACTTTGTGAATATAGAATTAAATAGTCATAATTCAAAACTAAAAAGTGTCATTATCGCCGAAAATAGTTAATTGCCCACTCGTGTATTCCTGAAGGCCAGTTTTTCTGTAAAGTAACAATCATCCTTATTGCTGTTGTTTTTACTTTTTCAAATTTTAATTCATTGTATTCATCTTTTCCAATTTAATTACATCATTTGGCTGTAAACTTATAAATAGTTGTTGAGCTAAACTTCTCACCCGGTTTTAATTCAACGGATGGGAAATTTTTCTTATTTGGTGAATCCGGGAAATGCTGGGTTTCTAAACACATTGCTGTGCGGTGTTGATAATGTATTCCGCCTTTCCCAATTTCAGAACCATCAAGAAAATTTCCTGAATAAAATTGAACCCCCGGCTGATCTGTTAAGACTTCCAATTCTCTACCGCTGGAAGGATCATAAACCGTAGCAGCTTCTCTGACATTACCATTGTAATCATTCAATACCCAGTTATGGTCGTAACCTTTTCCGTTTTTTAACTGAATAAAATCATCATTTATGCGTTTACCAATCGGCGTCGGCTCCCTGAAATCCATCGGAGTTCCTGCTACATTAGCAATTTCTCCTGTTGTAATAAACTCGCTATCTATTGGTGTATACTTGTCAGCGTTAATCATTAGTACGTGATTAAGAATTGTATTTTGAGGATTGCCAGTTAAATTAAAGTAACAATGATTAGTTGGATTTAAAATCGTTGGCTTATCGGTTGTTGCAGAATAGTCAATTTTCAATTCGTTGTTATCGGTTAGTGTGTAAGTAACGGTTAGGGTTAAGGTACCGGGATATCCCTGATCGCCATCGGGGCTGACTAGTGTCATTTTTAAAGAATGTCCGTCAAATGAATCAGTAGTCCAGAGTTTCTTATTAAAACCGATTGTTCCTCCGTGGAGATGATTTTCACCATTGTTGATGGTAAGTTGATAGGTCTTCCCTTCAAGTGTAAACCTTCCCTTGCCGATCCTGTTTCCATATCTGCCAACAATAGCCCCGAAATAAGAAGTTCCATTTTCATAGCTATGCAGACTATCATATCCAAGTATAACATCGGCAAATTTTCCATTCTTGTCAGGAGCAAATAAGGAAACGACAGTAGCGCCATAATTAGTAATTTCAGCTGTCATTCCATTTTTATTTTTTAAAGTGTACATATAAACCTCTTTCCCATTACTGAGTTTACCGAATAACCTTTTCCCAGGAGATAATTGCTGATTACTTTCACTGCAATTGAAAGATAAAATTGAAAGCATAATTATAATTAGGATGGAAAATTTTTTAATCTGCATTTTAATTTCTCCTCAATTGAATAAGTTAAAAAATTCAGACTTAATTTAAGGAAAATGGTATCCCAAAACTTTTCAAATTATATACTTTAAATTGATTTTATAGCCAATATTAGATAATTTTACTTATTGTTTAAAAAGTTATTAGCGGACTTTCGGATATTGCCATTCTTGATGCATTATCTACAAGTGCCAATATACACATTAATTAAGGGGACCTTTCGTTCTTTTATTATTCTGATAAATAAATTCTTCAGAATTTCTGATTACACATAGGAGAAATTCAATGGGTTGGTTTACGAAATCTTTTACCTCATCAATCGGCAAAAAATTTATTATGGCAATTACCGGTATTTTACTGGTTCTGTTTATAATCTTTCACCTCGCTGGCAATCTCTCACTTTTCGGGGGAGAAAAAGCATTCAACACATATGCGGGGGCACTTGAATCTCTTAAGCCTATTGTGAGAGTGGTTGAAGTAATCCTGGCACTGATTTTCATTTTTCATATTATCTATGGCACAAAGCTGTGGATTGAAAACAGGATTGCAAAACCGGTTAAATATAAGATCAACGCTTCGTCTGAAAACAGCTCGCTTTATTCAAGGTTTATGTTTCAGACAGGTATCATAATATTTATTTTCCTAGTTCTTCATCTTGTAACGTTCTGGGCGCCGTATAATTCCGGGAGTGCAGAAAATCTTTATGTACTTGTTACAGGCTGGTTCAGGGAAGCCTGGTATTCAATATTTTATATAATTGCAATGGTTTTGCTTGGTTTCCATCTGAATCATGCTTTCCAGAGCGCATTTCAAACTTTCGGGTGGAATCATAAAAAATATACTCCTTTTATTAAAAAGTTTGGAACTTTTTATGCAATAGTTATGGCTGTGGGATTTGCCTCAATTCCAATTTACTTTTTATTTTTCTTTGGAGGTAAATGATGATAAAATTAGACCCAAAAGTTCCGGAAGGTAATCTTGCTGAAAAGTGGACGAACCACAAGTTCAGTATGAAGGTTGTGAACCCCGCGAACAAAAGGAAATATGATATAATAGTAGTTGGAACTGGTTTAGCAGGGGCATCGGCTGCAGCTACTCTTGGAGAACTTGGATATAAAGTAAAAGCATTTACATATCACGATTCTGCACGGAGGGCGCATTCGATTGCTGCACAGGGTGGAATAAATGCTGCTAAAAATTATCAGAACGATGCCGACTCTGTTTTTCGGTTATTCTATGATACGATTAAAGGCGGAGATTTTCGTTCGCGCGAGGCAAATGTTTACCGACTGGCAGAAGTCAGTAATAATATAATTGATCAATGTGTTGCACAGGGTGTTCCTTTTGCAAGAGAATATGGTGGAACGCTAGCTAACCGCTCATTCGGCGGTGCACAGGTTTCAAGAACTTTTTATGCGCGAGGTGAAACAGGTCAGCAACTTCTACTCGGCGCTTATAGTTCAATGAACCGGCAGGTAAAGCTTGGTAATGTAGAAGTTTTTCCGCGCAGGGAATTTCTGGATCTTGTTCTGGTAAAAGGACGAGCCCAGGGAATAATCGTTCGAAATCTGTTGAACGGCGAAACGGAAACCTATTCAGCACAGGCTGTAATTCTTGCAACAGGCGGATACTCCAATGTTTATTTCCTTTCTACCAATGCGATGAATTCGAATGTAACCGCTGCTTGGCGTGCACATAAAAGAGGAGCGACGTTTGCCAATCCATGCTATACGCAAATTCATCCGACTTGTCTGCCTGTTCATGGAGAAGGTCAATCGAAGCTGGTATTGATGAGCGAAAGCTTAAGGAACGATGGAAGGATTTGGGTTCCGAAAAAAGCCAAGGACAATCGTCTACCAAATCAAATACCTGAAGACGAAAGAGATTATTATCTTGAAAGAAAATACCCTGCATTCGGTAATCTTGTTCCGCGCGATGTCGCTTCGAGAAATGCAAAATATGTTTGTGATGAAGGTCGGGGAGTCGGTGGTGGAAGAGCTGTCTATCTTGATTTTTCTGATGCATTTGAGCGAATAGGCAAAGATGGTGTTAAAGATAAATATGGTAACTTGTTTGATATATATGCAAACATTACCGGAGTTGACCCGTACGAAGTACCGATGCAGATTTATCCTGCGCCGCATTATACAATGGGTGGGCTATGGGTAGATTATAACCTTATGAGCAACGTTCCGGGTTTGTTTGTGCTTGGCGAAGCAAACTTCTCTGATCACGGCGCAAACCGGCTTGGCGCCAGTGCATTGATGCAGGGATTATCCGACGGCTATTTCGTCATTCCTTACACAATCGGAAATTATCTTTCAACGGAAAAACCCGAAAAGGTTGATCCGAATGGGACGGAATTTAAAGATGCACAGAATAACGTGAAGGAAACGGTTAATAAGTTGCTTTCATTAAATGGAAAGCAAACAGTTGATGAAATTCACAAACGGCTTGGACATATCCTGATTGATAAAGTTGGCATGTCAAGGTCAGGCAAAGGTTTAAAGGAAGCCATTAAGCAGATCAAAGAATTAAGAGAAGAGTTCTGGACTGATACAAAAGTAGTTGGTAAGGCCGAGAGCCTGAACCAGACTCTTGAAAGAGCCGGAAGGGTTGCCGATTTCCTCGAGCTTGGCGAACTGATGGCAGTTGACGCTTTGGACAGGAAAGAATCTTGCGGCGGGCATTTCAGGGAAGAATATCAGACGACTGAAGGAGAAGCGCTTAGAAGAGATGATAAATATACTTACGTTGCTGCCTGGGAATATAAAAAGGCCGGAAACTGGAAACTGCATAAAGAAGCGCTTCATTTTAAAAATGTAAAACTAGCTACAAGGAGTTATAAATAATGAGTAGCGAACATATAAATCTTGCATTAAATATTTGGAGACAAAAATCGGCAGATGCCAAAGGTAGCTTTGAAGAATTCAAAGTGACAGTTTCACCCGATGCATCTGTTTTAGAAATGCTGGATGAACTTAACAATCGTCTTGAAAAAGAAGGCAAGGATCCTGTAGCATTCGAGAGCGATTGCAGGGAGGGTATCTGCGGAACATGCGGGCTTGTAATTAATGGTCATCCACACGGTCCTTTACCCAAAACCGCGACCTGCCAATTGCATATGCGTAATTTTAAGAATGGCGAAACTATTTATATCGAACCTATGAGAGCAAAGCCATTTCCGATAATAAAGGATTTAATAGTGGACCGTTCGGCATTCGATAAAATCCAACAAGCCGGCGCTTTTATATCTTTTAATACAGGGAGTGCTCCTGATGCAAATGCAATCCCCATATCGAAAGAAGCTGCAGATAATTCTCTGGATGCCGCCGAATGTATCGGTTGTGGGGCGTGTGTTGCAGCATGCAAGAATTCATCGGCTATGTTATTTGTAGGCGCTAAAGTTTCTCAATATGCTTTGCTTCCGCAGGGTCAGCCTGAAAGATATGAACGGGTACAGGAAATGGTAGTTAAAATGGATGAGCTTGGTTTTGGAAATTGTACCAATACTTATGCTTGCGAGGCTGAATGCCCGAAAGGAATTTCAGTGTCGAATATTGCTAGACTGAACAGGGAATTTATTTCTGCCAGGTTTAAGTCGAATAAAGATGTAGCTTAAAAGCAGCTGGATATAGTTGTTTCAAAGCCCACCGCGCACTCGTCAGAGGAGGGGATAGGTGGTGAGTTAGTTTTTGTAATAATTTATTACTCTTTCTTAAAAATAATCGATTGAATTTCGTTTATTGTCTTCAGTAAATTATTAACATGCTTGTCAATTAGTTCTGACTGTAGCTCGTTGGTTTCTCCATATCCTCTAAGGCTTTTAGGGGTGCTGTCACATAATAAAGTCCAAATATGGCCGATTCTGCTACGCAAAATTCTGTCTTCGTAAACTTGATTTGAGTTCAGATCAAGATCGTAAAACATTTCTTCATTTTGTTTTCGGACCCTGTTAATTAGATGTAGAATTTTATTTCGCTCATTACTATTTACATTTTTAATTATCTTCTCCGTCACTTTATTTTGTCTTTTATTATTTAGCAATTCTTCCAACTCATCTATACTATTTTCTATGTGATGAGCAGTGACAGAAAGGCTCCTTCTGTGATTAGCCGGAATTTGTATCCTTTCGTTTTTAGACATTACTTGATTCCCAATTAGTTTTGTAATTCATAACTCTTATAACTCCCTGGCTAATGCTGATTTAAAATTATCAAATTCCTTTTGACCAAGAGATACTTCTCTAAGTATTTCAGCAAGGTTATCTTTATTTACCTTATTAAAATCATCTTCTAAAAAAGTAACACAAACTCCTCCCATATCGACTGTTGCAGGACTGATTAATATTCTCTTATCTTCCTTTGCGTAGTAATGAGACGGCCTGTGTTTTGACCTAGGAAATATTATTATCCGCCAGCCTGCTTCCATTTCATAGAGACCAATAATATTCATCCGAGGCTCTTCTTTTTCATTCGCAATATTTTCATAAACTGCATAAAGCGATTGAAAGGCCTTTTTAATTGGTTCCTTGTCAGCGCTTTCAATAGCTATATATTTTCTTATTCCATCATTGATCCCAGTTATTGTCAAATTCCCTGTATATTTTAGTACTTCGCCATATTTGTTCTTCAGCAGCTGGAATTCATTATCGATTGGCATATAGTACTTGGTCCCAACCTGAAAATGAGCATGATCGGGTGCCGATGCACCTGCCCGTGGTCCATTATACATTACTGTGTATTTTTTAGCTAAATCTTTTGAAACACAAAGGAAAGTGTCAAAGTTACCTGATATCTTCTGATGAGAATGTCTTTTATATGTAAACGTAAAATGTTCTGGAAAAACCGGAAAAGGATTACATAATAGCGTGAAGTTTTCATTATAGCTAATCTCACGTTGTACTTTTGGCCTATTTTCTTTGCAAAGAAAGCATGCACGCTCCTTAATTGATTCTTCATCAATTTTTGCTGCAATAGAGGCCTTCCTTTCAGGATTAAATTGAATCTTTAATTCAAACCCGTCATAGTTAAATGCATGAACTTCAATCTTCCTTAAAGACGAATAATTATCAGCAAGCTGTTTCCATTCTGACTTCTGCTGATAAAGCATTTCGCTGGCAAGCTCTGCATAATCAATTGATTTATTTTTACTCATTTACATTTCCCAATTCAAAATTTCTTTTGGATCTTTAATTTCTAAGTTAAAGGAATAAAGAATTTATTAAAGTGATTTGCCCTCTTCGATCTGGCAAAAAGGGCAATGTAAAAGAATTCATCTTCCAATTTATTTATTTTATTTTTTAAGTCGACAATTAGATCTGTATTTCCATATTTATCCGATAGCCGGATTAAATAGTTATATTTATCTATAAAAGTAACGCTTGATTTCATTAAATTAAGTTATTCCTATTAAAAATCAGGGAATAATGAATAATATGGAAATAATATAAATCGAGATTTTTGTCCGCATTTTGATCTTAAAGATTGAAATTTTCGTGGAGATTATTCACAACGACAAGAATAACTCCAACTTTAAAGCAGGAGTTATCAGCCTGAAGGCAGGCATTTAAGCGAACTCCATCGCACCTGCAAAAATTAAATTCATTTATAGATAAAATCAATTGATTTTGTCAATGTTTTCCACACAATAAAGGGATATATGCATATTTTGAGTAATTATTCAATTGTGGCTGTTCATTTCTAAGATAGAATTTAGTACTCCGCAGGTTATATTTTAACGAGGATTTTTTTATTTTGTATTAAATAAAGTAAAATAATAAGCAATGTTTGAAAAAGAGATAAAAATTATAACCGATTTTTCGCTAGAAAAGATTAAAAAGCTGGGTGCCTATTTTACAGTCGAACAGCTAAGTCAGTCGGGGCTACATCCATCAATTTCCCAATATATTAATGCAGAATTAGATTTTCTAATTTACCTGGACAGAAAGGAGCTTTTGCAAAAATCTGCTTTCGATTATTCAAATCCTGAAGTAAATAAATATTTTGATCTTATCACCAGAGAAATTAAAAATACTAAAAAATTATCATTTGAAGATGCCAAAAACCTCATTCTTCAAGCAGTTTCTTTTACCGCTAATTTTCTTGTTAGACCCAAATGGTCACTCACAAAATTTATTTTCAATGAAGATCAATTAAAAGCCGTTGATGAAATAAAGCTTTCTCTTAATTACCTGCATTATTATGATTATCTTAAAAACGTTATTACTATCTACATTGAGAAAAAAAACACACCTAGTTTTAGTCTAATTGATTTCGAAGTTGCATTAAACAAGATTGACAAAGAATTATTTTCAACTCATTCTCATAAGCTTATCGACAAAGCACTTTTATCAATTTCTGAATTCTTCAGCATGAGCGGAATCGACCCAAATAAAATTTCGCCAAATTGTGTAGAATTATTTCTTAAAGAGAAGGATCAGATTGACTATCTATTCAGGCTGAGAAGAGCCCTGCCAGTGAATGCTAAAAAGTACTATGATATTAACTCAATCAGAAATATTATTTATACAGCCGGCGATATAAATAAACCATTTGTACTGCCTTCAAGAGACGAAGAAGAAATTAAAATAGAAGATAGAAAGATTCCAGAGAATTTGCCTAATGAAATAGTGCCCATAATAAAGCCAGATGAAATTCCAGATAAGAAAATTGAGGATAGAAAAGAACCTGAAATAAAAATTGAAGATGAACAAGAAGTTTCCGAACAGGGGTTGTTTGATTTCGAAGAAAATCAGGGACAAGAAACAACGGAAAAAATGGAGACAGAAGAAAAGGCTGAGAGGGAATCTGAAGAGATCCTTTTTGATAAGGAAGAAGAATCAGAGCCATTGGAAGAAGAAACCAGCGCAATTGCTGAAAATAAGAATAATGAATCAGATGAACTTGATTCACTTCTTGAAGATGAAATTTTATCTGATATTTCATCGGGAGATGATTTGTTGACTGCGTTCGATTCTCAGTTAAAGGCTCTCGAAGAAGAATCTGATTCACTTTTATCCGATGATGAAAAATTGGACGAAGATAACAAAGCCCCCATTCCGGGAAAGGAGATAAAGGAAGAAAACACTGAACAGATAATGGAAGATAAGGAAGGACCTAAAGAAGAATCTAATTCACTTTTATCCGATGATGAAGAATTAGGCGAAGACAACAAAGCTCCGATTCCGGGAAAGGAGATAAAGGAAGAAAACATTGAACAGATAACGGAAGATAAGGAAGAACCTAAAGAAGAATCTGATTCACCTTTATCCGGGGATGAAGAATTGCACCTAGATAACGAATCTCCCATTCCGGAAACGGAAATGCATGAAGAAAACATTGAGTATATAAAAGAAGAAAAAAGTGAGCCTAAAATTGAGCTGGAACCTGAAGAACAAAATATAATCGAAGAAGATATTGAAATAGAAAACACCGAGGAAGTAATTGAGGGAGATAAGCAGTCGGAAGAACCCATAATATCGGTCGAAAGCGCGGCAACTGATAAAATGAAGGGGAAAAAAGATTACAAACAAGTCCCGCATAGAGAGAGAGATTTATTTAGTTACCTAAGTAACAAGGAAATCGAAAAAGTAGTGACAAATGTGTTTAACGAAGACAGAGAAGATTTTGCAAATACGATGGAAAAGATAACAGAGTGTTACACATATGATGAAGCTACAGAAATTCTGAAAGGCGTATTCTTTTCATACCGCATTAACCCTTATACTAGAGATGCAGTTACTCTAACAAATGCAGTCTCGAATTATTTTAGCCAGGGCACCTGAGAATGTTTATAGATTTTGCTGAAGTTGAGATAACCGCCGGTGATGGCGGAGATGGTGCAATAGCTTTCAGACGGGAAAAGTATGTGCCTAAGGGTGGGCCATCAGGCGGTAATGGCGGTAATGGCGGTAATATAATCCTGAAAGCCGATCCTAATTTGTTTACACTGCTTGATTTCAGATATAAAAGAAAGTACAAGGCTCAAAATGGTGAGAATGGAGGAAATTCCAGAAAAGACGGAAAATTCGGAGAAGATATTGTAATTAAAATTCCAGTTGGCACTATTGTGAAAAATGCGGAAACCGGGAAAGTGATTTTCGATTTGAATAAGGCTAATGAGGAAATTGTTCTTGCAAAAGGGGGAAAGGGAGGAAAGGGAAACAGTAATTTTGCAACACCAACAAACCAAGCTCCAAGAAAAGCAGAATCCGGCAAAGAAGGGGAAGCTCTAAGGGTTATTCTTGAATTAAAACTAATAGCTGATATTGGACTTGTTGGATTTCCAAATGCCGGTAAATCGACCTTGATATCAAGGATTTCGGCAGCCAAGCCCAAAATTGCTGACTACCCTTTTACGACACTTACTCCAAATCTTGGGATTGTTAAATATAAAGAATACAAAAGCTTTACGGTCGCAGACATTCCGGGAATAATAGAGGGCGCTCATGAGGGGAAAGGATTAGGGCTAAAGTTTCTTAAGCATATTGAAAGGACAAGAATACTTCTTTTTCTAATAGATATCACTTCAGATAATTATCAAAAAGAATATGATATACTTTTCAATGAATTAAAAAGTTATAGTAAGAAGCTAGCTGATAAGAAGAAAATAATTTCGCTTTCCAAGGCTGATCTGGCTGGTGATAAGAATTTGAGGGAGATAGCTAAAAAGAAATT
The DNA here is from genome assembly GCA_964412105.1 of uncultured Ignavibacteriaceae bacterium. Taxonomy (GTDB): domain Bacteria; phylum Bacteroidota; class Ignavibacteria; order Ignavibacteriales; family Ignavibacteriaceae; genus JAKAGZ01. Next base: position 50,105 of record CAYPNM010000003.1, on the reverse strand, counting down.
GAAAAATTCTGATTCACCAATTTTGATATTTTCATCTGTAACCGGACAGGGAATTCCGGAACTTCTTGATTATTTGTGGAACGAATTGGTTAGCGAGTAAGATTGTTATATTTATTGGATAATCAAACAAAAATTTACTTATCAGTACTTCCAGGCCATTGGTTGCAGGGAATAAATTCTACTTCCTTAAAATTATGGAGTATCCTAATATGCTTTGAGAGTCAAATATCCGAGCTATTCTGGGCTCTAAAACTGCATCCGGAAGAGGAAATGCTAAATTATTTAGATTTATATCATCCGACCTATTTTCACATACCCTTCATATACGCATAATATACGCTTAAGCAAGCCTCCTGTTTTAATTTAATAATTGGAAGAAACAATACTGGCTGTTGAATTCTTTGAAAATGAAATGATTTGTGGCTATATTTACAAGCTAAACTTGTTTATAATGAGGGACTAAAATACGGCGGGGTAGCTCAGTAGGTTAGAGCAGTGGAATCATAATCCACGTGTCGGGGGTTCGAATCCCTCCCCCGCTACAAGAAACAGAGAAAGGAGTTAGTTATGTATACATTTTTGGTGCTTTTATCTTCAATTATTGCCATACTGTTAATGATAATTGTTTTAATGCAATCCAGCAAAGGTGGTGGGCTTGCAGGAACTTTTGGCGGGGCTGGTAATATGGGAACAATGTTCGGTACAAGAAGAACCGCAGATTTTCTGAGCAGAGCTACCTGGTGGCTGGGAGGGGCTATGGGAGTGCTGGCAATAGTTATTAACCTGTTTTTCTTGCCCGGTAAGAGTACAAGTGAGCAGAGAGAAAGCATAATTCAGAATTCAACACAGCAGCAGGTGCCTCAGCAACCGACTTTACCAGAGCAGCTGCCTCAATCCAATCAGCAGCAAAAATCCAATAAATAAATTGCATTAATTTTTGTTAGAAATGTAAATCCTGACGATTATCGTCAGGATTTACAGCCATAAAAAATTATTTTAATGAAGTAAGTGCTTCAACAATTTGATCTTCGACTCTTCTATAATATCTTCTACCATATCCGGTGAATTGAAATATTATGCTGATAACAACTTCATCGCCATTATCCGTGGTGAGGTATCCCGAAAGTGAGGTTACACCATTAAGTGTTCCTGTCTTTCCGTGAAAATTATTTTCCGCTTTAGTCCCTCTCATTCTTTCGGAAAGTGTCCCATCAACTCCTGCAATACTTAAGGAATTGTAATAATCTTTGAAATGTTTAAGATCAAAATACATTTCTTCAAGGGTTCCGACTATTGCGCCAACTGTTATTTGGTCGTAACGGGAAATGCCTGAACCATCTACGATTGAAGTTCCTTTTGAAAATATTCCATGATCATCAATAAAACCTAATACCGCTTGTGTTGCATAAAATGAATTTCCCTGCTTTCCCGAAGTAACTGCACCAAGAGTTTTAAAAAGACATTCTGCCAGAAAATTATCACTGTGTTTGTTGGTTTGTTTTATAAAATCGCGCAAAGTAGTGCTGGATTCTCCTAATAGATAAAGGGAATCGGGTGTAACGCCTTTTTTGCTTTTACCTATTACATCAATTCCACTTTTTCCCAGTTTTTCTTTCAAGACCTCAGCAGTATGAAGTGGCGGATCGGAGATGTTTGTATAATAAGCCCGTAGACGCCTTCTTCGTCTTTTATAAATAACTTTCCGGTTTCTGTCAAGTACCAGTGCTGAAACAGCAGGGAGTCTGACATTTGTTTCCTCATCAAATATCCAGTCCTTTCGGCTATAAATATTATCAAAATAAGTATCATCGCCAACCACATCACCCGTAATTTTTTTTATTCCCATATTTGCCAATACGCCAATTAGTGAATCCAAATCAGAAGAGGTGAACAAAGCATTACCATATCCTTTAATGTATAAGTTCCCGTTCACTATGCCGTCATGGATGTTTTTGTCATCTGTAAATATTTTAGTAGATAATTTATAATCACCACCAAGCAAAGTTAGTGCAGCTGCAGTGGTAAAAAGTTTGGTGTTAGAAGCCGGAATCATTGATGTTGCAGGATTTAACTTAAAAATTGTGTCTTGGGTTAAAGGTTTAACTATGAGAATAGCCACTTTAGTAGATCCAGGCAATCTGGATAGTATTTTTTCGATCTGTTTCCTGGCTTCTTCAGGAGTAGTAGCAAAAGAATGAAAACAAATAAGAAATATGGGGAGGATTATTTTTTTAATCATTTATGAGTTTCTTTGCAAAAAATGTTATTTTAATACAGGGGTAAAGTTAAATATTATTTCCAATAAAATTGAATAATGAAGGTTTGCTTTAAAAGAATTACAGCCTGCCTTATTTTTATTCATAGAATTTGACAAACAAATATTCTAAAAAGGATAATTATGATAAAGAGCAAAAATATTCTCAAGGCATATGAAGATCAAGATTTTTTAACTTCTCCCAATGGGAGAATTATAAGAATACTCAGTGAGTTTCTTCAGCCTCAAGCGAGATTTAAAAGACATAAAATAGTTGATACTATTGTTTTCTTCGGATCAGCCAGGTTGCAGTCCAAGAAGGAATCATTAGTAGAATATAACAGGCTTAAAAAATCTGACCCGAAATCTGTTAAAAACTTTGCGGACGAATTAAGAAAAGTTCAGCACAAAGTTGAAATGTCCAAATACTATGATGATGCAGTTGAATTATCAAGAAGATTAACAAAATGGTCTTTAGGCCTAGATACGGAAGGACGTAGATTTACTATCTGTACTGGCGGAGGGCCTGGTATTATGGAAGCAGCCAATAGAGGAGCAAAACTAGCAGGCGGCAAATCTATTGGTTTGAATATCAGTATACCCTTCGAGCAGTTTGTCAACAAATACGTTCCTCCTGACTTAAGCTTTGAATTTCACTACTTTTTTATGAGAAAATTCTGGTTTGCATACCTTGCAAAGTCATTAATTGTTTTCCCCGGCGGATTTGGAACAATGGATGAATTTCTGGAAATACTTACGCTGATTCAGACAGGGAAAATCAAGAAGAAAATGTTATTGCTTGTATATGATGAAAAATATTGGGGTAAAATTATTAATTTCAAAGCGTTGACCGATAACGGAATGATCAGTTCTGATGATAGTAAATTGTTTTCTTTTTGTAACACGGTTGATGAAGCCTTTGAAATGATTACGAATTTCTTTGAAAAAACTTACCTGAGCAGAAAAGAGGAGAAAAAACTTGAGGAACCAACACTTCATTTAGAATAGATACAAAAATGCCCCTCAATGAGGGGCATACTTTTAATCATTATAATCTGTTCGATGGGCCCTTCTTTCGGCTTTAATCTTTTCCATCCTTTTTTTGATTGAGGGTTTAACGAAAAATGTTCTCTTTTTATATTCTTTTAATATTCCTGATCTTTCATATTTTTTCTTAAATCTTCTAAGAGCTTTGTCAATGGATTCGTTATCTCCAACAGTAATCCCTACCAAATTGTTTCACCTCACTTTGATTCTCCCTTCGGGAGCGGCTTTTTATATGTTAACTGATTCAATTAATTTCTTAGAACCTGATTTCTGAAATTCGACTGATATGGCTTTTTGACCGTTGGACATAATTTCCTTTGAAACCACTTTACCAAAATCATCCCAGTTTTGATGATAAATCGAATCTCCCACATTAAAACTTTTTGTCGGGGCATAAGTAGTGCATTCTTCGTTCTCTATTCCTTCTAAAGAGACTTTGTTTTCCTTAACATCCTCATTTAGATCGATAATCATTGTTTGTTTACATTTTTTACACTTAGCCCATCTTTTCTTCCCCTGTGCATCGTCAACATTTGAAACTTCTCCAGCTAACTCCATTTTTCTCACAGTGTTACATACGCTGCAAAAAGCCTCAACATTCTTTATTCTCGCCATTTAAAATACCTTCCTTTGGAATACTCAGATTTAAAATATACCAAACAATCGCAGGATAATCAAGCTTTGGGAGCACCAGGTAGTTTCCCAATTCCAGATAAATAAATGAGAAAACCATCATTTTGATCCTGTCGGCTTAGCGATCGGCTACTGGATTGGAACCTATGAAATTCTGAGGAGGTGGAATTATGAGCCAAAATGTACTCAACAATCCTGATTTTCTCTTTCAAGCAATTTCCTGATCTCTGGCTCTATTATCTTTTCTAACTGCTGAATAACTCAACGATTTTGACTGTTATATTAGTAGCATGAGGTCAAAAAAAGATCTCTTTTTGGTATGACAATTTTGTCAAATTTTAATAATTCCTAGTACCTTTTGGGTAGGATTTATTAGGAGGTACATGCTTGTTGTATAGGAGGTGTACAGGCAATTGAAAGGTCTGCCAAAATGGCAGACTTCTTCAATGAGCCTGCAATTTTCACACGGATAAAGCAGTCTGGACAATTACCAATTCGAGCAGGCATAAATGAAGTATTATTATTCTTTTAAGTCTACGGTAGGCTGATTAGAGGAGTAATAGAAGGTATACATTACAATCAATGGCAAAATCTGAAATTGTCTCACGTCTATATTAGATTTAGCCTAAATGTTCAGTACTTTACTGCTTTTTAAATTTGGACTTTATTTAATATTGACTATTTCTCTTTATTCGAAGGATTAATTACCAACACGGGGATTTTTGAATATCTAATCACCTTTTCTGCAATAATTCCAAGTAGAGTATAAAAAATTAGCTGTAGATAAAGAAAAATTTCTGAAATCGGTAGGAAGCAGAATGTTCTGAGCATCGAACATATATACCCCTTTTTAGTTTATTCAGAAATTATCAGGGAGATCAGCATCTGGTGAATTTGAAACAAGGGCCAGCACATTTTCATTTTTCTTCTTCAGCACGGCGATATAATTTTTCTGTCTTGATATGTACTTATTCCCCTTTCTTAAGTAATTCATTAGATCTTCAGTTAGCCTGATAATGCTATCGCCCTTAAAATAATTTTCGTGTACCTGAAAAATATAAATAAAATTCCCGTTTTTATCCGTGTAAATCTGATGGGCAAACTTTTCTCCGTGATGTTCTAAAACTGAAACGCCGGCCAGAGAATAATTATTATATTCTGGAATGAAAATATCATATTTAACGCCCTGTAATTTGAAAAAGTTTTTAATTTCATCCAGATTATTTGAGTTAAACTGGGGATTATTTTTCCCGACAAGGAAATCTTCAAAATATGTTCTGGCCATGACTAACATATTATTATTTCCGGTTTGCTCTGAGAAATTGGTATAAGTTTGATCGGGTCTGTTTATTAAAAGAAGAAGCAAGGCTAGCAAGATAATTCCAACAGTACTAAAAGTAATAAATCTTTTCGAATAAATTCTTGAGACTAATGCATTTTTGTTTTTTGAAGCAATACTTTCTATGGATAAATTTTTCAGGATTTTTCTTTTAATATTATCAGGTGTGTTATTAATTCTTAATTTATTTGTTAACATTTTTTTTGTTAACGATTCAGCGTTCAGATCAAATTCCAGGGAAGGATCTTTTTCCAGCTCCTTCTTAAAATTGTTAAGTTCTGCCTGGTTTTTTAATTCATTATCCAGGTAGGCAGTGATAAAGTCTTTATTCCTTTTGTTTTCCATGATGATTAAAGATTACTATTGTCACTTATTTGACGTTATGTAACCTTTTCCTTCAGCGTATTTATAAAGTTTTGTAAATAGAATTTTTCTTGCTCTATGCAGCCTTGATCTTACTGTCCCTATGGGACAATCGACAAAGTTTGCAATTTCTTCATACGAGAATCCTTCAATATCGCACAAGATTATTACTGTCCTAAAATCTTCCGGCAGAGAATTAACGGCTTCCGAAATTTCATCATCCAGCAGATTATCGTATAAATCTTTTTCCAGATGTGAAGTATTGCTCCACGAAGATTTAATATTCTCGTAAAAGTTTTCAATTTCTTCATAATCAACCTTATCAGGTTCTTTAACATTTTTTCTATAAGAGTTGATATATGTATTCTTCATTATACGAAACAACCAAGCTTTGCAATTAGTTCCTTTTTCAAATTTTTCGAAGAACCGGAAGGATTTTAAGTAAGTCTCCTGTATCAGATCATTTGCATCATCAGTATCCCCGGTCATTCGCAGCGCAAAATTGTACAGGGAGTCCATATGTGGTATGGCTTCCGCCTCAAAGTCTGCATATAACTGTTTTTGATTATCCAGCATAGCAAATAGAAATGGAAGCATGTTCTAGCATTTTATACATAAATTTGTGCCAATATAAGAAAAAATGAGGTAAAATTAAGATTCATCTAGTAAATGATCCCATTTTTGACCTGACCTGAGTCACTTCTAATAGACTTAAGGAAACCGTTAATAACTGCATATTTTACAACTGAATTTTTACGAAGAATAAAATTTGCAGGTAATTCAGTCCTAATTTCATCCTCTATTTTTTCTGAATAATTTCTAACAAGATTTATAGGAAAATTGCTGTATTCTAAATTTTCGCATTGCTTGACCCTTATATTTGTGTACCCATTTTTATAGAATTCACAGAAGTTCAGCCCGTATAACTCCTTCTCGCTAAAGCTTTTTCCTCTGTAAGTTCTTCCATACTCAACGGTTAGGCCTGTAAAATCGTGATCTTCATAACCATACAATCCTGAGAGATCTCCAATATCATCAATAATGGATTTATAGAAGAAATTCCTGAAATCTTTGGTATTTATTTCTTCGAGGTTAACAGCAATATCAATCAATATTTTTTTACCATTTTTAATGTATGAAATGTTCCTGAAGATAATATCTCTAATAAATTCCTGGTTTTCAGGGATTGACTCATATGTTTTAATTTTGGCGTTATTATAGCTTTTTTCAGCTATTATTTTAAAAGAGCAGAGAAGTGCAATAAAATTCAATTTTCTTATAAATTGTTTTTCCGGATCATTTTTCCAACCTCCTGATTCAATCAAGATCGTTGAAGTACCAAGTTTTTGTAAAAGATCTCCAAATGCTCTAGGTTCAAATTCATCCTTGTATCTCGCAATATGGCCAGGTATAAATTCGGAAAGCAAGTTGTAAAGTTTCGAAATGAGTTTTGCAGCATTTCCTCTGGCAATATTCATCATAACTTTTTCATTAAAGGGGGGAGCAAGAAATGAAATCGTGACCGGCTTGAAAGTCTTTCCAACAGAATATCTTGTGCTCTGATCGTGAAGATTAAAACCGAAGTTTGCTTTCAATTCTCTAAAATATTTCAGCAATAATTTTGCTTCATCGGACTGCAAACGGCGAGCATCCCGGTTAATGTCGATCCCCATCGTATTATTTCTTTGAAAAACCTCTGCTCCGTCCGGATTGAGCATAGGCATAAAATAAATTGTGAGCTTTTTCTGAAGTTCATTTTTTAATTCTTTAAAATCCTTATCGGAAGAAAGAAAATTAAGAATATCGAAGATAGCCATAGTTGCAGTGGTCTCATCACCATGCATCTGGGACCATAGAAGAATTTTTGTTTTACCTTTTCCGTAAGAAATTAAGAATATATCTCTTCCTTCGGTAGATGTTCCGGCTTTTTTGATTTTAAATTTATCTGTATTTTTAATTTTGTTGATGAGAGGGATGATGTCGGAATGCTTAAATCTTCTATTTACAAGATCTTTTTCAATATAATCTTCGTGTCCGTAATACAGGTACCTTGTAAATTCTGAATCGGATATCATTTTATTTTATATTATTAAAATAAATTCTTCCACTCACTGAAATTTAGTTATATCTTCAATCATAAACTAAAAAGATTTTAAAAACTAACAAAGGTTAAATATGGCGACAAAAACACTAAAAATTGGTTCATCTATGCCGGCATTTGATTTGAAAGGAATTGATGGCAAAATTTACAGCTCTAATACATATAAGGGTAAAAAAGCACTTATAATTATTTTTAGTTGTAACCATTGTCCGTATGTTCAGGCATACGAGGACAGGATAATTTCAATTCAGAAGGACTATGAAGAAAGAGAAGTGGCTCTTCTAGCAATAAACTCAAATGATGACAGCCAATATGAAGAAGACTCATTTCAAAATATGTTAAAACGGGCTGAAGAAAAAAGGTTTAATTTTCCTTACCTGAGAGATGAGGATCAATCGATTGCCAAAAAATTTGATGCATCACACACACCAGAAATTTTTGTATTTGACGATGAGAGAAAACTTGTATACCATGGCAAAATAGATGATAACTGGAAGGAGCCTGAAAAAGTTAAGTCAAAATATCTTCGTAATGCTCTGGACGAACTGCTTGCCCATAAAGAAATTTCCGTACCTGAAACATTTTCAATCGGCTGTACAATTAAATGGAAACAGCAATAATCAATATGCGATTCCCATCCTTTCTTCGAAGTCCTGTATCAACTTCAATGGATCGGGGGAAATAGCAAAGCAGTAAACGGGGTACAATTTAGAAAAAGTTCTGATCGATTCGTTCAAAAAATTCGGGGACATAATAGACTTTTTCTTTTTATCATAATTTTTCTGTAAAAGGATGTATTCCAAATCAGAAAGTTTTTTAAAATGCTTATTAAGATCTACTCTTCTTTGAACGAGATCAATGTCCTGACCAAATGTGCAGAGGTCGAACTTGTTGTTTAATTGATACTTGTCAAATGTTAGTATTATTTCCTTTTTATATTTCTCGAGGTTAATTTTGAACCAGAGATCATTGCTTTCCGAATTATTCAAAAACATGCCATATTCCATTCCATATTTATCAAAATAGATAAAGAATTCGCTGTCCATTTTAAATCTTCCGAAATGAATAAGGAAATAAGTTCTGTAGGGAGTTCCCTTAGCAAAGCGCATATCCTTGTTGATGCGCATCAGTGTTTTATTAAATTTTGGTTCAGTTCTTATTGCAGGATTTAAATGATTAAAGAATTCACCGATTGCCTCAACATATTCGCGCGCTGGTTTAACCAGCACATCCTGGTATTGTTTTCGGTTTTTTGAGAACCATTCCAAGGTATTGTTTCTTTCAAGCGATCTGAAAAATGAGAAAATACCGGGATTAAAACCATTAAATTTCTGTATGGTATTACTCAATACATAAATCCGATGCTTAATGAAATATATATTTCACCAAAATCTTTTAATGGTTCATTAATCAGGCTTTCAACGCTGCCACTAAGCAGGTGGATATAATAATATCGGATATTTAGGCCAACCAGGCTTGATTTATCGGTACCAAAGTTTGCCCCAAAACCTACATACCCTCCTCCGGCCATATTGTTATGGGCAGATCCAAAACTTTTTAAAAACTCCTGATCGTAGGGAGTATTAAGCACAAATGTAGGTCCAACGCCAAACTCCACAAATGGTCTGAGATTATCTGAGAGTGATTCTTCAAACATTCTAAATTGCAATCCCACAGTTAGTGGAATTAGAAAGATTCTGTTAACTTTTCCATAAGTGAAGGTTTGCAGTGTATATGGATCGATAAAGGTAAATTCATTTTTCCCCTGATATTCTGACATTGAGAATGTCGAAACGAGAGTTAATTCACTTGAGAAGGAATGCCTGTAGAAAGCACCCAGGCCAAAACCGCCTTCAGTAAAAACAAGATCTCCTCCTAAAGCATTGGGCGGAAAAACTTCAGGTGGCTTAGGTGGAACTATTCTACCAATTCCCTGCGCATTTACATTTATAAAGCTAATTAGTAATATTGCCAGTAATGTTAAGAATTTCATATCGCACCAATATTATTATCATAAAAATAATGAACCTTAAAACAATTTCAACATATAAAAAAAGTAATTAAGTAACTAAAACTATTCTTAAATAGCACTATTTTTCTAAACATTAACATGAGGGGGTAGCTTTTAGTTGTGCCTGGATTCTATTTTTGTCAATATTTTTGGGGAACAATAAAATGCGTAGGAAATAAGCGGCGACTTTAAATGGCCAAGAAAAAGGAAAAGAAACAAACCAGAATTAACAAAATAAAATTATGCCTCAAAATCTTGAAGTAAAAATAAAATTCGCTTCATTCAATGAAATTAAGAATAAACTTGAAATAATAGGCGCCAAGTTTATATCCACACTGAATCAAAAAGATATATATTACAAGAACTCAAAAGGGCTATTAAAATTAAGAATTGAAAATGGCAAGGAAACTTTAATTCAGTACAATCGTAATGAAAATTCCCCAAACCGCTGGTCGAATTACAGCCTATTAGAATTTAATCAAGGAAATGCAGAGAAGTTTTTTAAAAAGGTATTTGAGGCTGAAACTGTTGTGGAAAAGAGACGACTGCTTTATATGTATAAGAATACCAGAGTGCATCTTGATAAGATTAAACATCTTGGAAATTTTCTTGAACTTGAGACACTAGTGATAAATGGACAAAATGATGCAAAGAAAAGATTTAATGAAATTGTAACTCTGTTAAAACTTGATTTGAACCAACAAATTAAAAAATCAAACCGAGATCTGATGCTGGAAAAGAAGAAATGATACTAACGAAAAGTAAAAAGGAGAAATTTAATGTTAACCAAGAAATAGATGATAAAATACGATCAAACCGTTTGAATGAGTTATTGATTATTGTACCCACCAACAGAAAAATAAGGGATTTAAAGAAAAAGATAATTACTGCTGCTCCCAGAATGTCGACCGGGAAAATAAATCTTGAGACACTCGGCACTTTCTCCACAAAATTATTTTTTAAAGATCCGGAAATAAAAGGAACAATCTTGAGTGATGCAGCCTCAACCGTACTTTTGAGTCAGAGCATTCAGGAATTAAAGTTAAAGTATTTTTCAAATTACAGGGAGCAGATTCCATCAGGTACGCTTAGGCGCATTAAGAATGTTATCTCTGAATATAAAAAGCATGGCATAACGTCTGAAACTTTAAGAAAAGAATGTGAAATGTTGGAAGGATCGGAAAAAAGGAAAGCTGAAGATATTGCGGATATTTATGAAAATTACCAGATAAAATGTAAACAGCTTTCTGTCAGTGAAATCGGTGACGTTTATAATCATTTGAATAAATTTGTGAAAAATGAATATGCAGCCACTTTCAGGAATTTTTTCCCGAATGTGAATCTTGTAATAGTTCAAGGTTTCGATGAATTTACCACCCCGGAAATTGAAATATTGAATAAAACATCTGAATTAAGCGGAATTGAATTATTTCTCTCGTTTGATTATTACAAGTTCAATCCCACTATTTTCTCTCATCTAGATAAATGTTATGATAAACTTGAGCGAAAAGGTTTTAGACAAATTACCGATTCTTCCGTTTCACTAATTAACAATTTTCAATCTGCAGTCAGGGAGAAACTATTCAGGGAGGAAATATCGAAGAAAATTCAAAGTTATCAAAGCAAAGTAATGAGGATATCTGCACAAAACCGAGAAGAGGAAATTGAGCTTATAGCAAAAGAAATAAAAAATCTTATCATTGAACAAAAAGTCCAACCAGACAAAATCTGCATTGCATTTAACCTGATACAAAAATATTCGCCGTTAATCAGGGATATATTTTCAGTATATAAAATTCCTTTTAACTTGACTGACCGTTACTCATTAAATGCGTCGCCACCTGTCATTTCAATAATAAATATTCTTGAAGTTCTTGAAAACGATTTCTATTATAAAAATATTCTTAGAGCCTTATCGGGTGGTTATCTTGAAACAATTGGAATTTGCCAATCAAACCTGATGAGAGTTTCGGTTGAGCTAAAAATAATCTCAGGCTACCAGAACTGGAAAAATTCAATCAACGATGCTATCGCACAAAAATTTGATGAAGCTGATGAAGAATTTAGCAACCTTTCATTCAAGGAAGAAAATTACAGTATGGCTCTGGATAATATTGAAACCTTGAATGAGTTGCTTAAGCCATTTGATAAAAAAATGCTGCTCAAGGAATTCCTTGATAATTTTGCAGACTTGATTTACAGACTGAATATTCCGATCAAACTAGTGGAGCAAGGGGGAGAGAGGGTCGAGGAAAATGTTAAGGCGGTTACAGTTTTAATTGAAACTGTAATTGAATTACTTGAATTGTTCAAAATCGAGTATGGAGAAAAAGAAAAATTCCCTCTGAAGTTTTATCTTAATCATATCAAGACGGCGGTAAATTCCACCAGATACAATATAAAGGAAAGACAAAGCTACGGCATACAAATCACTACCCTTGGTGAAATCCGCGGGTTAGAATTCGATCACCTTTTTATTGCCGGTTTGTGTGACGGAGATCTTCCCACCCGCTACACTCCCGAAATTTTCTTTTCGCCAAATTATATGAAAGATGAAATCAAGCACCAGGGAGAAGAAAGGTATCATTTCTATCAATCTCTCTGTTCCTGGCAAAAAAGACTCTATCTGGTTTCTCCAGCAAATGAGGAGAAGAAAGAGTTGGTTGAGTCTAACTTTTTAACAGAATTTACTAATCTTTTTGAAGTCTCTCAAAAAACTCAAAAAGATTATGAAGGCGTTCTATTTTCAAGAGAGGGAGTGATCAGGTTTGTAGGGGAAAAGGGTATTGAAGATGCAAGAGGATACGAAGCTTTAAAAGAGTGCGAAATTGAAATTTCTGAGATTGAGAATGCCATTCATATAGATAACCAGAGAATTAAGAATCCATTTGGCGATTCAGAATTTACCGGAAATATATTTGAGAAGCTCGACGGTGATGCAAAAGAAAAACTAGAGGAATATGAAAAAAAGAGTTATTCAATATCCCAACTGGAGACTTATGCTAAATGTCCTTATAAATATTTTGCGGAAAGAGTTTTAAAGCTGAAGCCTGTTGAAGAACCCACAGAAGAAATTGAAGCATTAGAAATGGGTACGCTTCTTCATATTATATTGTATGAATTTTATTCGGAACTTAATCGTATGAATATAATTCTACAGGATGCCGACGAAAAAGATTTTGATTATGCATATCAGTTAATTTTTAAGGTTGCGGAAGAAAAAATTGAAAAAGCAAATTTCCGTTCCCCACTTTCATTTTTTGAGAAAGAAAAAGTGCTTGGCATAAAAGGCGAAAGGAAAAATTCATTGTTGTTCAAATTCCTTATGGCTGAAAAAGAAAATAAGGATGGATTCAACCCCAAATATTTTGAAGAATCATTTGGTCGGCCCGGTGATGGAAATTACAATAAATCTTCTTTAACTGATTTATCAGTCAGAAATATAAATATAAGGGGTAAAATCGACAGGATTGACATTGATGAAGCTGATAAAAAATTTAAAGTGATGGATTATAAAACAGGGGGCAAAATGCCGACAGCGAGAGATTTGCTCGAAGGAATTTCACTGCAATTGCCTCTCTATATGTATGCTGCAAAAAAGTTAATACATGCACAAATTTCTGTGGATTCTGATCCGACCTCTGCAGAAATTTATTCACTGAAATTTTCCAATTCTGATTTCGGTCGAAAACCCATAAAGAATACAGAAAGCAGAAAGAAAAATATGACCGAAGATGAAATAATTTCGGCTAATAATGATTTAATTGAAATTTGTCTGGACTCGATTGAAAAATATGTAATTTCGATAGCGAACGGTAAATTTAATCTTACTACTTTGAAAAATAGAGAATATAAAGTTTGTAAATATTGTAATTTCAGATCAATTTGCAGGATACAAGAAGCTAGTTAGACCTGCAATTTAAGGGGGTACTAATTATGAAAAAATGTTACATCATAATCTGGCTGTTCTTTTTATCCTGCCATGTTCTCTTTGGCCAGAACTTTTACAATGATTTAATTAAATCAGAAAAACAAAAAGCTCAAAATTTAAGGAAGATTTCAGAAGTTCAATATCCCGGAGACTCAACGATAGATGTTACTTATTATAAGCTTGATCTTAATATAACTTATACACCGCAATATCTTAATGGAATTGTAACCGTTAACTTTAAAAGTGTGAGCAATTCGCTTACAACTTTTTTTCTTGATCTTCAAAATTCAATGAGTGTTGATTCCGTTACAATGAATGGAAGTGCAATTTCATTTTTCCATCCGTTGAATATTCCAAAACTATATATTACTCTTCCATCTCCTTTTGTTTACGGACAGGCTGGGAGCATAATTGTTTACTATGAAGGCGTTCCCGGTTCCAGCGGATTTGGTAGTTTTGAATTCGGAACAGATAAGTCCGGTGGGCAGACAATTTATACTTTAAGCGAACCTTACGGTGCAAGTGATTGGTGGCCATGCAAAGATACTCCGGCTGACAAAGCTGACTCTTCCGATGTTTGGATTACCGTGACAAATAATTTAACCGGAGTTTCAAATGGACTGCTGCAGCAGGTTGTTGATAATGGTAATGGAACGCACACATTTGAATGGAAAAACTCTTACCCGATTGCGCAATACCTGATATCTCTGGCAATTGCTAATTATGCAAGATACACTACCTATTTCAAATTTGCTCCGGCAGATTCAATGCCGATTACAAACTATATTTATAAAACTGATTCTACTCAAAATACTATAAGCCTGCTCAATGAGGTTGCAACTATGATCGGGATTTATTCTAAGCATTACGGTCCTTACCCCTTTTTAAAGGAAAAATATGGAAATGCTGAATTTGGATGGAGTGGGGGAATGGAACATCAGACTATAACTTCACTTGGGGGCTTTTATGAAACATTAATTGCGCACGAGCTTTCCCATCAATGGTTTGGAGATAAAGTCACCTGCAAAACCTGGCATGATATCTGGCTAAACGAAGGCTTTGCAACATTTTCCGAAGCTCTTTTTTATGAGGATCAATATGGAAAGCAGGCGTACGATTCATATATCACCAATTTAATGGCTGCGGCAAAAGTAGATAAAAAAAATTCAGTCTACGTAGATGATATAAGCTCAGTTAGCAGGATTTTTAATTATGCAACTACATATGCAAAAGCGTCAATAGTTCTTCATATGCTTAGAGGCATAGTTGGTGATTCAATATTTTTTAATGTCCTCCGTTCATATAACAGCGATCCAAAGTTTGCATATGGGGTTGCCACCACATCTGATTTTATATCGGTCGCAGAAAATATTTCAGGAAGAAATCTTGATTATTTCTTCAATGAATGGCTTCACGGCTATGGCTATCCTTTTTATCAGTACAGTTGGAATTACACGTATGCAGGCTCTGGAAATTATGAAGTAAGTTTTACCATTAGCCAGACCCCTCGTACTAATCCGAGTTTTTTTATAATGCCTGTACAATTAAAAATTAGTACGGATGCAGGGGATACTATCTTAACAGTGTTTAATAATTTAAGCAGCCAAAGTTTCAATCTTATTGTAAAAGGAATGCCTACCGAGCTAGTGTTCGATCCCAATAATTTTATTTTGAAAGAAGCTATGTTAAGCGGGCAGCCACAGGAAATAATT
Organism: uncultured Ignavibacteriaceae bacterium; assembly: GCA_964412105.1. GTDB lineage: Bacteria > Bacteroidota > Ignavibacteria > Ignavibacteriales > Ignavibacteriaceae > JAKAGZ01. The sequence goes on along the minus strand of CAYPNM010000003.1, from coordinate 34,714 downwards.
CCTACTGAATATACTCTTGATCAAAATTATCCCAATCCATTTAATCCGTTAACCATTATTCATTATCGCCTGCCGCAGATAAGCAATGTAAAACTCTATATAACAGATGTAACAGGAAGGATAATTAAGACATTAGTAAATGAAGAGCAAATATCAGGGAGTTACTACGTGCATTTTAATGGGCATGCATACCCAAGCGGCGTTTATTTTTTTACACTGCAAGCAAATAGTTCTTCTTCAGGTTCAGGACAGAGTTTTATGCAGACAAAAAAGATGGTGTTGCTGAAGTAATCGTCATCATTTTTTTAATAGGGGTAAAAAATAAAAAACAAAAGTGACATCCCGCTCAGTATCCACATTCCACCAGAGATTTCTTTATAATTTCCGGTTAAAATTTTAACGATGGCAAAGATAAGGAAGCCTGCTGTCATACCAATTCCAATATTGTATGTAAAGCTCATCAAAGTAATTATTGAAAAGACTGGCAGCAGCTCTGAAAGATCATTGAAATTTAGTTTTTTAATTGGAGATATCATAAGCATTCCCACAATAATTAATGCCGGGCCGTAAGCATAAGACGGGATGATAGAAAAAAGAGGGGCAAGAAAAAGCGCTAATAAAAATATAATGGAAGTAACAACAGCTGTAAAACCTGATCTTCCGCCAGCTTCAATTCCGGTAGCCGATTCAACAAAAGCACCTGTAGTTGTTGTACCAAGCAATGAAGCGACCACAGTTGCAAGCGCATCACAGAGCATTGGCTTTTCAATTTCAGGCAATTCTCCATTTTCGTTAAGCAAGTTTGCTTTAACTGAAAGGCCAAGCAGTGTTCCCATAGTGTCTACAAAGTCCATTACAAAAACTGTAAGTATAACTGCAAAAAATCCCCAGTTAAATGCACCGACAATATTCAGCTTCAAAAAAATTGGTGAAATATCCGGCGGCATACTAACAATTTTTTCGGGTATACTAAGCTGTCCAAAAATTATTGCCAGCAAAGTAACTGAAAGTATTCCGATTAAAATTGATCCCCTCACTTTTTTAACCATTAACAGACCAATAATCAGGAACCCTAATATTGCAAGCAAGATTTGTGGTTGGTGGAAATTTCCTATGTGCACAGGTGCACCCTCAACCCCAAGTCTTACAATACCTGTTTCATTCAATCCGATAAATGTTAAAAAGAGTCCAATGCCCACAGCAAAACCGATTTTAAGGCTTTCCGGAATTGCATTCGCCAGCCAGCTTCTGATATTGAAAATGGTAAGTAGTGTAAACAAAATCCCTGCAATGAAAATTGCTCCGAGAGCCATTTGCCAGTTATAGCCAAGAACTTTTACAACCGTAAACGCAATGAAAGCATTTTCTCCCATATAGGGTGCTATAGCAAAAGGGCGCTTTGCGTAAACTCCCATTAAAAGAGTCCCGAAGAAAGCGCTTAAAATTGTTGCGACCAAAGATGGACCAAAGGGAATTCCGGCTGCCTCCAGAATTTTAGGGTTTACAATTATTATGTAAGCCATTGTAAGAAAAGTTGTAATGCCGGCTGTTATTTCACGCTTTAGGTTTGTGCCAAATTTATCGAATTGAAAATAACGGCTGATCAATTTTTACCCCTATTTTTATCCTTAAAATCCTAATATTGTTTTTTAAAATCAAGATTTAGACCGAAGTTCAAATCATCCATTATGCTAAACAATATCGCAGCTGTATAAATTATACAATACGACTTAAAAATTTTATGCTTATATTTAAAGCAGTGAATAAAACTTTCTATTGATCCATCCGGTAAAGTTTGGGGTCTCTTATTCGCGCAGTTTAATAAAACGATTTGTAATCAAGGGGTGTAAAATTCTTATCGTTTGAATTAACTGCTTATTTGATCTGAGAATGATCCGATAACAACAGAGGAGAAGAGACATGTCCAAAAACAAACCTTTCTTTATTTTAATCATTTTATTTTTGTTGCCTTGTTTGATAAAAGCACAGGAGATAAAAGCGGGAGGGGAGGCTCTTGGTACCAGATCGTATGACGAATACAGCAAACCCGCTTTTTGCGGCACTTCCTGTCACGTTGATTTCTACCAGCAATGGCAGCAAGCAATGATGTCGCAGGCATATACACATCACTGGGATGAAGTTGAATATTTTAAACTTGCTGTTCCTCACGCGGAAAAAGATGCAAAGGTCGCTGAAGTTAAAGCGGGATGTAACGGTTGCCATGCGCCGATTGCATTTTTGGCCGGAGATGTTCCGCCGCCAAAGCCAGAAATGAATTCCCGAGCAAATGAATCTGTTTCCTGTGATGTTTGTCATACGGTTACGGGGTTTTCTGGAGATATTCCTCACAACTTTAATTTTATTTCGAACCCAGGAAATGTGAAATACGGAGTGAGGGGTACTGTTAAGTCACCAGAACATGAAATTAAAGTGTCTGATTTTATCCAAACAGGAGAATTCTGCGGGACCTGTCACAACGAGATGAGTCCTTACGGTGTTTGGGTAAAATCAACTCACCTCGAATGGAAGGAAGGCCCTTATTCAAAGCAAGGTGTTCAATGCCAGGATTGTCATATGACAAAAGCAGAAGGTTATTCAGCAGAACTTGGCAAAAAGCATCCAGATGTCTGGCAACACCTGTTTCATGGCGCACATGATCCGGGAAAAATAAGGGGAACAATTGAATTGAGAATACATCCGGATATTAGAGAAGTTGAGCCAACTGAAGCAGTGAAGTTTACAATTGCGTTATTCAATCAGAAGACAGGGCATAAATTTCCAACGGGATCCGTTGAAGATAGAATTGTTTGGATGCACGTTGAAGCTGTGGATGCAGAAGGAAATGTTTATCATTTGCCAGTTGACAAAAAAGGATTTGAAGGTGAAGAATATACAATCGGTACGGATGCATTGGCTTACCAGGATATGGGAATTGCCTTAAATGATCCAAATTTTGCCGGTGTGCAGCGAGATGGAATACCAATCGGAGATCGAATTTTCAGGATGCCATATTTCGATCCGCAAGGAAGAATGACCATTCAGCAATGGAACACTGCTTCGCAGGGAGTTGATTATAGAATAGGACCTCGTGAGACAAAACTTGAAACCTGCACTTTTACGCTTCCTGCAAATGTTAAACCAGGTAAGATGAAAATTACTGCGGTGCTGAATTATCAAAAACTGGTAAGGCCTGTAGCTGAATTTCTCGGTGCTTCTGAAGAAGCGGAGATAATAAAAGTTAATGAGCATTCAACATATATAACTGTTTTACCATAGAATTATCGTGAATAAAGAGATGATATATTTTTCAGTTAACACAGGGATTTTTTAGATGTCGTCTCTATATAAATACGGGGGTACACATGAAAAAGACAATAAATTTTTTCTTATTATTAATAATCACATTTATGTTTACTGCTGGAGAACTTCTTGCAATCCCGGCTTTTGCAAGGAAATATAATACAACTTGTAAAACGTGTCACAGTCCATTTCCTTACTTAAAACCATACGGTGATGAATTTGCAGCAAATGGATTTACATTAAAAGAAAAGGATGCACCGAGATATTATATTAATACCGGTGATGACAAGCTGGATTTAATAAGAGATTTCCCGATCGCAGTACGAATTCAGGGATATGCAACCTATAATGATGTTAATAATAACCAATTTGATTCCGGGTCTCCTTCCGCATTTAAAATTATGTCAGGCGGGGCAATTACTAAGGATGTCGCTTACTATGCATATTACATTCTTGAAAACGGCGAAGCAGGAAAAATTGAGGATGCCTGGCTGATGTTCAATAATCTTTTTGGGACCGAACTTGATCTCACTGTCGGACAGTTCCAGGTTTCCGATCCGATATTTAAAAGAGAGCTGCGGCTGGAAAACGAAGATTATTTAATTTACAAAGCTCGTCCCGGATATTCCGATATTGATCTTACATATGATCGTGGAATTACATTTGCATATACCTTGCCATCATCTACAGATCTGATACTGGAAATTGTAAACGGTTCCGGGATTGGAGAAGTATATTCAAATAATTTATTTGATAAAGATAAATATAAAAACATTATGGGCAGAGTTTCGCAGGAGGTAAGTGAAAACGTAAGGCTGGGGGCAATCGGATATTATGGGAATGAATTAATAAATGGTTTTTACTTAGGTAAAAGGAATGAGATTAAAATGTTAGGTGCCGATGCAACTTTAATGAATGAAAACTTTGAACTTAACTTACAATATCTGTACAGGAATGACACTAATCCTTTTGCCTACTTAATGGATAATAAAATAAAAACAAGGGGCGGTTTTGCAGAATTGATCTTTCGTCCCGAAGGTGACGAAAGCAACTGGTACCTACTTGGTTTGTATAACCAGATTAGCTCGGATGAAAGTGTGCTGGATTATAAATCAGTTACAGGACATGCAGGGTATTTGCTTAGAAGGAATATTCGTCTTGTTAGCGAGATCACATATGACATCACAAATGAGTATGCAAAATTTAGTGTAGGCTTTGTAACTGCATTCTAAAAAATACTTATTTATTAGAAGAGGAACAGATTTGTTCCTCTTTATATATAAATAATATTAATAATTATCTAAAAGCTAAGGTTTTACTGTCAGGCAGGCAAATTCGGAATGACTACCTATAATGCGTCCAATGGCAAGTCTATCTTGACAACTGATCCCAAATTTTATATTTTTCAATCCGCCACTGCACCGGATTACCGGAGCAGTGGTAATTTTTTTTAAAAACCCCAATAATAAAAAGAGTTATGTACAATGACAGATGCAAGTTTTGTTTATTTAACGAAGGAAAGACTTGTAGAGCTGGAAAAAGAGTTGCATGATCTTAAAACCAACGGGCGTAAGGAGATAGCCCAAAAAATTGCTGAGGCAAGGGCTCACGGCGACCTTTCAGAAAATGCGGAGTATGATGCTGCCAAAGAGGAGCAGGGCCTTTTTGAATTGAAGATCAGCAAACTTGAAAATGTGCTTTCCCGGGTCCGGCTAATTGATCCATCACAGTTTCCCCCAGACGAAGTTCACATACTTTCTGAAGTTCAAATAATAAATCTGAAAACATCCAAGATTTTCAATTATACGCTGGTTTCTGCAGAGGAAGCTGATTTCCAAGCCGGTAAAATTTCGATAACTTCTCCTGTAGGTCAGGGGCTAATGGGAAAGAAGAACGGCGAAAAAGTAAAAGTAAACGCTCCAGCAGGTATACTCGAGTTTGAAATATTATCAATAAAATAAAAACCACTTTGACCGACGAGTCCTATATTAAACTCGCAATTGAGATAGCCAAAAAAGGAAGAGGGAATGTAAGCCCTAATCCTCTAGTTGGTTGTATTATTGTAAAAGGTGAACGGATAATTGGTGCTGGTTATCATGAGAGGTACGGCTACAATCACGCAGAAATAAACGCTATAAATTCTGCGAATGAAAGCATTGAAGGTTCGACCTTATATGTGAATCTTGAGCCTTGCAGTCACCAGGGACTTACTCCTCCATGCGTAGATAAAATTATTGAGAATAAAGTAAAGCGGGTTGTTATCGGTACACTAGATATGAATCCACTTGTGAGCGGAAACGGTGCAAAAAGATTAAAAGCTGCGGGTGTAGAAGTTAAAGCAGGTTTGCTTGAAAATGATTGTATTGCACTAAACAAATTCTTCTTTAAATACATAACTAAAAAAATTCCTTATGTAACTTTAAAAATCGCCCAGACACTTGACGGAAAAATTGCCGACAGGAAAGGAAATTCGAAATGGATCTCATCTTTGCTTTCGAGAAGATATGTGCACGAACTCAGATCGAAGTATGATGCTGTGCTTATTGGTCTTGGAACTGTTTTAAAAGATAACCCATCATTGACAGTACGATTGACTGAGGGAAGAAATCCAAGGAGGATTATACTTGACACAAGATTAAAGCTTAGCACTGAACATAAATTGTTTTCAAATAATAACGATAAAAAGCTTGTAATTGTGACTTCAAATAAAAGCCGGAGCATGAAAAGAAAAATTAATAAGATAAAATCAAAAGGTGCAGAAATAGTTTTTGCCAGGGAAGATAGAGGAAAATTAAATCTGAAGAACGTTTTGAAAGAACTGGGTAAACTAAAAATCTCCTCAGTTCTTATTGAAGGGGGGAAAGAAATGTTCAGCAGTTTTATCAAAGAAAATTTGTATGATGATTTATTCGTTTTCATCTCACCTAAAATATTGGGAAACGGAATTCCTGCCGTAAGCGATATCGGAATAAAAAGTATCAGCAAATCTCTAAAAGCAAAATTTGTAAATGCCGAAAGAATCGGCGATGATATTTTGGCAGAATTAACCAAATAAGCGGGGTAAAAATGTTTACGGGATTAATCGAAGAAAAAGGCTTCATAAAAGAAAAGATAAAAACAGGCGATGGTATTCGTTTTGTCCTATCGGCAAAAAGAATAATGGACGACCTGAAAATCGGTGACAGCGTAGCTGTCAACGGCGTATGTCTGACTGTTGTGAACAGAGAAAACGATACCTTTGCAGTCGATACAATTGAAGAAACGCTAAAGAAGACAAATCTTGGCAGCACGAAGTTAAAGGATCCGGTTAATCTGGAACGTCCATTAAAGGCGGATGCACGTCTGGGGGGACATTTTGTTTTGGGACACGTTGATACAACAGGAACCGTAAAACAAGTAAAGGAATTGAGCAACAGCCATTTTATAACGATTTCTTTTCCGAAAAGTTATCAGAAATATCTAATTCCTGTCGGTTCTGTAGCGATTGACGGTGTGAGTATGACAGTGGCTGAGTTGGGCAAAGATGAATTCTCTGTTGGAGTGATACCGCATACGTGGGAGGAAACCATTTTCGCAAGTAAAACAATTGGTGATACTGTCAACCTCGAATTTGACGTGCTTGGGAAATATATAATTCAGTTGACTGAGCAAGGCGAAGTTAAGGATATGACAAGTAATCAGTAATCTACAAAAAATATGTTGTAACTATTTATTATTGTTAGAAAAGCTGGGAAGGGGTATGAGAAATATTTTAATATGAAATGGATATCTTCTCCTACTTTTGGGTGGCGAAATTATAATAAGATGGCTCAGCCAATTTTGATTTGAGTAATGTTTGTTAAATAGATATTAAATGAAAAAAATAGAACAAAAAGTTCTAAAATTTATCGATGATAAAAAGCTTATCGTGAAAAATGATAAGCTGCTTATCGCTTTAAGCGGTGGGCCTGATTCTGTTTTCCTTTTCCATCTCCTGATTAAATATAAAAAGAAATTTAGGATTGAACTCGGTGTTGTGCATATCAATCATAAATTGAGGGGAATAGAAGCTAATAATGACGAAAAATTCTGCAAAGATTTATGCGCTAAATTTTCTACTCCTATTTTTATAATTCGAAAAAATGTGAAAGCTCTTTCAAAAAGGGAAAAAATATCTGTCGAAGAAGCTGGCAGGAAAGTGCGCTATTCAGAGTTTGCAAAAATTGCTAAGAATAGTAATTACACAAAAATTGCAACAGCGCACACAAGTGACGATAATGCTGAGACGGTATTTCTTAATCTAATTAAAGGAACCGGAATCAAAGGGCTGGCTGGAATTCCTTATAAAAGGGGAAATATTATTCGTCCGGTATTGATTCTTACTAAGGCAGAAATTCTAAGATATCTTAATGATAATAAGCAGCCGTTCAGAACCGACGCTTCCAATCTTCAATCTGATTATAATAGGAATTATATCCGCAACGAAATTTTCCCAATGATCAGGAGTAAACTTAATCCTTCTTTTGAAGAGAATCTTCTGAACACATCGTCGTTAATAAGAAGCTTTTCAAGTGAGCTGGAAAAGATAATTAAGGAAGCAGCAATCGAGGTGTCGGTTTTCAGCTGTGGGAAACTTAAAATCTCTCTTGACACGCTAAAAAAATATGATACTGAACTTTTAGGTGATATATTTAAAAGAACTATTGAGAAATATTTTGATGTCAGCTTAAATTACAAAAACTTGAAAGATATAAATGCATTATTGACTGGAAAGGTAGGAAGCCAAGTTAGTTTGTCAAAAAACCTTATTGCTTTGAAAGAAAGAAGCGAAATAGTTCTTTTCAAAAAGGAAAAAGAGGAAATTAACAGTGAGATGGAGATTAGGACAGGTCAGACAATAAAATTGAGTACAAAAAAATTATCTATTATTAATAGAATAAAAAAACCGTTGAAATTTTCATCTAATCGTAAAAAAGAATTTATTGCTGCCGATGAAATAGATGAGAAATTCTCGTTGCGAAAGTGGAAATCGGGCGACAGATTTTATCCAATTGGGTTGAAGGGAACAAAAAAGATTTCTGATTTTTTAAATGAACAAAAGATTAGTTCGTATGATAAAAAGAATCAGCTTGTACTTACCAACTGTGGGAAAATAGTTTGGGTTGTTGGTTTAAGGCTGGACGATAGATTTAAAGTAACAAACAGAACAAACAGGATTCTGGAATTATGCCTGAAATAGTAAAGAATGAAGCCGGACAAATAGTAATTGGAAAGGAAGTTTTTGTCCCATTTCTTGATGAAAAGAAAATTAAGTCAAGAGTAAAACAACTTGGCAAGCAGATCTCTAAAGATTACAGAGGTAAAGTCCCTGTATTTATCGGAGTATTAAATGGGGCATTTATTTTTCTTTCCGATTTGATTAAAAATGTTAATATTGATTGTGAAATTGATTTTTTCAAGCTTTCAAGTTACGGTGATGAGAAAATCTCCTCGGGAAATGTCAGATTACTGAAAGAACTGAATTGTGATGTAAACGGAAGAGACATAATTATTGTCGAAGATATAGTAGACAGCGGGTTATCTATAAAATTCATTGAGGAATTAATGATGCACCATAAACCGGCAAGCATGAAGGTTTGTTCTCTGCTTGTTAAGCCCAATAGCCTTAGATATAATGTAAAAATTCATTATATTGGCTTTGATATTCCGAGTAAATTTGTTATAGGTTATGGGCTGGATTACGCTCAAAAGTACAGAAATTTAGACTCGATATACGTATTAAGTGAATAATGGAGAATTGAAAAAGGAATGAATTCTTTTAAGAAAATATTTTTAATGGCTGATAATAATAGTAATAATGGGACAGGAAAAAAGAAAACCCCACCTCCGCCTTCAAATGGCGGCGGACCCAATAAGCCTGAAGATAATTTCGATTGGTCAAAGATAATTAAACTCGTTTTTGGCTGGGGTGCCGTAGTGGTTGCCGCTGTAATTGTTATGCAGCTTATGAAAACAGGAACAGCAAATTATGTTGATATACAGTACAATCAGTATGAAAAATTGTTGAATAATGATAAGATTGCTTCTGCAAAAATTATAAAATCAGATGTAAACGATTATTATTTCAAAGCCGAACTTAAAAATGAAGTGAATCTTGATATTGGTGGTAAAACCCAAAAAGTCAAAAATATTTCTGTTTATTTGCCTGAACCGATTATAAAGGATCAGGAGGAAATCTGGAAGCAGAAAGGAATTGACTTCACATTTGAAAAAGATTCAAACGAATGGGTTAATATTCTGGTAGGATTTCTTCCCTGGATTTTGATTATTGGAGTTTGGATTTTGATAATGAGAAAATTTCAGGGGCAGGGGGGCGGCTCACGTGGAATTTTTTCTTTCGGTAAAAGCAAAGCGAAGTTGATTTCGCAATCGGGAACGAGAATTACTTTTAAGGATGTAGCTGGCGCTGATGAAGCTAAACTTGAGCTGCAGGAAATAATTGAGTTCCTGAAAGAACCCTCAAAATTTCAAAAGCTCGGCGGAAAAATTCCAAGAGGTGTACTTCTTTTAGGTCCTCCCGGAACCGGCAAAACGTTACTGGCAAGAGCTGTAGCAGGTGAAGCGGGTGTTCCTTTCTTTTCAATAAGCGGAGCGGACTTCGTAGAAATGTTTGTGGGAGTCGGTGCCAGCCGCGTGCGTGATCTTTTTGAGCAGGGAAAGAAAAATGCGCCTTGTATAATTTTTATTGATGAAATTGATGCGGTAGGTCGTCACAGGGGTGCGGGTCTCGGAGGGGGTCACGATGAAAGAGAGCAAACGCTTAACCAGTTGCTTGTTGAAATGGATGGCTTTGAACAGAACAGCGGTGTAATAATTATTGCTGCTACAAACCGTCCTGATGTTCTTGATCCAGCATTGCTCAGACCGGGTAGATTTGACAGGCAAGTGGTGGTTGATCGGCCTGATGTTAAAGGGCGTGAAGGTGTGTTGAAAGTGCATACGAGAAATATTCCACTTGATTTTGATGTTGAACTGGAGGTTCTTGCAAAAGGTACTCCAGGACTTGCTGGAGCTGAATTAGCTAACCTTGTAAATGAAGCTGCATTGCTTGCTGCAAGGAAAAACAAAAAGAAAGTTCAGATGATTGACTTTGAGGAAGCTAAAGATAAAGTAATGATGGGAATGGAAAGGAAAAGTCTCATCATTTCTGAAGCTGAAAAGAAAACGACAGCCTATCATGAAATTGGTCACGTGCTTGTTGCACGAATGCTGCCTGAAGCTGATCCAGTTCATAAAGTTACTATTATCCCTAGAGGCAGAGCGCTAGGAGTTACAAGTTATTTACCAATAGATGAAAAGCATACTTATTCAAAAGAGTATCTTGAGGCTGTAATTACTTACGCATTGGGAGGCAGAGCTGCTGAAAAAATAATTTTTGATCATTATACAACCGGAGCTGGAAATGATATTGAAAAAGCAACCGGTATCGCAAGAAAAATGGTTTGCGAATGGGGAATGAGCGATAAGTTAGGTCCTCTGAATTATGGAGCAAAGGAAGAAGAGATTTTTCTTGGCAGGGAAATACAAAGACATAAAGACTATAGTGAAAAAACGGCAGAAGAAATCGATGAAGAGATCAGAAAAATAGTAAGCACTTCAATGAGCAGAGCAGAGAAAATTTTGCGAGATAACATAGATGTATTGCATAAGCTTTCCAAAGAACTTCTTGAAAGGGAAAGTCTTGATTCAAGTGAAATTGACACCATTATCAATGGCGGAGAATTGCCAACCTTCAAAAAGGATGATGGAAATGACGTTGATAAAAAAGCCGATGAAGTTCCTAATCATGTCAAAAAATTAATGGAACAACGTAAAAAAGAGTCCGCCCCTAAAGATGACTCCAACTGATCATGCAACAATTCATTACAGAGATGAAATAGTCCGGAAACTAATTCATCTCTGTTCCTTATCCATACCGATTGTTTACTATTTTATTTCCCGTACGGATGCTGTTATAATTTTGAGTATTCTCTCTTTTCTGGCTCTTTCTATTGATTTGCTGCGTTATTTTTCAAGCGGTTTCGGCAAGATTTTTTATTCGATATTCGGAATTTTATTACGTAAGCACGAGCTGGATGAGGAGAAAAAAAATTTAAATGGGGCAACTTATGTTCTGATTTCCGCTCTGGTTTGTATTCTCCTCTTTCCTAAGGTGTTTTTTGTTACTGCATTTAGCATACTTATTATAAGCGACTCAATGGCGGCTCTGATTGGAAGAAAATTCGGCAATCACGCATTTTTATCCAAATCATTAGAGGGAACATTAGCTTTTTTCATAAGTGCAAGCGTTGTAGTACTTTTCACCCCAAAGGTAGAAGGGCTATTTCTTGAATATATAATAGGATTTATTGCCGCTGCAGTAGCAGCTATAGTTGAAAATATCTCGCATGGTTGGATGGATGACAACCTTTCGGTTCCTGTTTCTATTGGATTTTCAATGTGGGGTTTGTATCTTTTATTATTGCCGCATTTACAGCTCATACTGCCAAATGTACCGAGGTAATTATGAAAAATTTTTTTATACTAATTTCAATTTTATTTGCAGGAATTCTCTTTACTTCCTGTAATTCATTAAAACCTGCAATTGGGCCGGAGGATGAAATCTATGTTGTTGCGGATTCTACTGAATTTCAACAACTCGAACCGGTTCTTGATTCAACATTTGAAAAGATAATTAATACACCACTTCCCGAAAAGCTATTCACAATTAAAAGGATATCGGTTAATCAGTTAGGCAATTATCAGCATAGGAAAAATATCATTTTCGTTGCTCCGCTTAGTTCGGGATCGGAAACTTCAAAATATATAAATACGGTTATTGATACTGCCGTCAAGAACAAAATCATGACTGACAGTAATACCATTGTTAGAAAGTTTAACCTTTGGGCAAAAGACCAGCTTGTGATGGTTCTATCAGCGCCTAATATGAAAGATCTGATATCAAAAATTTCCAGGAATGAGGATAATCTTCTATCATCTTTTCAAAAAATCTCAGATAAGAGATTGTTCGCAAGCCTTTATAATGCCCGTTTCGAACAAAAGAAGATTGAAGGAAAATTTCTTAAAAATTACGGCTGGATAATTTATGTTCAAGCTGATTTTCAGGTTGCAATAAATGATTCCGTAAATCATTTCGTCTGGCTGAGACGTTCACCCGGCAGTGATATGGAGCGGTGGATATTTGTTCACTGGATTGATAATGCCTCCCCAGCGTATCTTAATGCGGATTCCATCAGAGCTATTAGAAACCGGATGACCAAAAAATATTATCAGACCGTCTATGACAGTGGTTATGTTGTAATTGCAAAAGATTATTATACTACCAGTGAGGTAAATTTCAACGGAAGATATGCAATACTAACACAGGGCCTGTGGGATTTGAATATTAAAGGGATGGGCGGGCCATTTGTTAATTATACTTTTTATGATGAAAAAACACATCGCATATATATGCTTGACGGTTCTGTCTACGCACCGAGATATTACAAAAGAAATTTAATCCAGCAAATGGATGTGACATTGCAATCATTCATGACGGCTGATCAAATCAAGCCCGACAGGAAGAAAGATCTGCTGGATGCAGCTAAAGATTAATTATTATTTTGTTAATACATCTACAAGTGGTTGCGGGATGGTATAATCCGGTAAGCTAGAGATTGCTTTATTAATATAAAGCTTAGCCCGGTCTACTTTGTCAAACTGCATTTCATAAAGTGCTCTCCTTGCAAGCATCGATCCAAGCAAATTTTCCATTAATTTTACATAGTTATTTCTGTGTTTCGGCAATCTTAACTGAAAGTTTGGATCTGCTGCCGGAATATAGTGCCTGTTGTTTGTTACCTTGAATAGAAAAATGTCCGGAACAATCGTATATCCTGCAGGCAAGCGAAACCCTCCATGCTGCATTTCATTTTCAAAAATTTCCGGGCCAATATAAAAACTTGATTTATTTATGTGCGAAGAAACCAATTTTGTCATAAAAGCCTGGTAAGCATTTTCAATTATAGTTGGATTATAATTTTCATCTTTTTCAAATGGAGCCACAGCCGTTAAAAAATTGTTAGTCTCAGTTTGCATTCCATCCAATAAGCTAGGATGATCATTTTGCAGTTGATGATAGTACCAAGAACGCCTCAATAATTCCTTATCAATAATTTTTACGTCTTTCCTGAACCCTTCAACAAACTGGAAATAATAGGCAGCGGAAACAAAATAATCCCATTGGTAGCTTAGAATGATTGAATTTTTGTCTGTGCCGTTAATAAGAGCTTTTGTATAATCCTCAAATGCATAATTATCTCTCTGGTTGACATTAGGGTACGTAATGTAAAAATGTGCCAGCAATATTAAAACTATTAAGGTTAGTGAAGGAGCAATGGAGTGATTCCCAATTCTAAAATTCTGTAATAATTTCAAAGATCCGAAAAGAGCAAAGTATGAAAGGGAGATATATGCAAGCAAAAAATATGAATCAATATCGTGAATGTCATAATTTATAGAGTATAAAACGGTAGCAAGGAAAGTAATAACAAAAAAAGTAAATAAAGTCTTCGAATATTTAAACGCACTAAATAATCCGATTAAAATGATAATTAATCCAAATGTAAACTCGTTTGGCAGTCCATTAAAAAAATAAGTAAACTGTTTTTCAGCAGATGCAGTAGATGAAAAAAGCCATACCTGGTATTGTTTGCCTGAAACATGTCTAATAATTCTTTCGAGATTTGTCGGATTTCCCCAGTCCAATAAAGGATTTTGAGAGGCCCTTATGGGCAGATATGAATAAAAAATTAGCAGCAATGGAAGAAAAATTAGGAGCATCCAGCAGATTTGAATCCAGCTTTGCTTGCTTAACTTAAATTTTTTGAAGTAAAGATATGCTGCTCCTGGCAAAATCAGAATTGTGGTCATGTGATTTGAGAAACATAAGGCCAATGAAATTGCAAAAAGAATCCAAGGAGATTTGTAAAACTTTTCATTTCCATTGGGGTTATAAAAATAGCTTTTTAACAAAAAGTATATAGCAAGCGATATTAGGAATAATTGCATTGAATAAACTTCTACGGAAGTACTTTGCCTCCAGAAAGTTCTGTTAAAAGCCAGAAACAATGCCCCTAAAACAGAAGCAAGTATTTTAATATCTTCTGAAATAACCTCACTACTTA
>CAYPNM010000003.1:3333-20110 GCA_964412105.1 uncultured Ignavibacteriaceae bacterium | reverse complement strand
GCCCCTAAAACAGAAGCAAGTATTTTAATATCTTCTGAAATAACCTCACTACTTATTTTCTCAGTTTCAACTTTCTTTTTCTTCTTTCCGGATGTTTTAATTTGATCAAGTATAAATTTAGCTGTTATAATAAACATCCAGACAGCAAGGGCACACCAAAAAGCGGCAAGCAAATTCATTTGATAGATCTTACTAAAAGGGAGCGGCAGTAGAGAAAAAATATGGCCAACTATTGTGAATAAAGGATATCCCGTTGGATGAGCAATTCCAAGGGTAATTTGAACTGTTGCAAGTTCTCCGGAATCAATTTCAACGACGGAGGGTGCGAGGGTAAACAGATAAATGATGAAAACAAATAATGCAGTAAGGGGGGCAAAATATTTCTTAATGTATTTAAGCATCGGTGCTTTTAAAGAAGGTTTCAAATAATTTATTATTCTGTTTGGTGATTTTTGATAAACGCGTTTTTAGTTTATTATAAGAACTTATCTGCAAAAATGATAATAATTGTTCCAATTTATCCGGTTCTAATATAATCTGAGAACCGTTTATATTAAATACACTTTGATTAGCCAGTTCAAGGTTTTTCAAAAAATAATAACCGATTATCAATTCGTCTTTTATCAATCTGATCTTTTTGTTTGTTCTTGAAAGTGTTTCCAAAACCTGTTTATTCCTTTTGCCCCTTAAATCTGAAAAAAGTTTTGAATCAGAAAGTATTTGGTACTGTAAGACAAATTCCAAATCTACAATTCCACCACGACCTTTTTTAATATCAAATATATCTGATAATCCGGAAAAATCAGCTGGATATAATCTTCTTCTCATTTCCAATATATCTTTCTTCAATTTTTTCTCATCCAAATTATTGATCTGCCTAATTACTGATTTTAAATATTTATTAAACAAATTTCTGTTGCCGGCTGTGTAGCTCAATTTGCACAATGATTGGAATTCCCATGTCCTGGCTCTATTTAGAAGATAATCTTTATAGGAATCGAGTTTCCAAACCAACTGGCTGCTTTTGCCTTCAGGTCTTAGCCTACAGTCAACATTGAAAGGAGAGAGCTCTTTTTTAAGATTTGAAAGTAAAGTCTGGAATGTTTTTTCAATTTTGTTGAATTTATCCGAATTATTAACTACGAAAATGAGATCAATGTCAGAAGAAAAACTCATCTCTCCTGAGCCAAAGCTTCCGAGTGCGGCTATAAAATAATTAGTCATTTCCATATCGAGAGTCTTTACGGCCAACGTTTTAATTTTAACATTTAAAAAATCTTTTAGCGATCTGGAGACATTTTCGGCGTTTATAATTTTTAAAGTATAGCCGCATAACAAATGAAATAGAAAATTCTTCGTGGTCAGATCACTCATTTTATCAGCATTGATTTTCTCAAATATTTTTCTTGTTATAAAATATTCTCTCAATTCTTTATCTTCTGCAAAAAAATTGACTGCTTTTAGGTTATATTCGCAAATATTCAGGAAATGGTTGAAGAATTTGTTATCAGCAAATTCTGTATACCATAGAGATGCGAACGGAACGTTCCTGATTATCCTTACAAAATTCTCCAAAACAGTATCCGGATATTTAGAGCCTGACAGGTAATCAATTAAGCTATCTTCAATTTTAAGGAAAGCACTAGTTGATGCATTATCAAATTGTTTCTGGTTTAGTAATCCTTTCCCTGACCTAATGTAATCCAGATCTCTTTCAGCCTTTGACTTATTCTTAAAATACAGTTTTGATTTGTAGTTTATCGGGAGTTTTTCTTTTTCATTACCTATAATTGAATTATATATTCTCAGGACATTATTTCTGCTAGATGATACTTTCTTTCTAAATTCAATAACTGTTTTAAATCCTAAATATGCAGCTAGACTATTTAAAATTTTGCTATTAGTTGGGATAGTATGAGTTTGTGTATCGTTCATAAGTTGGAGGTAATGCTCTATCTTTCTGTAAAATATATATGCATCAGTGAATATTTCAGCTTCTTTCAATGTGATTAGTCCTTTGTCCTTCAGCCTAGAGATTGCATTGAGAGTGTTAGGAGTCCTTAGTTCAGAAATCCTTCCCCCATTTAATAATTGTAAGGCCTGAACTGAGAATTCAATATTTCTAATTCCGCCGGACCCCAGTTTAATGTTTTCTTCGTGCTCCAGATGTTTTTCAATTTCTCTTTTTAATTTCTTCACCTGTTTAAGGGGAGAAACAGAGAAGGTTTGAGGATAAATGAAATGCGATAAATAGTCCGAAAAAGTTCTATACATACTATTATCACCGAAGATAAAATCTGCTTTTATAAGCATCTGTCGTTCCCAGTCTTCACCTCTACTTTCGTAATAATTTATATAGCTCTCATAGTTATTGCAAAGTGGAGAGTTCTTCCCATCGGGCCTGAGCCTGAAATCGACCCGATAAATGTATCCTTCATTTGTAACAGAAGTTGCCGAATTAATAAATAATAGAATTACCTCTGTTAAAAATTCGTGGTATGTTTTTTGATTATTTATTTTTGTGTTCTTATCGTAGAATATCATTAAGTCTATATCGGAGCTATAATTTAATTCATTACCTCCGAGTTTTCCCAATGCCATCAGGCAATATTTTCTGTTCATCTTCCGGAGCTGATATTTTATTAAAATCTCATTGTAGCAGAGACTAAATAATATTGAAGTAATGCCTTTCGCTAACGTTGAAAGTTCTTCAGTTATGGAATTAAGATTTTCAATTCTTAATATATCCTTTAATCCAATTCTTAAAATTTCTTTTCTTTTAGTTGCCCGAATCGCATTTAATTTAGCCTGCAAGGAGTTGTAAGATTGAAGCGTCGCCGAGAGTGATTTTATAAAACTGTTTAATTCCAGCCTTGTTGTCAGAACCGAAGGATTTGCTATCCAGTAAAAATATTCTGGGTTCCTGACTAAGATATCTGCCATATAATTGCTGTTCGCTGAAATAGCAACTATTATTTCTATATAAAGTGGAAATTTAAGACATTCTGAAAGGAATGCCCTTTTATTGTACATGCCTTCAATGATTCTCAAAAGATTTGATTCTGAAACTTCAGTAAAAAAGTGTTTATCTTTTTCGGTCTCGATAAACTTAAAAAACTGATCAAGCTGTTCTGGGGTTAAGTATCCACCGGATATTTCGAGTATTTTCGAAATGAAATATTTTGAAATTGCGGGATTTGCTTTTTTAGTGTTCAATATGCATCTGATAGCGAAATCAACTTTCGATAAATTCAGGGCAAAAATTATTTTGAAATTAATTTCACTCTTAATGTTTATACATCATTCAGCCGATTATCATAATTAAATAAATTAGTATGCTATTGCTTCACTCTTGGTAAATTTATCAGTGCTGCTGCAAGGAATAAAAAATTTGCAAACCAAGCTGTCAGAAATGGATCCAGTGCGCCATTCTTTCCAAATGCCTCACTAACTTTCCAAAAAACAAGGTAAATAAAAGTTGCCAGAATGTTGAAACCAACCTGAGCTGCAACGGTACCTTTTCTTTTGTTTGCAGAAATTGTCAAACCGAATATTACTACAATTATACTAGCCATAGGAAATGAGAATCTTGAATAATATTCTATAAGTGTACTTGTTGGATCATTCCCTGAAATTTTTTGTGTATGAATTAAATCGCTTAATTCTGCAAGATTCATTTCTTCAGGTTTTATTTGTTTTTTAATTAATTCCTCCGGGGTAAAATGTAGGTTCGGAATAACTTTTTTATTAAAATAATTTAAGTTTTGTCCAGTCGAATCAAATGTTCTTTGAGTTCCATTATAAGCCGTCCAATCATCTTTCGTTGTATCAAAAATGAGTTTCGCTGCGTCAATTCTGGATAACATATTTGTAATATTTCTGCTATCAAATTTTTCAATGCTTACCTTGTTTGCCTGTTCACTTGATTCATCAAAATAAGAAATATTCACAATGGTTGTTTTCGAATCCTGAAAAAACAAATTGCTCCCTGAATTCGAATAACCCTTATTTAGATATTTTCTTTCAATGTTAATCTTAGTTTGATTGGCCATCGGGACTATATAACCAGCAAAGTAAACAGAGAAGATGCTTATAAAAAGAGTCGTAACCAGAAACGGAGCCATGAACCTATACATGCTTATTCCGCTTGCTTTAATTGCAGTAAGCTCGCTAAGATTTGAGGCTTTACCGACCGTAAATAGGGCGCCGAACAACACGGCTACAGGTGTCATCATCTTTATCATATCAGGAAGAAAAACAAGATAATAATGCAGAACGATGTGGTAGGGCACACTTTGATCGATGAAATCATCCAGGTTTTCCATTACATCAATTATTACGAATAGTAATGAAAATGCGAGAACGCCAAAAAATATTGTCAGCAGAAATTGTTTAATCAGATACTTGTCAAGAATTTTTATCGACGGTATTTTCATCTTCAGTTCGCCATTGTTTAGGCATTAATTTTTTCATAAATGAAAGATTCATTACAATTGTTTCCCGGACAGTTTTAAAAGTTAAAATCAAGCCTGCGGTGCCTATAATAAAATTTGCAGCCCACATGCCTATGAATGGTGAAAGCAAATTCCGGTTTCCAAGTTTTTCACCGCCGATTAAACAAGCCCAGTATAAAAGAAAGAAAAAAAGACTTATGCTTGCAGCAACACCAAAACCACCTTTCTTTACCATTATTCCCAGTGGAGCTCCGATCAAGACGAAAATTATACAGGCGAAAGGGATCGCGTATTTTTTATAAACCTCAACCCAGTAGCTGTTTACCTGATCCTGCAAATATATCACTCTCTGCGCACGTGAATTAATTATATTTTTTATAGTCTTGAGTTTTTCGATAGTCTGAGCATAAATTACATTTTTGCTATTTTTGGCTGCGTTGGAATATCCAAAGTTGAATGATGAATCCTTAAAAAAATATTTATTAGTCTCATTTGATAGGTTTTTTGCATAATCTGCTTTAACCACTTGAAGACTATCGATTATTGTTAACATTGCTTTGGCGCTTAATTCTCTATCGCCCCGTGGCTGATCGAAAGCAGATTGATGAAATGAAAACTGTTCTGCATTCATTGCAATCCGATGTTTCTGAAACGTAAGCTTTCTATACAAATCCGGATGCATAGCATCAGATTCGTGAATTTCTCCATTCCATAAATCCATTATTAGCTTTGTTTGATCAGGGGCGAAGTAGACCTTACCTTTTTTTGCAGTTATTATATTGACCTTTGTAGGATCTGAATAGTCATAAATTATCACGCCACTTAATAAGTTGCTTTCTTTATCTATACCTCTAGCAAGAATTGCATAATTAGTAACATCCTGTGAGAAAACGCCCGGTACTAAGGATAACATTGGCTTTTGCTGTGAAATCTCCTCCATCAGAATCTTTGCCTTGTGATTGGCATCAGGCAGAACATCGTTATTAAAGAGAAGGAGCAGGTAACCAACAACTACACTCGCAAGTAGCGGAGCTAGCATCATTCTGTAAAGGCTTACCCCAGATGATTTCAAAATGGTTATTTCATTGTTCTGGGATAAATTCCCAAATGCCATTAGTGTTGCAACCAACGTAGCCATTGGTATCACTAAAACAACCATCCACGCCAGATTATACATTATCAGCTGAGCTATAACCCAGATACTCAATCCCTTTCCAACTAGCCGGTCCGCAAATTTCATCATAAATTGGAGAACAAAAATGCCTGTTAGAGTGACTACTGAGAAGAAAAAAGGAATAAAATGGTTTTTTAATATATATCTGTCTAAAATCATGTCGTCAATATAATAAAGTGCTGATTAAAGGTTAAGCTCAATCGGCTGTATAATAGCTTTATTCTGGGCTTAATTTCTTATATTTAAATGTGTGATATTTAAAAATATTTGCGTAAAAATTAATTTTTATTACTTCTGATTTATTAAAATCTGCCAAATAGAGGTCAACTGTGGAAAATGTAATAAATTATATTAAAGAGAATGAAAATAATTATATTGAAGAACTTAAAGAATTTTTAAGAATTCCAAGTATAAGCACGGTTCAGGATAATAAAGAGGATATAAAAAGAGCCGCAAACTTTGTAGCCGAAAAATTAAAAGTTGCGGGGATGAACAGGGTAGAGGTTTACAAAACAGAAGGACATCCAATAGTATATGGTGAATGGCTAGGCGCTCCTGGTAAACCGACTATTGTCATTTACGGACATTATGATGTACAACCTGTAGATCCAATTGAATTATGGGACAATCCTCCATTTGATCCTGTAATAAAGGATGGGAAAATTTATGCCCGCGGTGCGACTGACGACAAAGGTCAAATGTTTATGCATATCAAAACCGTTGAAGCATTCTTTAAAACAGCTGGAAGCTTGCCATTAAATGTTAAATTTTTAATTGAGGGTGAAGAGGAAATTGGAAGCGAAAGTCTTGAAACTTTTATAAATAATAACACAGAGCTTTTAAAATGTGATACTGTTTTAATTTCTGATACTGCTCTTTATGGACCAGGCATTCCAACTCTTACATACGGTCTGCGTGGCTTATGTTATATGGAAGTTGAAGTTACCGGTCCAAACAGGGATTTGCATTCCGGTACATTTGGTGGAGGCATAGCTAATCCAATTAATGTGCTTGCTGAGATGATTTCAAAACTTCAAAATAAGGATGGTAAGATTAAAATTCCTCATTTTTATGATGACGTTGTAAAACTATCAAAAAAAGAAAGGGATAGATTTGGGACTTTAAAATTTTCCGATAGAAATTTCGCAAAGGAGCTTGGGGTTTCTCAATTAAAGGGCGAAAAAGGATACACAACTTTAGAAAGAATCTGGGCCCGGCCATCTCTGGATTGCAATGGTATTATAGGCGGATACACTACCGCTGGCGCAAAGACCGTGTTGCCTTCAACAGTGATGGCTAAAATAAGTATGCGGCTGGTTCCCAACCAGAATCCAAATAAGATAGCCAGAAATTTCATAAAATATATTAAAGCCCTGACTCCTAAATCTGTAAAAGTTAAGATCAAAAATCTTCATGGTGCCAATCCAATTCTTACTCCGTTAAATAATCCTGCAACTATTGCAGCATCAAAGGCCATGGAAAAAGCATTTGGCAAAAAGATTGTTTATATGCGTGAAGGTGGTTCTGTTCCTATTGTCAGTGTCTTTGAGAAAAAGCTAAAAGCTCCAACTGTTTTGATGGGGCTGGGATTAAATACTGAAAATTTGCATTCTCCTAACGAACATTTTAATCTTAGACATTTTCAACTTGGTATTATGAGCTCAGCTTATTTTATGCAGGAATATTCTGGTTAGTTGTATTATTCTGATACAATTTAATGTCTGTAAAATTTTAATAAATTTTTCTTTTCAGGATTCTTCTCTTTTTCTTCAATAACTGAAGTTTTTTCTATAAATAATTCCCGGTTGTGTTGAAAATTACGGGCATAAAAGTTGTTAATTATTAAATAATTTTAGGCACTTTTATGACTATTTATTTCTGACATCATAATAACAATAAGGGAATGAAAAAATTTTTAATACTTCTTTTCATAATAGCAGTTGTTTTAGTTGCATTCTTTTTGATTAGATCATGCAATCAGACTGTTGAAAAATCAACAATAACGTCCAATGAAGCGATTGCAAATTCACCAAATAAAGACCAGGAAATTCAGAGATATAACCTTGAAGTCAGAAAAAGCCAGTCTGCGTACAAAGGTCCTTGTGATACGCTTGCAGTGAGAGAATATGTGCTTAATAATTATCCTGCTGGAACTTACCTTGTAGATTTTGATAAAACATTAACATATAACGTTCCCAAATCGGCTGTAGTTTACTATAAAGATAATGGAAACCAATACGTTTTTGCTATAATAGCAAGATCAAAACCAGGCAAAAGATTTATAGAACCTAAAAATATCGTTGGTTATGATCAGAGTTTTATAGACCTTGACAGTACAAATCTTGGAACCGCTTTTTTCTATCTGACCTTGTTTAAATGTGAAGATAATCGACTTTCATTTATTTGGGAGGCACCAGTTCCTTCACATGGCGGATTAAACAGGATGTATATGAAGAAGTGGAATTACAATGGAACTCCATATATAAAAATTGATTTTCACTATGCCCGCGGTATTGGCCACATAGATTATAATTACTTTTTAATAAACGGAATTAATAATGCACCCCACCTCTTGATGACATACAAAGGAATCAACTTTAAGAGAACCCTGGCCAATGTAAATGGCGATAAATACCCTGATTATTACGAATTTGTCTATTATGATACCGGAAAGGGTATAAGTCTAGCTGATTCGGTTGCCTTCACCTGGAATTCAAAAAACAGCCTTTATGTCGATTCCAGGAATAAGCACAGGACTCGTCCTTATTAAAAATTTTGTATATCTTTGCATATAGCTTTTGGCCGGTATTATTGATTAATTTTAATATACTATAACCGGCTAAGGTCGCTATTAGTCTATTTTTATCTATTATTATAGAACAATTATTATTTTAGAATTGCAAAGGATATTAAATGATCGATTTTGATTCAAAAGCATCCCCGCTGTTAGAATACTTTGAATCATTGGGTTATAAAGCGGATGGTAATAATGGTTCCAGTGTATTTACTAAGTACAGTTCTGTTGAGGAAGAATTAAATTCACTGTACAATGGTGTTGGTGTAAGAGATATATCAAATTATGGAATCCTGGAACTTCGTGGTAATGATGTTCGGGATTTTCTTCACAGGATTACTACAAACTCAATTAAAGAACTCCCCAAAGAAAGAGCGGTTCAAACAATCCTCACAACTGAGAAAGGAAGAATAATCGATGTTATAACTCTTCTAAATTTTGGGGAATACAAATTTGTGATCACAAACCCTGCGAATAAATTAAAAGTTAAAAGCTGGATCGAAAAATATGTAATAATGGATGATGTCAGGGTAAGCGATATTAACAAAAAATATGTTCTTCTTGAATTACTTGGACCGCAGGCAGTTTCGTTCGCAACATTATTTGTCGGAAATATTCAAAATGAAATTGACTTTAATCAATTTAAGGTAATCCATTCTGACGGTATTTTATTTTTCATTCTGAAACTTAAAGACAAAAAAGGGAATCCGAAATTCTGGATACTGGCTGAGACTCAAAACGGAATGAAGCTGATTAAGACCATGAAAGAATATACCGGACCATTCGCTTTTAATTTTGTCGGCAATGAAGCTTATGAAATATACAGGATTGAGCATGGTATTCCCGCGGCTCCAAATGAATTAAACGGTTCTTTTAATCCTTATGAGGTGGGCTTAATAAAACTGGTAGATTTTAATAAGGGGTGCTATATAGGGCAGGAAGTAATAGCAAGGCTGAATACCTATGATAAGGTCCAGAAAAATATTAAAGGCGTAAAATTCTTATCTGAACCAAACGGCAATAAGAATATGCTTCTTTACGATAATGAAAACAGAGAGGTTGGCCAGATTACCTCGGTTACTTTTTCAAAGGATTTAAATAATTGGATAGGATTGGGATTTGTAAGAAAAGCATATTTAGGTGAAGGAACTATTTTGTCTGCTAAAGGTGAAAATGGAAAGCCCGTCCAAATTCAGATTGAAAATTTACCCTTTAAAAAATGAAAATTTATACGAAAACAGGCGATGAGGGTAGCACTGGTCTTCTGGGGGGTGAGAGAATTTCAAAAAGCGCTCCCAGGATCGAAGCCTATGGAACAGTTGATGAATTAAATTCCTTTATTGGATTGGCTGCATCTGAAATAAAGGATCGGGAAGTTAAATCCCTTCTTGAAAAAATTCAAAGTCAGTTATTTTCAGTGGGTGCAGAACTTGCTTCTCCGAATACTGCAAAATCGAGAAAGCTGAATTTGCCGGGAGTAACGAGCGAATTTTACCTTGAAACTGAAATAACAATTGATCAAATTGAAGAGAAGCTTGAAGGATTGAATAATTTTATTTTGCCTGGTGGATCAAAATCCGCAGCTCTTTTGCACGTATGCAGAACTATTTGCAGAAGAGCCGAGAGAAAAGTAGTTGAGCTGAAGAAGGAAACTAATTCCTGCGGAAACATATTGATTTATCTAAACCGTTTATCCGATTTGTTTTTTGTTCTTGCACGTTATGAAAATCTTGTCTCAGGAATCCCTGATACAAAGTGGAAGCCCTGAAAGAAATTTCGGATTTATGAATTCGGATTTCTATTTTTAACAGGGGGTGAATTTGGTTTCGACGGGGTTGAAGAGGCATTAGACTGCGCACCGTGTTCTCCGAATACACGTTAAACAATTGGAAAAAAATAATAACTGGCGAATATAATTACGCCTTAGCCGCTTAATTAATACTTAAGCAGCCGTTCACTGATTCTTTTCGCGCCGGGTTTCAGATGAACGTCGTTTAGGTGCGATAGCCGAATTGTTTGTCTGCGGCAATGAAGCGAATTTTTAGCAGGCAGGTTTAATACGATCCTAGTTTGACAGGTAGTGTTAAGCTCAAAAAAAGTCAAACTATGTGTGTAGAGGTCTTTTGGATCTTAACTTCGGACGCGGGTTCGAGTCCCGCCACCTCCACCATTTACCTATCGAAACGCTTCATTTTGTTATAGCCTTTTTGCAACAAGCTGAAGAATTGCACCATGGTTTTTAGCAGAGTAAATTTCAGTCTAATTAATAGCTCATAATTTGAACTAAATTAATCATCTTTTTTACCGATGAAATATTTAAAAATTAGATGAGTTTATTATTAGAGTTCGGGAACCACTTTGAAAAATTAAATGTTATAACAGACAATTAATTGGATTGCTTTTTAGCTTCTTTTGAAATAGAATTATCGGCAGTTTTTAGATAATATAAATCATTCAACAAAACCAGAGGGCAACGTTTATAGATAATTGTTACAGGCATTTACTTAATTATTTCTATAAGCCTTTAACAATTATTTATGCCGTTGCCTTTTTGTTTTTAAACCTATAGGAGATCATATTATGAAAATTAACCGCAGGAATTTCTTTGTAAGAATTTTTCAAGCTATTGCTGTGGTTTCCGTCCCCTCTGTTTTTAGTTCATTTCTTGAGAGCTGCAAGAATACACCTATAGGGCCAGATGCCTCCCAGATTATGCCGACCCTTTCCGGAACTTTATCTAGCGGTAATGTTACATTGAATGTCGATTCCTCTTCTCCTCTGGCAAAGACAGGGGTCGCCGCACTTGTAAATTACGCCGGTGGTTCATTGCTGGTAGATCATCCTTCAGCCAGTGTTTACAATGCTCTTTCCTCCATCTGTACTCATCAGAGCTGCCAGATTACAGGTTTCGATACAAGCAGCGAACAGTTTATTTGCCCCTGTCATGGTTCAATGTTTGATGTTAACGGAAAGGTAACACAGGGTCCTGCAGGTAGTCCGCTAACTAAATATCAAATCCAATTGAACGGGACACAATTAACGATCAAAGTCAGCTAAATTTTAATAATGGAGAAAAATATATATGGACGATTCAAAGATCGGAACTTTTATTTATGGTCCTTTCAACATACACTTCAAAACTATACCGATTATTTTATTTGTCCTTTTATTTTCAGGATTATTAAGCGCGCAGGACTTAAGGCTTCAATATGATGCTATGAATATTTTCGATTTGTCATACGGTGATGTAAATATCACGGCTCCTGATATTCCTCCTGATACGGTTAAGAAATTGGATACAACAAAAGCATCGAATTTAAATGATCTTTCGAATATATCTCTGGCTTTTAAACCAAAATTGCTGCCGGATCATATGAGCTTTATGGAGAAATTTTTATGGGATGAAAACGGCTTTATGAGAAAAATCGGGATTGCCGGTCCATTAAATGCTGACACGCGGCAGAATGAATTACAGGCAAGAAGAACAATGCTCTCAATTCACCAGATTACAGGTCTGGCAACGCTGGGTTTAATGATAACTACCGATTATTTCGGACAAAGGGTTCTGGATGGAAGAAGAGACCTATCCGGCACGCACAAGACCTTTGTAGCTTTAACTATCGGTTCGTATGCAATAACAGGGTTGCTAGCTATTCTGTCTCCTCCGCCTATGATAAGAAGGGATAATGAAGTTAGTACTACCAGTATTCATAAGACTCTGGCATGGGTTCATTTTGTGGGGATGATTATTACTCCGATTTTGGGTTCTTTAGTAGTTAATCACAGGATGATTAACATTAATAAAGGGCATTATCACCAGATTTCTGCTTATATAACAACGGCTGTGTTTGCTGCTTCGGCCATAATATTAACATTTTAACAGGAAATTAAATATGAAAAAATCATTTTTTGTGGTTTTGGTTCTTTTAGCAGCTGGCATTACTGCCAGAGCACAGGTTATAAGAATGCGGGCGGATCAGAATGAATCTTATATTAAATATAAGCTGGTACATCCGCTTCATGAGGTTGAAGCTGTAAGTAATAAGGGGATTTGTATTGTAAATGTTGATACGGCTAAGAAAGAAATAAAGCAGACACTGGTAGAAGTAGGTGTTACTTCATTTGACAGCGGTAATTCTAACCGTGATTCACATGCAATGGAAGTAATTAACGCCATTAAATATCCAAGTGCAAAATTTCTTTCGAGCAGCATAGATTACAAAGGTGATACGCTTATTGTTGCCGGTGCTATGACCTTTCACGGCATAACCAAGAATATAATATTTGATGCTACTCAGAAATTGAATGGTAATAAGCTTGAGATTGACGGTTCATTCAAGCTCAGCCTTACAGCCTATAAGGTTGACCGTCCTACTTTATTAATGATGCCGGTTGAAGATGATCTTACTTTTACTGTTAAAGAGGTATTTGATTTATAAAATATTTTGAAAGAGGCAGGTTCAGATTTATGATTTAGATTAGGTTAGCACCCCTTCAAAAATCCGGTTAATAATGTGTTATAAAAAGATGATTGCCGTGGTATTCAGGTTGAAATTGTTTTTGAATCTGCCTCAGTTTTAAGTAATTATATGAGAAGAATATTTGAAAGTTGTGCTTGATTTCTGAATGCAGGCCAAGTTTTTAAAAATATCCTTCTATGCTTAAGGCGAAGTTTCTGATTGGCGCAAGGTTTCCTATAAATTCTATGTAATTATAATTAAAAATATTTTTTCCGGTTAAAACTATCTTCATAGGCTTTGAATTTATAGCAAAATTGTAACCTGCGCTTAAATCAACTACAAAAGCATCTGATCTATCCTGTCCATCTGGTATCAAATTAAATGGGGGTTCAGTTATATCTACATCTATCTCTTCGTACTTGCTCCAGTACCTTACATCGGTTCTAAAATCAAAGGGATAGGGATTATAATCAATGCTTACGTAGATAGTGTGTCGTGGCCGGTATTTGAGGAACTGGTGCTTCTCTAGATTACGTGCCCAGAGATAATCATAACCGATTGAAAAAACCGGGAGTCCAAAGCCAGGATCATAATTTGTAACCAGTTCAAATCCCTGTATTCTAGCTTTAGGCAAATTTACAAACTGTATATTTCCGCTATTAGTTAAGACAGGTTCAATAAAATTTTTGTAGTTAGTATTGAATAAAGCTGCGTCAAAACTTAAAGTGCTGGTAGGTTTGTAAATTGCTCCAAATTCAAAGGACACACTTGTTTCATCTTCAAGATTAGGATTATTTACTACTGTCAGTCCTCCAGTGGAGGTTGCTGCAAGAAATGCTTCGGCAGGAGTAGGAGCCCGGAATCCAGTTGCAAAAGAAGATCTTAAAATCAAATTATCTGATACTTTATAATTTAATCCAGCTCTAGGTGTTATAGCATTTGAGTTGGTAACGTTTTCCATTTTAATGTAATCATCTCTAATTCCGATTACAGAATTTATTTTCTCAGTGAGTTTATATTCAGATTGTGAGTAGAACGAAGCTGTCAAAAAGTATGGATTGGCAAATATACTTGAAGTTACATAGGCATAAGCAATTTCGGCTCCGCTCACAATTACCCAATTTTTATTTAATTTTAAAGTGCCGATGAATTCATTTCTAAATAGATTGCCGCCAATAGTTGTATGGTGGTCTGAATATCCATTTTCAACCGAACGATAAAAGCTTGATTTTATCTCACCTGAAAAGTTGTCTGAAAAATTGCGATGAAATATCAAGGAAGCGAATAAATTGTTCGATTTTATATACAAACCAAGATTGCTGGTATCCGGAATCAGAGCATTCCTAGAATTCTTCCAGTATAAAAAATTCCCCATGTCCGTATTTAAATAGTAACCAGTAAACTTAATTGAATTATTTTCATCAAAATCGTAATCCAATTTCAGGTAGCCCGAATAATTTTTACTATAATCATTTTGCCTGTAGCTGTCATTGTCATATTTTCTAAGGGAGACAGTGTAGCCAAGGTTACCTATCCTGTCTGAATGGGCCACTTCAAGACCGTAAAAAGTTCTAAGTGAATTAGTCCATTTCCATTCAGCGTATGAAGGGTTTCCATAAAAACCTGCAAATGATTTGACGTAAGTAATTGGTTTATCCGGAGTTTTTCTTGTAATAATATTTATTACCCCTCCTATTGCCGTTTGACCATATAGAGAGCTGGCAGGGCCTTTGATGACCTCTACCCGTTCGATATCTGAAAGAGGAATTAATTGCCAGATAATTTCTCCTGTATCACCTGTATAGATAGGCACGCCATCAACCGCAACAAGTACACGGGTTCCTGCACCTTTACTATAGCCGCTTGAACCTCTGATGCTTACCTGGTTAAGTTCCACATTTACGCCGGGTACATATCTTAATGCTTCATCAAGCTGAAGAATATTTTTTTGCGATAAAACCTGAGGTTCCAGTATAGCTGTACTTACAGTAACATCTGACAATTTTTGTTTATACTTTCCGGCAGAAACTATAACCTGTTCAGTCTCAAATGAACCCGGTTGAAGGATTATATTTACCGGCTGGTAGTTTTTATCAAATACTACGTTAATCGTTTCTTTCTTAAAACCCATAAATGAAATTGTCAATGTATATTTTCCATAAGGCAAATGTTCGATAACGAATTCACCTTTATCATTTGAAACGGCACCGTAGTTTGTTCCGTCTACAATTACGTTGGCTCCTACAACAGGCTGCCCCGTCTTATCGTTGACGTACCCGCTAATGTTACCGGTTTGACCGTTCACTTTCAAAATGAAAGCAAGAGAAAATAAAATGATTATAGAAAATCTCAATGATCTATTCATTTTTACGAATAGATTTTTGTGGTGGCTGAGGCGGCGGATTATCGAAATTACAGGTAATATTTATATTATGAGTTATTTCTCCGCTTTTGATAATCAGTGTACCGGGATTTGTTGTGTCTCCCGATAAATAATAAATTCCAACAACAGTCCAATCGCTTCTGTTTAATGATAAAGTAGATTTTGTCGACTGAGCTACAACCAGGTAGTTGTAACTTCCCGGAGTAAGTGAAAAGCTTGAGACACCATTATTGTCAATTGAATTATATGAATATTCGGTTGTACCATATGGGATTGGTCCAACTACATAGCTTAGATTTGGAGGGAAAAAATCGGAAGAAGATTGTAAAGCCTGTTTGAAAACAACAATATATGTCTGTTGAACGCTGTCCGGCCAGCTTCCATAGAATGTAACCTTCCCATCAAAGCCTACCTGGCCTGCATTGACTTCAGGGTAAGGTGCAATTCCTTTATCACAGGAAATAATTGAAAAAGAGACAACCAGCGCTAATAAAATTGCAGGATAGTTAAATTTATTTTTATTGAGTAGCATAATAAGCCAAACCATATTTGCGAAGCGGCTTTAATTTAGTAAAAAAAAGATTTGGTTAAAAAGGTACTTATTGAAAATAATACTATTTCTGAATAAGGATAAAATGTTATTAAATCTATTTAATAATTGTACCTTTCCCTGAATTGTCCTAAATTTTCATTTATTTAAAGAAAAATACAAGCCCGACACAGATTTCAGAAGATTTGATTATCAGGACGCTGATTTAGAACCGGTTAAATAATTAAAACTATATTGTTTGATGACGTTTAAAGATCATTTTACTAAACAATCCGACGGTTACGCAAAATACCGTCCTGATTATCCGGACAAGCTGTTTAAATTTCTAGCTTCAGTGTCGCCTTCAAAGGAGCTTGCATGGGATTGTGCTACTGGAAACGGACAGGCAGCTAATGGACTGGCAAAATATTTTAACAAAGTAATTGCAAGTGATGCAAGCGATACGCAGATAAAAAATGCTGCGCAAAATGAAAAGATAATTTATAAAGTATTTCCCGCTGAAAATGCTGAGATCAAATCTTCAACTGTTGATCTTATTACAGTTGCACAGGCTCTTCATTGGTTTAATTTCGAGAAATTTTATGCTGAGGTCAGAAGAGTACTAAAGAAGGATGGTTTACTGGCGGTATGGACGTATGATCTTGTAAAAGTATCTCCGGAGATAGATGAGATTACAAATAGATTCGACCGGTTAATCTTAAAAAATTATTGGCCTCCTGAACGAAAATTATTTTATGAAAAATACAGGACTATCCCTTTTCCTTTTGAATTATTGCAAACGCCTGAACTTAAAATGTCAGCTGACTGGACCATGGAAAATCTTGTCGGCTTTCTCAGTACCTGGTCTGCTGTTCAAAAATATAAGGACCAGGAGAATTCGGATGCTGTTGAACTGATTATAGAAGATTTAAAAAGAAGCTGGGGTGACGTTAAAGTTAGAAAGGCTGAATGGGATTTAATTA
>CAYPNM010000003.1:0-3233 GCA_964412105.1 uncultured Ignavibacteriaceae bacterium | reverse complement strand
AAGCGTAATTATAAGCCAATAGCAGCGCAATAGCAGCGCAATAGCAGCGCAATAGTAGCGCAATAGTAAGCCATGAGCAGCGCAGAAAAAGACTGCCTTTATGATAGAAAAGAGGCTATGAAAACGGCAATTTTTTTAGTGCTTTTAAAATTTTCCTTTTGTATAATTATTTAATTATTTCTATCGTTAAAGTAATGCTTAAGGGGATCTTACTAATTATTACCATCCATTAAGGCGTTAAAAGTCGTAAAGAACTCAGGTGCATAGAAGGTGACCATATGACAAATATATTAATAATTGAAGATGACGCTGCTATTGCGACGGGATTAAAGACCGTAATGGAATCAGAAAATTATGGTGTTACGATCTGCAATGATGGAATTATTGGGTATGAGACAGCATTAAAGACAAAGTTCGATTTTATGATACTTGATATAAATCTTCCGGGTAAAAATGGGATAGACATATGCCGTGACCTTCGAGATAAAGATATAAACCTGCCGATATTAATGCTGACAAGCCGTAAAGAAGAAATAGACAAAGTAGTCGGCCTTGAAGTTGGTGCGGATGATTATCTGACCAAGCCGTTCAGTGTAAAAGAGCTTATTGCGCGTGTTAAAGCAATTTTGAGAAGAGCGGAAGGGAACTTCAAGAAATTCCAAGAATATCAGTTCGGAAATGTTTATGTAAATTTTGTAAAGCAGGAAACCAGTAAAAATGAGAAAGAAATCAGACTAACTACTATGGAATATAAAATATTGCATTATTTTATTTGTCATAAGGAAGAAGTTATTACCAGAGAAAAGCTACTGGATGAAGTATGGGGATATGATGCTTTTCCCACGACAAGGACAGTTGATAATTATATTTTAGCTTTAAGGAAAAAAATAGAGGATAATCCTTCATCTCCAGATCATTTAAAAACAGTTTATACCTCAGGTTATAAGTTTGTTACGTGAAATGGCATGACAGAATGATACCCAAACAAAAAAGGCTGCCTCCCGAAAACAAGGCAGCCTTTATAATAGCGGGTTCATTTTAGTGCCAATTATTTATTTGTATTGTTATCTGTTATTTTGAATATACTCGTGGTATAAAAGATCGCTAAATTTAGAGAACCTTTCGCTGTCATCGTTTTTTGCTGCAAATCCATATATCATAGCGCCACGGTCGCTATTCAGATGATAGAGGGCAAGGGCAGCAACAATTCTTGCTTCGTCGGAATTTTCATCTTTCAATATTTTAAGCAGCGGGATAATTGCATCCGAAGCATCATCTGCAGTTATGACGTTGCAACAAATCAGCTGTTCCAATACATATGCAGAGCTAACCTTAAGTCCATAATTATCGGACGATAGTCCAACTTTCAGGTTTTGCACTATTGCTTCTGCATTGATTGTTTTCTCAACCCCTTTTTTGTTCACTCCAGCGAAAACATTAGTTGAGGTGAGTACTAGAGTGATGGCGAAAAAAGACAAAATGTATTTTTTCATTGCATCCTCCTGATATTATTTTGAACCCGGATGGATTTTAAATTATTTTTATCCCTAAGTATACCGATTAAGTACAAAAGGCATTTATTAATGATAAAGATTGTTGGAAATGATACGGACGGAAGTTTTAATTAATCTGTAATAGGTGTGAAATTGCTTTTGAATTAAATGAAAGATATAACAGCCAGTAGATAATATGCGAATGACCAGCCTCTTAACCCAACCTCAATGGGCAGGAGTAAACCCGCCCTTTGTTATTCAATTTAATAATTATCTTTTTTTGGCTTATATTTTGTTCCTGAATATGTACGAAGTTGAAAATAAGCGAAGGATTCTTGCATATTATGCAAAAATAGAGGCTTTTGGCTTCCGCGAAATAGTATTTTTTGTATCAACTTAGTAAAGATATCTCAAATTTATCCATTAGGAACTATGTAATAACTGAAGACAAAAGATGAGAAAAAGTATAAATATAGCTGTAATTACACTTCTTTTAATTATTCCCTTTGTTAAAGCCCAGACTATTGGCCAGGCTACGGTGAAAACATGGGCGAATGACAGCAAATCAGCTTTCTCTTTTAGCTTCGATGATTGCTTTGAGTCGCAATACATTTATGCTCGACCTGTATTGGACAAGTATGGTTTTAAAGCCACTTTTTACCTGATAGCCGGATCTTTAGTTGATCAAGGACAGCAAAAAATATGGCATTATGGAACATGGGAGGAATTTAAAGATATGGCAGACGAAGGACACGAAATGGGTGCACATACAATGACACATCCTGATCTGACCACCCTTCCGGTCGGTAATATTAATACTCCGAATACTATTGACTATGAAATGTATCAATCAAAACAATTGATAGAACAAAAAATCGGGCAGCCGGTAATTACTTTAGCCTATCCATACACAACTTATAATTCTACCGTTATAGGAGAGGCCAATAAATATTTTGAAGCTTCGCGCGCAGGAAACGACACATATAATAGTTCAGATATTACCGGGAATGCGTGGCAAAGATTGAATTCGATCGAAGAGCAATTTAATCTGCCCAGAAACAGTTTTAGCGATGATGTAGATGAATTAAATAATGTCAAAAGTTATGTGCAGAGTTTGATAAAAGGAAATAAATGGGGAATATTGTTTGGTCACGAAGTTCTTCCTTATTCACAAATTCCTGCAGCTTCTCAGGATACAGCAGAATACTGGTATCCTATGGCTGCCGAGTGGCTGGATACACTTTGTAATTATATGAAAGCGGAGGTAGATAGTCAGAATGTCTGGGTTTCAACTGTGGCAAACGTTACCAAGTATATGAAAGAAAGAGAAAGCTTTGCAGCAACGATTGTTGACACAACCGCCGATAGAATAGAATTAAATGTAGCAGACACTCTGGATGATTCAATTTTTAATTATCCTTTAACAGTTGATATCCTTGTCCATTCAACATGGAAGACAGTTGTAGTAACGCAGGGTGGCGCCTCATCAACTGTATCTACGTTTGTTTCTGGTAGTAATACATACGTTCGAGCAAATGTGGTCCCGGATTCAGATAATGTTGTGCTTACAAATAAGACTACTGCTGTTGCATATATTGAGGATAATAGCCCGAACCGATTTGTATTAAACCAGAATTACCCCAATCCATTTAATCCAAGTACGACTATAAGTTATTCTCTTCCTACGGAAAGTAAAGTTAAATTACAAATAATTAATTTGCTAGGACAGGAAGTAGCAAC
>CAYPNM010000002.1:46005-128931 GCA_964412105.1 uncultured Ignavibacteriaceae bacterium | reverse complement strand
AAAAGTGATGAGCTCAAAGAAGTAATTCAGCTTGTATATGAACAATTCGTTCACTTAAATATTCATATTGAACACACTGGGTTTATTTTAGATTACAAAACAAGGGATGATCTGCATATCTGGCTGGCAGATCAGCGGGAGATCCCTTCCGAGATTACGATCCCGTGTTTTGATTCTCCACCCAATAACAGTATTAAGGAAGCAAAAGAAAAGGAACAGGATTTTTTTGCATACCATCTGACTTTTGATGAAAAAAACAAATTTTATAGGGATCTTTTCAAGTATATCCCCGGCGTTCCGGAGGAATCATTGGAATATTATTTCAATTGCCCTGGCCTTGCCGGATCAGGTGTTTTGTTAGAGAATGTTGGTTTGTATATCGAGAATTTTTCAGGCACCCCTTATACAGATGAAGAGAATAAAACACTTATGCGTTTCGGAAAAGTATTCCAGCAAACCTACACCCGTTTCCTCGATCTGCAAAAAGCGGAAGCACAGGCCAGAGAAGCACAGATTGAAGCCGCGCTTGAAAGAGTTCGTGCCAGAACAATGGGAATGCAGCGAAGTGATGAGTTACAGGATGCGGCTATGTTGCTCTTCCAGCAGATTGAAGCTTTAGGTGTTCCGGTATTTGGTTGTGGTTTTAACATCTGGGATGATGACCGGAAAGCTGCCACTGCCTGGATGGCCGGGAAAGATCGGCTTCAGCTACCCTTCAAAACATCAAGTTCAGAAGATATTTTTCTTCGAATTTATGAGACGGCACAAACGGGAGAAACTTTATTTGTGGAGGAACAAGCGGGTAAAGCATTGAAAACCCACTATGAATACATGAACACAATTCCTGTATTTAAGGAAATATCGGATAAAATGGCAAAAGCCGGGCAGGGCTTCCCGACATTTCAAATTATGCATTGTGCTTTTTTCTCCCACGGCTACCTGATGTTCATTTCATTTGAGCCTGTTCCGTCCGCCTACGATATTTTCAAACGGTTTGCAAAAGTGTTCGAACAAACCTATATCCGCTTTCTTGATCTCCAAAAAGCGGAAGCGCAGGCAAGGGAAGCACAGATTGAAGCAGCGCTGGAACGGATTAGGGCCCGTTCCATCGCTATGCATAAAAGCAATGAGTTAAAAGATGTAGTCAGAGCACTCTATAAAGAATTCCGAATCCTTGTAACGGATATTGATTCTGTCAATATCCAGTTAAATCTGGATTCTTCAAAAGACATCCATTTCTGGGCTTCGGTAGAAGAAGACATTTACCCGGAATTATATCATTTGCAGTACTCTGACTTACCGATATTTGAAAAATTTTACAACGCTTTTAATTCATCAGGAGAAAGTTTTTTTGATTATTTATTAAACAAAGAAGAAAAAGATGCTTTTTTTAGTGAAGTATTTAAAATTCAGCCTGTTCCACCCAAAAGAAAAAAAATGATTCGAAATGCTGAAGGAATGGTTATGATGGGCTGGGTTCATAAGCATTCAGGAATTGACATTTTACGCTACAATCTCAAACCTTTCAGTAAGGAAGAAAAAGAAATAGTGAAGCGCTTTGCGGCTGCCTTCGAACAAACTTATACCCGTTTTCTCGATCTCCAAAAATCAGAAGCACAGACAAGGGAATCCGAAATTCAGCTTGCGCTTGAAAGGGTACGCGCAAGAACAATGGCAATGCATAAAAGTGAAGAACTCTCTGAAACAGTCGCCGTTCTATTTCAACAATTTAATGAACTGGGAAGCACACCGGAACGAATGAATATCGGCCTTATAAATGAAGGGTTCGGCGTTTTGGAAGTATGGTCAACCGAACAGGGGGGCAGGAAAATTAATCATAGTTTCAATGCAAGCCTTAAGGAACCCACCACCGTAGCAAAAACCTATGCCGGATGGAAGGAAGGAAAAAAATCAATGATTGTTGATCTATCAGGCAGGGAATTAGATGACTGGATCCGCTACCTGCAGCAAGAGATGAAGATGCCTTTCAAAGAAGAACTAAGACATAAACGCAGAGTGCATTCCATGGCATTTTTCTCAAGTGGAGTATTATTGATTTCAACACCGGAACCGGTTCCTCAAGAGACAATCAACCTTTTAAAGAGATTTGCCGACGTATTTAATCTAACCTATCGCCGCTTTCTCGATCTTCAAAAAGCAGAAGCGCAGGCAAGAGAAGCACAGATCGAAGCTTCCCTTGAAAGGGTTCGTGCCAGAACCTCAGCAATGCACAAAAGTGACGAGTTGGTAGAGACCTCCGATGTACTTTTCAAAGAAATCGAAAAGCTTGGAATCAAAGCTATTCGAACCGGAGTTGCGCTCATTGATGGCAAGAAAAACGCGGTAGAGGTCTGGTCAAGATCGGAAATGAATAATCAACTTGAGAATAGAATATTGGGAGTTGTCCCTGCGTCAGCTCATCCGATGTACGCCGGAATAATCAAAGCCTGGAAAGAAAAGAAATCATACTATGCTTATAATCTGGAAGGTGACAATTTAGTAAATTACTACAAAGAATTATCTTCTTATCTATCCTACCCAAAGAGAAAGAAATTCAATAAGCGGGAAACTATTGCTACTTACTTCTTCCACGAAGGATCTCTTAATGTTATTTCTTACGAACCTTTAAATATTGATCAGAACAACATTATGATCAGGTTTGCCAAAGTATTTGGCCAGCTTTACAGACGCTTCCTCGATCTCCAAAAAGCCGAAGCACAGGCAAAAGAATCCGAAATTCAACTTGCTCTTGAAAGAGTTCGTGCAAGAACAATGGCTATGCACAAGAGTGATGAACTGGCAGCAACTGCTAAAGTCCTTTTTGAACAATTTGATCATTTAGGAAAAATTCCGGACCGCATCGGTATTGGGACAATAAATGAAAAAACTAAAGAAGTTGAATTTTGGCTTACTGATCAAACTGGAAACGAGCTGACGCATGATTTTTCTTTTTCGATAGATGAACCTACCAGTATGGCTAAGTTTTATAAGGCGTGGAAAGAAGGAAAAGATTCGCTTGTTGTTGACCTGACGGGCAAAAGCCTGAAAGATTGGCTCCAATACGTAACCAAGGAAGGCCGGTTGCCGGTTAATTTTGAAAATATTAAAGGTCGCAGAGTCCATCATGTCGCCTTTTTCTCCCGCGGATTTCTTGTTCTTACTGCAAACGAAAGGATTACGGATGAAATGCTGCAACTTTTGGTGAGATTTGCCGGAGTCTTTGATCAAACATACAGGCGTTTCCTTGATCTGCAAAAAGCAGAAGCACAGGCAAGAGAAGCACTTAAACAAGCATCGTTAGATAGAGTACGCGGTGAAATTGCAAGTATGCGGACATCAGAAGATCTCAATAGAATCACACCTGTTATATGGCGCGAGTTAAAAACAATGGAGGTTCCCTTTATTCGCTGTGGTGTTTTTATTGTAAGTGATGATCAGACACATACGCGGGTTTATTTAACTACACCTGAAGGTAAATCTCTCGGAGTATTAAATCTTTCAACTGAATCAAATGCGCTTACAAAAAATTCGGTAGAGCACTGGCGTAACAAGCAAATTTATAAAGAACACTGGAACAAGGAAGAATTTATAAACTGGACAAAATCAATGATGAAACTCGGACAGATTCAGAACCCCGAAACATACCAGGGTTCATCAAAGCCTCCGGAATCTCTTTATTTGCATTTTGTTCCGTTCGCACAGGGAATGCTTTATGTCGGAAACGTTGCCCCGCTCGATGAAGAAAAACTAGAGCTGGTAAAAACACTTGCCGAAGCTTTTTCTATCGCCTATGCACGTTACGAGGACTTTAAAAACCTTGAAGAGGCAAAAACAGCGGTTGAAGGAACGTTAAAGGAATTAAAATCGGCACAGGCCCAACTGGTTCATTCTGAAAAAATGGCATCACTTGGTGAACTTACCGCCGGCATCGCTCACGAAATAAAAAATCCCCTGAACTTTGTGAATAATTTTTCTGAAGTCAGCGCTGAATTAATTGATGAAGCAATGGAGGAATTACAAAAAGGGAATAATGAAGATGTGCTCGACATTGTAAAAGATCTAAAGCAGAACCTTGAAAAGATAAATCAACACGGTAAGCGCGCGGATTCTATTGTGAAAGGAATGCTATTGCATTCACGCGGAACAGCGGGAGAAAAAGCTCCGACCGACATAAACGATTTATTAGAACAATACGTAACCCTTGCCTATCACGGAATGAGAGCACAGAACAAAGACTTCAACATTACAATAGAAAGAGATTACGATAAATCACTTGAAAAGATTAAAGTGGTTCCGCAGGATATAAGCCGTGTATTTTTGAATATTATTAACAACGGATGCTATTCAGCAAATGATAAGAAGAAAAAAGACGGTGATGGTTTCTCACCGACCATTAAAGTTTCAACCAAAAACTTAAAAGATAAAGTTGAAATCCGAATTTCTGATAACGGCAATGGAATACCGGATAAAATTAAAGACAAGCTTTTCCAGCCGTTCTTCACAACAAAACCGACGGGCGAAGGCACCGGGTTGGGCTTGTCTCTCAGCTATGATATTGTTGTAAAACAGCACGGTGGTGAAATAAAAATAGATTCGAAAGAGGGAGAGGGTGCGGAGTTTGTGATTACATTGCCTTATTCATAATGTAGTAGGGACATGCTTTGATATTATATTGTCCCTGAAGGATATTAAATAATCAGAAATAACTACTTTTAAAAGAACAAGTTTCAAATTAGGGTACATGATGTCTATAAAATTTCTATCCGATATATTTCGAAAATCCTGCCAAAAACCCTGGTTGGTTTTATTGTTAATCTTGACTAACACCTGCCTGGCCCAGGTCAATGAATTTAAATTCAGGCAGATTACAACTGATAATGGACTTATTGATGATATGGTAATTAGTTTGCAGCAAGATGCCCGTGGGTATATGTGGTTTGGAACTCGATCCGGTCTGGTACGATATGACGGAATTAATTTAATTACTTATTCGTACAACCCAAATCAACCAGACGGATTAAGCGGAAATAATATAGATGCGCTTTATCCGGACCGTCAGGGTAATTTATGGATTGGAACTATCAACGGACTTTGTCGATATGATGTGGACCTGGATCGAATTGTCGGTATTAAAATAGAGATTAACCAACAAACCTGGACTCCTCAGATAAATGACATTACTTCAGATAAAAACGGCTTGTTTTGGATAGCTACCCAAAAAGATGGTTTATTTTCATACAATCCTTCAACCAACAAATTTGTTCATTTTATTCACGATCCTTCAAAACCAAATAGTTTGGAAGGATCAAACGTCCAGACAGTTCTTTGTACAAAAGATAACGTTTTATGGATTGGTACGGAAAAAGGACTGTTCAAGCTGGATCGAAAATCCGGCACATTCACGCATATTGGGAGTGGTAAAAAATCTTCGATTGCTCTGAGCGATAGTATTGTCATATCATTAGCAGAGGGAGAAAACGGCGA
Source organism: uncultured Ignavibacteriaceae bacterium (assembly GCA_964412105.1). GTDB lineage: Bacteria > Bacteroidota > Ignavibacteria > Ignavibacteriales > Ignavibacteriaceae > JAKAGZ01. The sequence goes on along the minus strand of CAYPNM010000002.1, from coordinate 123,447 downwards.
TATTTGGATAGGGACGGTATCAGGAGGACTAAACAGGCTAAATCTCAAAAACAAAACTCTGAAAATTTATAAACATATTCCAAATGATCCGAACAGCTTAAGTGAAAATTTAATTACCTCTATTCTTTATGATAATGGTAAGGTCTGGTTGGGATGCGGCAGAGGTAATTATGCATTGCAGTGTTTGGATGTAAGAAGCGGAAATATAACAAAATACGACATCGGTGAAAAACAACTTGGACCAAGAATTCTGGGAGCTGTAAATGATATATTCAAAGATAAAACTGGAATCATTTGGATTTGTCAATCCTATGGAGGTGTGAGTTATTTTGATCCCAATTGGGAAAACTATCAGCATTACGAATTGAATCCTAAAAATCCCAGAGATCTGATTAATGCAGTCTACGGCACTATGCCTATTTCAAATAACCAATTGTGGTTAAGCAGTTTTGACGGTTTTATTCTGTTTGATCGGAATAAAGGAATTATAAAAAAATATAATGATAATGGGCAGCCGCTATTTTTAAGAAATAAATCTATCAAAGTCGGTAACCAATTGTGGGCGCCGACGGATAATGGAATATTTCGCCTTGATCTGCAAACCGGAAAAATAAATCATATGCAAAAGGCCGTTAACAGTTCAAATGTTCGTGCAGATGCCTACAATGGACTTAGTGGTTCATATGTTAATACATTAGTTCTTGATAAAGACGGGTATGTATGGGCAGGTTCACGTTTGGGCGGGTTGGATCGCATAGATCCTAAAACTGATTACGTTAAACATTTTATTCATATCGATGGAGACCCAAGCTCTCTTCCTGAAAATTCTGTTTTTCCAATATATGAAATAGATGAACAACATTTCTGGATTGGTACAAACGGCGGATTGGCTTTATTTAACGAAAAAAACGAAACATTTAAAAATTATCCTTACGATCCTTCAGATTCAACAAGCATCAGCAGCAACCAAATCTCCGATATTTGCCGCAGTCATTCCGGAATACTCTGGATAGCAACTTATGGAGGTGGTCTTAATCGTTTTTATCCTAAAACCGGAAGTTTTAAAAGATATACTTCACAAAACAAAAATATTCCCAACAACACCGTATACAGTTGCGTTGATGATGAAAATGATAATATCTGGATTTCCACGGCAGCAGGAATTGCGCGCTTCTCTCCGGAAAACGAACAATGTGATTTTGTTTTACAGCAGCCTGATTATTATAAAGTCTCAAAATTACCTGATGGTGAATTATGTTATAGTGGTCCGAGAGGTATGATAATAATTAATCCAGAAAATATTAAGATAAATTCTTTTGCTCCGCAAATCTCATTAGAAAGTGTTAAAATTAATGGTCATTCCCGCCCAATAAGTTTATTTACAAACTCCTTAGAACTTGAGCATAATCAAAATGATATTGAATTTAATTTTTATGCAGCTCATTTCAGTAATCCTTCTCAAAATAAATATGCAGTGTTTCTCAAGGGCTATGATGATGATTGGCGTAATTTGGGTACAGCAGGCTTTATAAATTATACTAACCTTGAACCTGGTCACTATACATTAAACGTTAAAGCAGCTAGCACGTATGATATTTGGTCTAAACCGCTCCAATTGGAAATTATAATCAATCCACCGTTGTGGGAAACATGGTGGGCTTATGTTTTATATGGTGTAATTTTCCTTTTATTATTATGGCGGGTTGACAAATTCCAAAAAGCCCGTGCTATTCGTAAAGAAAAGGAAAGGGCGCAAAAAAAAGAACTGGAACAGGCTAAGGAAATTGAAAAAGCTTATACTGAACTAAAATCCACACAAGCCCAATTAATCCATTCTGAAAAAATGGCATCGCTCGGCGAATTGACCGCAGGCATTGCGCACGAAATAAAAAACCCGTTGAACTTTGTGAATAACTTCTCTGAAGTAAGCAATGATTTAATCACAGAAATGCTGGAAGAGGCTGATAAAGGAAATACGGAAGAAGTGAAAGAAATCGCTAAGGGTCTTAAACAAAACCTTGAGAAAATAAATCACCACGGTAAACGTGCCGACTCTATTGTTAAAGGAATGCTTCTCCACTCACGCGGAACCGCCGGAGAAAAAACACCGACCGACATAAACGATTTATTAGAACAATATGTAACCCTTGCCTATCACGGAATGAGAGCACAAAATAAAGACTTCAATATCAAAATAGAAAGGGATTACGATAATACATTAGAAAAAATAAATGTCGTTCCGCAGGATATCAGCCGTGTGTTTTTAAATATTATTAACAATGGGTGCTATGCTGCAAATGAAAGGAAGAAGCAAAATGAAGGTGGTTTCTCACCAACGATTAAGGTCTCAACAAAAAATTTAAAAGATAAAGTTGAAATCCGAATTGCTGATAACGGAAATGGAGTGCCTGATAAAATAAAGGATAAACTCTTCCAGCCTTTCTACACGACAAAACCAACCGGCGAAGGAACAGGACTGGGCTTATCTCTCAGCTATGATATTGTTGTAAAACAGCACGGCGGTGAAATAAAAATAGAAAGTAAAGAGGGCGAAGGTGCCGAGTTTATAATCACTTTACCTTATATGTAGAGACACACCTGCCTGCCGTTAGGCAGGTCGACTCCGGCATTTGCCGGATGAGAAATCTTTTTTTTATTTGAAAAAGGTTTTTCACTTAACAAGCTGAGATCAAAATAATATCTGTAGGGTCACGCCATGGCGTGACCCTACAAAAGAATTATATAATGAACTCGAGATACATAGCTACTTCCTGCTGATGGTTGACGTACTTTAGCAAAAAAAACATACCCCTTTTGGGGCGTCTCATAATGAGATTATTGGGCCGCATCTTTATGACCAACGAGTCATTTAAGGCCAGGTGAAGGCCGGTTGTACCCCAGGTGAGAGGTAGATAGGCGGTGGCTCATTATGAGACGGTCCGGGATTTTCATTTTCTTTAAGTGCGGGCAATCTCTCATTCGATGATTGGCTGGTAGTAATACAAAAAAGAATTGACACTCTCTCGAGAGAGACCTTTCACTGAAGGATCTCTGCAATAAAAACTTTGGCTTTTGCTATTTAGAGAATAATTCATATCTTAATTCATCTTTTCCGAAGCAATCATATAATCCATATCCCTTTAAATATGAAAAAGCTAATTACTGTAATTATTTTGTTTTTATTATGTAGCCCTTTAATTTTTTCTCAAACTTCCGGTGGAAGCGGTTACCCTCTTATTACAAATTATTCACCAAAAGACTATGGTGCATTCCAGGCTAACTGGGCAATTGCACAGGATAAGAGAGGTATAATGTATTTTGGAAACGACTTCGGGCTGTTAGAGTTTGACGGCACAAACTGGAGATTTTACACAATGCCGAATAAAACTACTGTACGATCCATTGCTATCGGGAATAATGGGAAAATGTACGTCGGAGCAGTCGGCGATCTGGGATATTTTGTGGCGGATTCTTCAGGAAGATTTGTTTTCCACTCCCTGATGAAATTTCTTCCCAATGACAAAAGAGATTTTTCTGATGTATGGGCAACCTTGATTAACGATAACAAGGTATATTTTAACGTCGCAAAATACATACTGGTTTGGGACATTCAGAAAAAGAAATTCAATGTTCTGCAGGGAAAAGATAATTTTCATTTGATGTTTCTTGTCGATGGGAAAATTTATGCTAGAGAATGGGGACTGGGACTTGAAGTTTTAAAAAATAATAGGCTCACTCTCTTGAAAGGGGGAGAAAAATTTGCAAATGAAAGAATTTATGTGATGCTTCCCTTCCCCGGTGAACCGGGCACCATACTGATAGGTACGCGCACTATGGGACTATTTAAGTACGACGGAGAAAGCTTTATTCCATTTAAAACAGAAGCAGATGAATTTTTAAAAAATAACCTGATATACTGGCCGGGTACTATACTTTCCGATGGAAATATTTTGTTGGGAACCATAAACGGAGGAGCAATAGTAATTGACAGTTCAGGTAATCTGATAAGAAAATATAACCGAAAAAACGGAATAATTAGCAACGGCACACTCTACACTTTTCAGGATAAAGCAGGAGCCATATGGCTGGGTACAGATAACGGTATTTCAAGAATAGACTATTCGTCTCCCGTAAGTTATTTCGATTCCAGGAATAATTTTTCAACCGCGGCAACTGATATCATTCGTTACAATGGAACAATTTATGCCGATGCAAATAACGGTGTCTATTATCTGGACCCACATACTTCAGACTTATATAAATTAAAGAACAGTGATAATCAGTCATGGGCATTTCTAAATTTTAAAGGCGAGCTTCTTGTCGGCACATTTGACGGCTTATTTAAAATAAATAATAATAAACTAATTCCTATCAGGAAAACCATTGGAAATGAATACAACGCTTTTGCGCTGAAACAATCCAATTTTTATTCAAACAGAATTTATGTAGGAGCCCAGGGATTATGGTCAGTTCAAAAAACCCGGGATGGATGGAAAGATGAAGGACAAATAGTAAATATTACGGATTATGTATCCTCAATAATTGAAGACAATGATGGCGCACTTTGGGTCGGCACAAATGTTTCAGGAGCATACAAAATTAAATTCCAAAAAAATGCAACAGGAAATATTATATTAAAAAATCCTGATGTTGAACATTTTACGAAAGAGAACGGTTTGTCAGGCGGCTATTTAGTTATTAATAAGCTCAACGGAATTAATTACTTTTCTACCGCAGACAGTATCTACAAATTCAATGAAAGCAACAATAGATTTTATTCCGATACCTCTGACAACATAATATCTTCTTTTTACAAAATTACAGACAATAGTAGCGCCGTCCTTTTCCAGCAGGATAGTTTGGGAAGAATATGGATAGGAACCCTAAGTTCCCTTACAATGGGCACACGCCAGTCGGATGGTTCATATAAATGGATTAGTTCACCTTTCCGAAGGATTGTGGGTGAACAGATAAGCAAGGTTTATGCGGAAAAAAACGGTATTACCTGGTTCCTTGCCGGCTCGGGCTTAATCAGGTACGATTTTTCAAAAGAAAAATCGAACAATATAAGTTACCCTGCTATGGTCCGAAAAGTATATGTCGGCAAGGATTCAACAATATATTTTGGGGGTGTAATAAACAATCCCACTATTCCCGAAATATCTTTTAAAGACAACTCACTTAAATTCAATTATTCAGCAACAAGCTACGAAAGCAAAAATACAACCAGGTTTAAAACATTACTTGAAGGATTTGATGATGGCTGGTCTGGATGGTCAAATGAGAATACAAAAGAATATACAAACCTGCCACCGGGCAAATACACATTTAATGTAATTGCCGAGAATATTCTCGGCGTGGAGAGCAGCCCAGGAACCTATTCATTCGAAATATTGCCGCCCTGGTACAAAACATGGTGGGCTTACTTGTGTTATGCCGCAATTTTAGGTTTCGCAATTTTCACCTTTGATAGATTTCAGCGCAGAAGATTAACTTTAAAAGAACGCCAGCGTACTCATTTGCGTGAAATGGAACTCAGAACAGAGGCTGCTGAATCCGAAGCAAAAGCTTTGCAGGCTGAGAACGACCGCAAAAAGAACGTTGAGCTGCTGAGTGAAATTGGTAAGGAAATCACGGCAACCCTGGATCTTGATACTATATTCTATAAATTGTATGAGCGCGTTAACCGGCTCGCTGATGCCTCAATTTTCGGAGTGGGCATTTATCATCCTGAAAAGGGAGAAATTGAATATAGGCTGGCAATAGAAAAAGGAAAGCGATATCCTGTTTATACGAGAGATACGAAAGATAAAAATCAGTTCCCTGTATGGTGTATTGAAAATAAAAAACCTGTGTTTATAAATGATGTGCATTCCGAGTACAGTAAATATATTCAGTTTTATAAGGAACCCGATCGAAAACTGGAAGATGGAACTAAATCCGAAGAACCCTCTTCCATCATTTATTTACCGCTGGTCTCACAGGATCGTATACTTGGAGTTATTACTATTCAAAGCTTTCAGAAAAATGCATACAATGATTATCATTTAAATATTTTGCAGAACCTTGCCTCATATACATCAATAGCGCTTGATAATGCAGACGCATACGAACAACTGAATGAGACAGTAAATAAATTAAACGCAACATTAAATGATTTGAAATCAACTCAGGAAAAACTGGTAGTCCAGGAAAAGCTCGCTTCTCTCGGTGCACTAACCGCCGGTATCGCTCACGAAATTAAAAATCCCCTGAACTTTATAAATAACTTTTCCGATGTAAGCAATGAACTTCTGGATGAATTGATCGATGAACTAAAGAAGGGTGATAAAGAAGAAATCGCTGAAATAATTAAAAGCCTTAAACAAAATCTTGATAAAATTACCAACCACGGCAAACGTGCGGACTCTATTGTAAAAGGGATGCTGTTGCACTCTCGGGGTACTGCAGGTGAAAAAGCATTAACCGATATTAACGACTTACTTGATCAGTATGCTGCCCTCGCCTACCACGGACTCAGAGCTCAGGATAAAGAATTTAATATTTCTTTCGAAAAGGAATACGATAAAACACTGGGAAAAATAAATGTAGTGCCGCAGGATATAAGCAGAGTGTTCCTGAATATTATTAACAATGCCTGCTATGCGGCAAATGATAAAAAGAAGAAAGCCGGTAATGGTTTTGTTCCCTTGTTAAAGATATCAACAAAAAACCTGAATGATAAAGTCGAGGTTCACATAAAAGATAATGGAATGGGAATACCCGATAAAATAAAATCAGAGCTTTTTAACCCGTTTTTTACAACTAAGCCCAGCGGTGAAGGAACAGGGCTCGGATTATCGCTCAGCTACGATATTGTCGTAAAACAGCACGGAGGTGAAATTAAAGTTGAATCAAAAGAGGGCGAGGGTGCGGAATTTATCATTATTATTCCTAAATTATAAGTAGCCTAAATTTCATAACAAATACCCGGGATGGTTAAAATGAAACTCATAGTTGTCGATGACGAAATCGATGTCCAATTTCTGTTTGAACAAAAATTCAGAAAAGAAATAAAATCCGGAGAGGTGCAAATCATTTATGCCGGCAACGGTATGACTGCCCTCGAATTGATTGAGGCAATTGACGACCGGGCAGATTATCTTGTGTTGAGCGACATTAATATGCCTGAAATGAACGGTCTGGATCTGCTTAAAGAAATCAAAGCCCGGTATCCGAATTTAAAGGTATTTATGATCACTGCGTACGGGGATGAATCCAATTTCAATAAGGCAAAAACTCTTGGTGCGGATGATTATTTTACAAAGCCGCTTAAGTTTGATTTATTAAAAGAAAAACTCTCTATCTAAAAGGGGAAATGAATGCCCGTCTCAAAAATTTTAGTTGTGGATGATGAACCGGATCTGCAATCGCTTATAAAACAAAAATTCAGAAAAGAAATAAAAGATAATAATTATGATTTTACCTTTGCAGGTAACGGCGTACAGGCCCTTCAAAAAATAGAAGAAGACAGTCTCATTGAGCTTGTGCTTGCCGATATAAATATGCCTGAAATGGACGGCCTCACATTGCTGGCAAAGATCAAAGAACTAAACAATCCCCTTCTTCATTCCGTAATAGTCTCAGCTTACGGCGATATAAAAAATATCCGCACTGCAATGAACGGCGGCGCATTTGATTTTGTGGTTAAACCGATTGACTTCACAGATCTGAAAATAACAATAGAAAAAGCAATTAATAATTTAGAAACTCTGAAGAGAGCATTGCAGGCGCGCGACAAGCTTGTTGTTGTTCAGAACGAGCTGGAAGAAGCCAGACAACTGCAGCTTTCAATGCTGCCGGCAAATCTTCCTTCAATTCCTAATCTCGATATTGCGGTTCATATGCAGACAGCAACTGAAGTCGGCGGAGATTATTATGATTTTCGGGTTTCATCTGATGGTACCTTAAACATTGCTCTTGGTGACGCAACCGGACATGGATTGCAGGCGGGCACACTTGTAACCATAATGAAAGGAATTTTTACCTTGGAAGCAGAATGCAATGACGTACTCCCCTTCTTTCAGAAATCCGTAAAGGCCATAAAAGAAATTAAACTTGGCAGATTGATGATGGCATTCGCCCTTCTTAAATTAAAAGACTCGCAGCTATCTTTTGCAAATGCCGGCGTTCCTCCGGTTTATATTTTCAGGAAAAGCAAAAATGAGGTTGAGGAAATAGACAACAAAGGAATGCCGCTTGGTGCAGTGAATGATTTTCCATACAAAGAAACAAAAACAGAATTAAATACGGGGGATGTGATTTTACTTCTGAGCGACGGCTTTCCTGAATTACATAATAAAAACAATGAAGCATTTGGTTATAAAAGAGTAATTGAATCCTTTAAGGAAACTGCAGATCAATCTGCAGAAAAGATCATCGGCCATTTGAAAAACAAAGTAAACGAATGGATCGATGGAAATGATCCCGGTGATGATGTGACTTTTGTGGTAATAAAAATAAAATAATTGTAGGGTCACGCCATGGCGTGACCCTACAAAGTTTAATTCCCCTCCCTTTTGCATTCAAAATAATTACACCTTAAGTTTACTAAATAATTTTCCGGAGTATTTTTGCCTGAACACTTTTCTTTACTTATCCTTTTCGGTGTCGGGATTATTGCCGGTTTCTTAAATGTAAACGCCGGCGGCGGTTCAACACTTACCTTACCCGCTTTAATTTTCCTCGGACTTGATTCTGCGTTGGCGAACGGAACAAACCGTATTGCGATTTTTATCCAGAATATTTCTGCTGTTTACTCCTTTAAAAAAGAAAAATACCAGCAGTTTGATGTAAGCTTGAAGCTTTCGGCCCTCACTCTTCCCGGCGCCGTTGTCGGAGCCTTGCTGGCTGTAAATTTAAGCGATGCCGTATTTCAAAAAATACTCGGCATTGTAATGATAGGAATAATCTTATCTATGATAATTCCGCAAAAAAAGATCAATTTCTCCGATCATAATAACGTCAAAATTCCTTTTTCAGCGTACATTGCGATGTTCGGGATTGGTTTTTACGGCGGGTTTATACAGGTCGGCGTTGGATTTATTTTAATGGCTGCCCTGCAAAGGTTAATGAAACTCAACCTTGTTTATGTCAATATGCACAAGGTATTTATAGTTTTAATTTATACCATCCCTGCGCTGCTGATTTTTATAATTACAAACAATGTAAACTGGACATTCGGAATTGCGCTGGCGGCCGGCAATGCAACCGGCGCATGGTGGGCTGCTAAATTTGCAGTCAAAAAAGGAGAAAAATTAATAAAGATAATTTTAGTGGTAGCGGTCTTTATTATGTCCTTGAAATTACTCGGAGTGTTTTAATCTCATATGCAGGGGCAAGGCATGCCTTGCCCTTGCATAAAAGTCATTTCTGCACTAAAATCTTTTTCAAACCCGCGCCATCAACATTAAGCTGTCCAACCTTAATTAATCTGGGAGTAAGAACTGCCCAGTTGCTGTCCATAGCAAACACCTTTTTGAATATCGGTAGTGCTTCATCAAGCTTGCCGATATTTGCTAAAGTAACCGCGTGCCAGAATTTCATTTCCGCATTGTTCGGAAACATTTCCTCTGCGGTTGAATATTCCTTCATTGCGAGTTTCATATCATTATGTTCAACAGCTAGATCCCCTGCGTTCATATGATCATATGCGCGGTGCAATTTTACCAGTCTTTTCAGTTCCCGTATCGGATACTCACTATCTTCCACTCGCAAATCTATTTCTCTGTCTTTCCAGATTTTTCCTGTTGGCTTTCCTTTCACAACTAAAATGGCTGCGGATTGCCTCCCGCGGATGTCTCCTCCGGCCGCCTGTCCCGCTTCTAGCGCAGCTATTAGTCTTTCAGCAAGCGGCTGCCCTTTCGATTTTTCAAAAGCATTCGCCATTGCCGGCCATACTCTATCGGTTGACATTAAATTAGCCTGGCAGGAAAAACCATTCCCCTGGATATCCCCCGCAGGCGGAATACATTTTTTGCCCGTCCAGGCGGCAACATTTCCCTTGCTGTCGCAAATGGCAAGCTGCCTCACCTCTGGCGCGTTATCATTTTTAATCAACATATCCACAGCTTGCTGAGAGGTTAAACCGTTCTTTAATAATGCTAAACCCCTTGGACCAAAAGACGGGTTTACAAACGACTGAGTTGCTACTACACCAACCCCTGCCTCCCCCCACGTGACTTCTGTACCAACAGAAAACCAATGCGACTGAACTGCTACCCCCATTTCCCCGGTAACGGAATCCCTCGCCACGATCGAAAATGTATGCGCAAGAGGATTTTGACTGTAGAATAATTGAGCATTTCCCTTTGCTGCATAAAATAAAATTATTACCAAAACCGTAAGTAATGATTTGATTTTCATTGTACTTCCCGTATTTAGTTAAATAAATTTAATCCTGGGGCTATTGCCTTATAATAAATTCTAACTTAAGTTATTTTAATCAAAAAAAATAATAAAGACGAATGGCTAAGAGAATAATTCAGGATAAGACAGTCAAATTTTTTATAGTCATTATGGGCCTTGTGTTCATAACAATAATATTAAAAGAACTGCAAAATATATTTATCCCTTTTGTAATTGCATACTTGCTGTATTTCCTCTTTAATCCGCTGAATAACTTTCTTGAACGGAAAAGAATTCCTCTTGGCATAACTGTATTGCTGGATGTAATAATTATAGCTCTGCTGACCTGGGGAATTTCTTTTTTCATAATTGATTCATTCAGCAGGTTCGGATCTCAATTCCCTGTCTATGCCGAAAAGCTTGATAAAATTGTAAGAGATGTTGCTGTCTCGATGGGCATTCATGATAAGTTTTTCAGTCACTTTTCCATTCAAAGCCTGATTAAAACAATTGACTATAAACTGCTTGCGGGTAACCTGTTTAATTCTACCTTTTCAATTCTGGGTAATATCTTATTCGTTCTCTTCTTTTTCGTGTTTGTTGTGACTGGCCACCAATCAACTTATGAATCAATCAAAAAAAGATATGTATATCAAAAAGTCAGGCCTGAGTTAAAGAAGATTAAAAAGAAATATCAAGAAAATCCCGAGCTCCAGACAGAAATGGCTCGTAATTTGGAGAGTAATTTCGATTCTGAAAAACTGAAAAAGGAAGAAAAGCTTACAAGTACTTTCAAAGAAATCAACGAGCAGATAAAAAAGTACATTGTTTCAAAAATACTTCTAAATTTCTCGGCTGGAATTATAGTAACCGCAATACTTGCATTATTTGGGGTGGATTTCCCTATAATCTGGGGAATGTTCACTTTCCTCTTTAATTTTATTCCTTCAATCGGATCTGCTATTGCCCTCATACTTCCTGTCCTGATGGTATTAATCCAGTTTGGTTCAATCGGGTATGCATTGTTGATAGGATTAATTATTATTGGCGTGCAGACACTTATATTTAATTTTCTTGAACCAACAATCCTAGGCAAAAGCCTTAACCTTAATCCTCTTTTAATACTATTAGCCGTGCTGGTTTGGGGATATATCTGGGGAATTATTGGGATGCTGCTGGCTGTGCCCCTTACAGCTATTATTAAAATTATCATTTCAAATTCAGAATCACCGGATCTGCAATTCATCAGCGATTTAATGAGCAAGTAGAGTATTCAAAATTATTTCCATTGCTCAACTATCCTTAATTTCCTAATTTGTAACCTGAATACAGCGATAGTCCTTCTTATATCATCACAAATCTGCGGGGGACATTAATGAAACAGCATAAAAGAGAGTTGTCTTTTTTATAACTTGGAAATTGACAGCAGGAGGGGAAATTCGTGAAAAATACACGGGTTATAATATTATCTGTTCTAATAATTTCAGTTATTATTTGGATCTTCCTGGAACTGAATAAATCAACGGACTTATATTTATACGGTAATTCATACAGACAGAATAAACTGGTTAATACAATCCGTCTCCATCATTACGGCATAACAGGAAAAAACATAACTATAGGCATTCTCGGTGCAGGTTTTTATACACCGCACTCAGTATTTAAAAACACAAGAATAATAAAAGAATTTGATTTTGTTACAAACAAACCTACCACGTTAAACTATAATCATCTTAAAGGACTGGATCACGGAACGAATGTTTTTTCGGTAGTTGGCGGATACAAAGTAAATGAGCTTATAGGCATTGCTTACGATGCAAACTTTATTTTAGCAAAATCAGATATATCGACCGACAGATTAAAGGAAGAAGAAATAAATGCCGTGATAGCTTCCGGGTGGTTGTTTGAAAACGGCGCTGACGTTATTACTACCTCCCTAAGCTTTAATAAATTCGACAATGCTGATTATTATTATCCCTATCAAATGAACGGCAAAACTGCGCTTATCACCAGGGCTGCCGATAGTCTTGTCAATAAGGGCGTAGTATATATAAGTTCTGCAGGAAACAATTATGAAGAAGACTGGCATATTATTGAAGCACCGGCGGATGGATTTAAGGTTCTTGCAGTCGGATCTATCGATAAAAACTTGGTCCATTCATTTTTCAGCTCCTGCGGACCTACGGCCGATGGCAGAATTAAACCGGATATTGTTACACCCGGAGAAGGAGTATGGGTCGCTAATTACCTGCCAAAACTCAAGCCCGAATTCAGCTGGTCACACGGGACATCGCTATCCGCACCAATTGCTGCGGGAATAGCCGCTCTTGTATTGTCAGCTCACCCGGACCTTACTTCGGATCAGGTTACTGAGGCAATTAAAAAAACTTCTTCACATGCAGAAAATCCGGATACTCTTTACGGTTGGGGAATCCCAGATGCAGAAAAAGCCGTTTCATATTTTGGCCCCGCCTTTTCCAACTCTCCTGAAATAATTGACCACGGTGATAAACTTGAAATAAAGACTTATGTTATCAGCAGCTTCGGACTGATTAAAGCAAGTGTAAAATTACATATCGTGAAAAATAATGGAGATAGTGAACATATTTACAAAATGGAAGAAACAAACAATGATCTTTATGAATATTCTATCGACGCAAATATAAAGGATGAAAATACCAACTTTTATTTTACTGCAGAGGACGAAAGGGGCAATTTAACTAAATTTCCTTCCGGAAGAATTGGAAAATACTTTGTTTATGAAAGCATAAATAATAAAACCGAACTCGAAAACAACAAATAGGAAGGCAAAATGGATAAAATAAATCCATATAGGGTTATTATTGCAGGACTAATTGCAAGCCTTTCTTTTATAATAATAGAAACAATATTTGAAGGCTTGCTTAAAATTCTTTTCCTATTTGATGAGGTTAACATTTTATTACAATATTTTCCTAACGTCAACCTAAGTGGAACAAGATATTACATTATTAACTTCGCTTATCTTATTTTGACCTGTGAAATTACAATATGGCTTTATGCAGCACTGATCCCTAAATTCAGGGAAGGCTTTAAAACCGCTCTTCTGGCTAGCCTGATAGTCATAATATTAATCGCCCTGTTTATGGTTAATTATATTAACATGAATATTATCCCGCTGAAACTTGTTTTGATAAGCCTTGGATTAAGTCTTGTGGAATTTCCTCTCTCAATCGTTATCGGGGCGGGCTTTTATAAATAAAAGTAAAAAACGTTGATTAAAAGCCTGAATATTTCGAAGTTACAATACAAAATTGAGAGGTATTAATTTGAAGACGTTGGGACAGTGGCTGTTGGGTTTGCTGTTTGTAATTTTATCTGTACTAAATTTCATTAGGATAGATTCAGCATCCCACTCTGTTAGTGATACCCTGAGACCTTTTATACTCCAGACTATGGCATTAGCCCTAATATTTTATTTTGTATTTAGGCTTTTTAGGCATATAATGAAAACCTGATATCAGGTCCTATTGTTTTGCACCTCGAAAATTTGTTAGTTACTAATGATGAATTCGAGTTTCTTGAAAGAATTAAAATTATAATGGGGTACTTTTCTATCTCAGATATTTAAAACGATAAATCGGGGGAAATATGAAATCCAAATTAATTGTTTTAATAGTTGTCTCTTTTTTATCAATAAATTTCACAATTCATAATCCTTCATCAGATAGTCCACAGATTAGTTCCGAAACACAGGATTGCATAAGCTGCCACGAGAGTGTTACACCGGGTATCGTTGCTGACTGGAGAACCAGTCTTCATTCTCACAACAGCTTTGCTAATGCGGTGCTTAAGCCTGAATTGGAAAGGCGTGTTTCCAGCTCGGATGTCCCTTCAGCGTTAAAAGACGTAGTTGTGGGTTGCTATGAATGTCATAGTTTAAATGCTGCAAAACATAAAGATAATTTTGACCACTTTGGTTATAAAATTAATATTATTGTATCTCCAAACGATTGTGCTACCTGTCATAAAACTGAAGTAGATGAATATGCAAACAGCAAAAAAGCTAATGCGGTGGATAACCTTCGGAAAAATCCTGTCTACCATGCCCTGGTAAATACGACATTGGGAGTCAAGGAAGTGAAGAATAATAAAATAAACATCCTTGATGCAACTCATTTCACAAAAAATGAGACTTGTTTTGCCTGTCACGGGACTGAAATTAAAGTGGAAGGCAAGATGAAAATTGAAACCGATCTCGGAGAAATAGAAGTCCCAAAGTTAACCGACTGGCCTAACCAGGGCGTTGGAAGAATAAATCCTGACGGTAGCCACGGATCATGCACACCCTGTCACCCAAGACACAGTTTTTCAATTGAAGTCGCGAGACAACCGCATACTTGCGAACAGTGTCATCTCGAACCGGATGTACCCGCTTACAATATTTATATGGAAAGTAAGCACGGAAATATTTTCGAATCTAATAAAGAAAAGTGGGCCTGGGAAGATATTCCCTGGAAACTGGGTGTCGATTTTACTGCACCAACCTGTGCAACATGCCATAATAGTCTGGTGGTAAACAAAGACGGTGATTTAATAGCAAAACGTTCACACGATTTCGCAAACCGGTTATGGGTTAGGGTATTTGGTCTGATTTATTCACATCCGCAGCCGAAGAACGGAAAGACCTATGAAATAAAAAACGCAGATGGTTTACCTTTGCCAACTACTTTCAGTGATGTTCCAGCAACAAATTACTTGATCAGCAAAGAAGTGCAGGCAGAAAGAAAAAATAATATGACAAAAATTTGTTCGTCGTGTCACGGGCAAATGTGGGTTGCCTCTTACTTTGAAAAAATGGATAATACTCTTAATGAGGCCGATAAAATGGTTGCAGCCTCAACTAACCTGCTGGCAGCAGCCTGGAAAGAAAAATTAGCGGACAATACAAATCCTTTTGATGAAACACTTGAGCAAATGTGGGTACAGCAATGGCTGTTTTACGCTAACTCCGTAAGATATGCTTCCGCCATGTCAGGACCTGATTATGCAGCTTTTAAAAATGGTTGGTGGTACCTGACAAAGAATTTAAACGATATGCACCAGTTAATTGATCAACTAAAGGAATCGAAAACAAAATAATTAGTCGATGCATAAAAAGCGACATTTTATTCGACAAATATTAATACATTAAAAATTTATTTCTGCTAAATGGCGGGATATACTCCGTCTATTTGTAGACTGGAGCTGGCAAAAAATAAAATAATAAATGGAAATGACCTTTCATTTTCATTCGTTTAATCTGCGTTCAAGACTGGACTTTAAAAACTCAAACTCCTCTTTTCCCAGAGAGACTTCTTTGAATATTTTAACAATATGTTCTTTGGTCAATTTATCAAAATGCTTCTCAATAGGAACAACACATACTCCACAAATATCGATTGTCCCGGGACTTAATAATATCTTTTCATTTTCATCCGAATAATAAAGAGAAGGCCGGTGTTTTGAACGTGGGAAGACAAAAACCCGCCATCCTTTTTTTTCTCTGTAAACCGATAAAATATTGAACATTGGCTCATCGCCTGCCTTTGTGATTAGCTCAAAAGCCTTATAAAAATATTCAAGAGCAGACAGAATTTCTCTTTCCTTTTTACCTTCAATTAAAATAAACTTTCTTAGTCCGTCATCATTTGCTGTAACAGAAAACGCATAATCTTCGCTAAGGGTAATTCCATATTCTGTCTTTATTTTATTGATGTCATCTTCTATTGGCAAAAAATATTTTGTCCCGGCCTGAAAGTGAAAATGGTCAGGTGCTGATGCACCACACTTAGGTCCATTATAGATAACGGAATAATACCTTGATAAATCTTTTGAGAGTGAAAGCAGGATGGGAAAATAATTTTTAACTCTCTGGGGGATATGTTTGCTGAGAGGTATCGTAAAATGTTCAGGAAAGATCGGGTGTGGATTACAAATGATTAGAAAATCTTTCTTATATTGAATTGCTTTTTGTTCTACGGGGCGGTTCTCGTTGCACAGAAAACATTTTCTTTTATTTATAGATTCTTCATCAACTTTCGCACTTGTTGAATAAATGCGTCCGGGATTGAACTGAACTTTAATCTTGAATCCATCGAATTCAAATTCCCTTATTCTTTGACCATTTAATGCTTCATAACCATCTCGCAATAAATCCCAATCAAGACGTTGATGTCTTAAAAGAACTTTCATAGCATCAGCATATTCTTCCTTCTCAATATGCTTTTTAGCTAATTTATCCTTGAACCAAATTTTATGTAACAATTTTATCCCTTATATAGAAATGTTATTTCTTTTTCCCTCTTATAAATTGTTTCCGTGCTAAAATCTCAATCGTTCTGATCTTATCCTTATAAAAATTATTCCTGTTTTCTTGTTCGATGCTCAGGGAAGAATCAGTATTTCCCTCCCAGCGCCTGCAAATATAAATCGGTTCATAGATTCTTCCAATCTTATAGTGTCTTGAAATGGCAAGCACAACAGAGTAATCTTCACCATAACTTACATTTGGAAATTTAATATCCCGAATAAGCGGCGTAAAGAAAGCTCTCGGTGCCCCCATCCCGTTTATTCGAAGAGCATTGTTCTTCCCGTTATCCTCACTCCATTCCCTGTGATCAATGATTCCCGGTGGGACCTCGTTAAGGTTAAAATCCGTTAACTGATATGAGCCTATGACCATTCCGCATCTTTCCTCATAAAACTTATCGACTATTTTTTGTAGCGTTGTCTGATCTTTGTATAAATCATCACTGTCCAGTTGTATTGCAAACTTCCCGCAAAGATTGTGGAATATTGCCTCATTCCAGCATCCCCCTATTTGAAGGTCTCTTCTTTCCGGAATTATATGGATTACTCTTTTATCCTTCTTGGAAATCTCATTCAGAATTTTCGTCGTTTCATCTGTCGAGTGATTATCAACTACCAATAAATTAAACTTAAAATTGGTTTTTTGTTCTAAAGCTGAGACCACGGATTCAGAAATCGTCTTTTCCCTGTTTTTAACCGGTATGATAACCGAAGCTTCATAGTCAAACTTTAAAGAACCTGGATTTAATTTTTTACTGCCAGGACTTAAAAATGCTTTTAATTTTTTCAGATGTTCAGTAGCTGATCTTTCCATTTCGATCTGTACATCACGGTTCTTTGGATCAACATAATTAAATTGCTTCTCGCCGGCTTCCATTCTATCCTCTCTCTCTACAGTATATAGACACTCTGGAAGTCGGAAAATCGAATTTTGTCTTGAAATTGCCAGCCTGAGAGAATAAAATCCGGAATATTTTGCGCTATCCTTGACTGATTTTACTGCCTTCAGCATCGTATCCTTTTCAATCATTACGAATGAACCAAAATCAAAATCATCACGAATACTTCCGGGCTGATAATCAATTAATGGATGTGGAATTAATTTTGTACCTTCCTGTTCATAGAAATCGCAATAAACCAACCCTGCCGAAGTGTTTTGTGCGGCAGTCAATAATCTTTCAATAAAAAATTGTCCCGGAATAATTTTCCCTCTCTTAATCTGGACCAGTGCATAATTACTCTTTGTTTTATTTGCAATTGATCTCATTGTCTCCGAATCAAAAAGATTCCTGGATTTTATGCGTTTTAGTCCAATGATATCTTCTGACCCACCAACCAAAGATATTTCCCTTACATTACTGTTTTTGCTAAGATCATTAGCTGGTAATTTGTAGTAATCGTTGTTGTCGTAAAGCAGATATATAGTTAGATTCTTTTTCATAAATTCTTTGAAATCAAAGAAGAATAAATATCAATAATTTCTGTTGTTTGTTTTTCAATGTTAAACTTATCTATGACCCTTTTTCTTCCTGCTTTTCCAAATTTTATTCTATCCTCCCTGGATTTTATTAGCCTTGATATTTTATCACGCAAATCATTAACATTTTTGTTTTCAAATAAGTAACCTGTTTCTCCGTCAATTGTAATATCAAGCACTCCATCCGCATTCGATGCAACAGTCGGAAGCTGCATTGCCATAGCCTCAATCAAAGCAATTCCAAAAGCCTCAGCATGTGAAGGAAACACAAAAATATCCATAGCTGAAAGAACGTTTATTGTGTCTTTCCTGAAACCGGTAAATATAACAACATTGGAAAGACCCGATTTTTCCGCTAGCTCTTTAATCTTCCTCTCATAGTCTTCTTCTCCATAGCTTGCTTTGCCCACAATCACAAATTTCAGATTATTATAGGTTTCTTTCAAAATTTTCGCGGCTCCCAGAAATTCCTCGTGTCCCTTTCCGGGACTAAACCTTGCCATCATCCCGATTAATAGTTCACTTTCAGGGACATTAAATTCATTCCGAATTTCTGTTCTCCTGGCATTTGCGGGATCAAATCTATTTACATCAATGCAATTATAAAGCAACCTGATTTTATCCGGAGGAAGGGGTGTTGTATCTATCATATTCTTTTTTATTACTCCGCTGATTGCAAACGCAAGGTTCACTCTATTATAAATAATTCTATGCAGTAAATCTCTTTTAACAACAAAAGAACCGACTTGCTTGGTAAACACAAGCGGAATTTTACTACCGGCTAACTTTAAAGCCGGTACTAGCAGCCATAGATCACGTGAAGCCTGGGTGTGAATTATATCAAAATTTCCTTTACTGATTAATGATATAATTCTGAAAATACCTGCCGGATTGAAATAGCTATCACCGCTAATCGAGTGAGTAATTATCCCTGAGGATTTTGCTTCATTCTGAAGAGTAGAGCCCTTTATACATAAAAGTTCAACCTCGATATTATGCGATAATAACTGCTTAACGGAAGTGAGGGTGTACATTTCCATTCCCCCCCAGCTCTTGGATAAACAGGAATACAAAACCTTCATAATCAATAGATCTTTTTCAGTTTAACGTCTGAAAAATAATGTAGCAAAATTTCATCAAACATATATCCTTGTGATGCCATTACTGCTGCGCCTATCTGACAAAGGCCTACACCATGACCCCAGCCGGCTCCATGTATAATAAATTTTTTAGGTACTCCTTTATCATCTCCGGCTTTATTAATAACTATTGCGGAACTGTATAGATGTGTTTTTGAGAGAAACTTTCTTATCTCAAGTTCTTTTCCTACTATTAACGTTTTTTTGCTCCCGGTTATTTTCAATTTAACTACTCTACCGGATGCGCCGCGTTCTAATGGAGTGAGATCCAAAATGTCTCCGAAATCATAGCCGCTTTTGGATGCGATAATTTCTGATATTTCTCCCTGACTATATTCGACTCTCCACCTATAGAAATTTCTTGTCGCCTGATCAAAATCAACGAGAATTTGAGATAAAACATTTTTATCATTTGTATTACAAAATGCGGCCGGATTTCCTTTGATCCATTTTATAGCATTTTTCTCAACAGTTAAATCAGTTTGAAAGGGATCTGGTTCGAATTTATAATCAACAATTGGCTTAAGGTATTCATGTTTAACAGGTTCCCAGACATTTTCAAATGACTCGGAAATTCCGCCGCAGCATTTTGAGTAGCGGGCATCGCAAATTTCATCCTGGTATTGCAAAACTATTCCTCTTGTATATTCAATCGCCTGCCTGACCTGGCCGGTAAAAACCTTTGTAATTCCGTAATACCTCTGGCAGTGATCATCATTACAAACATCGAATAACTTATGTTCTTCCCGGTCATACCATTTTAAGTGTTCAGTCTCTGTGTCGATTTCTGCTTTATTTTGCGCATTAAGTTCTCTTGATTTTTTTACCTGTGAAAACAACCAGCTTCTTGAAATTATTGCGTGAGTTTTTAATGCCTCAATAGATGACTTTGCGCTCATCTCGGAAGAAATAACGCTGGCAAGGTATTCCTCTACAGGAAGAATATTTATAGCCGTTACGGTATTGGTATCTCGGATTATTTTTAATGAACCAATAAATCTTTCATTTTCTTTTCTCTGCCAGTGAAATTTATTTCCGACTGTAACATTCTTTATAAGAAAAGATTCCATTCCAACTTCCTGGGGCTCGAAAATAATTTCGTTGGTAACTTCAATCCTTTCGGTGGACTGCTTAAAAATGATTTTATCATTGGCCAATTCAGCCGTAAACCTTCCGCTGAAAGTTTTGTGGAAACCGTAGCTTTTAAAATCTCCGTATAATTCAAATTCTATTTGCTTATCGGTCAAAATTCCGACGCTTATTAATGGTTCGGTTCCGGGCATAGTTATTGAAACAGTTCCTTTTTGATGTTTTAAAAAATAAGCAAATATAGTTGAAAATGACGATCTTCCAGTCCCTTTCCAATTGGACAATTAGGACGATTATTTATAATTTGTTACGCTTCTTACTTAAAAAAATCACTTTAAAACTCTCATAAATCATTTTATGAAAAAACTTCTGGGAAAAACAATCAATATAATAGGTTTTCCAATGGACTTGGGCGCTGACCGAAGAGGCGTTGACATGGGTCCCTCTGCATTAAGAATCGCCGGTTTAAGAGAAAGAATGGAAAAATTAGGATATAAAGTTGTCGACTCGGGCGATATTTTTGTCCAGATAATGGAGCAGCAAAAAATAACAAATCCCAAACTAAAGTATCTGAACCAGATAGTAAAAACATCGACAATTCTTGCAAAAAAAGTCGAAAAAAGCTTGGAGTCGGGAAAATTTCCTCTCTGCATCGGCGGGGATCATTCCATGGCTTTAGGTTCAATCGCTGGAATTTCTGCTTACTGTAAAAAAAATAAAAAGAAATTAGGATTGATCTGGATTGACGCCCATGCTGATATGAATACTGATGAAACTTCTCCCTCTGGAAATATTCACGGAATGCCCCTTGCAGCTTCGCTTGGGTTAGGTCACGAAAAACTCACGCAAATATATGGATTTGCTCCTAAACTCAAGCCGGAAAATTGCGCCTTGATTGGTATTAGAAGTATTGACAGACTCGAAAAAGAAAACATTAAAAAACTCAATGTCCCCGTTTATACTATGACTGATGTTGATAAATTAGGCGTTAACAGAATTATTACAAGAGTATTAAAAGAATTCAAGGATAAAGTAGATCATATTCATGTAAGTTTCGACCTTGACGTAGTTGATCCGTCTGTTTCTCCGGGTGTTGGAACACCTGTGCCGGGCGGATTTAGTTTCCGTGAGGCACATCTGGTAATGGAAGCAATAGCAGATTGCGGGTGTATGTCTTCACTCGAAATAACAGAGGTAAATCCTATACTTGACGACAAAAATCAAAGTGCTCAGTTTGCTGTTGAAATAATTGCTTCCAGTCTTGGACAAAGGATTCTATAACAAAAAATTAAATTATTGGATAATGGCCAAACCAATACCCCCTATTCCAAAAGCTGATGTCCGAAAATTAGTACTGGAAAGGAGAAAAGAATTAAGTGCCGGTGAGATCCTTGATAAATCTAAAAGAATTTTCGAACGCCTTATCGAATTTATGATTTTGAATATGCAAAAAAATTCCGGCATATGTTTCTAGTCAACCGGGCGAAGAAGATTCTTCTTAAACTAACTTGTTACTGACTGGCAAGGTTTTATTCACTTAACTTTATTGACGATACGTGAGAATTTACCAATCAATTTTAACCTATCTTCTTTTGTTCCTTGGTCTGGCTCTTATATTAAAATTCTTTGGTTTCATTAGTCTGACCGCGAGTGAGATCTTAAGCTATGCATTAATATTTTACGGAATAAGTGATGTTTATCTTTCGATCGGAAATAACAGAAAAATTCCCCTCTTCATCGGAACGATTTTTTTCCTCGTTGGAATTCTATTTTATGTCCTTAATAACTTCCTGATATTTTGGCAGCCTCAGCTTTTAGTACCCTCCCTATTAATTATTCCGGGCATCGCCTATCTAATGCTGAATTATGACAATCCTTCAAACAAAAAGTTTTTAATTATAGGAACTGTTTTGATATTTATGGGGCTTTTAGTCATAATAATAAACGGACAGTTTAATCTCTTACTCTTTTATCAATCTCTATTTAGAATCTCTTCTCTTTACTGGCAGATAGCTCTTGTAGCTGCAGGAATTTTAATTTTGATCTCTTTTAATGAAAAAAAATAAAGTTATTGGAATGACCCCGTCATATAAATTTTTTTACCGGGTTGTAGATTTCCATTGGAAGGCTCTTCAGTTAAAATAAAGTTTACTTTTGAACTTTCACTAAGTTGTGGAGTATCAAAAGGGAAAAAAACCATATTATCTGCAGGTTTAAACTTTGCAAGTGACAAATAATTATCGTAAATGTATATCCATAGCTGGTACACTTCATCTTTCTGTAGCTTGGGTAAATTGGAAGCTTGTATAAAACCATGGTTGGTATCAAGGCTTATATACAATTTCCCGAAAGCATTTTTCGCAATATCTGTTCCCGAAAGACTTATAGTTTTTAAACTTCTTGAACTTAATACTGCCAGGAAATCCTTGTTCTGATTAAATCTCCCATTTAAGGTTGCCATATCTTGATTTAGGGAATTTATTCTTGCTTCATATTTTTTAATACTTGAAGAAAATTTAAAATATAGATAACCTAGTATTGCCACTAGTATCAGCATTGCAAGAAATGATATCATAACCAAAAGGCTTCGTCTGCTTCTGGTCTTTTCTTTTTTTTCAATCTGTTTGATACGACTATGCCTGTGTATATTCGTTTTTTCTATTACATTTTGAGAGGGGTCTTTTTCTTCCGCTATTGAATCAGAGGCTTTGTTTTTTGTCGTTGTACCAGTATCTCCATTTTCAATTACTTCCGGTTTCTTTTCAAAATCCATAACCTCTTCTTCAGATTTCTTCTCTATCTGATCAGTCGGTCCTTCTTTTTTATTTTCAACAGAAATTAAATTATCAGGGACTTTCTCTTTAGGAGTTACAATTTCAAAATCCTCAACCTTATTTTCTGTTTTCTCCACTGGTGAGGTTTCTTCTTTCTTAGGCTCAATCGCCTTTTCAACTTTACCTTCCGATGCCTTTTGTTCTTTTTTTAGTTTATCCCTCTTTGCTTTTATTTCGTTTCTTATCCGGTAAAGCTTGCGGGCTACCTTATCTTTAACCTCTGGATCGGGTCTTTCAACTGGTAAAACAGATGGAAGTAAAGAAGAAAGATTTTGATACTCACCTAATTCCTGCCAGTAGTAATCTTCGTTTGAATCAAGAAAGTTTTTTAAATTAATCAGATCGTCTTTGTCGAGACATCCGAGCGAATAGGCGTACAGAAATTCATAATAGTCATTTTTGTCAGCCATTATGAATCTCCTTTTAATAAATATTCCCGCAGGTTTGTAGAAGCAATCCTTACTTTTGATTTTACTGTGGCAAAAGGTATGTTAAGTTTTTCGGATATTTCTATCTGTGTCAATCCTTCATAATAAGCAAGATATATTACATATTGCTGGGCATCAGTTAATTTATTTAAGGCAACTTCAAAGCTGTCCTTTATTGCATTAGTCGTAGCCAGGTCCAGTGGATCAATCTGCTTTGAAAGCTTCGGAAGAATAAAATTTACCTCATAGTCATTTGTATATTCGGGCATTTCCACATTTTCGTTTTTCCGCCTAACTGTATCCACTGCTTTATTCCTTGCTAAGGTTACAAGCCAGGTGTAAACATTACCTGAATAGATATCAAACAATTCTATTCTCCTCCAGATAATTACAAAAACCTCGGTAAGTATTTCTTCGGCAAGGCTCTTTTCACCAGCAATCTTCTTAATTAATGTGTAAAGAAGGGGAGAATACCGATCATATAAAATTTCAAGGGCTTTTGAATCATATGCAGCAACCCTTTTCATTACATCTATGTCAGGTGAATCAGCGCTTAATCGCAAAGTAAACCGTTAAATTTGTTGGTTATCCCTATTTAAGAGCTAAATTTAACCAATTAATAAGTCAATTTGAAACAAAGTGGCGATCAAGAAGTGTCCAAATTTCGCAAGTGTCGTCCTCAAACTAAAAAGAATTGTCGGTCAACATGCAAACCGCAATGCTTTTTCCGCTACAAAATTGATCCTAATGAGTGTTTATAATCGTTTATATAAATAAAATCAAGCATTAACACCAATCCAGTGAATCATCGTCAAATTTGTCATTAAGCAGAATTTATTTTAGGCTCTAATTTATGCTGAACCTCGAATTTATTATCTTTAGAACTAAATTTAATATGGAAAGCTAGCATGACTTCCGCCGAAATAAGAGAGCAATTTTTCGACTTTTTTAGGAATAAAGAACACAGAATTGTACCGAGTTCTCCCGTCGTTCCATTTGATGATCCGACACTTTTGTTTACTAATGCCGGCATGAACCAGTTTAAGGATGTTTTCCTGGGAACTGGAAAAAGAGATTATAAACGTGCTGCTGATACCCAAAAATGCATCCGCGTAAGCGGAAAACATAACGATCTGGAAGAGGTGGGCCACGATACTTACCATCATACTTTTTTTGAAATGCTTGGGAACTGGTCTTTTGGCGATTATTATAAAAAAGAGGCCATTAAATGGGGCTGGGAACTTCTGACCGAAGTATGGAACCTCCCCAAAGAACGATTATGGGCTACAGTTTACAGAACTGACGATGACGCTTATAATTTCTGGAAAGGCGAAACCGACATTAATCCCAAACACATTTTACGATTTGACGAGAAGGATAATTTTTGGGAAATGGGTGAAACAGGACCTTGCGGGCCCTGTTCCGAAATTCATATAAATCTAAGTGATGATTTTGAAAATCCCTCCTGGATTAATGCAGGAAAACCTGAATGTATCGAATTATGGAACCTCGTTTTCATTCAATACAACCGGGATGAAAAAGGAAACCTGCATGAGCTCCCCTCAAAACATGTTGACACCGGTATGGGTTTTGAAAGAATGTGCGCTGTTCTTCAAAAGAAAAACTCAAATTATGATACCGATATTTTTTCCCCTTTGATTGAAGCGGTTTCTAAAAGATCCGGCGTTAAATACGAAAAAGAAGAAGACAAAATTCCAATGCGCGTTATCGCCGATCACGTCCGTACACTTACGTTTGCAATCTCAGATGGAGCTGTTCCGGGAAATGACGGTCGAGGATACGTTTTAAGGAGAATTTTAAGAAGAGCAGCACGTTACGGTAGAAAACTAAATTTACATAAGCCTTTCCTTTTTGAGCTGGTGGATTTGCTTGTAAAAAATATGAGCAGCGTTTTTCCCGAAATAAAAGAGAAGAAAGAATACGTAAAAAAAGTCATCCGGGGAGAAGAGGAGAACTTTAATGCAACTCTCGATCGCGGAATTGAACTATTCGATGAACTTATTAAAGATTTAAGAAAGGAAAATAAGAATATTATCCCAGGCGAAGATGTTTTTAGGCTTTATGATACATATGGTTTTCCAGTTGACCTAACAAACATAATGGCAAAGGAAAATGGGTTTGCGATAGATGAAGCAGGTTTCAATAAATTAATGGACGAACAGAAAGAAAAAGGCAGAGAAGCTTCAAAAGAAAAGTTTGCTTCTGTGAATATCTCCATAAATGATTTAAAAGGATTCGAGCTAACCGGTGAAAGCAAATCAGAATTTACCGGCTATGATGAGTTGAAATCAGAATCTAAAATCATAGGCCACAAAAAAGAAAACGGCAATGATCTGCTTCTTCTCGATAAAACCCCGTTTTATGTTGAAGCTGGGGGACAGATAGATGACCACGGAGAAATAGCAACCGATAGATCCAGCCTTAAAGTAATAGATGTTACAAAAGTAGATAATAAAATTATTCATGTTGTCGAAAATGAACAAAGCAGCCCCGTTATACCCGGCACAAATGTAATCGCAAAAGTTGATAAGGAACGCCGTTGGGATATTATGCGAAATCATACAGCGACACATTTTTTGCACTCTGCGCTTAGACAAATTTTAGGTACGCACGTTCATCAAGCTGGTTCTTACGTAGGACCAGACAGGCTTCGTTTCGACTTCACACATTTCGCTAAGCTAACCGATAACGAACTAAGAGATATTGAGAGCCTTGTTAATGAAGAACTGAGAAAAAGCATCCCCCTGCAGCATCACAGAAACATTCCATTTGATGTAGCAAAAAAAATGGGAGCCCTTATGTTCTTCGGTGATAAATATGGAGATAAAGTAAATGTTGTTCAGTTCGGAGAGTTCAGCAAGGAATTCTGCGGTGGAACTCACGTACAAAACTCATCTCAAATAGGATTGTTCAAAATTATAAGCGAATCATCGATTGCAAGCGGGATAAGACGCATTGAGGCAGTTACAGGCAGCGGGATTGAGCAATACATTCAACACCAAATTGAGCTTATGAGACAGCACGATGACAAGTTAGCCGAACTTATAGAAGAAAAGAAAAAGCTGGAAAAGGAAAACGCAGAGCTTAAGCTTAAAGAAAAGCTGGAACATATTGACTCGGTTGTTTCAAACTATAGTAATGTGAACGATATAAAAATCTATAAAGCTAGGGTCAATGCAGATAATATGGATGAATTAAAGTCCTTCGGCGATGAATTAAGAAATAAAATAAAAAATGGTGTGGGTGTTTTGTTTTCCGAACTAGAAGGCAAAGTGGGGATCGTATGTGTCGTATCAGATGATCTTATTAAAGATAAGAAACTATCTGCTGGAAAGATTGTTGGTGAAGTTGCTAAACTTGTCGGCGGCGGGGGGGGAGGAAGACCCCATCTTGCAACTGCAGGAGGGAAGAACACAGAAAAAATCCCTTCTGCTCTGAAAGAAATTGAAAATATAATTTCCAGGTTTCTATAATTATAGCCCTTCCAAAGTCTCCTTAAGAGGGACTTTGTTCTATTTTACATTTTTATTAGCATATTCCTTTATGTCAAAAACCAGAATAAAATATATTTGTTCAAATTGCGGATATGAGTCTCCCAAATGGCTTGGTAAATGTCCCGAATGTGAAAACTGGAATTCCTTTACCGAAGAGATTGTAGAGACCAATCACCGTAAACCTTCTTCATTTAAAGGAGAAATGAAAATCACAAAAATCACAGATATTTCAGCCAATGAAGAAGAAAGAATCAAAACAGGAATAATTGAATTTGATAGGGTACTCGGGGGTGGACTAATGCCCGGCTCAGTTACCCTTTTGGGAGGTGATCCGGGAATCGGTAAATCAACGCTTGTTATGCAGGCTTCTTCATTAATTAAAGAGAAAGTTCTCTATGTTACCGGCGAGGAATCAGAGAGACAAATTAAAATCCGAGCAAAAAGATTGAATCTTAAATCGGAAAACTTTTATGTCTTGGCAGAAACAAACATGAGTCCAATCCTTTCGGCGATGAATAAACTTTCACCTGAAGTAGTGATTATTGATTCAATCCAAACGGTTTACAGAAATGAGCTTGAAAATTCTCCCGGAACTATTACCCAGATAAGGGAATGTACTTCCCTATTGATGGAAGAAGCCAAGAAAAAACATTACTGTATTATTATAGTTGGCCACGTTACTAAAGAAGGATTTATTGCTGGTCCAAAAATACTTGAGCATATTGTCGACACTGTGATTCAGTTCGAAGGTGAATCAAATCATTCTTTCAGAATTTTGCGTGCATTGAAAAACAGGTTTGGCAATACAAATGAGATTGGCATTTTTGAAATGCATGAAGAAGGTCTAACTGAAGTAAAGAATCCCAGCGAACTTTTTCTAAGCGAAAGAGAAAGAGAGGCTCCCGGTTCAGTAGTTACTGCGAGCATGGAAGGAACACGCCCTTTGCTTCTTGAGGTGCAGGCTCTTGTTACACCATCTAACTATGGTTACCCTCAAAGAGTAACAACCGGATTTGATCAGCGAAGACTTTCCATTCTTTTAGCGGTTTTAGAAAAAAGAGGGGACCTCCGACTTTCAGCCAACAATGTATTTTTAAATATGGCAGGAGGCGTCAGAATTTCAGAAACGGCTGTTGATCTGGCTGTTTGTTGCAGCATAGCGTCCAGCCTGCTGGATAAGGTTGTCGATAATCAAACTGTTGTAATTGGAGAGGTGGGCTTAGGGGGAGAGATTCGGAGTGTCGGGCATATAGAGAAAAGAATCCAGGAAGCTGAAAAACTGGGTTTCAAGCTGGTCATAATACCTAAAAATAATGCGAAAAACGTCAAAAAAGGCGGTTCTGTAAAGATTGTGGTCGTTGAGACCCTCATGGAAGCCGTTAATAAAGCCTTCAAATGATTCAAAAAAGCAGACATTAAAACTTATTTATTTTGTTTTTTTTGAATAAAGTACTATTTTGGCGAACGGTTTAAAAAACCGGAGAATTAATTCTTTTAATATTTTTCGTAGAGGTAAGTTAGTGAGTACTAAACTTTTTGTGGGATCGCTCCCATGGGCAGTTGATGATCAGGCGTTACTGTCTGCATTCGAACCACACGGTAAAGTCGTCTCTGCCAAGGTGATTACTGATCGCCAGACCGGTAGATCGAGAGGATTTGGTTTCGTGGAAATGGAAAACGAATCCGAGGCAAGTGCAGCTATTAAGGCTCTTAATGGAACTGAGTTTAAGGGCAGAAACATCATAGTTAGCGAAGCAAAACCGAAGAGTTAAAAAATAAATTTTTGGTATACCTGACTACCGTCAGGAAGGCTTTCGATCTAGAAGCGCTCTTTTTCAGGGCGCTTTTCTTTTTTAAATCCTCACTCTTACTCAAGTCTTGATAATAATTTAAGAATAGTATCAGAACATAAACATATTAAATCCGACTCTGAAATTATTTTCCCCGCGGTGATTTAACTTCCATGCGAATTCTATTTTTACTGGGACTAAAGCATGTGCCAGCCCAAACCCAATTTCATAGAAGGGACTTTTAAATGTATTAACAGGGTTCGGCAAAATTGATGCTGCATCACTGCTGACCTTAGAATACGCTGCGTTAAAAAAAGTATTGAATTGTATATCCCAATCCTTAAGTCCCGGTATATTTAACAGCCTGAACAACTCAGATCTGAAATTATAATCAAGGTTTAACGTGATCACCCTATCACCTATAACTTCATTATATCCAAGAGTTCTGAAAGTATAACTGTGGGCAATTAAGTTGATGTCACCAGGCAGTGCATACATCATCTGATAAGGCAGTTTCCCTTCATTGTATACTCCATAAATTCTATAACTTAAATATGTTGACCTAAATGAATTTAATCTGCCAAATGCAGATAAATCATATTTTGTAAAACGTTCAGTGCTATTTAATATATCCGGGCTAGAATAAGTAACACCGCCATCAAAAATAATATATGAGTTTCCAAGTGAAGTTCTTCTCCTAAACATACCGTCTTCCACATAATCCCTGAAATCCAGCCGGAATCCCGCTGAAAACGAATTTATCCTGGTTTGAGAAATAGGCGGATTAGCTCTGTAAGTTTTTTCGGAGTTAAACACCGATAAAGATGTGTTCTTAAAAGCATTTTTATCAGTACTGTTTGAGAACCCTAAATTTAACCGAAGAACCGGAAATACTTCTCCTCTAAGGTTAATATTAAATCCGCTTGAATAATAATAATTTCGAAAATCATCCTTAAATAAAAGAGCCAGCAATGTTGAGGATAATCTCCGGTAATTATCTGATTCGCTAAAAAGAATTTTTATAGTGTTAAATGCTTCAAATGAAATTCGGTATGTTCTGTAATCGCCAATCAGATATGTCGAATTTATGCTTGATTTAAATCGATCATCCGCAGTACCGTAAGAAAAATGAGTGTTTGAATAAAATCGGCGATCCATCAAACCTGAAAAATCTAAATCAAAATCCAGCGCGTGCCCCTCAACACGGTTAAAATGATATATACCAAGGGGGCCGCTGGTGGAAAAATTATTGCCCCAATCAATATTTCCAGACAATAATGAAAATCTGTCACCAAAACTTTCTTGTGTTCCGCTCAGGCTGTCTATTCTTTGGTATGCTTTCTCTTCTTCCGACGTATTTGGGATTGTTTGAGCTTCCTTCCAGTAAACCGAATCTTTTTTATCTGCGTTGGGAAGTACCGTAACAATTGCTTTATTAAAAAATGAATCCTCTATTTTAGGATTTATTTTATAATCATATAGACTCGAAGTTAATTCGAAACCAAATTTTGCGAGTCCCAGGTAATTAATTTTAATTAGCAGATGATAGTCAACAGGCATGTAAATAGAATCACTGAACATTGCAAACTGTTGAACAACATTTAATGTATCAAATATCCCGCCTATGTTTGCAGCTTTATTTAAATCCAGATCAACTTTTATAAGATCATACGTCCCATTTATTATATAGATATCTCCTTCAAATCCTGGATTACTGGAATTTGAAGGTGTTATAAAAATCTGGTACACAGATCTGTTATTTATTGCCAGAATATTTTTCAGATAAAAATCATAATAACTTAGAGCATTATCGGCAAGAGGACCTGGCAGATCAATACCGGCGAACTGCATGGTGTTTTCATAAAAATTCTGGATAAGTCTGCCACCTGTAAAAATATTCAATGTTGGCGGCAGGTTTGCACTTTGTTTTCTTGCGAGAATTATTTCCTTGTAATTATTGGGCTTTTTAAAATAACCCCTACTCTGGTTTTCAATTATAGCACTTATCTTTAAGTTGGAAGAATCGCTGCTGCCGAGCCCGGAAACTAATCTACGGCCTTTTATTGTAAGGTCGTTTTCCGTCTTCAATACCCCTTTTGTATAAGCTTCATACTCATAGCTGTTCAGCTTGCTGTTTCGTTCCTTTTTTCTTGCAAGAGCATTCCTGATAATTCTTATTGCAGGATCTTCGCCGGGAACGATGACAATGTCAGGCAATGTAATGTTAGTCTGGTTTAAGTGAAAATCCACGTTGGAAATATTATTATAAACGTTAATAACAAGAGTATCAGATTTGTATCCAATGTAGGATGCAATCAGTTTATGTTTCCCGGATTTAACCTTTAATTCGTATTCGCCGTTTTTATTTGCAGAAGCGCCATATGTGGTTCCTGCTACTCTGATATTAGTAAAGCTAAGAGGTTCCTTCGTCGATTGATCTAAAACCCTTCCTTTTACAAAATACTGTTGAGCATTTACAAAACAGGCAAATAAAAAGAACAGAATTACTATCTTCATAAATTTATGCTAATTGTCACAGCCATTATAAAAAAATCTTTTTTTTCATCAAAGACGCTATATTTATGCCTTGCCAAAATCAATTCGTAAAAGCATTGTAATAATCGACTATTATTTTCTTCGGGCGATTATATACAGAACCGTTCATATAATTAATCAGATTTATCAGCCTCTCTCTTCAATAAGAGAGCAATAATCGCTATTTTTAAAGATTAAAGTCAGTCACTATATAGGTAGAAAATGTTATGAAAAAAAATTTGCTCATCACTTTAGTTTTGTTCTTTATATGTGCGTCTATAAGCATTGCACAGGATAAAATAAATTTTACAGAATATAACCTTGATAACGGCATGCATGTAATACTCCATCAGGACAAATCGACGCCTATAGTTGCAGTAACAATGACGTATCACGTTGGATCAAAAAATGAGCATCCTGACAGAACAGGATTCGCGCATTTTTTCGAGCACTTAATGTTTGAAGGCTCACCCAATATTCCGCGTGAACAGTATTACAAGATAGTCCAGAATGCAGGTGGACAATTAAATGCAAATACATCTTTTGATAGAACATTTTTCTATGAAATTCTTCCATCCAATCAGCTTGATCTCGGACTCTGGCTTGAATCCGAGAGACTACTTCACCTGAAAATCGACTCAATTGGAGTCGAAACCCAAAGAAAAGTAGTTATTGAGGAAAGGCATCAAAGATACGATAACCAACCATATGGTTCTGTTCTTGAGGAAACCTTTAAGAGAGCATTTAAAGGTACACCATACGAATGGATGCCTATAGGCTCTGTGCAATATATTGATAAAGCAACAATAGATGAATTCAGAAATTTTTATAAAGAATTTTATGTCCCGCAAAATGTAACCCTTTCAATCGCCGGTGATATTGATATTGACTCTACTGAAAAAGAAATAGCAAAATATTTTGCAACGATACCAAGAGGAACTGAAAATATTTATCGGCCCAAATTTCAAGCGCCAATACAATCTTCCGAAATCAGAGATACCATTTATGACAATATTCAGCTTCCTCTCGTGCTTCAGGCTTACCACGTACCTCCACAAGGGACTGCTGATTATTATGCTCTAAATATGCTTACAACTTTGTTGTCTACTGGCAGGAGTTCTTGGTTTTATAAACAAATTGTGGATAAAGAACAGAAAGCTATTCAAACAGGAACATTCCCGCTTGCGCTTGAAGGACCAGGATTATTCATCGCTTATGGAATATGCAATGCGGGTGTGAAAGCAAATGAGCTCGAAGAGTCAATGCAAAAACAACTTGATCTGGCCAAGAAGAATCTAATAACAAAAGAAGAATTTGAAAGAATTAGAAACCAGGTCAAAAATAGTTTTGTAAATCAAAACGCAACAGACTTAGGCGTTGCAGAAAATTTGGCACAGTATCATGTCTTTTTCGGCAACACAAACCTAATAAACACAGAAATTGACAAATTTATGAAAGTTACAAGAGAAGATATTAAGAGAGTAGCAGATAAATATTTAACAAAAGATAACCGGGTTGTGTTATATTATCTGCCAAAATCATTAGAGCCAAAGATGGAGGGTAAATAATATGAAAAACAAAATCTTTATTTTATTATTTGCATTCATATTTTCATTGCCCTCTTTAGCTCAGGTTGATCGATCAAAAATGCCAAAGCCGGGGCCGGCTCCGGAAATTCACCTTGGCAAATATGAATCATTTAAACTTCCGAACGGATTAAAAGTCTTCGTGGTTGAAAATCACAAGCTTCCAAGAATTTCTTTATCGCTTGTTGTTGATAGAGATCCTATCAGAGAAAAGGATGCGGTTGGTTATCTTGAGGCTGCTGGCGATCTTTTAAGAACAGGAACCAAAACTAAGACAAAAGACCAACTCGATAAAGAAATCGATTTTATTGGAGCAACCATTTCAACTTCATCAATGGGTGTATTTGCGACGTCACTTTCAGAATTGAAAGAAAAATTAATTTCTATAATGTCTAATATCGTATTAAACTCAGACTTTAAACAGGCTGAACTTGACAAAATAATAAAGAGAATGAGATCGGCATTAGCAGCACAAAAAGACGATCCGGAATCGATATCAAATACAGTTGAAAATGCTGTTCTCTTTGGAAAAGATCACCCTTATGGTGAGGTTGAAACTGATGAGACACTTGGTAACATCACCCTGCAAAAATGCAAGAACTACTATTCTACTTATTTTGCTCCCAATATTTCATATCTTGCTGTTGTAGGTGATATCACGCCGCAAAAAGCAAAGGCTCTGATTACAAAATATTTTGGTAGCTGGAAGAAAAAGGATGTGCCGAGATTCACTTACAAAACTCCAACAGCTCCAAAAGAAAGAGAAGTTGCGTTGGTTGACCGTGAGAATTCAGTCCAGTCAGTTATTGATGTTTCATACCCGATCCGGTTAAAGCTTGGCGACCCTGATTTGATTAAGGCCACTGTGGCTAATACAATTCTCGGTGGAGGCGTTTTCAGGTTATTTGAGAACCTGAGAGAAAAGCATTCGTATACTTACGGTGCTTATTCTTCTTTAATTCAAGACAGGGTTGTTGGAAATTTTTCTGCCACGACGGAAGTAAGAAATACAGTTACTGACAGTTCAATAGCGCAAATCTTATATGAGATGAACAGGATCAGGAATGAAAAGGTGCCTAAAGATGAACTTCAAATGGCAAAGAATTATATGACCGGAAATTTCGCTATAAATCTTGAACATCCGCAGACAATAGCAACTTATGCCATAAACATAGACAGATATAACCTTCCAAAAGACTATTACCAAAATTATCTCAAAAACATTGCTGCTGTTACTGCTGATGATGTCCAGAAAATGGCACAAAAGTTTATTCTACCCGATAATTCTTACGTAATAGTTGTAGGGAAAGGTTCTCAGATTGAAAGCACTTTAAAGCAATTTGGCCCGGTGATACTATACGATCAATATGGTGATAAGATTGATACGACAAAGAACAAAGCGCCAAAAGGAGTAACCGCAAATACTGTAATTAATAAATACATAAAAGCAATTGGTGGAAGGGAAAATCTTGAAAAAGTAAAGGACAAAACTACCGTAATGTCAGGCTCGGTTCAGGGAATGAATATAAAAATGAAGATTTACCAGAAAGTGCCGAACAAAATAAAACAGGAACTGGATGCTGGGGTAATAAAACAGGAAACTTATTATGACGGAAAAAAAGGAATTGTATTATCAGGAGGCAATACCGTAGATATAACAGGAGAGGCGCTTGAAACAATGAAATATCAGGCAATGATGCACCCGATATACATTATTGATTCCCTTAATATAAAAACAAAATTGCTCGGAATAGAAAAAGTTAATGGTAAGGATGCATACAAAATCGAAGTTACTTTGCCAAACGGTAAAAACTGGATAGAATATTTTGATCCCGACACCGGATACAAGATAAAAGACAGCCAGGATATTACGGTTCCACAGGGTACCTTCACAAAGGTGAATGAATACTCTGATTTTAGAAATGTTGACGGTGTTATATATCCATTCAAGCTTAAACAAACAACCGGACCACAATCGTTAGAAATGACTGTAAAATCGATTAAAGTGAATACCGGAATACCAGATTCTACATTCGAATATAAGAAATAGACCCTATTAATTTTGGGGTTTATATCCTCCTGTTGATAATTTACAGCAGGAGGACTTTTTATTTAATATATCGATGAAACTTAGTTTAATATGTCAGATAAAAAATATTCGGTAATAGTTTTCGATTTAGGAATGGTTTTAATTCCCTACGACTACAACATTGCGCTTGAGCGGCTTGAAAAGATCGAAAAAGGATTTGGTGTAAATTACTTAAATCATTATAAGGCTAATTACGAAATACACCGCCGGTTTGAACGTGGTGATATCTCCGAGGATGAGTTTTTAAATAAAATAATGGTGGTATTCGACGGAAAGGTAGATAAAGAAACCTTCAAAAAGATTTACTCCGAAATTTTTATTGTTAATGAAGATGTGGCTGCCCTATTGCCCGAATTAAAAAAAAGTTATAAGCTTATACTGCTTTCCAACACCAATTCAATTCATAGAGAATATGGTTGGAAAAACTATGGGTTCCTGAAATATTTCAATAAATTGATCCTCTCATATGAAGTTGGGGCAGTAAAACCAGAGGAAAAAATATACAGAGCAGTGGAAAAAGTTTCCGAAAGACATCCATATGAACTTGTATTTATAGACGATGTAAAGGAATATGCAGATGCCGCTATAAAATGTGGTTGGGATGGAATCCAGTTTACCAGCTATAAAAAATTAGTAAACGAATTAAAATCCAGAAAAATATTATAAATTAAATAAATTATGCAAAACCTGGTTAAAGATGATTTTAAATATGAATCCGAACAATTTGCCGATATACAGATTCTTCGCTACCAGGTCCCGGGGTTTACAGACCTTTCCCTAAAGCAAAAAGAACTCGTTTATTATTTATATCAAGCTGCTCTTTCCGGTAGAGACATTTTATATGACCAGAATTACAAATATAATTTAATTATACGCAGAACTTGTGAGGCAATAATAAATGGTTATCGTGGGGATAGAAGTTCCGAGCATTGGAAAAATTTTGTGATCTATACCAAACGGTTATGGTTTTCAAATGGAATTCATCATCATTATTCTACAAAAAAAATATTACCAAATATTAATATTGAATATTTTGAAACCCTTATCAATAATACCGACGTAAACCTTCTTCCTCTTGAAAAAGATCAAACCGTAAAAGAATTATTAGTATTTCTTTGTCCTTTAATTTTTGATCCTAATGTTGATTCGCAAAAGGTTGTTCTTGATCCAGATATTGATATGATTAAGTCATCAGCAACAAATTTTTATGAGAATATTTCACAAAGTGAAGTTGAGGAGTTTTATAAAGAAGAAATTAATAACAACAGTACCAAACCTGTTTCTCACGGATTAAATTCAAAACTATTAAAAAAAAGTAATAAAATTGCTGAGCGAATATGGAAAGAAGGGGGAATGTATTCAGCAGCAATTGAAAAGATAATTTACTGGCTTAAAAAGGCTGTTACTGTTGCTGAAAATGAAATCCAGAGACAGGCGTTTGACAAACTAATAGAATTCTATAAATCAGGTAATATGAAAATTTGGGATGAATATAACATTATATGGATACAGGATACGGAATCTATTGTTGATATGGTTAATGGATTTATAGAAGTTTACAATGATCCACTAGGTTACAGAGGCTCATTTGAATCTGTTGTTTCCATAAAAGATTTTGAAGCGACCAAACGAATTAAAACAATCAGTGATAATGCCCTGTGGTTTGAGAATCATTCCCCTATAGCAGACAAGTATAAGAAAAAAATGTAGTTGGTATTTCAGCAAAGGCAATCACAGTTGTTGTGGAATCTGGTGATGCTTCTCCTTCAACGCCTATTGGAATTAACCTTCCAAATTCTAGATGGATCAGAAAAGAGTATGGCTCCAAATCTGTAAATCTCAGCAATATTGTTCATGCCTATGACAGGGCTGCATCACAAGAGGCATTAAAGGAATTTTCATATTCCTGGGAAGAAGTTGACCGAACAAATAAATATGGCCCCCTTGCTGATAATCTTGAAACAGATATGCATGAAGCAATTGGTCATGCTTCCGGTCAAATAATGCCGGGCGTAGGTACCCCAAAGCAAACATTAAAGAATTATGCTTCTGCAATAGAAGAATCACGTGCCGACCTGATCGCACTTTATTATCTACCTGACAGTAAACTTGTTGAATTGGCATTATTTCCAAACAGCGAAGCTTATAAAGCAGAATACGATAAATTTATCAGGAACGGATTAATGCTCCAACTATTCAGAATTAAGCTGGGCGAAAACATAGAAGAGCCCCATATGCGTAACAGGCAACTAATTTCAATGTGGGCTTATGAGATGGGAAAGGATGAAAAAGTAATCGAAAAAAAAATTAATGATGGGAAAACCTACTTTATTATAAATGATTATGACAAACTTAGAAAGCTATTCGGCCAATTATTAAAAGAAGTACAGCACGTTACATCTGAAGGCGACTTTGCCGCTGCAAAAAATCTTGTGGAAACTTACGGAGTAAAAGTGGACCAACAACTTCATAAAGAAGTTCTGGAAAGATACTCAAAATTAAACATTGCGCCTTATAAGGGTTTTATAAATCCTGTACTGAGACCTGTTCTGGATGGCGAAAAGATTATAGATATTTTGCTTGAATATCCAGATGATTTTATGCAGCAAATGCTTTGCTATGCAAGGAATTATTCATTTCTACCTAATAAGAATTAATAGCACCCTGTTTAACTTAAGAATCAAACTTTTGTCATCATTGCAGAAAATGAAAAGGACTGTACTTTAAAAAATTATTATATTTGTAACACATCTGATAAATTATTCTAGCGGAGTTTTTATTTAATGGGATTAGGTATAGGGATTGTTGGACTGCCAAATGTTGGCAAGTCTACTTTGTTTAATGCACTTACAAAAACTCAAAATGCTGAGGCTGCTAATTATCCATTCTGTACAATTGAACCAAATAAAGCCGTAGTTCCTGTCCCTGACAATAGAATTGAAAAATTAGCAAAACTTGTTAATCCTGCCAGAGTTGTAAATTCGACGGTGGACTTCGTTGATATTGCTGGACTGGTTAAAGGCGCCAGTAAAGGTGAGGGATTGGGAAATCAATTTTTGACAAATATCCGGGAAACAGAGGCAATAGTGCAGGTAATAAGGTGCTTTAATAACGATGATGTGGTTCACGTTGATGGAAGCGTTAATCCTTTAAGAGATATTGAGGTAATTGAAACAGAGCTTCTACTCGCTGATATTCAGACACTTGAAAAAAAAATTGAAAAGCTTCAGAAATTAGCTAAAGGCGATAAGATTGCAAAAGCAATGCTCAGCGAAGCTGAAGCTCTTTTAAAATATATGAATGAAGGAAATCCTGCCATTTTATTTCCAGATAACGAAAAGGAAACAGTAAAACAAATCCTGAATGAATTGAGATTAATGACTGGCAAAAAAGTAATCTATTGTGCCAATGTTGATGAAAATGGATTAGCATCCGATAATGATTCTGTAAAAAAAGTGAAGGAGTATGCCGATAAAAAAGGAGCTGATTTTGTTAAGATTTCAGCAAAAGTTGAAGAAGAGCTCGTAAGTTTGGATGAAAATGAAAGGGCCGAGTTTCTATCTTCTTACGGAGTGGAAGAAAGCGGCCTTGAAAAAATAATCAGAACCGGTTTTCATACTCTTGGATTAAGCAGCTACTTTACAGCGGGTCCAAAGGAGGTTCGTGCATGGACAATTCATAAAGGCTGGAAAGCCCCACAAGCTGCAGGAGTAATTCATACAGATTTCGAAAAAGGATTTATTAGAGCTGAGGTTATCAGCTATGCCGATTATATTAAATATGGTTCGGAAACCGCTTGTAAAGGTCAAGGCGTAATGCGCATTGAAGGAAAGGATTATATTGTACAAGATGGCGACATAATGCATTTTTTATTTAATGTGTAATGATATTTCTTTACTACTTATTTTATAAACACATTAGACTCTCCCACCTTTAACATTCTGAGAATGAGACACGGCTTGAATGATCAGTCTTAATTAACTCCTTGTTTTATAATTGATTATTTACTTAAGGATATTGGCACGCTTTTCCCTTATTAGAAAAACGTGAAGACATTTTAATGAGGGTAAAATAGAGGCGTTATCAGGCTCGCTACTATTATTAATCCTGGCATCAGGAACCTTCTTGTTTATTGCTCTTGCTTTTAGTTCTTACAAATTAAAGGATTAATTATTTAATTGGGCATCACTCTTATGGTCATCATTTCTGAAACATTAACAATTATTTTAAGTACATTACTACTAATTACAATGCTTGTAGTAGGCATATCAATAGCACAAACTAATCTTTTCAAAAAACAATCAACTGGAAAATTTTTTCCAAAGAAATATTAAAATCGTGGTTTAACTCTTCTATTGAAACTCACTCCTGAGAATTTACAAAAGCTGTTGCATTCTATATTATATTATCGTATATATACGATATATAATGGACTAACAATGGCAAAAACAAAGCCTAAACATTTTAGTACTGATGAACTTATACTTGCTAATACAGCAAAAGCGATGGCTCATCCTGCTAGAATAAAAATTCTTAAAATTCTTTCTAAATATAACGTCTGTCTCTGCGGAGAAATTGTTGATCTGCTACCACTATCCCAGGCTACTGTATCACAGCATTTAAAAGAATTAAAGCGTGTAGGATTAATAAAGGGTGAAATTGAAGGCCCCAAGACTTGCTACTGCATAAATGAAGAACTTTTGGAAGAATTAACAAAACAATTAACAAAGTTCTTAAATAACGTTTGTAAATGTTAATAGAGGTAGTTAAATGAACGATACAAATGATATAAAACAAATGGTAAAAGAAAAATACAGTAAAATTGCTTCACAAAGTTCAGAAATAAATAAATCCACTTGTTGCGGAAGCGGCTCAACTCAAAAAAGCACATGTTGTGGTGGCTCTGAAATTGTCTACTCAATTTTTTCAGACGATTATTCCTCCCAAAAAGGATATGTGGCTGACGCTGATCTTGGGCTTGGCTGTGGATTACCAACTGATTATGCCGGAATTAAAGAAGGAGATACTGTGGTTGATTTTGGATCAGGAGCAGGTAATGATGTTTTTGTCGCCAGATCAATTGTCGGTGAAAATGGAAAGGTAATTGGAATTGATATGACTCCAGAAATGATTGATAAAGCTAATAAAAACAAAGAGAAACTCGGCTATAAAAACGTTGAATTTCATCTGGCAGAAATAGAAGAAACACCGCTCAGTGAAGGTACTGCTGATGTAGTT
Organism: uncultured Ignavibacteriaceae bacterium; assembly: GCA_964412105.1. Lineage (GTDB taxonomy): Bacteria > Bacteroidota > Ignavibacteria > Ignavibacteriales > Ignavibacteriaceae > JAKAGZ01. The sequence continues at coordinate 83,011 of CAYPNM010000002.1, read as the reverse complement.
ATAAGTAATTGCGTATTAAACTTATCACCGGAAAAGGAAAAAGTTTTTAATGAAATTAAAAGAATATTAAAGTCCGGAGCCCATTTTTGTGTCTCAGATATAGTCCTGAAAGGAAAACTTCCGGAAACTTTGCGTAAGTCAGCAGAAATGTATGCCGGCTGTGTTTCAGGGGCACTACAGGAAGAAGAATATCTTGGGATAATTAAAAACACAGGGTTTGCAAAAGTTGAAATTAAAAAGTCAAAAAATATAAATCTTCCGGATAAGATTTTAATGGAATACCTGACAGAAAAAGAATTAGAAAAATTTAAAAATGATAAGATAGGAATTTTCAGTATTACAATTACTGGATATAAAAGATAAGCCTATCAGCCCCCTGAAAATAAGGGGCTGAATTTAAAATAATTTATAACGAAAGTACTTTACTCAGAATTTCGCTTTTCTTTCTATCAATTTCCCGCATTAATTCCTTATAAGATTCAGAAAACAATACAACTCCTTTCTCTGTTAATTTTCTGGTTATTACGCTAAAATCAATATTTAATTCAGCAAGGTTTTTCATTTGTGCTCTTGCTTCATCAACATTTTTAGTTAATCTCTCTACTGGGTATCCATGATCATTATAGGCTGCCATTGTTGCTGGCGGCATTGTATTAACTGTTTTAGGTCCAATTAATTCTTCGACATACAAAATATCCGAGTAAGCCGGATTTTTCGTACTTGTACTTGCCCAAAGAACCTTCTGAACTTTAGCTCCTTTTGCCTCCAGATTTTTGAACCTCTTGCTGGAAAATAATTCCAAGAATTTTTCGTAAACTAGCTTTCCATTTGCGATTGCAATTTTTCCTTTTAACTCTTCGTTCTTCACTTTGGATAACTCATCATCCACCGCAGTATCAATTCTACTTATAAAAAAACTGGCTACAGAGGTAATTTTATCTATCTCTTTCCCATCCTTAACTCTATCTTCCAATCCACCTAAATACGCATCAACAACCTGTTCATAAACAGATTGAGCAAAAATCAGTGTGATATTAATATTTGCGCCTTCGGAAATCATCTGGCGAATTGCTGGTATTCCCTCCTGAGTTGCTGGAATCTTTATCATTACATTTTTTCTGCTAACTTCCTTAAATAATCTTCTGGCTTCTTCAATTGTATTTTTAGTGTCATATGCCAATTCAGGTGATACTTCCAGACTTACAAAGCCATCATTTCCATTTGTTTTTTCATAAACACCTGAAAGAATATCTGTGCCATCCTGTATATCCTTTACTGCGAGTTTCTCAAATAATTGCTGTGCATTTAAATCAGGCCTTTTTGAAAGTAACGACTTTATTTGTTCATCATAATCATTTCCTTTCCCTATCGCCTTTTGAAATATTGTAGGATTGGAGGTCACACCTGTTACTCCATCTTCTTCTACTAATCTTTTTAATTCCCCTTTTTTTAACATACCCCTGCTTATATTGTCTATCCATACACTTTGTCCAAACTTTTCCAATTTTCTTAACACATTAGCCATAATTTTCTCCTTTATCGCTGATTATCTAAATTATTGATTTTCTCCAATCGTCTCTGAAATCTCGCTTCGTTTATAAACTTAGCATTTAAAAATGAAAAAACAAGTTCTTTAGCTAGTTCCTTTCCTATTATTCTCGCTCCGAGACACAGCACGTTCATTGCATCGTGCTCAACTCCCTGGTGAGCTGAATAAGTATCATGACATAAGCATGCCCGGATACCCTTTATTTTATTAGCTGCAATAGAAGCCCCGACACCACTTCCACAGATAACGATACCTCTATCCGTTTTGCCCGATGCAACTGAATTAGCTACCTTTATTGCAAAATCAGGGTAATCATCCTTTGGATCAAAAACGAGATTTCCTTCATCAATTACCTTAAAATTGTCTTTTCTCAATATTTCCACAAGATAATTCTTTAATTCAAAACCTCCATGATCAGCACCAATCACAATTTTCATTCACTTTACCTTTGAATTAAAAGTTAAATGATTTTATTCAATGCAGGATTATAATTGACACAATTAATGTTACAAAATATAGTGAAAGAATACCATTAATTTATTATTATGCTTACGAAATTATTAAACAACTAAGACATCTTATGTCACTCATTGATTTTTTAATACTGCTGATTATTGCGGGGATTTGTGGTTCAATAGGACAATCGATTGTGGGATATTCACACGGCGGCTGCATTGTCTCAATTGCTGTCGGGTTTATCGGTGCATTAGTAGGAGAATGGATTGCGAGAAAATTAGCCTTATCTGATTTTTTAGTTGTCCATGTTGGCAGTTCCAACTTCCCGGTTGTATGGTCTATTTTAGGTTCAGTGGTTTTTACTGGCATTATAAGTTGGTTTTTCAAGGGGAGACGAAAATAATTTTATTTTACTACCCGTTTACCGATTAAAATCATTATGGGAACAAGATTTAAAGGAAGCAAAGAGGAAATAACAGCTCTTGATATTGCTATTAAATTAGTTAGGGCTGCGGAATCCTTAATTTCAAAAGCGAGTTTGAATCTAAGTAGGTACAATATTACACTTAGCCAATTTGGAATACTTGACGCCATTTATCATCTTGGTCCACTAACCCAAAAAAGTCTCGGTGAAAAGATTTTAAAAAGCGGGGGAAACATAACCCACGTGGTTGACAATCTTGAAAGAAGAGCTCTTGTAAAAAGACATCGCGGTAAAAATGATAGAAGAAACTTTGAAATTCATCTTACGAAAAAAGGGGAAAAGCTAATCACCAAAGTTTTGCCAGAACAGGTAAAAATGATAAAAAATGAATTAGGAATTTTAAGCCAGGAAGAATCTGAAACCTTTCAAAGGTTGTGTAAAAAAATTGGAAGAGGGAAAAATTAAGTTTTTAATTTGCTATCCATAATTTCTTTATAAATATCCGGAAGAATTTGACCTGCTTTACCAAAAAAAGATTGATCAGCTAGGTGTGTTATCTCTGTTTCTTCCAAATTAATTTCAATCATATAAGCTCCATTTTCCTTGGCAATATATATCATTGAAGCTGCAGGATAAACAATTGCAGAAGTTCCGACAATTATAAATACGTCAGCTTTTTTTGCTGCCTTTTCTCCTTCACGGAATTCATCAGGCGGAAGATATTCGCCAAACCAGACTACATCTGGTCGTATAAGCCCGCCACACTTACATTTTGGCGCAGCATCCGAAAATATAAAATCATCGTTGTAAAATGTTTTGCATTTAATACAATAATTACGCTCTATATTTCCGTGTAATTCATAAACAATCTTGCTCCCCGCCCTTTTGTGTAGATTATCAATGTTTTGTGTTATCACTTTAACTTCCGGGAATATGCTTTGAAAGTCAGAAATTGTAAAATGTGCTAAATTTGGTTTTGCTTCGTGAACAATATGCTTTCTATGTTTATACCATTCCCAGACTATCTCCGGATTTCTTAAAAAGGAATCAAAATTAGCTAATTCTTCTGGCTTGAGTTTTTTCCAAATGCCATCCTTTCCTCTGAATGTAGGTATACCGCTTTCTGCAGATACACCGGCTCCTGTAAAGAAAACTATTGACTTCGCTGAGGAAAATTTTTCTAAAATATTACTATCGAGAATAGCCATTAAAACCTGTCAAGGAAATTACAATATATTAATCAAACAAAGAATTGTCGTTTTTATTGTTTGTCCTAGGTGATAAATTATGCTGATGAAGATCAGTAGCGGCAAGTGGGATAAATCGGGTCCACTTATTGTCACTTTTAATCTCAGAGGATAAAGCATTTTTATATGCATTAACTTTAGCGCTTAGTTCATCAGCTTGATAAAGTGTAATTGCTTCTAACGTTTTGGGAACAACTGGTGAAGCAAATTCTAGCTTACCCTGATGGCTTAAAATTATATGAAGAAGATTGTTTTTTAATTCTTCCGGGAAACTCAGAATCTTTTTCGTTTCTTCATTAATTAACATTGCGGCAATAGCAATATGCCCCAATAATTTCCCTTTGTCAGTATAGCTAAATGATGCATCAACCGACAACTCTTCTGTTTTACCAAAATCATGCATTATCGCGCCGCTAATCAATAAATCCCTATTAATTTCTGGATGAATGTTACACATGAGATCACATATTTTTATTATTTCCAGAGTATGCTCCATTAAACCGAAAACATATGCATGATGCCAGGATTTACCTGCAGGTGAGTTAATAAATTTTCTAAAATTATTCTCATTAAAAATATTTTTTATTAATTCTTTCAAATAATGATCAGATATCCTCTCAATCCTGTTAAAAAACTCCTTTTTCATTTTTTCAGGATCGCGTTGAGATTTAGGAAGAAAATCTGAAACTGATACGTTATCAGATTCGGCAACAGATTTTATTGAAGAAATATTAATCTGGGGGATGCCTTTATAGTCATCCATTACCCCCTTTACTTTTACAATATCTCCGGCTTTAAACCTTTTATAAATGAATTCAAAATTATCCCAGATATTTGAATTAACCGACAATGAACGGTCGCCTAATTCTAGGCTGAGGTAATCATTTCCATTTTTAGTGGTTCTGGTCTCAATCTTTCGAATTACCAGGTAATGATCAACTGAATCATCCTTATTTAAATTTGATAAATCAATCTGTGCAAGCACTATTCTCCTCTTTTAATACTTGAAAATTACTGTCATTTGGAATGTGGGTAATGATTGATCTGTTTAAAAGATCTATTGAAACTGCAATAGTTTTTTTACCATCTTCATACTCTTTCACAATTCCGATGATCCCTTCGAAAGGTCCGTTCTTAATTACAACTTTTTTACCTGGTATAAGTCCATTGTGAAGGAAAATATCAGATTTGGTATTCAACATTTTTTTCAGGTTATCAATTTGCCACCCCGGAATTTTAGCAGCTCTACCCCTGTCGAAAACACATCGCACAATTGAATATTGCTCAAGGGCAAGTAACCTTTGTTTTTCATCAGCATAAATAAAGATATACCCTCTAATTACAGGTTCAGTTATCTTTTTTTTTCTATCGCTCCACTGCCTTTCTTTAGTTATGACCGGTAAATAATGCTCAATGCCTATAGATTTAAGCTGTTCCTCAGCTTTAAATTCTGCTCTTGGTTTTGTATACAATGCAAACCAGTATTTATCCTTCTCAATAGAAGTATTAATATCTTTATTATTCTCATCCATAATCAAAAAATTTCTACTTATTTATTATCTCCGCCCTGCCCACTGAATAATATGTAAATCCTTTCTCTTTCATTGTAACGAGATCGTATAAGTTTCTACCATCAAAAATTACAGGTTTATCAAGTAGGACTTTAACTTTTTCTAGATCAGGATTTCTAAACTCATTCCACTCTGTAACAATTATCAAAGCGTCACAATTCTTAATTGCGTCATATGCAGTTTTCGCATAATTGATTTTTTTACCAAGCTGAGATTTTGCGGTTTCTATTGCCTCAGGATCAAATGCAGTGATTTTTGCATCCTTCTCAATTAATTTATTTACAAGTGCTATCGCTGGGGCCTCCCTAATGTCGTCAGTGTTAGGCTTGAAGGCAAGACCCCATATCCCAAAATGTTTCCCCTTTAATTCATTGTTGTAGTGTTTTAATATTTTATTAAAAAATAACTCGACTTGCCTTTTATTCACCTCAATGACTGATTTTAAAATCTTGAAATCAAAACTATTTTCATTAGCTGTATTTACTAATGCAATTACATCCTTTGGAAAACAAGACCCTCCATATCCAATCCCGGGGAACAAAAATCTTTTCCCGATTCTGGAATCAGATCCAATTCCAATTCTTACTTTATCAACTTCTGCACCAGTTAATTCGCACAAATTTGCAATTTCATTCATAAAGGAAATTTTAGCGGCTAGAAATGAATTTGCCGCATACTTTGTCATCTCAGCAGATCGTTCATCCATAAAATAAATCGGGTTTCCTGATCTTACAAAAGGTTCATATAGCTGATCTAGAATTTTTCTTGTTTTTTCGTTGCTGGTTCCGACAATAACTCTTTCAGGTTTCATAAAATCCTCAACGGCCATTCCCTCACGAAGGAATTCGGGATTGGACGCAACATCAAACTCAAAATCAGGAGCATGCTTTTTAATTGTTGCTCTTACTTTATCACTTGTACCAACAGGGACCGTGCTTTTATCAACAATAATTTTAAACCCTATATCGCGTTCTTTTTTAAAGAACCTTCCAAGCTCGCCCGAAACACCTAAAACATATTTTAAATCAGCACTGCCATCCCCATCCTGCGGAGTTGGTAAGCAAAGAAAAATTACTTCAGATTGTCGCGTTGCTTCTTCCAAGCTGGAAGTGAATTGTAATCTTTTATTTTTTATGTTTCTTTCAAATATTGTCTGCAGTCCTGGCTCATAAATTGGAATACTTCCATCTTTTAATTTTTTTAATTTTTTGAGATCTACATCCACGCAAACAACACTATTTCCAGTTTCGGCAAAACAAGTACCTGTAACAAGACCTACATAACCTGTACCAACAACAGCTAAATTCACTTTACCTCCAAAATTTTTATTTGCAAAATATAAACATTCCTGAATATACTTGGAAGAAAGTGGAATCCTATTATCATAGATTGAAAAATATATTAAAATAAGGGGCGTAAACTTTTACAGATCAAGAACTTTATTAATCTCTTCTATAAATCGTTCGCGACTGATCGGCTTGTGTAAAATTGCCTGAACACTCATATTACTGCATTTATCTGTTATTTCATCATCCATTTGCTGGGTTAAAAGTATTATTTGTACGGCAAAATTCTTTTCTTCCTCCCTTATAGATTCTATTAACCGAACACCATTCATTAAAGGCATTTCATTTACCGTAATAATAAGAGAAGGTAGTTTATCAAAAACTATGTTCATTGCTTCATAACCATTTGATGTGCATATTACTTTATAAGCAGGAAAGTTTTCTCTAATTAACTCTTCATAAATTTTTTGATCATTCTTATTATTATCTACTAGCAAAATAATATCTAGAGAACGCGGAAAAGTAAAGTGGAATTCAGTACCTTTGCTGGTTGCCGAGTAAAACCATATATTGCCCCTATGTTTTTCCACAATCTCTTTTGCCAACAAAAGTCCAAGTCCGGTTCCTTTTTCACCCTTCGTTCCTTCTGTAGAGAATATTTTATCAATTTTAAATAGCTTCAATTTATTTTCAGGACTGATCCCAATGCCATAATCCTTAATTACAAACTCTATTAGCTCATCATTAAAAATATTTGCTTTAACATCAATAATTCCATTTTCATGTGAAAATTTTATTGCATTACTTAATATATTCGTTAATACCTGCATCAAAAGCCTTTCGTCTGCTTGTAAATAAATTTTATCATTAATGTTTACTTTTATCTCAAGATTTTTTCTAATCGCATTTCCAGTCAATGATGAGATACAATTAAAGACAATCACTCTGGCATTTATTCTCTGCTGATTAAGATTCATTCTGCCGGTTTGTAATCGCGACCAGTCTAATAAATAGTTAATTAATTTAAGTTGGTTTTGAGATGCATTGTATATGTAGGATAAATATTCGAGTCTTTCATCAACTTGTAAATCGGGTTCATTCATTAATATTTCAGCAAAACCCAGTATACTAGTATAAGGAGCCCTGAGATTGTGAGAAAGCATGGATATAAATTTATCTTTTGATTCGTTCTTCCTTTTTAGGTTTTCAATTCTTTTTAGCAGTGCCTCATCCATATTCTTAAGCTCCGTAATATTAGAAATAAAGCCTTTGGCCTTATTAGGTTTACCGGCCTTTGTTCTATCTAAAAAAATATCTTCTTTTATCCATTCAATACTTTTGTCTTTTTTTACTATCCTGTAAATCAATCTAATGCTATTTTTATCAAAAGAGGCTATAAAATTTTTATACATATTTTTTACAGCCATATAATCTTCTTCATAAATAATTGAGAAGAACCCTTCCCCTTTTCGTTTAATATCAGATTGGGAAAAGCCGGTTAGCGTAATTAGATTATTAGAATATATAGTTGATCTGTCTTTTAATCCAGATGATGAAGTCCAGATAATTTCTTCCTTAATATTTCCAAAAAATTCCTTCTCTTGTGATGAATCGAGGATATTGATTATATTATTTAAAATTAAATAAAAAACATGACCCTTTGGTTTTTCAACAAAAGCTAACCACCTGCTCAAAACCTTAACTGTTTTATTTTTTGAACACTCTAAATGAAAATAGAAAGTAATATTTTTTTCAGACTGAGCATCTTTTAATATTTTATTTTTATCTGTGTCTGTATTTATATAAAGAAGGAAATTTTTGCCAGTAAAATTTTTCCTGTTACATTTTAAATCTGCAGCAGGATTTCCACACAAGAGGATATTCCCTTTTGAATCAGCGATTAATGATAAATCACTTAAATTCCCCAAATGATTAGCAATTTGTTGAAGTGCAAAGGGAAGAGATTTTAATAATTTGGATTTGGCTCTTACAACATTTTTTGGGTTGTGGTTCGCTGCTAATGGTTTTTTCTTTTTTGATGATTTGATTCTAGATTTAATCGTCATCTACTTTATTTAAATTTCGCTTACTAATAATTATAACCATTTCTTAATAAATTATACTACAAACACCTTAGCAATATCCAAAAGCAACGCAGGGTGGTTTACAAGTGCCAAAGTGAATAATTTTCCCAATGTCCTTTTTCCATGTGGTATTTTATTGAATGATTCGGCAATTTTATTAAATTTCTCGTCACTAAAATTAAAAACACCGGTCTTTATATTATCAAAAATAATGTGACGCCTACCAAGCCTATCATACCAAGCTTTATCATAAGTTAATATATGGTCCGGCTTTTTTCGTTTAACTGATTCGCCTGCGATTCTACCTGCAATGCTACCGCCAATCATTCCGCTAGCTATGCCGCCACCACTTAATGGATTAACTTGTCGCGCAGCATCACCAACCAACATAATTCCAGGGGCAGATATCTTCTCAAGAGTCTTTGCACAAGGCACTCCGCCAGCAATCGAAGTAAGAATTGAAGCATCGGGATAGTTTTTGCTCATAAAGTCGTTCAGAAATGCTAAAGCAGATTTTGATTTACCCGTCAGTCCGTTGACTCCTAATCCAATATTTGCTATATCTGGACCCTTGGGAAAAACCCAAAAATAGCCTCCTGGTGCAACATCTTTTCCAAAGTAAAGGTACAAAGTAGAGGGATCGATTTGAATATTCGATACAGTGATCTGAGAACAACATTCCATATCTCTAAAATCCGTATAAGTTTTGATTCCCGCCCATCTCCCAACACGTGACTCAACTCCATCAGCAGCAATAACAATATTTGATCTTATTTCCTTTTGTTCCCCGCGAAATTCATATTTGACACCAACGACTTTATTGTTTTCAAAAATTAATCCATTAACATAAGCACGCGTTAATATTTCTACTCCAACTTTTGAGGCAGATTTAGCAAGCTCATAATCAAAAATTCTTCGCTCAAGGACATAAGCTCCTTGGTTAATTTCCAAAATTGCCTCAGTTCCATTTGGCGCAATAAAAGATAATTTATTTATATTAGCTTTTATCCAGCTATCATCCGGTTCGATAAATTCTTCAACACCTTCCTTGCCAACAGCCTCAGCACAACGAACCGGATAACCCACGTCCCTGTCTTTTTCAACCATTAAAACAGATACTCCTTGCTCAGCCGCAAACCTTGCTGCCATAGAACCTGCCGGTCCGGCTCCGACAACTATTATATCATATTCTTTTTTCACTATCTTTTATTTTTGTACACTTTAAATAAACATCAAAAATTATTTTACAAGCACTCCTTGCTTATTAAACTTAATAACCTCTATGGGACAGCTCCATACACACTTCGCACAATTGGTACAAAGTTGATCGATAATAAAAATTTCCGCTTCTTTAAGCTCAATTGCATCTTCAGGGCAAACGCCAACGCAACAGCCACAAAAGTCACATCTATCTGGAAGAATGTCTATTAGTAATTTACCAGTTTTGGCCTGTCTGTACATTTGTATAGAAATTACATTCCTGCTTTTTTCGGGATCAATATATAAGTAATGATCGAGTAAAGAATGAATAGATTATTTTTTATGAATTGAAATTAGTTAAAGAATTTTTTAATTGAAAGTCTTGCGATTTGCTAAAATCAATATACAGTTTCATTTTTATCATCGAGTGATTTTGGGAGCCAATCTATACCATCACAGGGAACAAAATCAATTGTCGGGTGTTCATCATGTTTTAGGCAAAGAATCGCCGACTTATCAAAATATTCACAGCTAGAACATAAAGTATCTTCGATAATCTCTCTATTTCTTTCATTAAAAAGCCTGTAATGAACTAAAGCTGGATGAATGATTACACCATAGAATGCCACTATACTAATTCCCCACCAAAGTTGGTAATCGAGGTATCCTTTCAATAACCAGACAAGGGGTAAAAGTATCGCCACTCTAATAATTGTCCAGAATATCAATTCTCCCAAATTAAAATCCTTTTATTTACCAAATTCTTATCCAAGACGAAATTATAAATATAATGGCATATAAGAAAGTTATATATATCAATCCCTCCCAAAAGGGGTAGCATAAGTTATCACGCTAAAAGTAGCTTTTCACATCTTCTTTAAGGATAATTCATAAGGAAAAAATTAAATTATGAATTATAGAAGCAATTAGAATTTACAAATATTATATAACCTCTAAATACTTTTTGCACAACAATTGATAATATTGCAGCTACTTGACAATACGAAATTACTAACTTATTATTGCCTCGTTATCTAAGCGTTAATCATTTGAATGATCTGCTTTACCAAATAGATATATGAAAAAACTATGGGATACTTATTCAGTAATAAGTGTGCTCATAACAATTTATATCAGGAGAAAGAAATAATGAATATGTCAACTTTAAAATTTTGCTATTATGTATTTTTAATTAAATGATAATAAAAAAATTATTGATCTTTTTTATAATAAACGGAAATTAGGTCATTAATCTATATAAATGGCAAAGTTAACAAAGGAAATGAAAGAAATGATTGCAACTCAGCAATGCTTTATTGCTACTGTAAATCCTGATGGTACTCCAAATGTGGCTCCTAAGCGTTCCACTAAGGTATTATCTGATGATTCGCTCATATTTACCGAGGGAACAGGGGGCGCTACATATGCAAACATTAAACGAGGTTCAAAAGTCTCTGTTGCTGTCGTTAACTGCGATATTATTGATGGATACAGATTTATTGGAGACGCATTTTTACAGGACAGCGGTGAACTTTTTGATGCAGCTGCAGCAACTTCTGCCAAATTAGGAAGACCTAAACCTTTTGCAGTAACAATAATTAATATTTCCGAAATACATTCTCTTAAACCAGGCCCTGCTGCAGGTTAAAGAATAGCCTAATATTTTGTAATATTGCTGGCTAAATACGTGCATCAAATATCTGATGTGCCACATAGGGGATAACAGAATTTTATCCAAATCAATTCTTTTCTCAACCCTTTGTATATTGCTAATAGATTAGTATTTTACATTGGTAAATTTTACCGATAAGAAATCCAGAGAGATTGTTTTCTTTGCTGAAAGCACTTTTAAACAACAATTTATAGTACTCCTTCAGCAACCGTAAAAATAGCCACAAATCAGTGGCTGTAAGTTATTAAAAAATATGTTGTTAATAAGTGAGCGCGGGTGGTTTCGAACCACCGACCCTCTGCTTAAAAGGCAGATGCTCTACCCCTGAGCTACGCGCCCTAAAAATTGGGAGCCGTAAATATAAGAATTCAAGGATTTTATTCCAAGCTTTTTTGGTCAACTGGCTCATCGATCTGTTAAATAAGGGGCTACAATGAATGTAAAATTTAAGTATTCTTAAAGCTATATGATAAAAAACGCAAAAATTCTCGTTTGTGATGATGATGAAACCCTCTGTTACCTTTTGAAGGAACAGTTACTGGAAGAGGGTTTTGTTGTGGACACCGTTTATGATGGAAATCTGGCTATTGAAGCAATTAAGGGAAAAAATTACGATATACTTCTTCTAGATCTTAACATGGGTGAAGTTTCAGGAGAAGACGTATTGAAATTTGTTAATGACTATACTTCCTCTCTTCAGGTCATTGTCCTGACTGCACAATCTGATGTAAAAAAGGCAATTGAATGCATAAAAACAGGTGCATACGATTTTATCAATAAACCTTATAATTTTGATGAATTACTGGTTACTATAAATCGGGCTCTCGAACACAAGGAGTTGCTTGTAAAAACTACAATCCTCGCAAGCCAGGTAAATAAGAAATTGTCTAACTCTATTATTGGGGAAAGTCCGGAATTGCAAAAAATAATTAACCTTGCAAACAAATCTGCACTTTCGGATTCAAATATCTTAATAGAGGGAGAAACTGGTACAGGGAAAGAATTATTTGCTGATTACATCCATAGACATTCAGCTAGGAATGACAAACCATTCGTTGTTATTAATTGTGCTTCGCTTCCTGATCAATTAATAGAGAGCGAATTATTTGGTCATGAAAAGGGAGCTTTTACCGATGCAAAATCAACCAAGCAAGGACTTGTTGAAATTGCTCACGGTGGAACTTTATTTTTGGATGAGATCGGTGAACTAAGCTTATCCCTGCAGCCTAAACTTCTGCGCTTCCTTGAAAACGGAGAATATAGAAGAATAGGGGGAGTTACTAGTCTAACTTCAAATGTTAGGGTGATTGGAGCGACAAACAGAAATCTTCTTGAAGAGGCAGACAATAAAAAATTCAGAAGAGATCTGCTTTTCAGATTAAATGTAATTACACTTACCATACCTCCTATGCGTGAAAGAAAAGGTGATGTTCTCTTATTAGCTCGCCATTTTTTGGAAATTAAATCACCCATAAGGTCTCCAAAAAAATTATCGACCGAGGCCGAAGAAGCTTTATCAAAATACAGCTTCCCGGGAAATGTTAGAGAACTTGATCATATTATAGAAAGGGCCATGATTTTTGCCGAAGGAGATACCATCCATGTAGAAGATTTAAATCTACCTGCAGAAATAATAGAGAATATTGAGCAAGTCGAAGACAATTCGCAGCAAAAAATCGAAGAAGTACTAAGCATGGATGAAATTGAAAAAAAACACATCGCCCATGCATTAAGATTAAATAAATGGGATAGAACACAAACCGCCAGCCAACTTGGTATCAGTCCCAAAACCCTTTATACAAAAATCAAAAAATACCAGATTAAGCAAGAGTAAATATGCTGGATAAAATAGTTTCAAAATATAAATTAAAGAAACTATTAGAAGGAAAGGTAGGAGCTTTTGCTATAGCTAATAAGAATTGGGAGGTCCTCTGGTTCAATGATAATTTTAAAAAGCTCTTTAGTCTCACCCAGCTAAAGCAAATAAGCTTTTCCGGTTTTTTTACAGATACTGATTTAATTAAAATAAAAAAAAACAAACTCAGGCCTTCAAGATTAAAGCTTAAGAATATTTCTCAACCAGTAACCATTAAGCCTCTCGCTTCGGGCAATAAAATAGAAGGTTATGTCATCAAAATAAAAACGGATGACTCAAAAAAAAGCGTTTATGGGGATACTAATTCAGAATTTGTTCAGGATCTTCAATACATTCTTACGCTTTTGATAAAAGAAAACTCATTAGCAAACCTTTCAAATGAAATTCTCGGAAAATGCATTTCACTTAGCAAAAGTAATTATGCCATAATTGTTTATAATATTCAGAAGGAAATCCACAAATACAATTTTTCTCTTTATGATCCGGATAATTATCTTTCAACTTTTGACGATTTAAAAAAAGATATTGCTTCGAATTTTACTTTTCTAAACAAATGGCTTACAGCAAATCGAAAATCTCTGAGAGGAAACCAGTCCCCAGACAATTTGGCTTCAACTCTCTCCCAATTATTCAAATCACAATCTATTTTATTAACTCCTTGTATCTTTGATAATGACCATATTGCAACCATAATTGTAGGAAAAATTAAAGATGACTTCACAGATTTTCAGGTAAAAACAATCGAACAGTTTTCTGCCCTCTTGAGTTTTGCGATCACAAATTTTAGGGCAAGAGAGTTAAACACAACTCTTGAAACCAGACTCCTTCAATCGCAAAAACTTGAAACCATAGGAAAACTCTCATCAGGTTTGGCTCATGATTTCAGCAACTTGCTTTCAAGTATTTTTGGAAGCGTAAATCTTCTGCGGAAAAGGGTGCCTGAGAGCGAAAACATAGGCCGTTTGATTGATAACATTGAAAGTTGTTCCGTCAGAGCAAGAGATTTAACAAAAGGATTACTATCCTTTGGCAAACCCACACCCAAAAGAAAGGAACTGGTTAATCCAAATCTTCTTTTAAATGAAATATCAAAAGTTGTAAATCATACTTTCCCTAAAGCCATAACTTTCGAAAGTAATATAGAAGATAATCTTTATAACATACTAGGCAACGGCACTGAAATTTATCAAATATTATTGAATCTTTGCGTTAATGCAAAAGAATCAATTGAAAAATCAGGAAAGATAATTTTATCGGGTAAAAATATTACAATAGATAAAAAAAACAGCACAATTCATCCTCTATTACAGACCGATAATTATGTGTGGCTATCAGTAAGTGATACAGGTTCTGGAATATCCGAAGAAAATTTGTTAAGAATATTTGATCCATATTTTTCAACAAAATTAGAAAAAAGTGGATCCGGACTCGGTCTTTATGTTACATACGGGATAATTAAAGCTCATAACGGAGAAGTTGAAGTTTCCAGCAGGGTGGGAGAAGGAACCACATTTGACGTTTTTATACCGGCATACGAACCAACCGTACAAAAAGCATCCAATGAAGAAAAAATAATTCTTCTCGCTGACGATGAGGTTATGCTTAGCGACTTGCTTGGAGAACTGCTGGAGTCAGCAGGATATAACGTTATAAAAGTTTATAATGGAAATGAGGTAATTAAAGTTCTTACCGAAGAATTAAAAGCAGATATGGTTATCATTGATTATAATATGCCGGGTCTCAACGGCTTAGAATGTTCCGAAAAAATTCGCAGCTTAAATCTAACTATGCCAATAATCCTTTCTTCAGGCAGTACATCACTAAATGATGAGGCGGAATTAAAAAAGAAGGGGATAACAAGCGTAGTAACAAAACCCTATGAATTTGATACTTTGTTGGCTACAATTAAAAAGTTGATATAGACTTATTTAGCAACATTCTCGTCAACCTTAATCATCTTAATATTCTCGGTGTATTCGGCCATTGTGGGATCTTTAATAGTATTCATATTATTAAGCACATCATTAATTTCTTTAATAGCCAGTTCGATATAGTTTAGTCTTTTCGTAATTGATTCTATTGAAATTTCTTCTTTAGCCAATTCCCTCTTAATCGCCGCTGCCGAAAGGTTCATCAATGTTAACGGCTGCTTAATTTTATGATTAGCGGTCACTACCGTTGCTGCAAATACGCTTTGTTTCTCCGCCTTTATAAGCATTTTTTGGGCATCAGATAATTTTAATGCCGAATTGACCCTTGCAAGCAATTCTATTCTGTTAAATGGTTTCTTGATATAATCGAAAGCACCTGCTTCGAGCCCTTCTTTTGTGTCTTCAGCACCAATTTTAGCAGTAACAAGAATTATAGGAATGTTTTTTGTTTTCATATCGTTTGCAAGGGTTTTACAAACTTCAAACCCTGTAATTCCTGGCATCATAACATCTAACAGAATAAGATCCGGTAATTCATTTCTTGTTTTCTCAATCCCGGTCAGGCCATCATATGCGGTTATTACTTCATATCCTTCATGTTCCAGTCGATCCTGAAGCATAAAAACATTTTCTGGTAAATCATCTACAACCAATATTTTCTTCATAATCGGCTTGTTTTAATTCTTGAAAATAATTTTTTGATTTTAACCGACATTATCGTAGGATTAACAGGTTTTGGTATATAATCATCAAATCCATGCCTTAGAATTACTTCCTTATCCTCAATCATCGCTTTTGCTGTTACTGCGAAAACTGGTATTTGCGCCCACTGCTGTGTTGCTCTAATCTTTTTTATCGCCTGAAATCCATCCATCTCGGGCATCATAATGTCCATTAATATTAAATCAGGTGTTTTTTGTTCAAGCGCATTTAAAGCTTCCAATCCATTTTTAGCTAAGGTAGTCTTGCACCCGCAGGATTCTACAATTTCATTAATAGTGAAAAGAGTTTCTGGGTCGTCATCTACTATCAATACATCGCTTAAATAACTTTTCTCTGATGTGATGTTTGAAACTGAATCAAGAATTCCAGAAATATTGTATTTGTTCTCTGAAATAATTTTTCTGGAACTAAAATAATTTTCCTGCAGTTTTAATCGGTCACGAACAATTTTTAATACATCTAGCGGGTGACCCATTGATTTTATTGTAATACTTTCTACAACTGACTGCAAAGATTTTTTTTCTTCTTCAGTCAAATTCTTTGCGGTGCTGATTATTATAGGAATATGTTTTGTTTCAATATTTGATTTTAATTTGTATGATAAGGTTATCCCATCCATTCGCGGCATAATCAAATCAAGAATTACTAAATCTGGCTGAGATTCCAGAATCTTACTAAATGCCAGTTCACTATCCTTTATATAATCTATTCTGATGCCTTCATTCTTAAATGCATGTTTGAATAATTCAAATTCGGTCTCATCATCATCAACTATAACTATTTTTTCAATTCTTCTTTTTGAAGCATTTTCCAAGCGATCAAAAGCAGATTGTAGCATTTCACTGGAAATAGGTTTTACAAAAAATTCAAATGCGCCGAACCCATAACCAAGATTCCTATCCCCCATAATTGAAATCAAGATAACGGGAATGTCCTTCGTTGTAGGATTCTCCTTTAAATCTTTAAGAATAGACCAACCGTTACTACCTTGTAGCAAAACATCTAGCGTGATAGCAAATGGGTGAATTTCAACCGCCATTTTAAGACCTTTTTCCCCATTATCTGCATATACTACTTCATACCCTTTCGAAACAAGATATTGGCCAATAGTCATTCGTACTTGCGGATCATTATCTATTACAAGCACCGGGCCATTATTTGGCTCAGACCGTTTAATGTCTTTATTATCCGAACCTTCTTCAATACTTTTTTCCGAGACAAACTTAAGCGGAACCGAAAATGAAAATGTTGATCCTTGTCCCACACTACTTTTAACAGTGATGCTTCCTTTAAGAAGATCCGCTATTTTTTTGCAAATAGCTAATCCCAATCCCGTTCCACCGAATTTACGTGTTGTAGTACCGTCTGCTTGCCTGAATTCTTCAAATATTATTGGAATATTTTCTTCTGAAATACCTATGCCTGTATCTTTTACGTCAAATCGAATCATATTATTATTTACATTTGAGATGCCTAATTCAACATATCCACTTTCAGTAAACTTGATAGCATTACCAAGAAGATTTATCAAAACCTGCGTGATTTTTTCTCTTTCCGCATTTATTATTATACTCGTATTACAATTGCGTCTTATTTTTAGATCTATAGATTTATTATTTATAAGAGGGCTTATAGCTGTTTCCACATCCCTGATTAATTCTTCAAGCAAAACATCTTCGTTGTGAAGTTCCATCTTGCCAGCTTCAATTTTTGAAAGATCAAGTATATCGTTTATAAGGTTCATCAGTCTTTTACTGCTTTTTAATACTACCTCCAGTCTTTCTCTGTTTTTTCCAGCAAGCGATGTTTCTTCTAAAATTAACTCCGTCAAACCAAGAATCGAATTCATCGGTGTCCTTAACTCATGAGACATACTGGCAAGAAATTGAGATTTTAATTTTGTTGCCTCTTCCGCTTTACTTTTTTGAATTTCGAGTTCTTTTGCTTTCTCTTTTAATTCATTGTGCAATTCAACCAACGTTTCATTCTGCTTCCTTATCTGAATGTTTTGTTTTTGAAATTCCTCATTTAGTTTTTTCAATTCAGCAACTAAGTTTTTCATTTGAACAAAGGCCGTTGCATTTGTTATGCCGATTGCCAACTGTTCTTTAATCTTTGCAAGGTACTCCCGTGCTTCGGAAGTCGGTTTGTCAGAGGAACCAAGCTCCAGTATGGCTATAACTTTTTTGCTATAAATAATTGGTACAATTAGTGCGTGCTTTATTTCAATATCTATAATACCTAAAGAAATTCTTGAGGGATTCTCCTCGAAATTCATTTCGATTATGTCTTTATCTTTAATTACTTTTTCAAAAAAAGTTATATCGGAAGATAATCTGGTCTTTTCATTTAGGCCGTAAGAACTTGCAAGGGTTACTTTATCAGTATCCTCAACAACATATAGTGCCCCCACGACAAACCCTGCTGTTTTAATTATCTTACTTAATGAAGCTTCTGAAATTTCTGAGAGCGTGGGATTTTTATTAATAAGAGTAATAAATTCTGAATATTCGTTTTTTGCTTTTTCGTTTTTTTCAAGCTCAATCAGCATTACATTAAAATTTTGAGCTAATTGGCCTATTTCATCGTTACTCTGAATGGGAATTTCTGCCTTAAAATTTCCTTCTTTTGTAATTTCAGTAGCCTTACTTAAGATTGAAATTTGTTTTCTGATTTTATCTGTAAAAACTAATGTAAGAATTAATGATAAAACTATACCTGCCAATCCTATTACTATCAATATACTTTTAATGCTGGATTTTAACTGTTGTGTTTCACTGAGGGTTGTAAAAATTATAAAGTCAAGTTGATTATTTGGATTTTTGCCTACATCTGGTTTATAAATTGTAGAAAGCAAATTAGCTGGGGATAAATCTTGATTAACAACATCAAAATTATTTTTATTTTGAAGCTCCTGAAATGCCTGAGTAATTAGATAATAATTACCCTGGTTTTCATCCTCATTAGATAATATAATCGGGGATCCATTCCAAACCACTGCAATATCTGACCTTATTTTCTCAGCTAATCTGTTTATAAAATCCGGCGAAATAATCTTTCCATAGTAATACACTTGGTTATTGTTTCCTCTATAAGTCCTTACAATAGCAGAAGGATTGTTTTTCAAAAAATCTGTAATTGTAAATTTATGACTCGAAATGTAGACATTACTATTACAGGCATTCTTTAAAATGTAGCTGCCTGAACCTCTGGACTGCTGTAAAATAAAATCAATATTTTTGGATAGCGGTTCTTTTTGCTTAAATACTTTGCTCAGATCATTATTTATAAGATAAGTAAAGTCATCATCTGCGTTCTGGGTAATTTCCCGGTAAGTATAAACAAAGTCATTAACTGAATTAAGTAAATATCGGGATTGTTGTGTGGTAAGCACATTGTACATAACGGAGTAGAAGGCCCCAGCAGAACTTATTAGAATTACCGCAACAATAGCAAAATTTATAAATAATATCCTAAAGCTGATCTTCATATCTATTCATCTTTCTGCAATACTTTTCTTATCGTAATCAACAGCTCGTCAAAATCATATGGCTTACTAATAAAATCGTTAGCTCCCATTTTAGCCGAATCTATGGCACTTTTTACATCAGCGTAAGCAGTAAGCACTATAACCTTTGAGTTTCTCCCTTTTTCGTTTATTTCTTTTAAAATTTCAAAGCCATCTTTTTCCGGTATTTTTAGATCCAGTAAAATCAGATCAAAGGTTTTTTCAGCAATCTTTAAAACAGCTTGGTTACCGTCGTAAACAGATTCAGTGTCATAACCAACTTCCTGCAATTCTTCATTAAGTTCATTGCATAGGTTTACATCATCATCAACAATTAAAATGGTTTCCATTTGTTATTTTAGTTGTTTTTCACTACTTGTTGCGTTGTTGAACTTATAGTACTGAATCTTTTCATTATTTCTGAGAATTTCATCTCTTAAAGGATTCGTAGATTGCGGATTCTCAAGCCTTTCTTTAAGAGTAGGAAGAATTTCCGCTTTTATAAGGATTACGAGCTCTCGTTTTTCGACCTGAACATTATCGCTACCGAATATGTAACGCAAACCAAAGAACCACCATGGTAAATCCTTTAAAAACGGGATACCTGTCCTAACATTAGTCTCATCATTTATAAACAGCCCCCCAATCACAGTTTCTTCACCGTTAAGCATTATAACTTGAGTTGAAGCCGAAGTTTTATTAATTACCGATGTAAGTGTTGAAACTGAAAAGGTTGAACGTTCTGCACTAATATTCATTACAATGTAGTTAATACCTTTTTCTTTATAAACATAGGGTGTTACCTTAAGAATAGTTCCGGTTGGATAAAATTTCTCTACTGTATTACCGGCAAAATCCTGGGTCTTAACGGAAAAATCTGAACCTACTTGAATTGTTCCTTCCTGTCCATCTCTAACCGTCGTACTTGGGGCAGTAATAACTTGTCCCACATTTTCACTTTCTAAAAACTGGAATAGTGCTGTTGCGTTTCCAGAAAATCTGCCCAAATCAAATTGCGAATTGGCACTAACCTGTTCACCGTTAAATGTGCTATCCGGGCTAAGAGTATTTCCCAGCTGTGCGCCTATGTTAAGACCATTTTTAGAAAGCAAAACCTGCCAGTTAATTCCCATTTGTCTGGCTTTAAGTACATCTGAATCGAAAAAGATAGCGGAAATCTTTACATCCCTTGCATCCACAGGAGCATAAGTTGAGGCATTTCTCTTTACCGTAGATTCATCCTTTTGTTTTACAACTATCATATCATTCTGTCTTTCATAGATTAATCCTGCATACTTTACTATTATATCAAGGGCTTTTTCATAGTACATGTTTTTTATTTCAATTCCGACAGGATCTTTCCTATCAACCGTTGATACTACTTTTATCCCTGACGTTTTCTGGCTTACTTTATTAATCAAGGCAATTGCATCATTAAAAGATATAGTGGCAGAAAAACTTACCAATTGATCAGGGGAGTATTGGTGCGTTAAAGTTTTTTCAAGATAATTTTGTGAAAATCCCTGGCTTGAAAAAACCAATATCAAAAGAACTATAAAGGCATTAAACTTCTTTTTCATTTTTTAATCTCTTTGTTTTGATTTGTTTTATCTGACTGCTCTTTTTCCAAAGACAAGTCAACTTTTTCAATTATTCCACCCTTATTAAGAATGAAGCTTACACGATTATTATCGTAATCAATTTTTGTAAGATAACCGAGATAAACCTGTTCACCCTCCCACAGTAAGTATGTATTTCCCCTGGAGTCAGCCAGAAAGGCTCCTTCCGGAATAAGGGCAAGTAATCTTGCACCCTGAACATCTAACAAATTATCAAGATTTGGGGGTAATTGGTTTCTAATTAACGGATAAAAAATATCATAAATTGGTCCGGAAGTAATATCATTTTCCTTGATTTTGCTACTTGCAAATCTGTTATTAGAGGAATAATAGACATCTACGTTCAACGAGAAATTTACCAGAAAATTGGGCTCACCATCCTTGTCGGTTTGTACTGTACTACTAAGAGCGAGCCCTTTTACCTTTTTTAATTCTTTGCTTTTTTCTATGGCATATATTAATTGATGCACATTATCAAAAGTACCTGTACCGCTTAATTTATATTCATAATAAAAAAATTCTTTTTCAGGCTTTTGATCGACATATTCTACGTTGATATGTGTTTTGTCCGGAGAAAAATCCGAGCTCACTATATTTATAAAATTAAAAAACTTAATTGATGAAAGGTTTTGTGGAATATTAAATTTCCTGGCAGCAAGTACAGAATCAAGAACCGATTCTCTGGCCTCCATTTCCTTATACTGAGCTGTTAATTGTTCAGTATTATACCCATTTGCCTTTAGTTTTTTTAATTCGGCCTTCATATCTTTTATCTTTCCGTTCTGAAATATAAAGATATAGACACCCCCCCCCACCAATATAATTATTAGTAGAGCAGCCAGCCCTAATGTACTTTTAACTTTTCTATTCATTTTTCTACTTTTTGATAACTTGATAGATCGAAATTGATTGTAAATCTATAAGTATTCTTATCCCTCAATGTTTCATAAAAAATTCCTTTTAGCTCTGCAGATTTTAAGAAATATGCAAAATCAGTAAGTACGGCTTTTGAAAGGGCATAACCCTCAAGATTAACTTTTCCTCCGTCACCAATACCTAATTTTGTCAACCAGATATTTTTCCTTTGATCAAAAAAGTCTGATATCTTTTGAAGAGAATTGGACCATACTTCCGTTCCGGCAGATACAGAATCAAGGATAGATTGAGTTGCTCCAAAATTATTTAGTCTCCCCTGAATATCATTAATTTTATTCAAAATATCCTGATTTTGTTTTAATAAAACCTGCTGCACTGCAATTTGATCCTTTGTACTTTTTATTTCTTTTTGATCATTAAGATATGCCTTCGTTAGAAAGAATGTTGACGCAAATAATATCGGTAGCAAAGCATATCCATGCCAACCAAATTGAATTAACTTCTGGTCCTCCTTTACGTATTTTGGTAATAGATTTATTCCCTTATAAATTTCCGCTTCCTCATCAAAAAATTCAACAGCAGCGGCAATTGGTACAGTAAATGCCGAAAGCGATTCCTTAGCCTCGCTTTTTAAATGACTAAGATCAAACTCGGAAAAATCCATTTTTGAAACATTTGCTTCAGGGAAAGTACCATAAAATGAAAGAACAATATTTTCGGAATCATCCTCTCCACATACTACAATATTATCAAGGGAGGAAATTCCTCCATTTTCCATTTCAAGTAAAATTTTTGAAAAATAAACATCATACGTATGCAGATTAATTTTACCAATATCAAGAGTACTCCCGATATGTTTTAGCTTTCTGCCATGAAGAAAAATTAATTTAGTATATTCTTTACCTATATATATTATTAACGAATAATCATCGGGAAAAAATTTTTTTGTTTTAGCAATGTAATATGCTAAAGATATTTCTGCACTTTTTACAGACTGAATTTTATAATTTCTCTTCCCGTTATAATTAGCAAGAGCATTAATTAGACCTATACATGAAATTTCACCGCTTAGAAAAACTGCCATCCAGGCTTTATCGGCAAGTTCCACGTACTCAAGATTTTCCTGATCAATGGTCACATTTTTAGATTGCTGAATATCATCTACTATTTCCTGTGTAAAGTTACCGGCTTTGGTTCTTTTCGTTCCTTCAAAGAAATGATAATGTACTGCTGGTTCAGTTAGCACCGGAACAAAGAGAGATTTCTTTAAATTAATTCCTCTTAACGAATTATTTATCAAACTAACATTTGACACCCCTGATTTACTATCTTCCATTACATCTCGTTTACTTTCATCTATTTTTACTTCATCGCTGGTAAGACTTAAGCCTTCCATATCTTCATCTACGTTATAGCCTGGAGAAGAAACATCTAAAGATGATACGCGGAGTATTTTTAATTTATCACTATCTTTTTGAGCTACGGCAATTTTTGTATCATTACCTTCACAATATGTAAAGATTACTTGTTTCATTTAAACCGCATTTAATATTTGTTGAATTCTAGTTTTATTATTTGCATATGCAACGGCCATATCAAGAGAAATTTTTCTGTTAAGATATAGTCTCTTTAGATCCTGTTCCATAGTTATCATTCCGCTGGATCCGCCTTGGTTTATCATCATATATATCTCACTTGTATTATTATTTTTGATTGCAGCCTTGACACTTGGAGTAACTAATAAGACCTCCTTGGCTAACACTACCTTGCCATCAATGCTGGGAACAAGTTTTTGTGATACTACGGAAACTAAAACATCTGCTAGTCTATTCCTAACTCTTTCTTGTTCGGAAGGGTTAACCTCCGCAACTATTCTATCGATTGATTCAACTGCCGAAGAAGTATGCAAAGTGGAAAACACTTTATGACCGGTATCAGTAACTTCTAGAGCAGCAAGAATTGTATCGGGATCACGCATTTCACCAATAACAATAATGTCAGGATCCTGTCTTAGTGCTTGTGTAATACCATCTTTAAATGATAATACATCCCTTCCAACTTCCCTATGCCTTACAAAAGAAATATTTGAAGTGTGTACGAATTCAATAGGTGAAGAAATTATAACTATATGAGCAGGATCATATTTATTATGTGCGTCAATAATTGAGTCTAATGTAGTAGACTTACCGGAGCCGGTGATGCCCGTAACTAATGAAAGTCCAAATTTAATATAATTATGACTCATAGCCTTTACAACATTTGGGTGAAATTCCAGTGATTCCAAAGAACGAACTGTAGTGTTTATCGCTCTAAAATTTAACGCAAGCGTCTCCAGGTCAAAATATGCACATGCTCTAAATCTGGCTAATACTTTTTTCCTTTCGTAATTAAATGTATAACTAAAATCAAGATTACGGGAGGCTTGAAGAAATTTCCTTTGATTTTTGTTTAACAAATTTGCAATCATTACCCCGGCTTCGTCGTGCGTAAATTGCGGGAATTCTTTTACTCTTCCTTTGGTACCAAAAATTCTCATCCACACAAAGTTTTCGCTGGCATTGCCACCTATTTCAAGATCAGAAGCCTCACGTTCAATCATACTGGTGAGCATTCTATCTACAACCTTTTTAAGAACAACTCTTTCCTCTGAAGATATCTCCTCAATATTCTGAAGTATATATTCTGCTCTTTCAGTACCATAAACTATTTCTGGTATTTTCAGAAGAAACTTCTTTATGATGGTTTTATATTCTGTATCAACTGTAGTCAAAATATTTTTGCCTTATTTAATTTATTAAAAATTTATTCTTCTGAAGTCGCCGCAATAACTTCTTCAATTGACGTCAGTCCTAGTTTCACTTTTTCAAGCCCGGCCTCACGAAGAGTCAGCATTCCATCTTTTTTTGCCTGTTTCCTTACGCTTTCTTCATCAACTTCAATTCCTGACTTGACAATTATTTCTCTTATTTCTCTGGTAAAATAAAGTGCTTCATGTATTGCTAACCTTCCCTTATAGCCTGTTTTACCACATTTCTCACATCCAGCGGGCTCATAAACAACAAAGTTTCTCCATTCAGCTATATTTAAACCCGCTGCTTTCATCACAACTTCATCAAAATTAGCAGTTCTTTTTTTACAGTCTGGACAAAGCCTTCTCACGAGACGTTGCGCAACTATTAGATTAATTGCGTAAGCTATAAGAAATGGCTCAATACCCATTTTATAAAGCCTGGCTACGGCGCTCGGTGCATCGTTAGTGTGAAGTGTAGAAAATGTTAAATGACCCGTGTTGGCTAGCTTTATAGCAACTTCGGCTGTTTCTTTATCCCTCATCTCACCAACCAATACTATATCGGGATCATGCCGCAGTATCGACCTGATTGCCTGTTCAAAATTCATTTTATAGCCAATTTTTAATTGCCTGGCTCCTTCAATTACATACTCAACAGGATCTTCTACCGTTAGAACATTTACGCTTGGATCAATAACCTGGTAAAGTGCAGCTACAAGCGTTGTACTTTTACCACTTCCCGTAGGCCCTGTTAGAATTACCATGCCCTGTGGCTGGTTAATAGCTTTTAAAAATACGTCTTTAGAATACCCGGCCAATCCCAGTTTGTCTATATCTCTTATAACTTTTCTATCGTCAAGAATCCTTATTACAACACTTTCAAATTTATTTTTTAGCTCAGTACCAACCATAGGTAGTACAGATACCCTGAATCTAATAATATTACCGTCTATATCTCTTTGAATAAATCCATCCTGTGCTCTTTCTCTTTCGAACCTGTCCATCCCTTTGGAGCGATCTTTAACAACTGCAATCATGGCTTCAGGAAGTGTGTTATCTTGTGTATGCCAAACCTGAAGTTTTCCATCAACTCGAAAATCTATTTCCGTTTTATTTCCTGCTTTTGGAACGAAATGAATATCACTCGCACCTCTTCTTACCCCCTCAAGCAATGCACCTTCAACCAGGTTTATTAGTGCACTTTTGTTTATTTCCGCATCAAGTTCGTCTTCATCCAGAGATGCTTCTTCCCTTCCAATTTCAAGTTCTGGGGCAACATCCTCCATTGCCTTTAAATAAATATTTTCAGGAGGAATGACAATTTGTATAAGCCTTTCAAAATCAGGTTTCTTTATATAAACTACTTCATACTTTTTCGCTTGTAGACTAAACGCAATCTTTGGAATGTTTCTATCCGTTGGATCAATGGTTGCTAATACTAATTTATCTTTTGATCTGTCGTCAAACATAAAAGGTATAATTTTATGTTCAACCATCTGACTTTTCAACTGATCACTAGTATCATTGACCATCTGTTTAATTGCTTCAATCCTGCGTGGAGGTATCTCATCGGGGTTAATTTCCAATTCCCGGAAAGCGTATAGAATTGCAACTTCTCTAAAGATTGTGTCATGATCATAACCAAAATCCTGAACCAATATTTGAGCAAGATTTCTTTTTATTTTAGAATTATCAGTTGCTTTTGCCGTGAGGGCCTTTTCTAAAATTGCACTGTCTATTATCCCTTTCTTAAAAAGCAAATAGCCGATTTTATCGGTCATTTCAAGATTAGTATCAATCATGTTATCGTTCTTTCTATATGGATTTCATTACTAGCCGCTCCCGGTGTTTTAGGTCTAATAGTAGCTGTTTCTGCGGAGACAAGAGTCAATAGAATCATGACAACCATTATTATCATAGCGATAAATACCTGTATGAGTTCAATAAGATTCTTCAATTTATAAACCGTTTCAGCTTCGTAATAATTTGCAATTTGTAATGAAGTGGTTTTTATAGTTCCTGTCTCTTCACCTGAATGTAAACGTGAAAGAGCCGTATCGGTAAATACTCCTGTTGTTTGGAAAGCTTCCGTTATTCCAATCCCCTTTTTAATCATTAATGGAATTGCATCATTTTTTATTTTATCTTCAAAATAACTATTACCCGTTGCTTCTGCAGCTATTCTAATTGGTTCAATACTTTCTGCTGAACCGCTGTATAAAGTATAGAAAACCCGGAAATAGACTTCAATAAGCGTCTTGTGAATCAGCGGCCCAATAATAGGAACTTGGATTAAATATTTATCAAATATATAGGCCCCTTTCTTTGTCTTAAAATATTGCCATAGCACTATTGGGGGCACAATAATAACTATACTGACCAGTATTGCATTGTCAATAAGAAAATCGCTCATTTTTAATGTGAATGCTGTCATTGGAGGCAGGGGAACACCAAATTTAACAAATAATTTTGCTGTTTCCGGAAAAATATAACCTACATAAAACAGGCAGGCGACTAAGAGCACAAAAACAGTTATAGCTGGTGTTATCAAAGCACTTCTTAAACTCTTTTTGAACTCCATTCGCCTCTCGAGAAATTTAGCGGTTGCCCTATAAATTTCAGCCATGTTACCGCTCTTTGATGCTAAGCCTAACATATAGGCTGTAAACTTACCAAATACAGGTTGATATTTCAGAAATGTCGCTTCGCTATCAGCTCCCTTTTTTAATTCATTATTTATATCTTTCAATGTTTCTTTAAGCGTTCTGTTTTCTGTATCCCCAATAAGCAAAGTCAATATTTCACTATAGGGAAGTTTTTGTTCCAGTAACTCCGCACTAATTTTCACGAAGGAGACTATCTGTTGCGGCGGCGGGTTAAATTGAAAGTCAAGAAGCTTTTTGTTGACGGAGACAATCTTGTAACCCATTTTTGTGAGCGCATCTTCCACCTCTTTCTTATTGAAAGCCTTTTGTTCCCCCCTTACAGGCTTTTCATTTCCCCTTTTCACTTTATAAAGATAAGTGGTTTTAATCTCAACCGACCTTATCTTTAACTGGTTTTTCTCAGCTAATCTGTATATTTTTTTTTTGCCGTCTCTGGGAGAAGCGGCTGTCAGCGAACCGCTAATAGTCTGTCCATTTACCCTGTTAGCCGAAAATCTCAATTCAACCATAAATTTCCTTAAAGATTGAAGTGGGCTGATAAAATATACTAAATTTTATCAGCCTTTAATAAATTTATATACAAATTACTTTTTTAATTCTGAGTACTTACCGTTATAGCTGTCGGGCTAACTGTAGCTGTTGCTTTAACAGGTGCAGTATTGTCATTGCCTTTTTCAGTACCCAGACCGACTATTACAACAGATTGTGCATTAACAGTTGCCGTATAAGTACCGTTAGCTGTAGTGTCCAGCTGTGCAGGAATTACCCAAGCAACACCGCCTGTAGCTGAACTTCCATCAAACGTATTTCCTCCGCCGCCCATCGATATCGGCTTTTTATAATACTGCTGTGCCATGGCACCCAGGTTATTTAAATCTGATACAACTGCGTCCCTGTTTGATGAAACAGCGTTGGCGTTGAATAGATTGATACCTACCACTACGGCGATGCCTACTACGATCACGCCCAATACGATAAGTAAGAGTTGTTGTTGTCCCATATTATGTTCCTCTTATTGTTTTTTGAAATAATTTAATTATTTAAGTAACGAACCGAGCTTCAATACAAAAAAAATGTTTTCGTAGAAATATATATTCAATTTATTACCGTTGAATAAAAAGTATTTTCCAATACTGTAATTTTTACTTTTACACTATCTGTTCCCGTGGTTACTTCATTCCCCGTTCCAATTATTATCAGACTATCACTAAATGCTGTTGCAGAAAATCGACCTGTCGCAGTTTGGACCATACTAGGTGGAATGATCCATCCAACAAAAGAACTCCCACCACCACCAAGACTGGTTGGTTTTCTATAATAACCCATTGCCGCAGAAGCTAAGCTTGAACCTTCATTTATTAGCAAATTTCGTTTTTCATCAATTGAATGGGCCCTGAAAAGAGTTATAGCTACGGTAATTGCTATACCAACGACTATCGCTGCAATGATTATTAGTAAGAGTTGTTGTTGTCCCATTTAATTTGACATTGTTATTTTTAACAAATTGATTATAGTAAAAATTATGCCAGCCTTTAACCTACATTACTACAATTAAATACAGCACATTTTTTAATGTTTATTAGAGTATGTAAAATTTACGCGTAAATATTACCGTTATTGTAATTATTACCGGTAAATGCGTAATTATTTCCTCTGAGGTTTTGAAAATTTTACCGACCGCTTATCGTAATATTTTGATACATTGTCTCTAATTTTTGTTGCTTTATGGTATGCATTTTGTTAAAAATTGACAAATATTAACTAGCACGAAAATTGTTATGTACATCATATTGTAAAAACTTCATATTGGTTTAAAAATGAACACTGGGCAGATGTTAATGACCATTGGCGCGATGATTTTATTATCAACCATTATCCTAAGAGTGAATAATAATTTTTCTATAAATACTTCTACGGTTTATGATTCGAAGTTTGCCATTCTCGGTACTTCCGTAGGGGCTTCTGTAATTGAAGAAGCTATGGGAAAAGCATTTGACGAAAGTACCGTTGATACTTCAGCTAGTAGTTTAAATGATCTTACAAATCCTAACAAGCTTGGGCCTGAAACCGGTGAAGTATATCCTAATTTTGATGATTTTGATGACTATAATGGTTACACCAAAATTGATTCCACGATGCCTTCTGCAATATTTAATATTAGTTGTGTTGTAACCTATGTAGAGCCAAATACACCGGATGTTAAATCATCAACTGCTACGTGGACTAAAAAAATTTCTGTCACTGTGACAAGCGTTTCAATGAAAGATACTGTTAGGCTTTCATCCCTTTTTAGCTATTGGGTATTTAATTAAAGAGAATTAGATATGGGTTTTAGTACATTATTGGACATTTTAGGTTCTATCATTATTGGCGGATTGGTTCTGCTCATTTTATTCCGTGTGAACACGTCTGCTACTTCTAATCTATATACAAACACATCTGAGGCTAATGTTCAATCAGCAATGATTTCGGTCGGATCAGTGTTGGAAGAGGATTTCAGAAAAATAGGATATTGTAAAGACTGGACTAAAATACCTGACCCAACAAAGGCTATTTTGTTTGCCGATACATCTTCAATTAAATTTCTTACGGACCTGAATAACGATGGCAATGTTGATACACTTTCTTATTACTTGGGCCCTGCAAGCGAGCTTTTAAATACGCCAAATCCAAATGATCGTCTTCTATATAGAGTGACAAACAG
Source organism: uncultured Ignavibacteriaceae bacterium (assembly GCA_964412105.1). GTDB lineage: Bacteria > Bacteroidota > Ignavibacteria > Ignavibacteriales > Ignavibacteriaceae > JAKAGZ01. Next base: position 52,828 of record CAYPNM010000002.1, on the reverse strand, counting down.
TGATGCTCCGAAAAGTTCAAATGTTGGAATAACAGAATTTAAAATAACTTATTTCGATAGCTTCGGAAATATTTTGAGCACTCCCGTTACTCCGCCAAGTCAGATTCAAAAAATGCAGATAGATATTATGGTTGAAAATACTGAGCCAATTGACTCTACATACGTTGTTGCATTCTGGAGACAACTAAGATTAACAGCAAGAAATTTACAAAACAGGTAAGAGGTAATTAGAATGAGTGGGCGAGCAATTTTGTTTTTAGTAATAGGATTTAGCGTGCTACTTTTAATAACAGAAAAAAATATTGGGGTAGCCTCAAACCGTGCTGTTGATAATATGGCATATTATTATGAAAATATGAATGTACATAACATAGCAGTCAGCGGTGCAAATGTTGCCGCAAATCAATTTTTTCTCGATCCCACATGGACGGCGGGATTTAATAACGTACCCTTTGCTGGAGGATCATATACTGTAACTGTTAATATCATAAACGCGTTTACAAATACAAGACAAATATGTTCAGTCGGGCACTATGAGGGATTCAGCGATACAGTGCTGGTTACTCTAAAGCCAAGTAGCTTTTCAAAATTTGCTTATTACTCCGTTAGTGAAGGGAATAATCCCACTTATTGGATTACTGGAGATACTGTCTGGGGTCCGCTTCATACACAAGATAAACTCACAATTAGCGGAGATCCCGTATTTAACGGCAAAGTTACTACTTTAACTCACTTTGTAACGAAGGGCTATTCAAACCCTGAGTTTAACGGGGGGTATCAAACCGGAGTTAATATGCCTCTCCCGCCAGGTGGCACAGCAAGTGTGAAATCATTAGCTGATAATGGTGGTGCTGATTTTACAGGTCATGATACAGTTTATGTTAAATTTGCTGGGGATAGTATAAAATATAAATATTCTTATGGTAGCAGTTATACTTCTGTTTTGGCCAAAACGTTTGCGCCAAATGGTGCAATTTTTGCCACAGGCGCAACTCTGAGACTGCAAGGAACTGTGACGGGTCAATATAGCATTGGAGCATCTCAGATTACGACCGGATCAGGAAAGAAAGCCACAAAAACTGGAGGGGATGTATATCTTGATGGAAGTATTGTATACAACACTGATCCACGTTCAAATCCAGGTTCCACCGATATGTTGGGTATCGTCGCACAAAATAATGTCCTGATAACGGATAACAACGCAAACAAGGGTGATATAAATATTGATGCGTCAGTATATGCAGAAACCGGAGGGTTCGGATCTGAAAATTACGATAAGCGATCCCTCGCTGGAACAATTAATTTATATGGTGGAATACAACAAAATGGGAGATTGCCCGTTGGCACTTTTCATACTAATGGCTCAAATTTGTACCTGATTTCCGGGTTTCTGAAAAACTATAGGTATGATGACCGATTAATGATTGCTTCCCCTCCGGGTTATCCAAATACAGGTATGTTTGAGATTGTTTCGTGGTATGAATGAAAAAGATTTTAATCAATTTTGAAATAATTAAATATTTTCAAACGATCACTCTAGCTTTTTAGTATAAGTCAGAGAATTAATTACTTTCAAAAAGCCGCCTTAATTTATCTGGAATGGGGTAATTAGGAAAATCATTAACTAACTTAAGATAATAAAGTCGAGCACGGTTAAACTTTTTAAACTGTAACTCGTACTGTATTCTGTTCGTAAGCATCGCTCCTATCAAGCTTTCAATATATTTGGTAAGTGTCGTTTTTTCTTTGGGAATTTGTATTATAAAATTCGGATCTTTAGCGGGGAAGTATTTATTATTATAAACCACTCTGAACATCAGTATATCCGGAATAATCCTAAGAGAATCTGGTAAAATAAATCTTCCTTTTTCCACCCAGTCCCTGACTACTTCTGGTGTAAGATAAATTTTATCAAAGTAGTTTTTAAATAAATTGGGAATATTTACTTTATTGTTTTCGTTGCCGGAAATTACTTTGTTTTTCCGCTTAAATTCCCGATGATACCAAGAAAAGGAGAGTAAATCCGTATGAAAAACGGTAATATCTGGCCTATATTTTTCCGCATACTGCAGGTAATAAGACGGTGAAACAAAATAATCCCATTGATTTGAAAAAATAACAGAATTATCATCGGCTGTATAAAGCAATGATCGGGCATAATCTTCTATGATATGATTATGTGACTCGTCTGCCGAAACATAATTCGCATTAACTCTTACAAAAAGAAATATTACCAGAATTATAACAGGCAATAAAAAACTGTATTTCTCGGACCTTAAATAATTAATGAATAATAAGGTTCCCGGAACACTTATTATATAAAGTGAAATAATTGAAAGCGAGAAATATTCATATATATCCGGAATATTATAATTTATAGTGAAAAATATTGTGGTTAAGAAAAGCAACATAAAAAAGTAAAAAAACCTTCGGAATGCAATGAACGAAGCAACAATTCCTAAAAAAGGGAAAATCAAAAAAATATTAAAATCACCGGCAAAGGGCTTTCCATTATAAAACCCGAACGAATTGAACAAAAATTTTAGCTGCCTCTCAACTGAATTAACGCCTGAAAAAAAGTTTCCTTTATAGTAACGGGCAGATATATGATAAATTGCATTTTTTATATCATCGGGATTTCCCCAATTTAAAACAGGGTTTTGATTGGAGCGGATAATAAGATAAGAATACAATGCAACTGCAATAAAAACGGAAATTGCCGCCATGGCCAGGAATCTTAATACGGATTTTTTATTAAAGCTGTACTTGTAAAAATAGAGAAAACAAAAAGCAGGCAGTAAATAAAAAGTCATTAAGTGATTCGATAGCCCAAGGCCGAAAAATATTCCCACATAAAACCAGTTTATATTTTTACCTGAAAACAAAGTCTCGTTTTCTTCAGAATAAAAAAACGCTTTGAAAAAAAAGAAAATTATCAGAATGAAAAGAAATATTTGCAAGGAATAAACTTCAACGGATACACTTTGCAGCCAGACTAAAAGACTGAATGCAAAGAACAATCCGCTAAGTATAGAGGTGATATATATAATTAATTCTGAATCCGGGCTTTTTTTGTTTATTTTCTCGTAAACCTTTTCAGATATTCGTGAGGTCTTCCGGGTTTGCAACTTCTGCAAATTATCAAGAATCAATTTTGAGGTATATGTAAAAAGTACAACTGCCGCTGCACACCAGATCGAACATAAAATGTTCAATTGATATATTTTTGTAAGCCCGAGCGGAATGTGAACAAAAAGATAGCCAAGAATAGTAAAAAGCGGATAACCTGGTGGATGTGCAATACCCAGTGTTGCCTGAACTGCGGCCAATTCTCCACAATCAAATGCCGCTATGGAATGCGAAACGGTCAATAGGTAAACTATAAACGCAAATATTCCCGTTAACAGACCATAGTATTTTTTAAGAATTCTCATTCAAAATCATAATGAATTTTACATTATCAGATTATTCCCAACCAATTTACGTCCCACTGATAAATTATCGAAATGTATCAAGATATCTAGGGGGTTTATTACCTTATCTTCAAATGTAATTCTTTTAATTGTTCCTCGCTTACAGTGGACGGTGAATCATCCATTAAAGAAACTGCGCTCGTCGTTTTGGGAAAAGCCATTACTTCACGTATAGAAGTTTCTCCTGCAAAGATCATAGCCATCCGGTCAAATCCAAACGCAATTCCACCGTGAGGAGGGGCTCCATACTTAAATGCATTCATAAGGAATCCGAACTTATGCTCTGCTTCTTCTTCTGAGATTCCAAGCGCTCGAAACATCTTTGCCTGAAGATCAGCGTTATGTATTCTTATGCTTCCGCCCGCAATCTCGCTACCATTTAAAACAAGATCATATGCACGAGCTCTTACTTTACCCGGATCGCTTTCCATTAGTGAAACATCCTCAAGTCTTGGCGAAGTAAAAGGATGATGCATTGCATAAAATCTTTTTGACTCATCTTCCCACTCAAATAGCGGAAAATCAGTTACCCACAATAATTTGGGTTCAGTATCCTTTTTTAAAAGGTTCAGTCTCTTGGCCATTTCAAGCCGGAGGTTACCCATTATGGGTAGCGCTTTTAGTCTTGGTCCTGTAATAATAAAAACTAAATCGCCCGGTTTTGCATTTAACACCTCAACAAGGGTTTTCTTTTCTTCATCACTAAAAAATTTAGCAACCGGAGCTTCAAGTTCTGATTCTTTTACACGCATCCATATAAGTCCGCCCGCCCCCCATTTTTTAACTGTATCTGTTAAAACATCTAGCTGGTTCCTCGTATATTCGCCGCATCTAGGGGCAACAAGCCCTGTAACGATTCCGTTATTTTCTATCTGCTCTCTAAATACTTTAAAACCGGAGTTTTTAAAAACTGAATTAAGGGTTACCAGTTGTAGTTCAAACCTGATATCGGGTTTATCACTTCCATATTTTTCCATAGCTTCGTCAAAAGTAAATCTGGGAATGGGAAGCTTTAACTCTTTGTTCCAGATTTCTTTATACAGAACCCTCATTAATCCTTCAACTATTTCGAATATATTTTCTTGACCAGCAAAAGACATTTCCACGTCTATTTGTGTAAATTCCGGCTGTCTGTCAGCCCTCAGATCTTCGTCTCTGAAGCATTTTACTATCTGGAAATATCTGTCAAAGCCCGAAACCATTAATATTTGTTTATACTGCTGCGGTGATTGTGGCAGAGCATAGAATTTTCCTTTGTGAATTCTGCTGGGAACAAGATAGTCACGGGCACCCTCAGGAGTGCTTTTCATCAATACCGGTGTTTCGATTTCAACAAAATTGTTTTCATCAAAATATTTTCTTGTGACCTGATACATCCTATGACGCATAATCATGTTACTTTGAACTTTCGGCCGGCGAAGATCTAAATAACGATATTTCAGCCTGAGATCTTCATTTACTTCTATTTCGTCCTTAATCTGGAAGGGCGTTGTTATTGCTTCATTTAATATTATAAGCTTATTAACCATTACATCGACGGCACCCGTTAATAAATCAGGATTATCAGTGTTGTCCGGTCTCCTTCTTACCTTTCCCTCAATAGAAATTACAAATTCGTTTCTTAACGAATTAGCTTGTTTATGTGCTGCTTTATCAAATGTTGGTTCAAATACAACCTGTGTGATTCCGTATCTGTCCCGCAAATCGATAAATATTACGCCCCCAAGATCTCTTCTCCTGTCCACCCAGCCGTTTAATACAACAGCTTGACCGATATTCGTTTCACGTAATTCACCGCAAGTATGTGTTCTGGTTCTGAAACTCATCGCTATAAATATTCTCCCAAATCAATTTTAGAGTGTAAAAATAAAGAAAAAATGACAAAGAACACGTATTTGGATTCATAATTCTAAGCCGCTTTTATACAACGCTTTTTCATTATCCATCAATTGTTTGATTTTTCTGTTAAATTTGTGAAACCATTAATTCATACTATGCGGAATATAAAATGAATCCTGTTGAACTCATCAGAAAAAAAAGGAATGGAGAAGTTTTCACAAGAGATGAAATCGGGTCTTTAATTCAAGGTTATACAAAAAACAAAATCCCGGATTACCAATTCTCTGCTCTTCTGATGGCAATTTTCCTAAAAGGAATGACTTCGGAGGAAACTGCCGCGTTAACAGAGGCAATGTTATACAGCGGAAAAGTAATAAACCTTGCTTCTATTAAAGGATCCAAAGTTGACAAGCATTCGACTGGCGGAGTGGGTGACAAGACATCCTTAATTCTTGCACCTGTAGCTGCAGCAGCCGGAATAAATGTTCCAATGATCTCGGGACGTGGACTCGGCCATACAGGCGGAACTCTTGATAAGCTTGAATCTATTCCTGGCTTCAGAACCAATCTTTCTTTGACAGAATATAAAAAGGTAATTAGAAAATGCGGAGCCGTTTTAATCGGCCAGACGAAAGACATAGCCCCCGCAGATAAACTAATTTATTCTCTCAGGGATGTCACTGCGACAGTCGAATCAATTCCACTAATTACTGCAAGCATTATGAGCAAAAAACTGGCAGAAGGAATTGACGGGCTCGTGCTCGATGTGAAAACCGGTAGCGGGGCTTTTATGAGCAAAACATCAGATGCAATAGAGCTGGCAAATTCATTAATAAATACAGCAAAAGCATTCAATAAAAAGGTAATTGGATTCATTACCGATATGAATCAACCGCTCGGAAATTATATAGGAAATTGGCTTGAAGTATACGAATCTGTGAAAGTCCTCAAAGGAGAAAGCAGGGGAGACTTGCTGACTCTAAGTTTAAATTTATCCGGCGCAATGATTTATTTGGGGGGAAAAGCTTCATCAATTAAGGAAGGTGTTGAAATTTCTCAATCATTAATAGACAATGGAAAGGCTTTTGAAAAATTTCGTGAAATAGTAAAAGCACAGAACGGAAAAGTGAGCTATATAGAAAATTTGGATAAGTATCCAAAATCAAAAGTCGTTGAAATGGTTTATTTCAATAAATCAGGTTACATAAAAGAAATAAATACATTCGGGCTTGGCATGGCTGCACTTGAGCTTGGAGCTGGAAGAATGAGAAAAGAGGATAAAATTGAGCCGAAAGCCGGAATTATATTTTATCCTAAAATTGGGGACAAAATCAAGGCGGGTGATTTAATTGCTGAAATTAGGTGCGAATCTCCTCAAAAAGCGGACCTTGCTAAAGAAAGGTTATATAATATTGTAAAAACCAGTGCTTCAAAAGTATCAAGGCCGAAACTGATAAAAAAAATAATAAACTAACCGGTTGTTACAGCAAATAAAAAAGAAATATTCGATA
>CAYPNM010000002.1:0-45905 GCA_964412105.1 uncultured Ignavibacteriaceae bacterium | reverse complement strand
TATAATACCGCTCTTTTCTTAATTTTGTACTGACTAGTCAAAGTGGATGCAATTATGATCAATTTTATCGATTTTCTTAACTGGCTCCTTCCTGTACTCTATATTGTAACTTTTGCTATTTATTCGTACGATTTTATGACAGGGAAAAAGGAACTGGCTAATTCAAAAAGACTTTTCCTTTTTATCACGCTCCTTTTTCACGCCGTTTATTTAATAGTAAGAACTATTTATTTCGGCCATCCGCCAATTACTAATGTTTTTGAAATATTTACTGTGCTGGCTTTTGCTGTAAGCTTCTCGTATTTCATTTTGGAACTTGTAACCGATATTCGTGGAACTGGACCTTTTATAATTATAATTTCAATTTTATTTCAAATAATTTCTTCGGTGGAGATTGAGCATATCGTAGCCGTTAAGCAGGTATTAAAAAGCAACTTGCTCGGTATCCATGTTTTCAGCGCACTGGTTGGTTATTCGGGAATCACTATTTCTGCAGTTTACGGATTTCTCTACTTGATGCTTTACAAGGAAATAAAATTAAATCAATTTGGTTTAATTTTTGATCGACTTCCAAATCTTGAAATTTTGGAGAGGCTGAGCTTTTCATCAGCGGTAATAGGGTTTGTGCTTTTAACCTGTGCAATTGTGATTGGCCTCATCTGGTTACCAAGAGCTTTTCCTAATTTTTCTTATGCTGATCCAAAATTAATAGGGACTTCTATAGTCTGGATTCTTTATGGAATAGGAATTACAAGTAAGCTGCTTGGAAAATGGCGGGGGAAAAAGGTAGTTATTTTTTCGATCGTTGGGTTTTTGATAGCCATTCTCTCAACAATGTTGAGCAATTTTTTGTCTGTAAGTTTTCATTCTTTCTATTAATCTGTCATGAATTTATTAGCCGTTTCAATAAATCATCGGACTGCGCCTGTTGAACTCAGGGAAGCTCTTTATCTTGGCAACGAAGATATTAAAAATCTTATAAGTTCAGCAAAAGAAAAGCTTCTTAGCGAAGGGGTTATCCTTTGCACATGTAACAGAACCGAATTATATGGATTCCCTCTGGATAGTAGTACTAGCTATCACGATTTACAAAATTTTATAATTGATAAAAAATCTTCTTTCAATATCAACAACGAACATTTTCAAAGCTTTCTTTCGCGAGAATCTGTTAAACATCTATTCAGTGTTATTACAGGAATAGATTCTTTATTAATCGGTGATAACCAGGTTTTTAAACAGGTAAAAGATTCGTTTCAACTTTCCGAAGAAATGTCCTTTGCCGGTTTTATAATGAAACGAATTTTTGACTTTGCTCTTATAGCCGGTAAACGCGCCCTTACAGAGACGGAAATTAGTGAGGGGGCTGTGACTGTTAGTTACGCTGCTGTGCAATTAATTGAAAAAATATTCTCTTCATTACATAAAAAATCAGCATTGGTGATTGGTGCCGGAGAATCAGGTGAATTAGCAGCAAAACATCTTCAGGACAGAGGAATTTCTTTTCTTACAATTACCAACAGAACAATTGAAAAAGCCGAGAAACTTGCACAGTCGCTAAATTCAAAGATAATCCCTTTTACTAATTTTAAGGAGCATCTATATGAATTTGATATTGTTATCAGTGCAACAAGCTCCCCAGACTTAATTCTTACAAAAGCCGATATTAAATCAGCAATGAAACAAAGAAACAATGCATCCCTGGTATTAATGGACATTGCTGTACCAAGAGATATAGATCCTGATTCAAAAAGCTTAGATTATGTTTTTTACCATGATATTGATTCACTAAATATTATAGTTGAACAAAACCTGGCAAAAAGACGAGCTGAAATTCCAAAGGTAGAGAAAATAATCGAAGAAGAACTTGACAATTTATTTAATTGGTATAATTCGCTGCAGGCAGCTCCCACAATAAAAAATTTAAGAGATCATTTTGAAAACATACGACTCGAAGAAGTTGAAAAGAATAAAAACAAATTCTCCACCGAAGATCAGGACAAACTAGAAATTATTACGAAACGTATAATTAATAAAATTCTTCATCAGCCGACAATTGAGCTTAGGAAATCAGCCGAATCGGGTGAAAACACAACTGAAACAGCAACACGTATCGGGATATTACGTCAATTATTCGGTGTTGATAACCACACCCAGAACAAAGACAAAAAATAATTATGGCAAAACAAAAAATCATAATTGGATCACGTGGCAGCGAACTGGCTCTATGGCAATCCGGTTTTGTTAAAAAAGAGTTGGAAAAAAAGAATAAACATATTTCCGTAGAAATTAAAATAATAAAAACAAAAGGCGATAAAATTCTTGATGTAGCTTTATCAAAAATAGGCGACAAAAGCTTATTCACAAAGGAATTGGAAAATGAGCTGCTTTCTAAAAGAGTTGACATCGCGGTTCATAGCCTGAAGGACCTACAAACTGAAATCCCGAAAGGATTAAAACTCTCTGCCGTAACTAAGAGACATCCTGTAGAAGATGTCTTGATAGCTCGCAAAAAGGGGATGACAATAGACAAACTTCCGGAAAATGCTATTGTCGGAACAGGATCGCTTAGAAGAAAATGCCAGTTAATGCATCTTAGGCCCGATATTAATACCGAAGAGCTAAGAGGCAATGTTCCATCCAGAATTCAAAAGTTTAAAAACTCAAATTGGGACGCAATTATTCTTGCCCGCGCCGGCGTTGAAAGGCTAAAACTCCATAAATACATTTCTTCGATTATTAAAACAGAAACTTTTTTGCCCGCTGTAGGACAGGGTGCATTGGGAATAGAAATTCACGAATCCAACGAATTTGCGGACAATATTCTGCAGTCTATTCATCATGAAAATACTTACTTGGCCGTACTTGCCGAAAGATCTTTATTAAAAACTCTCGAAGGCGGATGCCAGGTTCCGATTGGAGCTTTTGCTGAAGTCAAATCTTCAGGACTTTTTCTTGATGCAATGGTGGGAAATCTTGATGGGACAATAACATTCCGTAAAAAAATGCGCGGCAGCAGAAAAGATCCTGAAAAGTTAGGGAAACATTTGGCTGGGGATCTTATTAAGGCTGGTGCAAAAGAAATTCTGGATGAAATTTATAAGAATATCAGAATTAAATAGTAAATATTATGAACCAACTATCGAAAAAAGAAAACAATAAGCTTCAAAAGCAAAAAAAAATTATAGAATCTGCTTCGCAGCTTTTTTCCCGGATGAACTATCATGAAGTAATGATGGAAGATGTTGCCAAGCAAGCATCAATTGCAAAAGGAACTGTTTATAATTATTTCAATACAAAAGAAGATCTTTACTTTTCAATTATGAAAGTAAGGATGGAAAATCTTGTTCAATCCTTAAAAAACAAAATTCAATATGAAATGAGCAGCATTGATTCTCTACATTCATTCATCATTCATCTTTATATGTTTATGATGAAATATCAAAGTTTCTTTCTGATGTACCAGAAGGAAAACCTTAATACGGATCATGCTTTATGTGAAGAGCTTTTTAGACTGCAGTCTGAATTAAAATCTCTTTTGCTGGATATAATAAAATCAGGTAAATCAGAAAACCTTTTCCGGGACATTGAGGAAACATTTGCTGTCGATATAATTCTTGGTACCATATACGGTGCTGTAAACCGCGGAATAGAAAACAAATATTCGGAATCCCGGATGGTAAATGATAGAGAATTAATTTATGATTTTATTCTTCATGGATTATTCACAAGTTTCGATAAGGAAAACATATTGCCATTTAAAGGAAAAACCATTGTTATTACCCGCACAATTGAGCAGTCACGTGAATCAGCTGAGGCCTTTATACAGCTTGGTGCAAAAGTAATTATTTTCCCTACACTCAATATTGTTCCACCAAGCAGTTGGAAAGAATTTGATAATATAGTACTAAAAGAGAAGAAGGTAGATTTTATAATCTTTACTTCTGCTCACGCCGTCAGAATGTTTATAAATAGATCCAATGAGCTAAATAAGCCCTTTAATTTCAAAAAGATAAAGATTGTTGCAGTAGGAAATAAAACTGCCGCCGTATGCGAAAAATTAAATGTGCCGGTAAACATTATTCCAAAGAAATTTAGCGGCGAAGGAGTTATTAGTGAATTATCAAAATTCGATTTAAAAAATAAGACTATATTCATTCCGCAATCCGAAATTGGAAGAGAAGAACTTCCCGAGGAGCTTGAAGCTCGTGGAGCAATTTTAAAAGTTGCGCCGGTATATAATGTTGCGCTTCCTGATCGTGAGACTATTAAAGACCGGATCGATGAACTAAAAAATATTCAACCCGATTTATTTATTTTTACAAGTCCATCGACTTTTAAAAATTATCTTCAAATACTTGATATTTCAAATCCTGCACGATATTTCCGGGAATATGACATTGCAGCAATTGGTCCAACGACACGCGCAGCAATTGAAAACAGGAATGTGCGGGTAACGATTATGCCGGATGAGTATACAATTAATGGTTTGGTAAAAGCTACCCTAGAATATTACAGGAAATGAAACTTGTGGAGATGATTTGAGTAAGATTAAGAACGATTTATTCCTCAGAGCCTGTAAAAGACAACCCGTTGAAAGAACCCCAGTTTGGATGATGAGACAGGCAGGAAGATATTTACAGGAATACAGAACTGTAAGAAGGAAAGCAGACTTCTTAACAATGTGTAAAACTCCAGAACTTGCAGCCGAAGTAACAATTCAGCCTGTGGATTTAATTGGTGTTGATACAGCTATTCTCTTTTCTGATATTCTTGTTATCCCTGAGGCAATGGGAATGCATCTGGAAATGCACGAAGGAAGAGGACCTGTTTTTCCAAACCCAATTCGCAATGAAGAAGATGCAAAAACGCTAAAAATAATCGATCCCGAAAAGGATTTAAAATATGTGCTCGATGCAGTATCACTTACTAAAAAGGAATTAAATAATAGAGTTCCTCTTATAGGTTTTAGCGGAGCGCCCTGGACATTACTTTGTTATATGGTTGAAGGTAAAGGATCTAAGAATTTTTCTGTAGTAAAACGTTTGATATTTAATAATCCAGGGCTTGCGCATGCTATCCTTGATAAATTAGCTGATGCAATCGCAAAATATTTGTCTGCAAAAATTGAGGCGGGGGCAGATGCTGTTCAGATATTTGATACGTGGGGCGGAAATCTTTCTCAACATGATTTTGAGGAGTTTTCCCTAAAATATATTGAAAAGATTATTTCTAATATTGAAAGGAATGGTCACCCGGTAATTGTTTTCGCAAAAGGAGTTCATTCTAGTCTTTCTAAAATTGCTGATGCCGGCGCGGATGTTATTGGGCTTGACTGGACAATGAATATTGGCCAGGCCAGAAAAGAAGTTGGTCATCGTGTAGCATTGCAGGGAAATATGGATCCTAGCGTGCTTTACGCAAATAAAGAAAAAATTAAGCATGAAGTAAAAAGAATTCTTGGCGATTACGGCAATGGTACAGGACATATTTTCAATCTGGGCCATGGTATTCTGCCTGATGTAAAACCTGAAAAAGCTAAATATTTTGTTGAAACAGTAAAAGAAGAAAGTAAAATATTTCATAAATAAATTTCCGCATGTCAATATATTCGGAAACTGGGAGCATACGATGTTTGAATTTGATTTGTCAAAATTTAGGAAATACGATAAACCTGGACCAAGATATACTAGCTACCCCACTGCACCACAATTCAATAATGCTTTCACTGCAGAGAATTATCTCGATGAAATAATTAAAACCAATTACGGAGAAGATCTTCCGGATTTATCAATCTATTTTCATTTACCGTTCTGTGATACACTTTGTTATTTCTGTGGATGTAATATGATTATTACTCGTAATAGAGATAGAGTTAAGGAATACTTGAAGTATCTTAAGAAAGAAATTGATATGGTAAGAACCTACATTCTCCCGGATAGGAAGGTATCTCAGTTGCATTGGGGCGGTGGCACGCCGACTCACCTGACACCCGATGAAATAAATGACCTTGCGTCTTACATAAAGAAAAATTTCAATTTTAAGGAGAATTCCGAAAACGGCTGTGAAATTGATCCTCGTGAACTCAAACGGGCCCACCTGGAGGCCCTTAGAAACAATGGTTTCAACCGGATTAGTATGGGCGTTCAGGATTTCAACGAAAAGGTTCAGAAAGCCGTTAACAGAATTCAACCCGAAGATATAACAAGACAAACCGTCCAGTGGGTTCGGGAACTTGGCTTCAGCAGCATAAATCTTGACCTGATGTACGGTTTGCCATTCCAAACTATTAAAACTTTTGAAGAAACAGTTGAAAAAGTAATTGATATATCACCCGACAGAATTGCTGTATTTAACTATGCTCACGTTCCTTGGATGAAAAAACATATGGCATTAATTCATCCCGAAGATATTCCAGCTCCAGAAACTAAATTAGAGATACTGAAAATGACAATAGAAAAGCTTACTTCTGCCGGATATATATTTATTGGGATGGATCACTTTGCTAAACCTGATGATGAGCTTGCTATCGCTCTGCGCGAGAAAAAACTCTACAGAAACTTCCAGGGATACAGTACTCATTCAGGTTCAGATCTTTATGCAATGGGTGTAACCGCAATTAGCCAGCTTAAAAACATTTATACTCAAAATATAAAAACTGAAAAAGAGTATTTCGATGCAATAGACCGGGAAATATTGCCGGTAACCAGAGGATATTATTTAAATGAAGATGACCATATTCGTCGCGACGTGATTATGCAAATTATGTGCAACTTCGAACTTGATATTCCTTCAGTTGAGAAAAAACACAATATCGAATTTAAAAAATATTTTGGCTGGGGACTGAAGAACATGAAAGAAATGGAAGCCGATAACCTGATTACGGTGACCGAAAGCAAAATTGAAGTTTCAGAAATGGGAAAGCTTTTAATTAGAAATATAGCAATGAATTTTGATGGCTACATTGAAAGGAAAGAAGATACCGCAAAATATTCCAGGACTGTATAATTAATATGAAGAAAAAAGTTGTTGTTCTCGGCGCAGGAATATCAGGGCTAACCATTGCATACTTGTTAAATAAAAATGGTTTTGATGTCAATGTTCTTGAAAAGAAAGATGAGCCCGGCGGATCAATTGAAACCATAACTGAAGCTGGGTATCTTTTTGACAGGGGACCAAACAGCGGGCTTGAAACACACCCGCTCATTGGTCAGCTCGTTGAAGAACTTGGCTTACAAAATGAATTGGTTTACGCTAATAAAGAAGCTAATAAAAGATATATATTGAAGAACGGGGAACTTCACGCACTTCCTATGAGTCCGCCCGGCTTAATAAAAACAAATTTATTTTCCGCTAAAGCCAAATTGCGCATTCTGGCAGAGCCCTTCATTGGAAGATCAAAAGACGGATATTATCAAAGCATATCTCGGTTTGTTGAAAGACGCTTAGGAAGAGAGTTCTTAGACTATGCTATCAATCCCTTTGTTGCAGGTGTCTACGCAGGGAATCCGGATGAATTAAGCGTAAAATCCGCCTTCCCGAAACTTTATGAACTCGAAGAAAAATATGGTGGATTAATCGTTGGCACTATTAAGAGCATAAGAGAAAGAAAACGGAGGCCTGAAAAATCTAAGCAATCTGCAAAAATGTTTTCATTCAAATCCGGTATGAACGTTTTTCCACATAAAATTTCAGGTTTCTTAAAAGGAAAAGTGTCTTTTGAAACAGAAGTTACGTCCGTTGAAAATCTAAATGGCGGCTACCGGGTAAAATATGCACAAAATCAAAAAAGGAATTCTATCGATTGTGACATTCTTGTTTCCGCCATTCCTGCTTATGCTGCAGCAAATATTGTAAAAGATTTAGACGTAAACACAGCCGAACATTTACTAAATATCTATTATCCCCCTGTCCTTGTACTTTACATCGGTTACGAAAAATCAGCTATTAATCGCCCGCTCGATGGCTTTGGCTTTTTAATTCCTTCAAAAGAAAACAAAAGTTTCCTTGGCGCTATTTGGAGTTCCGTTTTATTTCCGCAAAGATGTGAGAACGATAAAGCATCTTTTACTCTTTTTGTGGGGGGATCAAGAAACCCCCAATTTGCCGAACAAGATAAAAATGAAATTGTTGTTCGGGTGCTTAAAGAATTCCGCGAAATAATGAAAATAAATTCTGACCCAGTTTTTATAACTTCAAAATTCTGGGACAAGGCCATTCCTCAATATAATATAGGTTATATTGAACACGAAAAGACTTTTGAAGAGTTTGAAAAAAATTTTCCGGGATTTATTCTCGCCGGCAATTATCGCGGTGGAATTTCCCTCGGTGATTGCGTAAAGAGTAGCGAATTAGTTTACAAAAAAGTGATTACTATATAGGCGTCGTTGCAAGCAAAGAGAAGCAACCTTTCTGATAGACTGCTTCATCGCGGGTTATGGGGATTCGCAATGACAAAAAAAATTAAAAGGAGAAGATCATGGCTATTTATCCAAACAAAAGATTAAGAAGACTTCGTTACAACCCGATTGTAAGAGATATGGTCCGTGAGACAGAACTTAACAAAAGCGATTTGATTTACCCGATGTTTGTTGTACCCGGCACGAAAGTTAAAAATCCTGTTAAGTCAATGCCAGGAATTTTTCAATTTTCTATCGATGAGCTGGTAAAAGAGTGTAAAGAAGTCGCTTCTCTTGGAATCCCTGCAGTAATCCTTTTTGGTATCCCTGAACATAAAGATGAGAAGGGAAGCGAGGCATATGATCCAAACGGAATTGTTCAAAAAGCGATCCGTGCAATAAAAGCAGAAGTTAATGATCTTCTTATAATCACTGACGTTTGTATGTGCGAATATACCTCTCACGGACATTGTGGAATACTGCAGGGAGAAGAAATTCTGAATGATGAAACAGTCTCCTTGCTTGCAAAAGAAGCACTCTCACACGTAGAAGCCGGTGCCGATATTGTTGCCCCTTCAGACATGATGGACGGAAGAGTTCTGGCAATTCGCAAAGCGCTTGATTATAAAGGCTATACAAAAACCCCTATTATGAGCTATTCGGCTAAATATTCATCCGGCTATTACGGACCTTTCAGAGATGCTGCAGAATCTGCCCCTGCTTTCGGTGACAGAAGGTCTCATCAAATGGATATCGCAAACGGTGACGAAGCAATACGCGAAGTCCAATCAGATATTGAAGAGGGCGCAGATATTGTAATGGTAAAGCCGGCAGGGCCATATCTGGATATTATTCGTCGGGTAAAAGATAAATTCGGAATGCCCACAGCGGCTTATCAGGTAAGCGGCGAGTTTTCAATGATTAAAGCCGCAGGACAAAATAACTGGATCGACGAAGAGCGCGTGATGTTAGAGTCTTTAATTGCCATTAAACGCGCTGGGGCAGATATGATTCTTACTTACTTTGCAAAAGACGTTGCCCGATATTTGGACAAGGTAAGAAAATAGATTATTTTGTCCGAAATTAAAAATCAGGCAGAATGAATTTATCACAGGATTTCATTTCGAATGTAAAAAATATTCTGGTGGTAGGGAAGAATAACCAGGTTGGCGATATGATCTGTTCTCTGCCTCTTTATTTTGCTTTAAAGAAAAAGTTTACTGAAGCACAAATAACTCTTGTCGCCGCCAAGACAAATTATCCAATACCCTTAAAAGATATTAATCCACACTTGGATAACATCCTTGTTTACGATAAATCTTCTCTAAAAACCGTTTTTAAATTTTACAAGGAACTTAGAAAAGTTAAATACCAGATTGGCATTGTAACCTCTACTTTTGCTTATTCAACCACCTCTCATATAATTAATTTTTTATCGGGTGCTAAAGTTCGTGTCGGAGTTAAAAGCATCGATGGAAAAATTAATAAAGCAGCCAGATATTTAAATATAAAAAAGGATTTTTTCTGGGATAAAGAGAAGAAGCATCAATCCGAAAGAAACCTTGATGTTGTCCGCCAAATAGGCTGTAACTTAACAAGGAAAGAAATAAAAAACATCCGGCTTAAAATAGACGATACAGACGATATCTTCGCTGAATCTTTTCTAACAAAATCATTTCCGGATAATAGTAAAATGATTTTTGGCTTTCATCCGGGAGCAGGCAAAAAGGAAAATATCTGGCCGCCGGAAAAATTTGTTGAGGTAATAACGCAACTATATAAAAGTTATAACAATTATATATTAATCACAGCCGGAATGACAGACGCTGAAATAATCAATTCACTAGGAATAAGACTAAAAGAGCTTAAAATCCCTTTTGAAATAGCGGAAAATTTTGAAATCAAAAAATTAGCTGCTGTTTTAAGCCGGATAAACCTCTATATTACAAATGATACTGGGCCGATGCACATTGCCGGAGCGGTTGGTGCAAAATTGATCTCTCTTTTCGGACCTACAAAAGCCTATGAATGGTCGCCGTATATGGAAAATCAATTTTATATACAATCAAAAGCGGATAACATTAGTGACATTAATACAGAAGAGGTTTTAGGCCTTTGTAGCAAAATACTAACGGATCCTCATCTTTCTGACTAATCCGTAATTATCCGCGTTTAATTATAGAACACTTATCAGCGCAGATTTAGATGATATTGGTGATATTATGAATATCGAATTAATAAGAGAATATTGCTTAAAGAAAAAATTTGTAACAGAGGAACTCCCTTTTAATGAAAATTCTCCTGTATACAAAGTAATGGGCAAAATATTCCTGATTGCAAGTTTAGAACCCCCAATAAGCATAAACCTTAAATGCGATCCGGAAAAAGCAGTTGAGTTACGAGAAAAATATGATTGTGTAAAACCTGGTTATCACATGAACAAAATGCATTGGAATACTGTCGAAATTGATAATTCTGTGCCCGATAAATTAATTTATGAGTGGATAGATCATTCTTTTGAGCTTGTTGTTCGGGGGCTGAAAAAGAAGAATCAGGAAAAAATAATTTTAATTAAGGATTAATACGAAATGGGATTGGTTATAAGGATAATATTATTCATCGCCCTCTTATTCTTGGTCGAGTTTTATTTCATCAAAAAGATGCTAAAAAGCATACAATTTATTTATCCCTCTTTTTCAAAAAAGATAAAACTTTACAGAAACATTGTTCTGCTATTTTTCAACCTTTATCCTCTTTTTGTAATTGTGCTCTGGTCATACCAGGCGATTGCAAAACCTTTAAATTTCTATTTTCCCGAAGGAAGGGGTATAGATTATTTATTGATTTATCCCTTCTGGTTTTTTATAATTCTTGCTACCCAATGTATTTTATTGTTTCTGATAGTAGATATTATAAAAATAATCCTGTACCCGGTTTACAAGAAATTCAAACAAAAAATCCTCCCCTATGAATCGCGTTTATTCTTTATTATAATCGTTTTTTTTACTGCATACGTCCCGCTAAGAATGATTTACGACTATAATACAATAAATATCCGCGAGACTGTCTATCACAAAAAAAATATACCGGATAAACTAAATAATTTCCGGATTGTGTTTATTTCTGATATTCACGCTGACAGGTACACAGACAGAAAAAGGATTTTAAAATTTGTAAGAGATGTTAATTCACAAAATCCTGATCTTGTTTTAATCGGTGGGGATTTTATAAGCTCGGGACCCCAATATATAGACACCGCAGCAATTTATCTTGGGAGAATAAACTCCAAATATGGAATTTATTCCTGTGTTGGAGATCATGACAATTGGGCATACAGAAACGACAACCAAAGAAGCAGAAGGGAAATTACAGAAGCGCTGGCAAAACAAAACATCTTTATTTATGATGACAAAAAGATATCACTACTTATAGATAATGCTAAAATTGGAATTACATTTGCAACCGAAACGTACCCAAAAAGAATTCGCCCTGACGAGCTTGATTCACTGGTTGATCATACTGTTTCTAAAAATAACTTAAATATCATGCTCGTTCACCAGCCACGTCAAATTGTAATAAATGCCGCAGTCAAGAATAAGTATGACTTAATTCTGGCTGGCCATACACACGGCGGACAGATAACCTTTCTGTTCCCTTTTATTAATTTGACTCCAACTTTAATAGAAACTAATAGAATAAAAGGCGATTTTTATTTGGGCAAAACTATGATGGTTGTTACTCCCGGACTAGGAATGTCCATTGCGCCCGTCAGGTACAATTCTACTCCGGAAGTAACTGTAATTGACATCAAAAAATAATTTTTTATTCAATAATATTTCCGGAATATTTGTCATGAAATCATTAAACCTGGTATCGTTTCTATTTCTTTCATTAGCAATTTCCTTTCTTATATACCCGCAGCAGAACTCTAAAACAGATTCAGGATTTAACCTTACAATTAAAAAGATTATGAGCGATCCAAAATGGTTGGGTACTTCGCCTTCGAATATTTTTTGGTCTGAAGACGGAAGTAAAATATATTTTATGTGGAATCCTGATAACAACGATGCTGATTCTCTTTATTCTGTTTCAGCCAATGGCGGCAAACCACAAAAGGTATCTTTTGAAGAAAGAATGAAGCTTCCTTCACAGAATGGAAACTATAACAAAGCTCGGACAAAAAAGGTATATTCAAAAAACGGTGATATTTTTATTTACAATATAAAAACAGGCGAAACGAGACAGGTAACCAATACATTGGAAAAAGAATCGGATCCCGATTTCACATTTGATGAAAAAAGCATTACTTACATAAAAGATAATAATCTTTTCCGGTGGGATTATAGCGATGGTACAACTACACAATTAACAGATTTCAAGAAAGGGAACAAAAAACCTGAAGAAAAAGAACCAGCAAGCGATGAACAAAAATATTTGAAAGAACAGGAAATGGAATTAATAAAAGTATTGCGGCAACGGAAAGAAAGAGCTGAAAAACGAAAAGAGGGCCTTGAAGAAATGAAACCCGAAAGGCCGCTTGAAATTTATATCCAGGACAAATTTGTTTACAACATTCAACTTTCACCTGACCAGGATTATATAACTTTTATTCTCGGCAAGAGGCCTGAAGGAGTAAAAAACACAATTGTGCCGGATTATGTAACTGACTCCGGTTATATAAAAGATCTTCCCGGTAGGACAAATGTTGGCGTAAAACAAACCACTTACGAATTTGGAATCTATAGTATAAAAAAAGATTCAGTTTACTATGTATCAACAGACAGCATCCCTGGAATTTATGATAAGCCAGCTTACATGAAAGAATATGCAAAGGATAAAAAAGATTACAAAGATAAATACGATAAACCAAGAGAGGTCTTGTATCAGGGACCATTCTGGTCGAATGATGGAAAGAACGCAGTGGTAGATATTCAATCGCAGGATCATAAAGATCGCTGGATTATGTTGCTTGATCCTTCAAACGGAAAGTTGAATAACCTAGATCACCAGCACGATGACGCGTGGATTGGTGGACCCGGTATCGCATGGTTCGGCGGGCCGATTACTCTGGGATGGCTGCCTGATAACAAAAACATTTATTTTCAGTCGGAAGCATCTGGTTATTCACAACTTTACACAGAAAATGCTGTCACTGGTGAAAAGAAGCAATTGACAAAGGGAAAGTTTGAGGTTTTCAATCCATTCATCTCCCATGATAAAAAGTACTGGTATTTTACTTCCAGCCAGGTTGATCCCGGAGAAAGACATTTTTATCGGATGCCCCTTGAAGGAGGAACGCCAGAACAAATTACCACTATGGCTGGCAACAACGATGTTACAATTTCTCCCGATGAAAAATATTTAGCCATTCGCTATTCCTTTGTCAATAAACCGTGGGAACTTTATTTAATGAAAAACGAAATTGGCGCAAAGGAAACACAAGTTACTCATTCAGAAAGTGAAGAGTTTAAATCATATCCATGGAGAGTCCCTGATTTTATTACTTTCCAGGCAAGAGATGGCGCCATGGTTCACGCAAAAGTTTTTCATCCTAAAAATCCTATAAAGAACGGTCCGGGAGTTTTATTTGTGCACGGCGCAGGTTATCTGCAAGATGTGGATAAATGGTGGAGCGATTATTATTTCCGTGAGTATATGTTCAATAACTTTCTTGCAGATAATGGATATACAGTTATGGAAATTGATTACCGCGCGAGTGCAGGCTACGGCCGCGACTGGCGAACTGCTATTTATAGAAACATGGGCGGAAAAGATTTAACAGACGAAGTAGATGCGGCAAAATTTATGACTGAAAAATATAATGTCGATCCGAAAAAAATAGGAATTTACGGTGGCTCTTATGGCGGATTTATCACAGAAATGGCAATGTTCAAAACTCCCGGCGTTTTTGCTGCAGGTGCGGCCCTTCGTTCCGTTACCGATTGGGCGCACTATAATCATGGCTACACTTCCGCTATTTTGAATCTCCCTTATCTCGACAGTCTCGCATACAAAAGAAGTTCTCCAATTTATTATGCGGATGGGTTGAAAGGTGCACTGCTTATTTGTCATGGTTTGATCGACCAGAATGTGCATGCACAGGATGATATAAGACTTGTACAGAGATTAATTGAACTTGGAAAAGATAACTGGGAATTTGCAATTTATCCTCTGGAAGATCACGGTTTTATTGAACCGAGCAGCTGGACGGATGAATACAAAAGAATTTTTAAGTTATTCAAAGAGAATCTGAAATAAAAACGCATAAAATATTAGATTTATACGAAATTTTTTGTTTATAAACATTTAATTTATGCTCACAATCTCCGAACTCCACATATACCCAATAAAATCACTTCGCGGGATTTCTGTGAAATCTACAAAAGTAACAGATCGCGGATTTGAGTATGACCGCCGCTGGATGCTGGTAGATCACTTTGGCGGTTTTATGACTCAGCGCGAATATCCCCAGATGGCTTTAATAAATGTTGAAATTGATGATAAAGGATTAAATGTTTACCACAGGAATAGAAAAAATTTAAGAAAACATTTTATTCCTCTTAATATTTCTAAATCAAATGTTATAACCGTTCCCATCTGGGACGATACATGTTCTGCATTATTAGTCGGAAGCGATTCTGACAAATGGTTTTCAGAAGCTCTCGATGTCGAATGCAAGCTTGTTTATCAGCCATTTGAATCCAGGAGGACTGTAGATCAGAAATACGCAAAAGAAAATGCGCTGGTCAGCTTCGCAGATGGTTATCCGTTTTTAATTATAAGCCAGGCATCGCTTGATGATTTAAATTCAAAACTAGACGAACCACTGCCGATGAATCGTTTCCGCCCAAACATTGTATTTACGGGCGGGGATCCGTACCAGGAAGATAATATGAAAACTTTCAAAGTGGGAAATATAATTTTCTTTGGTGTTAAGCCATGTGCAAGATGCGCTATTACAACCACAAATCAGGAAACCGCCGAAAGGTTGCACGAACCCCTAAAAACCTTGGCAACCTTTAGAAAATTTGAAAACAAGGTTTTATTTGGAATGAATCTGCTCCACGAGGGGAATGGAGAAGTTAATGTTGGCGATAAAATTGAGATTTTATGAGCCTGTCATTTCGACCGAAGGTGGAAATTTTTTCACTTTAAGTAAAGGATTTTTTGTTTAACTATTTTCGGATTCGCAATGACAAGAGATTTCACATTGTCCTTCTCGCTCAAATCACCAAAATTTCCTATTTTACCCGACCACCAAAATCAAGATAAGGGAGAATGATGGCCATTACATCAAATTCATCAAAAAAAACCAGGGACTCATGGAAATTTCCTGTTGCTTTCTGGACCGCAAACACAGTAGAGCTTTTTGAACGCGCCGCTTATTACGCTGTCTTTATAGCTATTACACTTTACCTGTCGCGTGTTGTCGGCTTCAGCGACATCGATGCTGGGTGGATTGGTGGAATGTTTGCTGCTGGACTTTATTTTCTTCCGCCTTTTACTGGAGCTTTTGCGGACAAGATCGGTTTCAGGAAGGCTGTTTTACTGGCATTCTCTCTTTTATCAATCGGTTATTTCACTCTAGGCGCACTTCCATACAAAACGACAGTTATTCCCGCACTTGTTGTTCTTATGTTCGGTGGTTCGTTTATTAAGTCCATCATAACCGGTACTGTTGCCAAAACTACAAACGAAGAAACACGCGCAAGAGGATTTTCAATTTTTTACGGACTTGTGAACGTCGGTGCTTTTCTTGGAAAAACTTTCGCTTATCCTTTAAGACTGCAATGGGGACTTGAATCAATTAATTTTTACGCAGCTACAATGACATCTCTTGCTCTTATTGTAGTTTACTTTTTTTACAAAAGTGTAAACATGGATGGGGAAGGAAAAACTTATAAAGAGGCATGGGACGGACTCGTTAAAGTCGTGACAAACGTACGTCTCCTTTTATTAATAATTATTGTATCGGGTTTCTGGATCATCCAGCACCAGCTTTATGCAACAATGCCGAAATATGTTTTACGCACGGTTGGTGAACATGCTTCGCCTGAGTGGATAGCAAATGTTAATCCCTTTGTAGTGATGATCTCGGTTGTGTTTGTAACTAATCTAATGAAAAATGTAAAAGCAGTAACCTCAATGAGTATTGGAATGTTCCTAATGCCCTTATCTGCTTTACTTATGGCCTCGAGTGAAATTTTAAAAGAATTTACTGGCTCGTCCGTTTCTATCTTCGGATTTATTTCTGCCCATCCTGTAACCGTGATGATGATCGCAGGAATTGTTGTTCAGGGGCTTGCTGAGTGTTTTATATCTCCCCGTTATCTTGAATATTTCTCACTGCAAGCACCTAAAGGTGAAGAGGGATTGTACCTTGGATTCAGCCACTTGCACTCATTCCTGTCATCAATTCTGGGTTTTGGCATTTCGGGCTACCTATTAACTGCTTATGCGCCGGATCCGTCAACTTTGGCACCAGAACAGTTGGTTCATGCTTATGACCATGCTCATTATATCTGGTACTATTTCGCTGGAATCGGTTTAACTGCTGCTATTGCGTTAGTTATATATAAAAAGGTTTTTGATAAAACCCCAAAGATAAAAATGGCATAAAGATTGCCTCTATATGGAACCAAACAGAATTTTTGCTCGTTTTATAGCTTAATTGACAATTTTCTTTTTTCAACCATATGTATGGAATAAAAATGTTCAGACAAAAAACCATTCTCAATAAGTTCTTAGTAATTATATTTAGTGCTGTTTTACTTGCCGGCACTTCCTTTTCACAAACTGTAAATTTAAAATTAATTGAAACCAGTGATGTTCATGGCTCCTTATTCGAGTATGATTTTATAAAAGCAAAGCTTGGCAATACCTCCCTCGCGCAGCTTTATACATATATTCAACAGCAAAGAGATAATAAAAACCAGAGCGTTGTGTTGCTGGATGACGGTGACATTTTGCAGGGACAGCCGATTGTTTATTACTATAATTTTGAAAAAACAGACGTCCCCCATATAGTATCAAGAGTAATGAACTATATGAACTACGATGCCGGCACAGTAGGCAATCATGATATTGAACCCGGTCATCCTGTTTATGATAAAATAAATAAGGAATTTAATTTCCCCTGGCTTGCTGCGAATGCAATAAACACAAAAACAGGCAAACCCTACTTCAAACCTTACACAATAATAAATAGAGATGGAATAAAGATTGCCGTTCTCGGAATGATTACTCCTGCAATTCCAAACTGGCTGCCTAAAAAAATATGGAGCGGAATCAGATTCGATGATATGGTGGAGACTGCAAAGAAATGGGTCCCGATTATACTGAAAAAAGAAAAACCAGACTTAATGGTTGGGCTTTTTCATTCCGGTGTTGAAGCCGGTTATAATGGCGCCGACCCGAATGCACCCAATAATGAAAATGCATCCCAGCTTGTTGCAGAAAAAGTCCCTGGATTCGATATCGTCTTTGTCGGTCACGATCATCACGGCTGGAACTACACCGTTAAAAATTCCGAAGGTAAAACTGTTTATATACTTGGTACTATTAACGCAGCAAGAACTGCTGCTGTAGCAAATGTAACCCTTACAAAAGATCCAAACACAAACAAATGGGATAAGAAAATTTCCGGTGAAATTATAGAATCGAAAAATTATAAAGAATATGCGCCAATGGTAAGAAAATTTGCACACGATATCGAACACTGTGTAAGCTACGTAAATAAATATATCGGCAGCTTTACAAGATCTGTTTCCACCAAAGAGTCAATGTTTGGCGATTCGCCCTTTGTTGATCTTATTCAAAAGATTCAACTTGAGCTGACAAAAGCTGACGTCTCTTTTGCTGCACCGCTTTCTTTTAATGCAGAAATCAGGAGAGGTAGTGTGCGCGTAAGAGATATGTTCGGTCTTTACAAATATGAAAACCTTCTCTACACAATGGAACTTACAGGACAAGAAATAAAAAATTATCTTGAATATTCATACGGAAACTGGTTTAACCAGATGAAAGACGAGAATGATCATTTATTAAATTTCAAAACAGATGATAAAGGAAATATTGTTGAAGAAAACGGACACCCTGTATTAAACTCTCAATACTATAATTTTTCCTCCGCTGCAGGGATAAAGTACACAGTTGATGTGTCTAAACCAGCTGGCCAAAGGGTTAAAATCATTTCAATGTCTGATGGCAAACCGTTTGATTTAAGCAAAAAATATAAAGTTGCAATAAATTCCTATCGTGGCAACGGTGGTGGTGGGCTTCTCACCAAAGGTGCTGGCATCCCTCATGAAAAGCTTGCCGACAGAGTCATTACGTCAACCCAGAAGGATCTTCGATATTACCTTATGAAATGGATTCAAAAACATAGACACATTAACCCGGAATCTTTAAATAACTGGAAAGTGATCCCTGAAAAATGGTGGGAAAAAGGGAGAGAAAAAGATTTTAAACTCTTGTATAATGAAAATGCTCCGGGCATTTGATTAGATTTTCAAAAGACTTTTTGTTGTGCACGGTTAGAATAATATTTCTAACCGTGTTTTATCATTTCCTTCCATTAGGCTTAATATCTTCGTAAATTGACCATTTAAAAATATCTTTTGTTTCATTAACCATTGACGTGATTATTTATGAACACAACGCTTAGCAAACAATTGTACAAAGAGGCTAGCAGATATATTCCCGGCGGAGTTAATTCACCCGTAAGAGCTTTTAAATCCGTAGGAGGTAATCCTCTTTTCATAAAAAAGGCTAAAGGCTCAAAAATATATGATGTTGATGGACAGGAATTTATCGATTATGTCGGAAGCTGGGGGCCGCATATTTTCGGTCACAACCCGGATTTTATTAAAAATGCTTTGCTTGATACGTTAGAAAATGGAACAAGCTTTGGCGCACCGACAGAACTTGAATTAAAAATGGCAAAGTTAATTGTTGAATTGGTTCCATCTGTAGAAATGGTGCGTATGGTAAACAGTGGCACTGAGGCAACAATGAGTGCTGTTCGAGCTGCTAGAGGCTATACAAGAAAGGATAAGATTATAAAGTTCGAAGGCTGTTACCACGGCCATGCCGATTTCTTTTTAATTAAAGCTGGATCTGGGGCTTTGACACTGGGCACTCCTGATAGCCCGGGTGTTACAAAAGCTAATGCTGCTGACACGTTGGTGGCAACATATAACGACTTAGATTCGGTCAAAAAATTAATAAAAGAAAACAAAAAAGAAATTGCTGCGGTTATTATTGAGCCAATTGCCGGAAATGTTGGTGTAATTAAAGCGAATGATGATTTCATTAAAGGGCTAAGGGAACTTTGCAGCGATGAAAAAATTATTCTGATTTTTGATGAAGTAATGACTGGTTTCAGGGTATCTTCCGGCGGAGCGCAGAAATTATTTAAATTAAAACCTGACTTAACAACCTTTGGAAAAATTATTGGTGGTGGGCTGCCCGTTGGTGCTTTTGGCGGGAAAAAAGAAATTATGGAAATGATCTCCCCGCATGGGCCGGTTTACCAGGCTGGCACATTAAGTGGAAATCCACTTGCTATGTCAGCCGGTTTTGCAGCGCTCAGTCATATAAAGAAGAATCCTGATATTTATGAAAAATTAGAAGAAAAATCCAATTATCTTGAAACCGGATTCAGGGAAAACATTAAATTGCTGAATAAAAAATTTGCACTTAACAGAGTCGGCTCAATGATGAGCCTGTTCTTTACTGAAAATGATGTTACTGATTATAAATCCGCAATATCTTCTGATACCATCCTTTTTGGAAAATACTTCCTTTCTATGTTAATGAAGGGAGTTTATCTGGCACCTTCTCAATATGAAGCTTTATTTGTATCAACCGAACACTCGATTGAAGACCTTAATTATACCATAAAGGCTAATTACGATTCTCTTGCCAAACTTTTAAAATAAATAAGGGCATTTTTAAATAATGAAAAGGGACAGAAACTAACGCTGTCCCTTTTTTTATAATATTAAATGAAATTATTACTCTTCGTCATCCTCTTCTGGAATAACTTTGGAGATATCGGCAATTTTATCGCTCTCTTTTAGTTTGATAACCCTTACTCCCTGAGTATTTCTCCCCATAACCCTGATATCGGAAATGCTCTGCCTTATTACCATTCCACGTGAAGTGATAATAACTAATTCGTCTCCATCAACAACGTCCATAAGCGAAATCATTTTACCTACTTTGTCACTTGTTTTCACAGTAATGACACCCTTGCCACCCCTGCGTGTAACGCGATAGCCATTCATGTCTGAACGCTTACCATAACCTTTTTCAGTCACTACCATTATAGATGATTGACGCTTCAGAACTATCAAACCCACAACTTTATCGCCCTTCCCAAGGTTAACTCCCCTTACTCCGGTTGCCGTTCTTCCCATTTCTCTGACATCTTTTTCGCTAAACCTAATTGCGAAACCGTTTCGTGTTCCTAAGACAATATCATTACTTCCATCCGTTAATCGAACGGCAATCAGGTTATCACCTTTGGCAAGGTTTATCGCATTAATTCCACCCTTACGAACGTTACCATAAGCGGATAGCACCGTCTTTTTAATCGTTCCTTTTTCAGTTGCCATTACCAGATACTGATCATCTTTGAATTCCTTTACAGAAACAAATGCTGAAATATTTTCTTCTTTATCTTTCTTGATCAAGTTCAATATCGACCGTCCCCGAGATGTTCTTCCACCCTCAGGAATCTCATGAACTTTAAGCCAATAACATTTGCCTTTATCAGTAAATATTAAAATATACTGATGCGTTGAAGCAATGAACATATGTTCAATAAAGTCTTCGTCCTTGGTTCCGGCACCTGTAACGCCTTTTCCGCCTCTACCCTGTTTCCTGTAACCGCTAACTGGAAATCGTTTGATATATCCCGAATGAGAAATTGTTACCACAACATCTTCTTCAGCTATTATATCTTCAAGTGAAAATTCTTCAAATTCCTTAATAACTTCAGTTCTTCTCCTATCAGAATATTTTTCTTTTAAAGCCAACAGCTCGTTTGTGATTACATTAAATCTTTTCGTTTCACTCTTTAGAAGACCTTTTAACAACTCTATTAACTTGATTGTTTCTTTATATTCTTCTTCTATCTTCTTTCTTTCCAGACCCGTCAGCCGTTGTAAGCGCATATCAAGAATTGCCTTTGCCTGAATCTCACTTAACTTGAATTTTTTCATCAGGTTTATTTTGGCAACCTCAGGATCTTTTGATTTTTTAATCGTTTGAATGACCGCATCTATTTTATCAAGCGCAATTATATATCCTTCTAAGATGTGTGCTCTTCGTTCTGCTGCGTCAAGTTCATACTTCGTCCTGCGAACAAGAACATCCATCCTGTGATTTATAAAGAGCTGCATTACTTCATTAAGCTTAAGGACTTTGGGCTCTCCGTTAACCAGAGCAAGCATAATTACGCCAAATGTATTTTGCATTTGAGTGTGCTTAAATAGCTGGTTGAGGACAACGGCCGGTTGTGCATCCCTTTTTAATTCAATTACAATTCTCATCCCGTCACGGTCGGATTCATCACGAAGGTTTGATATGTCATTTACTTTTCCTGAGCGGACCAATTCGGCAATTTTTTCAATTAAGCTTGCTTTATTAACTTGATATGGCAGTTCGGTTACAACTATATTTTCCCGGTTATTCTTTAAGGTTTCAATATTTGCTTTTGCACGTACCTTAATTATTCCGCGACCAGTTGTATACGCGTCTTTAACTCCCTGATAACCATATATAATGCCTCCGGTTGGAAAATCCGGCGCAGTAACGTATTTCATCAATTTTTCAGCAGAAAGCTTTGGCGTTTTTATTAAAGCAACTAGCCCATCAATAACCTCACCTAAATTATGCGGAGGAATATTTGTTGCCATTCCAACCGCTATTCCGCTCGCTCCATTAACAAGAAGATTCGGTAAATAAGATGGAAGTACTGTTGGCTCCTGAAGAGAATCATCAAAGTTCGGGAAAAAATCGACTGTGTTTTTATCCAGGTCCCGAAGCATTTCTTCAGCTATTCTCGCAAGTCGGGCCTCGGTATAACGCATCGCTGCTGGTGAATCGCCATCTACCGAACCAAAATTCCCCTGCCCGTCAATAAGTGGATATCTCAGAGAAAAACTCTGCACCATTCTAACCATTGTATCGTAAACTGCCGTGTCTCCATGCGGATGGTATTTACCTAACACTTCCCCAACTATTCTGGCGGATTTTTTATATGGCTTATTATATGCTACGCCGAGTTCATGCATTCCAAATAGTACTCTTCTGTGAACAGGCTTCAAACCATCTCTCACATCGGGCAATGCTCTCGCTACAATTACTGACATCGAATAATCGATGTAAGAAGATTTCATTTCTTCTTCTAATGCTACTGGAACTATCTTTTCAAAAATGGTTGCCATAATGCTTTACTTATTATTATAAAATTTCTCCATTACTAAAATTAAATATCAAGGTTCTTCACATACTTCGCATTCTTTTCTATAAAGTCTCTTCTGGGCCCAACCGCATCTCCCATTAAGGTTTCAAATATCTTATCCGCAGCTGCGGCATTTTCAAGGGTTACTTGCAGTACGGTCCTTGTTTCAGGATTCATCGTTGTTTCCCAAAGTTGTATTGGATTCATTTCTCCTAGACCCTTGTATCGTGATATTACAACACCTTTAATAGAGGTCTCTTCCTCTGCCTCTCTTTCAATTGGCGTTTTTTCAACTTCTTTGCCGTTTAACTTTAGCCTTTTTAAAACATCTTCTCTTTCCTTTTCATCAAAAGCGTAAAACTCTTGTTTTCCTTTTTTAATTTTATATAGAGGCGGCTGTGCGATGTAGACCTTCCCTGACGTTACCAATTCTTTCATATGCCTATAGAAAAACGTTAACAATAAAGTTCTAATGTGGCTACCGTCAACATCGGCATCGGTCATTAGAATTATTTTCCCGTAACGGGATTTTGACGGATTAAAGTCTGATCCAAACCCTGCGCCTACTGCAGAAATAATCGCTTTGATTTCGTTGTTTTCAAGAATTTTATTCATCTTCGCTTTTTCAACATTTAAGATTTTCCCTTTCAGCGGAAGTATCGCCTGAAACCTTCTGTCTCTTCCCTGCTTGGCTGAACCGCCAGCTGAATCTCCTTCAACTATATAAATTTCACAGTGCTCAGGATCAGTAATTGAGCAGTCTGCTAATTTACCGGGCAGGTTTAAATTATCGAGTGCATTCTTTCTCCTGGCTAGATCACGTGCCTTTCTTGCCGCTTCTCTTGCCTCAGCAGCGCGCATACATTTCTCAATTATCTTTTTACCTACCGAAGGATTTTGTTCCAAGTACTCTGCCAATTTTTCGCCTACAATGGTTTCAACTATTGATTTCGTTTCGCCGTTGCCAAGCTTTGTTTTCGTTTGGCCTTCAAATTGCGGCTCTGCTACTTTAACAGAAATTACTGCTGTAAGTCCTTCACGGAAATCATCGCCTGTTAGTGTAATTTTTCCCTCTTTGTTTAAACCGTTTTTGGCGGCATAATTATTCAGTGTTCTGGTAAGTGCAGTTTTAAAACCAACAAGATGAGTACCCCCCTCATGAGTATTAATGTTATTAACATATGAAAAAATATTTTCAGAATATGTGTCTGTGTATTGAAACGCAACCTCCACTGGCGTTGCTTCTCTTTCTCCTTCTATGTAAACCGTCTTATGAAGAGCTGTTCTTGTGGCATCAACATATTGAACAAACTCTATTAATCCTCCTTTAAAATGATATTTTTCTTCGTTGCCGTCTCTTTTATCCCTAATTGTAATGGTTATGTTTTTATTTAGATACGCAAGTTCCCGCATTCTTTCTTCAATAGTATCAAATTTAAATTTAGATACCTTAAATATTTCTTTGTCTGGAAGGAACGTTGTTTTTGTTCCGGTTTCTTCTTTTTTAGTTTTCCCAATTTCTTTAACTGCGGCTTTTGCTACCCCTCTTTTGTATTCTTGATAGAAAATCTTGCCGTCTCTTTTTACCTCAACTTTCATCCATTCGGAAAGAGCATTTACAACTGAAACTCCCACACCGTGTAGGCCGCCGGAAACTTTATATGAACTTTTGTCAAATTTTCCACCAGCATGGAGCACCGTCATTACAACTTCTAGTGCTGATTTCTTTTCTTCTGGGTGAAGATCTACAGGAATACCTCGCCCGTTATCTTCTATAGTAACACTTTCATCTTTGTTTATGGTTATTACAATGTTTTCTGCGTAACCCGCAAGCGCCTCATCAATGCTGTTGTCAACAACCTCATTAACAAGATGGTGAAATCCTCTCTGCCCCACATCTCCAATGTACATTGCGGGGCGCTTTCTTACAGCTTCGAGGCCTTTTAGTACATTTATGTTTTTAGCACTATATTCGCTGGGCTTCTTTGTTATTGGTTCTTGTTTAATTTTCGCCATATTTATTCTTTTTCATATTTACAGGATTCTTTAAGGAATAAACCTTACCTGGTTAATCCGTTCTTCCTTATAATAATTATTAATTTTTTTTGTTATTTGTCCTTCTCTGAATTTTAATTCGCTTCTCCAGGTTGAATTTGGAACCCTGAGAAAAAGGCATTTTCTCTCTACTTTTACCGCTTCTGCAATTTTAATTAAGTCAGGAAATATTTTTCCAAAATTATTAACAATGTCCGATTGCTCAATAACTTGCCTTATTCTCGATAGTCCCGGTTCTTTATCAAATATTTCCGATATTCTATGAAAACCATCAGGCATATGTCACCCTGCCCTTATTTAGCTGAAGCAATAAATCATTCTTTTCTTTTTTAAGAAAAGAAAAATTTGCGAAGTCTGTTAGAGTTATAAATGCCTGTCCGACTTCTCTTAAGTACTCACTAATTTTAGCAGATCTTTTCTTGTCCAGTTCACCAAAAACGTCATCCAGCAAAAATATTGGTGTTTTACCGGCCAGCCTTTTCAAATAAAAAAACTGAGCGAATCTTAATACTACTTGAAATGTTTTGTGCTGTCCTTGGGATCCGAATGATCTTAGATTCAATCCATTTATTTCAAAAATAAAATCATCCCTGTGCGGCCCAACAAGATTCGCTGCCCGCTTTATTTCTTCGTCTCTTTTTAGATTAAGCAGTTTGTTGAATTCTTTTTCAATATTGTCCATTTCATAATTGTCCAGAAAGGAATAGGAAACTCCGGGAATTTCCTCTGTATTCATAATTATTTTATAAGATTCTTTTATAAAATCATTAAATTCCTCGACAAATTTTTTCCTGTGCTTTATGATTTCCGTACCCGCCTGAACTATTTTGCTTGTCCAGGCATTTAACTCGTCCAGCAGAGAATTTTGATAGTGCTCTTTTATCTGGTTTAATAGTGCCGAACGCTGCCGCAAAGATTTATTATAATCCAAAAGTGTTTTCAGATATGTGTTGCTTGCCTGACAAATAATTGCATCAACAAATTTCCTTCTATCGCCAGGATATCCCTGCGTAATAGCGTGATCGGCTGGTGCCAGAATTACAACTGGAAATTTTCCTATTATATCGATTGACCGCGACACTTTTTTATTATCCTGCAAATAAACTTTTTTATTGTCTTTTAGTGAGTAGATAATCTTTATATTGCTTTCAGTTAAATCTTTAAAATTTCCATTCAACTCAAATCCTTCTTCGTTAAAACTTACAGCCTCACTATCTGCCCTGCTATCATGGCTTTTCGTTGTGCATAAGTAATAAATAGAATCTAAAATAGTTGTTTTACCCTGACCATTTCCTCCCACTATATAATTTAGATTTTCAGAAAAATCTATTTTTGTATCTCTGTGAATTCTGAAATTACTTAGAGAAATGTCGGTTAAAATCATTACTAATTATTTAAACGAACCGGCATTAATAAAAGCATTAGGTCTTCGCTTTCATTAGCTTTAGCTGGCTCAACTATACAGGCTTTTGTTGGCGAGTGGAGTTTAAAAATTATTTCATCATTATTTACATGAGACAATATATCCTGAACATACGCCGTATTGAACCCAATTGTCATGGGCTCTCCTTTATACAAACAGTTTATCTGCTCCTTTGCATTCGATCCATGATCAATGTCTTCAGCTGAAACCTCAAGGTTATTTTCTGAAATCGTTAGCTTTACTTGCTTTGAACTTGATGCCGAAAACAAACTCATTCTTTTAATTGTTGAAAGCATTTCGTTGGTTTTTATTTTTAATTCATTTTCATTTTCAAGGGGTATAACACTTGAATAAGCTGGATATTTTTCTCCTATCAGCCTTGATATAAATTCAATTTCTCCCATATTAAAAGAAATATTTGTCTTGCTAAAGTTAATAGTTACTTTTTCCTCACTTAAAAGTTTTGACAAAACCGAGATTGCTCTTTCCGGCAAAACATACTGATCTTCCTTACCGTTCTTTATTTTTTTGTTTATATATTTAACTAATCTGTGTCCGTCTGTCGCAACAAATCTTAATCCTTCTTCTGAAAACTCCATCAACGTGCCAGTCATTGCGGGTCTCATATCTTCCTTGCTCATTGCAAAAGACGTCTGATCAATTGCTTTTTTTAATTCCGCTCCGCTTATGATTATCTCCTTTTCTTTATTTACGACCGGGATAGCGGGAAAATCTTCTGGTGATGAAAAACTGATGGTATAAATACCATTGTCGGTTGTCAACTTCAATTTTGTGTTTGATTCCGTTTCAAATTTAATTTGAGTATCACCTAGTGATTTTACAACATCATAGATGAGCCGGGCCGGTATAACCATTTTTACATTTTTATCTGCGGAAACATTTATGGAAGACTTCAATGCTATTTCAAGGTCCGTAGCGCATACCTGCAAAGTACCTTCCGAAACATCAAACAAGAAATTTTCTAGAACAGGCATAGGCGTTCTATTAGGAACTGCTGGTATTATGTGCGATAAAAGTTTTTCTAATATTTTACTATTGACTATGAATTCCATCAAAAAAATCTCCTTTTAAAGCATAATAAAATACGAAAATTACACATTTTTCTCAATTTTTAGCTCAACTTTTAATCTCCTAAACAGCCTGTTTTTTTCACTTTATTAGTTTTTATAATCTATTCTTTCTGCCTTTCCTTAGTCTTTTGATATGGGCTGTTCTATCTGAGGTTTTTATTATAAGTAATGTAATCATTTAGTTTTTGCAAAGAATAAAATTGAAGCTTTATCAAACTTAGTAACAATAACACACCCTTATTAATATTAATAATTTAAATATTAATATTAATAACAATAATAAGGGTGTTAATTTGTGGAAAAGAAGAAATTTCCCTGTTTTCAAAAAAAATAGAGGATTAATTTCAATCTATTTTGTTAATAAGCAAAATGTAAAAAAGAGGTTGTTAACGGGGTGTTTATTTTTTTAAGGATATTAACAAAATAAAACAGTTTTATTAACACATTAGTAACAGGAAATTCAAGAAAAATTGTTTTTTATCTTATTCCTTAGATTATCTATTAACTCTTTTATATAAGCATCTTTAGAGAGACTTTCTTCAATGGACGAGCAGGCGTGTATAACTGTTGAATGATCTCTTCCCCCAAAATGAAGACCAATTGTTTTTAAAGAGGATTTTGTTAATTCCTTTGATAAAAACATAGCAACTTGCCTGGCAAAAACAATTTCCTTTTTTCTTGTCTTATCCCTGATTTTATTTTCATCAATTTTTAGTGAATCACAGACAAGAGAAGTAATGTTTTCTATGGTAATATTCACTTTTCTGTCGGTTGCTATTTCTCTAACTGTTTTGCGGGCAAGATCTAAGTCTATATTTTTTGAGTTCAAGGAGGCGTTTGCTAATAATTTTATTAGGCAACCCTCCAACTCACGAATGTTTGATACAATATTTGTAGCAACATAATCAAGAATATCTCCGGAAATCATCATGCCATAATCGTCTGCTTTGTTTTTTAAAATAGCCATTCTTGTTTCATAATCAGGCGGTTGAATATCAGCGGTTAAACCCCACTGAAATCTGGAAACTAGCCTTTCATCAAGCCCCTTGAGATCTTTTGGCGGTTTATCGCTTGTTAAAATTATTTGCTTGCTGCTTTGATGAAGAGTATTAAAAATGTGAAAAAAAAGATCTTGAGTCTTTTCTTTTCCTATTAGAAACTGTATATCGTCAATTATTAGTACATCCATGTTTCTGTAGAAATTTGAGAATTCATTCACAGTGTTTGACTGAATTGCTTCAACAAATTCCACAGTAAAGATGTCGGAAGAGAGATAAATTACTTTTTTCTCTGGATATTTTTTTATTATTTGGTTTCCAATGCCCTGTACAAGATGGGTTTTTCCTAAACCTACGCCTCCATATAAAAAAAGAGGATTAAAGGAAGTTCCTCCGGGATTTTCGCTTATGGCAACCGCAGCAGCTCTGGCTAGCTGGTTGCTCTCTCCTTTTATAAAATTATCAAAAGTGTATCTTGGGTTTAGATTAGTTTCAAAACTAGGTTTTGTCTCTGCTGGAGATTGGGATTCTGCTTGCTTAATTTGAACCGATCTAGGTTCTTCAATATCTGTTTCGCTGGATATAATGTATGCTAGCTTGGCATTCGGTCCTAAAACCTCATGAATTGTTTTGTTTATTAAGGTGTTGTAGTGTTCATCTATCCATTCCCAAAAAAACTGGCTAGGCAGTTGCACCTTAAGGATAGATTTTTCAACATCGATATCTATAGGTTTAATGGGTAAGAACCATGTATTAAATGTCATTAAAGTTACGCTTTCTTTAATAGCTTTAAGACATTCTTTCCAAAGTAAAGAAGGATTATTTAACGTGATTTTTTCAGTCAAATCGGGGTTATTCATAAAACTTTATCCACACGAGCAAGGTTTAAAAAATATCAATATTCATCAGAAAAAAAAGTTATTTCAATAAACATAACCACATGTTCACAAAATATTAACATTAAAACCGCAGGCGCAAGCCCTTGCCGTAAAAGCGATTAGCGTGCGCCGGCTAAATAATTAACAAATTTAACATAGCTTTTTTCAATTTCTGCCAAGTTCTGTCTTGTGAAACGTTTTCACAAAAATTATTTTTCCACAAGATATTAACGCCCTTTTTAGCAGCACATAGGAAAGAAAAAATATAAAGTAATTAGCGCTAGTGCAAATTAATTCTGAAAAAATGAAAAATAATTTTAAATAGAATGGTAAATAAATAATTTGTGCTATGCCAAAGGCCTATCGGGTTGAATTAATTTTTAGTATTACAGGTTGATTATGGAAATAAATAGAAAGTGTCGTTTTAAAGCCAAAATCTAATATTAGTTTTAATTCAGAACCTGATTCTGTTCGAATGATCTGGGTACCGACAGACCTAAGCGCAGCTTAAAGTTATTTAATTAATTTTAATCTGTGATGATTCCTTATAAGAAGCCTGACAAATTGGCAGACCTTTCCATTTCCTGCTTACCTCCTGTACAACTACTATACACCTCCTATAAAATCCCCATCGAAAAGGTGCTTGGAGTTAATCAAATTTGACAAAATTGACATACTAAAAGGGGGCCTTTTCGTATTTCAGAATTAATGAAAAACAGTCAAATTCACTAAGTTATTCAGCAGATGGAACAACTAACATTACTAGAAAAAAAGGCATTATATTGTATCGAGAAAAGCAACATTAGGGGGTAAGTTTCGCCTTATAACCCCACTTTGTAAAGGGTTTATAAATTATAATCCCTAACCGAGCCTTAAAATATAGAAATAAAACGATGTTTTGCTTCATTTGCGGATTTTTAATAAGAACCCCAATCAAACATCAGATATCTTGTGTTTTAAGGCGTTAATAAGTATTTTTAAAATCTTTTTGACATGAAACAGGAGCCAGGTAATGAAAAGAACATTTCAGCCGAGCAATAGAAAAAAGAAGAACAAGCACGGCTTTAGAGAAAGAATGAAAACTAAGAATGGTAGAAAAGTACTAGCCAGCAGGCGGGCAAAAGGAAGAAAGAGATTATCTGTAAGCGATGAGAAATAAGGGCCTTGAAACGGTTTGGGTTTTCTGCTAAAGAAAGGGTAAAAAGCAGAAAAGATTTTGAAAAAATCTTCTCAAACGGAAAAACAATATTTTCTTCCGATAAAAAAATAAAAGCAACATATCTGATAGAAAAAAATAGATCTAAGCCGGGAATATTAATTTCAGCGGCTGTTTACAAAAAGGCAGGAAGAGCGGTCTGGAGAAACAGGATAAGGAGACTGATCAAAGAAGCATACAGGTTGAATAAAGAAATTCTTAGAGAATCAGTGTTTGGAAAAAATCTTTTGTTAATGATGGTCTTTTCTCCCAACACACTGAATGAGAAGAGGAATAAGAAAATATATTTTCAGGATATTGAGTCAGGCGTCAAAGAGATTCTGTTAAAACTAAAAGACAAGTTGTAATGTGGAGAGTTTTTGTTTTCTTCATTAGGATATATCAGAAGATAATTTCACCCCTTTTTCCTTCGTCTTGCCGTTTTTACCCAACTTGTTCGGAATACGCAGTTCAGGCATTTAAAAAATACGGTGTGATTAAAGGGCTGCTGAAATCAATATGGCGAATTTTAAGATGTAATCCTTTTAACAAAGGGGGCTATGACCCCGTAGAATAAAAAGGTTTTTGAATGGATAGAAACACTACAATTGCATTTATACTTATCGGGGGAATTTTGGTCCTATGGCTTTATCTTAATTCGCCCACGCCACCTCCGCCACAGAAAGGGAAAAAAACTGATACCACACAGGTTTATAAAGACACAACAAAATTAACTGTTGCGCCAAAAAAAACCCAGAAAACTCAACAAAAAGAAGAGACACCGTTAAAAACAGAAAACAATGAAGACAGCCTAAAGGCAGCAAGAAATTATGGAAAATATTTTGCTTACTCAGATTCATCAGGAAGTATTATAACTATTGAGAACAATCTTGTTAAGCTTGAGATAGACACCCGAGGTGCAAACATAAAGAAATATTTCCTGAAGAATTATAACAATTGGTATTCTGCGGATATAAAAGACACAACGGAACAAAATTTTTATAAGACCCATGTGCAGCTTATAAATTATTCAAAGGGAAATGCGCTCGATCTTGCCTTTGTATCATCTGATGGTAAAG
Source organism: uncultured Ignavibacteriaceae bacterium (assembly GCA_964412105.1). Taxonomy (GTDB): domain Bacteria; phylum Bacteroidota; class Ignavibacteria; order Ignavibacteriales; family Ignavibacteriaceae; genus JAKAGZ01. The sequence continues at coordinate 14,317 of CAYPNM010000002.1, read as the reverse complement.
CGATAAACACAAAGAATCTTTTGTTTAATCCGGGACAAAACAAATATTATTATAAAATAGAAGATAACGACTCATTAACTCTCTCTTTTTCTTACAACATTGATTCTGATAAAGCAATAAAAAAAGTATTTACTTTTTATGGTAATAAATACAGCATCAATACTAAGATTGAATTGATCGGTATGAACAACCTTATCAGTAACAACTCCTATGATTTACTCTGGAGTAATGGTTTAAGATTTGTTGAAGATAATTCTGCTGACGAAGTAAACTATGCTAATGCAAGTGTTTTTTATGGGGGGGAGCAAGTTGTTGTTGATGCTTCTAAAGAAGGAGAAAAAATACATAAGGATTTTAACGGCGATATAGGGTGGGTTGCAGTAAGGGATAAGTATTTTGCCGCGATAATCGCACCCCAGCACCCATCAGATGTTGATGGTGCATATATTGAAGGACATCGTATCAAAATTCCTCCTGATGGAGCCAAAAGTTATTATAACCTTAGATTAAATGTTCCGTTCAGAAATACTTCTGTAGAGTCAAATAACTTTCTTGTCTATGTGGGTCCTGTTGACTATGATATGCTTAAGAAATACGGGAGAAGTTTTGAATCGGTTGTTGATTTTGGAAGTTTTTTTGGACTAAAGTTTTTAGTCAGGCCAATCGCGGAGTATGTACTGCTGCCACTGTTTAACTTTTTGCATGGCTTCATCCCAAACTATGGTCTTGTGATTGTAATCTTTTCTTTGATAATTAAAATAGTGCTTTACCCGCTTACCAAACAAAGCTTTCAGTCAATGAAGAAAATGCAGCTTCTCCAACCCAAGATTGCAGAAATAAAGGAAAAATATGCCGATGATAAAGAAAAGGTTAGCAAGGAGACGATGAAGCTTTATTCAACGTATGGGATAAACCCTGCGGGCGGCTGTTTACCCCTTGTTTTGCAAATGCCGATATTTATAGCCCTATGGGGATTATTTAAAACTGCTATAGAACTGCGGCAGCAGCCCTTTGTTTGGTGGATTACAGACCTGTCAAGGCCGGATGTAATTCTAAACCTATCTTTTAAACTTCCGCTTTTTGGAATAAATGAAATAAGTGGTCTGGCTTTGCTAATGGGAATTACAACGTTCTTTCAGCAAAAAATGAGCGTTAAGGATCCAAATCAAAAAGCGCTCGTTTACGTAATGCCGGTGATGTTGACTTTAATGTTCATGAGTTTTCCTTCGGGCTTAAATCTTTATTACTTTCTATTCAATTTATTTTCGATCGTGCAGCAATATTATATAAACCACAGGCATGATGGAATGGAATTGGTTCCTGTAAATAAGCCTAACAAAAAACAGGGCTTTATGGGCCGTCTGATGGAAGCGGCTGAACAAAAACAAAGAGAACAAACTAAGCAGAGGAGAAGAAGGTAAGAGGTTGTTTTCTTAGACTTTATTAAGCCTTTAGAATTAGCTATTATTCTAAAGGCTTTTCACTTTTTTTGTAACAATGAATTGTAAAATTAAAATCATTTTCCTCATCTTTGCCTTATTTCAGGGAATATCCTTTTCGCAGGTTAAAATAAATCTTACCGTAGAGCATAATACAAAAAATCTTTCATTTGGATTAAAACAAGAAGTCCTTGCCGACAAGCCGGAAGTTGCATTAGCGCTTAGCGGAGGTGGCGCAAGAGGGCTGGCACAGATAGGCGTATTACGTGCTTTGCTGGAAGCAGGAATTAAGCCGGATTTAATTGCTGGGACCAGCATGGGAAGTATTATTGGCGGGCTCTATGCTGCGGGATACTCTATTAAACAGCTCGATTCAATTGCTGTAAACACCAATTGGAATAATTTACTGGCAATTGATAGACAATCGAACAGACGGGATCTTTTTGTGGATCAAAAGGTATCTGAAGATAAAGCTGTTTTTACTCTCAGGTTAAATGGATTAAGCCCTGTTTTGCCAACCGCATTAAATAACGGTATGTTAATTATTAACTTTCTTAATTTGCTCACCTTACAGGCGCCGATACATGCACGTGGGAATTTTGATGACCTGAGAACAAAATTTTTAGCTGTTTGTACAAACCTTGTTACAGGAGAGCCTGCTATTTTAAGAAGCGGTTACCTTAGCCAGGCGATGAGAGCAAGTTCGAGCGTATCCTTTTTTCTTTCCCCCGTTGACATTGATTCCTTGACACTTGTTGATGGTGGTTTAGTTGCAAATGTACCCGTTGATATAGCTAAAGAAAACGGAGCCAGTTTTGTTATAGCAGTAAATACTACCAGCGGTCTTCATACTAAAAGTGAACTGCAATATCCATGGTACGTGGCAGATCAGGTTGTAAGCATTCCGATGAAAAAGTTAAATGAAAACCAACTTAAAGAGGCAAATTTTGTTATTATTCCTGAACTTGATGGTCACCAGAGCACAGATTTTAAAAATGTTGATTCATTAATTCAAAACGGCTACCTTACTGCAAAACCACTGGCTAAAGAAATCAAGAATCGGCTTGATTCGCTGACTTTAAAAAGAGAGGGCTTAAAAGAAACCTGGATTAAAAACATTTTAATAAATAATGATTCGAATAATATCGAGAAGAAGTTTTTAAGTTCCTATTCATATTTGGATTCAGTATCTACAGGTCAGATACAATTGGATCTTGATAAAATTTTTTCCAGTGGAAATTATAAAAGTGTTTCCGCAGAAATTATTCAATATGATAAATATTCAAAAATAAATTTTAATCTTGATCCAAACCCGGAAATAAAAAAGATCAAATGCATTGGCAACACTTTAATAAGCGATGAAGTGATAAATAATCTTTTTAAGGACATATTGTATAAACCATACAATGCATCTAATGTGGAAGAAAAACTTATCTCATTAATGGAGAAATACAGAAACGAGGGCAATATAGCAGCTGAAATAGATTCGGTTACATTTGATAGTGCAGGGGGTATATTAAATATAGATATAGATGAAGGGAAAATTTCTGGTTTATTGGTTGAGGGAAACGAAAATACGGATCAGGAAATAATTACAAGAGAATTTCCATCTGTTAATGATGGTCTTTTTTCCTATGGGGAAATTGAAAGAGCGCTTGTAAATCTGCGCAGTACTAACCTTTTTGATGATATAATTATTGGTATTCGGAGATCAGGGGGGAAAAACTATCTTGTTATTAAGGTTCATGAAAAGGCGCCAAACATTATACGTGTGGGAATCAGATCCAATAATGAAAACCCAATTCTTCTCAACCTGGATTTAATAAACGAAAATATTTTTGGCTCAGGAACTGAATTGGGTTTCTTAATTGGAGCTGGAACAAGAAGCCAATCATTTTCTATTGAGCATAAGGCAAACAGAGTTTTTGATTCGTATTTAACCTATAATATTAATCTTTTTTATAACCAGGATGAAATTTATACTTATGAAGATGATCCATCCTCAGATCCATTCCATTATTCAAGATCAACAAATGGGGAATATAAACAATCTTTTTTCGGAGCATCTGTTTCTGTTGGTACACAGATCGAAAAATTTGGAAATTTGATTTTTACAGGAAAATACGAAATTGATGAAGTAAAAACCTTAGCTGGACAGACGGTTACGCCATATAAAATCAAGCTTGCGGAGTTCGGCGTCAGCACGACAATAGATACACAGGATAAGTACCCCTATCCGGATAATGGGGTATATTTTAAAGGATCGTATGAGACCGGACAGACAATTTTTGGCGGAGAGATTGGCTTTCAAAAAATAGGATTTATATATAAAAATTATTTCACTTTCGGTGAAAATAGTACGCTTTCACCAAGACTTGAAATGGGCTTTGGTGATAATACTCTTCCATTATCTTTGCAGTATTCAATGGGAGGCCAGGCATCTTTTTTTGGTATGAGGGACTATGAATTTCGCGGGAGACAAATATTTTTAGCATCTCTTGAGTATCGATATCACTTACCTTTTGATATTTTTTTTAAGACTTATCTTAAGATTAGATATGATCTGGGTTCCACTTGGGAAGTGCCCGAGGAAATAAGATTTAAGGATTTCAGGCACGGAATTGGTGCAACGATTTCATTTGACACCCCGATTGGGCCGGCAGAGCTTTCAGTTGGAAGAAGCTTTAAGTTTATTAGAAACCTTCCCAATAACCCAATCAGCTGGGGAGAGGTTTTGTTTTATTTTTCTGTGGGTTACAATCTTTAGGGCTTGCGTTTTTTCTGACTTTCTGCAAGCGCACGGTATTTTCTGGCTTCATTTATAAAGCCCCTTTCCTTATACAAATCTGAGAGGACTAAACAAATAGTACCTTTGTTTTTTATTTTTTCCAGATGTGATTCAATTGAACCGATTAGATCATCAAAAGGAGGAATATTTAATTCTTTATTATATATTCTCGCCAACGCAAGTAGCGGTTCGGATGATTTGGGGTCGGCCTCCGATGCTTTTAAAAGATAAGTCATAGCCTTCTCGTAATATTTCCCAAGAAGTGATGCTGTGCTGAATATCTTTCCAACCCATAAATAAATGTTGTATGAATAGCCTGGAAAAACCTGGCAGATCTTTTCAGAATACATTGCTATCTCATCCGGAGAAAGGGCTCTATTCCATAGCAGGGTTTTATAAAGCTCTTCATCCTTAATTTTGTTTTCTATCGCAATTCTGAAATAATCGAATAGCTCATTAGGGGAATTTGAATTTCTGAATATTTTTTCAAGCTCTGTTTTTTGCATTATTCATCAAAGATTAGCTTATAGGTTCCGATGAGAAAATAAGAAAAAAAAGAAAATAAAGTAAATAAAAAATTTTCCCCATTTAGGTCATTTAACACAAACTTAATGACGATTTAATTATTTCTTAATATTTGATCAATTCTTGCGATTTATATTGTGATCGAAAGAAAAGTTTATCCGTAAATCTGATGGCCCTCAGATCAGTAAATCGGAGAACTGCTTTCCTTAATTAGTGAGCGGGGCGCTTTAAGCTGGCGCCCTGTTTTTATCAGGTAGTTGGATATGGTAACTCAACGAAAAGAAAATGAGCTTATAAAGTTTGTCGATCTTGATATTTTAATTCAAAAGGAAAGATCGAAAAGACACTGCAACAACTCAGGGCAAGACATTTCCGGTAAATTACTTGAGAACGAATGGCTGCAGGAATACGAACTTATTTATGCTTTGCAGGAGATTGAGGACTGGAATTTAGAAGAAGCGGATAATCCTTAAGAGCTAATCGACAAAAGCCAATAACTGCAATATCGAAGATAAAGCTTAACAATTTCATAACATTCCCTTAATGTTGCCTTAATATCCCTTTTATAGCTTTGACATCCAAGATAGAGAACTCATACTTAAAACTTAATTTATTAACAAACAAAAAGGATCTAATATGAGAACAAGGGTATTGACTCTTTTTTCTATACTCCTAACTGCTTTATTTGCTTTTTCAGCTAACGCTCAGGATAAAGGAACTTATCCGAAAGTTAATATTCATGGGCTAACATTTGGCGATTTTTTTTATAATGCCAGTTCTTTTAGTCCGGCAAATAAAGACCTTAATGGGGTGCGTATCAATAGAGTTTATTTTACGGGAGACTTTACACTGTCCGAGGATTTTTCTTCGAGATTTCGTCTGGAAACTGACCAAATAGGTAGCGGTGGAGGGAAGACCGAGTTTGGTGTTATGGTAAAAGATGCCTGGTTAAAATGGAAGAATGTATTTTCCGGATCAGATCTTATTTTTGGTATTTCACCAACACCTGCATTTGATGTTTCTGAAGGTGCTTGGGGGCACAGGTATCTTGAAAAAACCATCATGGACCTTAATCATATTGTTGGTTCCAGAGATATGGGTGTTGACCTAAAAGGAAAATTTGATCAAAGCGGTACTGTTAAATATTGGCTAAAAGTAGGTAATAACTCTGGTAATAAACCGGAAACAGATAAATACAAAAGATTTTATGGACAACTGGAATTTATTCCTTCAGAAAATGTTTTAATCACTGTTTATGGTGATTACGCAACGGCTCCTGATATAACAGACCCCTATGACAACACAAGCAAAAGCAATTCTTCTTATGTTGGCGCTCTCTTTTTGAACTACAAAGTTAAAGGTTCTTTTGCGCTTGGAGTCGAGGGCTTTATAAGATCAATGCAGAACGCAGTTTTGTCAACTACGGCTGCTGCACAATCATTGAATTCACGTGGAATTTCTGTTTGGGCATATGCTAACTTAAGTGATAACGCTCAGTTGGTCGGACGCTTTGATAATTTTGATCCTAACACAGATACAGGTAGTGACGGGACGAATTTAATGCTCGTTGGAGTTCAGTTTAATCCAATTAAAAATGTAAGCGTAACACCAAACATAGAAATCTTTACGCATCAGGCAACTCCAACTAACGGCGGAGATAAAAGTGACGTAACCCCAAGGGTGTCATTCTTCTGGAATTTTTAAAAGAGATTTCAGTATAGGATAATTTAATTTATTATATTTAATAACAGGAGAAAAAAATGATGAAAAAATCTCTAATTTTGAGCCTTCTTTTTGCGGTAGCCTTTATGCTGCCATCATATGGACAGGTTAAGCTTACCGGTGCAGGCTCAACATTTGACTACCCGATCTTTTCAAAGTGGTTCGATACTTATCATAAAATGACAGGTGTAGAAATAAATTATGCTTCAATAGGAAGTGGCGGCGGAATTCGTCAAGTGACTGCAGGGACAGTTGATTTTGGAGCTTCTGATGCGCCCTTGACGCAGGAACAAATGGACGCCTTTAAAAAAGGAGTAGGAAGCGAGGTTGTACACATACCGATTATTATCGGCGGTGTTGCTATTACTTACAATCTTCCTTCGGTTGGGCAGGGAATTAAGCTTGATGGAGCAGCTCTTGCCGATATATATCTTGGTAAAATTACCAAATGGAATGACCCAAGATTAGTAAAATTGAATCCTGATAAAAAGCTTCCTAATAAAGCAATTTTAGTTGCACATCGTTCGGATGGAAGCGGGACAACATTTATATTTACCAGTTATCTGACTAAGGTTAGTCCCGAATGGGCTAAGAGGGTTGGTAATAGTACAGCGGTTAACTGGCCTGTCGGGCTTGGTGCAAAAGGAACAGAAGGTGTTGCCGGCATAATTGCTCAGACAGAAGGATCGATTGGTTATGTGGAATTAGCCTATGCAAAACAAAATAATCTTCCATACTGTGATTTAAAAAATAAATCTGGTAACTTTGTAGGCCTAAGCTTTAACACAGTTTCAGACGCAGCAGCTGGTGCAGCGGCCAATATGCCTAAAGACTTAAGAGCAGTTATTACAAATGCAGATGGCAAAAATTCTTATCCAATAAGCGGTTTTTCCTGGGTTGTAATACCTAAGGATATTAAAAATCGTTCGCACGCAGAGGCTCTTGTTAAGTTCCTAAAATGGGCAGTAACTAAAGGTCAGGAAGATGCTACAAAATTATTTTATGCTCCACTGCCTAAGCCGGTACAGAAACTGGATCTTCAAAAACTGAATTCAATAACTAGTAACGGTAAAAAACTATAGTATTAAAAGATCAAGTGGATAGCCCAAAAGAAAGCGAAATCGTTGATAAAGTCCAGAATTATTTTAAGAAGAAAAATGAGAAATCCCGCAAGAAACGGGATACATTCTTAAAGAAAATATTAGGGAATAATAACCTCGGGGATATTTTTTTTGAAAGACTAACATGGTTCTTTGCTGTGTTAGTCTTTTTTTTAATAATTTTTATGGGGTGGGAAATGTATTCCCATTCTATCCTGTCAATAAAAAAATTTGGTTGGGGGTTTTTAACTTCAACAACTTGGGATCCCTACTCAGAAGTTTTTGGCGCTCTACCCGTAATCTTTGGTACAATTTTTTCGTCTGTTCTAGGATTAATATTGGCTATTCCGCTCGGACTTGGAGTTGCGGTTTTTTTATCGGAACTTGCACCACCATGGCTTGAAAAACCGCTTTCGTTCCTAACCGAGTTATTGGCAGGAATACCAAGTGTTATCTATGGCCTTTGGGGTATATTTGTTTTGGTTCCATGGCTTAGAGAATCTGTTGAACCTTTTCTTCAAAATAAATTCCCGGAAGGACCCTTTTTTCAAGGTGCACCTTATGGCTTCGGTATGCTTGCAGCAGGGATTATACTTTCAATTATGGTTCTGCCGATTATATCTTCTATTTCAAGGGACGTTTTGAAATCCGTGCCGGATACACAACGCGAGGCATCATATGCCCTTGGAGCAACTAAGTGGGAGGTGATTAAAGTTGTTTTAAGCTATGCGAAATCTGGATTGCTCGGGGCAATAATTCTAGGTTTAGGAAGAGCTATTGGAGAGACTATGGCTGTTACAATGGTGATTGGTAACCGGCCCGAGATTTCTTTTTCACTTTTGGATCCGGGCTATACAATGGCCAGTGTTTTGGCAAATGAATTCACGGAAGCCACCTCAAATTTATATTTAAATGCATTAATAGAACTAGCCTTGGTTCTGTTTGTAATAACTATTATAATAAATATCTTTGCGCGTTTACTAGTGTGGAGCACTGAACGAAAGTGGAAAGTAAAACAAGCTTGAAAAAACTATTCTTTTACAGAAGGAAAGCGACAAACATTATAATGTTGTCGTTATCATTACTTGCCGCACTTGTGACGCTTGTGCCGTTAATTTTTATTTTTTACTATACTATTCATCAGGGGATCGCAAATCTTAATATTAACTTTTTTACTAAAATGCCAACGCCTGTAGGAGAATCAGGTGGTGGAATGGCAAACGCGATCGTAGGTACGCTTATTTTAATTGGCATTGGAGGAGCGATCGGAATCCCGGTTGGGATCTTTACCGGAACCTATTTATCTGAGTTTGGAAAGAATAAGTTTGGTTCGGTTGTCCGTTTTCTTACTGATGTATTAAGCGGCGTCCCTTCAATAGTGGTTGGAGTAGTTGCTTATACCTTGGTTGTAATTCCTATGAAAAGCTTTTCTGCTTTGGCGGGCGGTGTTGCTTTAGCTATTCTGATGATTCCAACAGTAACAAGAACTACGGAAGAAATGATAAAGTTGGTTCCCCATTCTTACAGAGAAGCGGGGCTCGCGCTTGGTATCCCCAAGTGGAAAATAACGCTAAACATTGTTCTCAAAACAGCTTGGAAAGGAATTGCAACGGGAATTTTGCTCGGCTTATCCAGAGCTGCCGGAGAAACGGCTCCTCTCTTATTTACAGCACTATCTAACAGGTTCTGGTCAACAAATGTTTTTGAACCTATTGCTTCCTTAACGGTATATATATATCAATATGCTTCTGCGCCATATAAAGACTGGAACGATCAGGCTTGGACTGCTGCATTAGTGTTAATAATATTGATTTCTATTTTTAGCTTAGTTTTTAGATTAATTACACGTTCAAAATATTGATCCACAGCAATGAGAGTAAATGAAGTAATGGATATTAAGGCTACTAAAGAGATGGAAACACACTTTGGTGAGGATATAAAGCTTTCAGTCAAGAATTTATCTGCCTTTTTTGGAAAGACAAAGGTTCTCGACAGTATTTCTCTCGACATTAGTGATCACAAAGTCCTTGCAATAATTGGTCCTTCGGGATGCGGAAAATCTACTTTTTTAAGAAGTCTTAATAGAATGCATGAAGTCGTGGGAGGCACTATTACTGGCGAGATTATTTTTGACGGTGAAGATATTATGAAGATTGACCCGGTATATTTAAGAAGAAGGATTGGAATGGTTTTTCAAAAAGCAAATCCATTTCCAACCCTCTCTATAGCACATAATGTGACTGTTGGATTGAAAATGAATGGATTCCGGAACAAAAAGACTTTGGAAGAAATTGTGGAAAGAAGTCTGAAACAAGCCGCGTTGTGGGATGAGGTAAAGGACGTTTTGAAAAATTCAGGGGTCAGCCTGTCCGGTGGTCAGCAACAGCGACTGTGCATAGCTCGTGCATTGGCAGTTCAACCAGAAATTCTTTTAATGGATGAACCGGCAAGCGCTCTGGATCCGATCTCTACCGCTAAAATTGAAGAATTGATTTTTGAGCTTAAAAAGAAATTTACGATAGTAATTGTTACTCACAATATGCAGCAGGCATCAAGGGTTAGCGATTACACCGCGTTCCTTTATATGGGTAAGTTGATTGAAATTGACAAAACAACAAAGATATTTACAGCTCCTAAAAACAAACAAACGGAAGATTATGTTACGGGTAGATTCGGTTAATTTCTTTTGCCCATTGCCTTCTTGTATAATTTAATGTACTCTTTCCCTGAACGTTCCCACGAAAAATCCTTATTCATTCCATTGATTTGAATTTTTTTCCATATTTCCCTGTTATAAAAAGTATCAAGCGCCCTTGTGACTGTTGTCAGCAACGCAGATGCAGAATAGCTATTGAAAGAGAATCCTGTTCCGCTTTCGCTTCCCGAATCTTTTAATTCGTGCCAATCTTTGACAGTATCAGCTAAACCGCCGGTTTTGCGAACAATGGGAACCGTACCATATCTAAGGCTATAAAGCTGGTTTAAGCCGCAAGGTTCGTAGTGAGAAGGCATAAGAAACATATCGGAACCGGCTTCAATAAGATGTGCCAATTGATTGTTGTAGCCAATATAATTGGCAACTTTGTCGGGGTAAGTATGGGTAAGAGAACGGAATAGATCTTCATATTGATTCTCTCCACTTCCCAGAATAACCCACTGCAAATTTAAATTCATTAATTCCTTTGATACTTTTTCGACAATATCAAATCCCTTTTGTTTGACCATTCTTGAGACCACCCCGATTAATGGAATATCTTCATTATACTTTAAATCAAAGTTCTCAAGCAGGTATTTTTTATTTCTCTTTTTGAAATTCAGATTATTAATACCGAAATGAAATGGAATGTTTTCATCAGTAAGGGGGTCCCATTCTGAATAATCAATTCCATTAATTATTCCATATAATTTGTTTTTTCTTTTTTTTAATATCGCTTCCATTCCAGAGCCGTACTCGGGGGAGATAATTTCGTTTGCATAAGCTTGGCTTACGGTGTTAATAATATCTGAAAATAGTATCCCTGTTTTCAAGAATGAAAAATCATCAGCCGGATCCGGATCAAATTTATTTATTATATCCTTATTAATTTCTGACTTGTAAAAGGTGTCGTTTTTAAAGATTCCTTGGTAACCAATATTATGGATAGTAAAAAGTGTTTTTGTCTTGCTAAATTTAGAATCCCTGCTATAGTTAGCTTTTATATAATGAGGAAGTAGACCTGTCTGCCAGTCGTTGCAATGAATAATATCAGGAAACCAACCTGATTTTTGTATTATTTCAATGACTGCTTTATTAAAAAGGATAAAACGTTCATCCTCATCCTCATCATTTGTATAAATTCTTCCTCGGTTGAAATAATAAGGACAATCAATGAAATTAACTTCTACATTTGTGCCGGGCAAAAAGCCTTTGTGTAAAAAGGTGTTTCTGATATTGCCCGCTATCCGAATTGGAATATTGAATGATTCAATAAATTTTAACTGATATTTACGTTCGTCTATTATACCATATTTTGGCATAAAAAGTTTTATATCGCAACCCAGTCTTGAAAGTGCTTTAGGAAGAGCTCCCGCAACATCGGCTAGTCCACCAGTCTTTGCAAAGGGAAAGGTCTCGGAGACAACGAATGCAACTTTCATTTTATCTTTAGATTTGTGAGAAGAAGCAAAGATGCAATTGCTTGGCTACTGTTCCAGAAACAATGCATCTTTTATAAAGTAATTTAAAATATTGTATACACTATTCCCAGCTGAAGAGCTTCCTTTATTTGAACTTTTGTAGATTGATCTTGTTGATAAACCATTAAAAAAGCAAAGTTAACATTTATAAAATTGTTTACTTTTGCTACAATCGCGTTATCCCATCTAACATCCCAGACTGAAAGATCTTTAAATCTGGTAAATAGGCGAAGACTACTCTTTGCTAACAAATTTTCCGCCAGAGTATATTCGGCATTAGTTACGGATTCTATACCTGTTTCAAGTTTGAATTTTTCGATTTCTGGCGTAGTAGGATCATCGGTATATTTCGTGTTATTTTTAGTAAAGGTTTCCTGTGTAGCTATACCGAGTCTTGTATTAAATTGTTTCTCTTTATTGTAAGTAAAACCGAGAGTCTGAGTTACATAACCTGGATCGAAAAAGTTTGCAATTTCCTGTGGGGGAGTTAGAGAGTAATCATAACCCGTGGTGATTGCTGTCCTTACAGAGTTGCTGAAAAAAGGATTTAAAGCCCAACCCAGGTCCTTTGAGATAAGGTTTACAAGATAAATGTCGTTATCATTGGTTCGAAAATCTCCGCTTCCAAGTTTTGTTCTGCCATATGCTATATTTAATGTGTTGTCGAATGTAATGTTTTTATCAGTGTATTTTAGCGAAAAATTTCCATTTAATACCCATGAAAGGGCGTTATCACCGCCCTGCGTCCAATTATTTAATGCTATCTGGCTTAGATTTAAGCCGGCAACTCCGCTCGGAAACCATCCCACTTTTTTTGTTGTATCCTGTTGTGGGAATATTTGAGTTAATGAACAAAAGAAGATTAAGATAATAATTACGCCATATTTTTTCATAACCGCCCTTATATTTTTTATATTTATGTTAACTATAAAAATTTATTAGAAATATGGCTACAATTAATAACAATCTTTTAACATATCAAAAGGGCAGCGAGAAAAAACAATCGATAGTTTTTATACATGGCTTTCCTTTTGATCATAAAATGTGGGATTTGCAAATAGATCGCTTTAAAGAAAATTACAACTGTTTTACTTATGATATCCGTGGCTTAGGTAAATCACCCGCAGGTGATGGGCAGTTTACTATAGAGAATTTTGTTGATGATCTTTTCGGATTAATTGAAGAGTTTAAGTTAATACACCCCGTATTGTGTGGGCTTTCAATGGGAGGATATATTGCTCTGCGCGCCATTGAGCGGGACGAGGAAAAGTTTAAAGCATTAATATTATGTGATACTAAATCAGAAGCCGACAATAATGCAGGGAAAATAAATCGTGCTAATGCAATAAAAGAAATAAATAACTTCGGCGCAGAAAAGTTTGCTGAAAACTTCGTTCAAAAATGTTTTGCGGAAAGATTTATAAATAATAATAAAAAAGAGTATGAGGAGGTAGTTTCACGCGCTAAAGCATCTGTTCCGGCTGGTTTAAAAGGATGTTTACTGGCAATGGCAGCGAGAACCGATACAACCAGCTATCTTCCTCAAATAAAGGTCCCTGTACTGGTCCTCTGTGGTGAGGAGGATAAGTTGACAACACCTGCTGTTATGAAAGCTATGGCTGATAAAATAAATGGTTCTGAATTTCATGTGGTTCCGGAAGCCGGGCACGTTACTCCAGTTGAAAACCCCGAATTTTTCAATGCAAAAGTAGAAAAATTTCTATCGACCCTATAAGCAATTCTTCTTAAGGGAAATAAGCCTAATTGCTGTTTTTATTTTTAATCTGTGGGTATTCAGAAAATTTGTGAAGTTTCAATCATTTTAAAAAGGATATAATGAGAGCAGTAATTTATGATAAACCAGGCCCACCCGATGTATTAAAAATTGATGAGTGCAAAAATCCGGTTCTCTCAGAAAATGAGATTTTAGTTCAGGTTAAAGCGACTGCCTTAAATCGTGCTGACACACTACAAAGAATGGGTAAATATCCGCCACCTAAAGGGGCAAGCCCAATACTTGGTTTAGAAATTTCTGGTATGGTTGCGGAAACAGGACGGTTGGTTACCAAATGGAATAAAGGAGATAAAGTATTCGGACTCATTCCTGGCGGCGGCTATGCAGAATTTGCAGTAATAAATGAAAATATGGCAATGAGAATACCGGAGAAATTTTCTTTCATCCAAGCCGCTTCAATTCCTGAAGTGTTTTTGACTGCATATCAGGCGTTGATATGGTATGGGAAATTGGAAAAGGGAAATTCGGTTTTGATTCACGCTGGTGGAAGCGGCGTAGGTACAGCCGCAATTCAAATTGCAAAAGAAACGGGAGCGGAAGTTTTTATTACTGCCTCGCCCTCAAAACACAAAATTTGTATTGACCTTGGAGCTAAAAAAGCCATTGATTATAATTCACAGAACTTTGCTGATGAAATATTGAATTTTACAAATCAAAATGGTATTGATATTATTGTCGATTTTATAGCAGGACCATATTTTAAGAAAAATTTAGATTGCCTGAAAATAGACGGGCGACTAATCGTTCTTGCTTCTCTTGGTGGCGGAAAAGT
>CAYPNM010000001.1:93968-140139 GCA_964412105.1 uncultured Ignavibacteriaceae bacterium | reverse complement strand
ATATTCCAAAATCAATCTGGCCGGGTTTCAAGAAAAAATATGTTGCAGAAGTAAAAAAAATAAAAATGGGGGATCCGGAAGATTTCACAAACTTTATGTCAGCGGTTATTGACAAAGCTGCATTCAAAAGCATAACAGAATACATTGACTATGCTAAAAAGTCAAAGGAAGCTGAAATAATAACCGGTGGAAAATACGATAACAAAAAAGGTTATTTTATTCAACCAACAACAATCGTAACTACGAACCCCAAATTTAAAACTATGGAAGAAGAGATTTTTGGGCCGGTTTTTACAATTTATGTTTATGACGATAATAAATTCGATGAGACTCTTGAACTCTGTGATTCAACTTCACCATATGCACTAACAGGCGCTATTTGGTCGCAGGACAGAGAAGTTCTGGTTAAAATGTCAAACAAACTTAGAAACGCTGCGGGAAACTTTTACATAAATGATAAGCCTACAGCGGCAGTTGTTGGTCAGCAGCCTTTTGGAGGAGGAAGAGCATCCGGAACAAACGACAAGGCCGGAAGTGCAATGAACATTCTTCGCTGGATGACTGCCAGATCAATTAAAGAAACTTTTGATCCACCCAAAGACTGGAAATATCCTTTCATGGGAGCAAAATAATTTTTTCAATTCGTACCTCAGGTTATTAACCTGAGGTACGAATACTATTCAGAAAATAAATTTTTAATATATTTGTATAAAACATTATTTAAATTATTTGGGGAATCCCAAAATGCTAAAAAAACTCCTGCCAAAAGAAGAAAAATATTTTGAAGATTTTAGAGAAATGATTTCTCATATTGAAGAGATGGCGGTTCTAACCCATCAGCTGTTTTCAGCTAAAAAACCTGATAAAGACTTATTACTTAAAATCAGGCCGCTTGAGCACAGATGCGATGAGGTATCAAATAAAGTGATAAAAAGATTAAATAAAACTTTCATAACCCCATTTGACCGCGAAGACATTTTTAATCTAATAAAGAAACTCGACGACATCGGGGATATGCTCCAGGCTGCTTCTATAAGAATAGATATATTTAATGTAACACAAAAGATTAATCATGCAGATAAGCTCGCAGCGATAGTTTTGCAACAAATTAAGGAATTGGGAATCGCCCTCAATGATTTAAAAGTTAAACACACTAATGAATGTAAAGCAGTAACAGTGCTCGAATCCGAAGCTGATAAAGTTTATCACCAGGCTATGAAAGAATTATTCCTGGAAGAAAAGGACCCGCTCAACGTTATCAGGAAAAAAGATATATTAAGTATCCTCGAAGAGGCTTCCGATAAATCACAATCAGCAGCAAATGTAATACAATCAATTTTCATTAAAAATGCCTGACATCTTATGACTTTTGCTCTTGTTATTATCTCAATGGCCCTCATTTTCGATTTCTATAATGGAATGAATGATGCTGCAAATTCCATTGCAACAGTAGTTTCAACTAGGGTTTTAACTCCTATGCAGGCAGTAATTTGGGCCGCTTTTTTCAATTTTGCTGCGGCTTTCATTTTTGGTGTCAGCGTGGCTACAACAATCGGCAAAGGGATAGTTGATGTTTCCATAGTTAACAATGTCGTAATTTTCTCGGGATTGGTAGGCGCGATTCTGCTCTCAGCTACTGCAACTCACCTTGGAATGCCCATTAGTATTTCGCATGCAATAATAGGAGGATATGGCGGAGCAGGAATTGCAAAGGCAGGATTCGGAGCACTTATAACAAGTGGCTTTTCTACCGTAGTAATTTTTATATTCTTGGCACCGATAATGGGCTTTGTTATTGCATTAATTTTTTCAATAATTACAACCTGGATAGTAAGATATAAATCCCCGGGAAAAGTCGACAAATATTTTAGAAAACTGCAGTTGATATCATCAGCTCTTTTTAGTCTCAGCCATGGTTCGAATGATGCCCAAAAAACGATTGGGATCATTACAGTTGTTTTGTTTACCAATGGACTGATCGGGAAAATATTTTATATACCTACGTGGGTCATTTTTATGAGTTACACAGTAATTGCTTTAGGTACTGCAATAGGCGGATGGAAGGTTATTAAAACTCTTGGAATGCGTGTTACAAAATTAACACCTTTCGGAGGATTCAGTGCAGAAACTTCAGCAGGTATTACTATTTCAATTGCTTCAATTTTTGGAATCCCGGTTAGTACTACTCATACTATAACGGGATCAATTATTGGAGTAGGTACAATTAAAAGTTTTTCTGCAGTCAGATGGGGAGTGGCAAGAAATATTCTGTGGGCTTGGGTTTTAACAATTCCTCTTTCAGGAATTTTTGCATATTGCACCTATGAAATTGCCAGGCTAGTAGTTCCATTTTTTCGTTAGGACTCTATCCAAGCGCCTGTCTTAAATCGGCTATTAAATCTTCATGATGTTCCAAACCTATAGACAATCGTAAAAGATTTTTAGGTGTTTTGCTTTCGGATCCTTCGATAGAAGCTCGATGCTCAATCAGACTTTCTGGCCCGCCTAAACTTGTAGCTCTTATGAACAATTTAACCTTGGCTGCGACCTTCATCGCTTCCTTTTCGTCACCTTTTACCTGAAATGAAATCATTCCTCCAAACATTTTCATTTGTTTTTTCGCCAGCAAATGACTTGGATGTTCTTCAAGGCCGGGATAATAAACCGTCTCAACTTTATTATGAGTCGAAAGAAACTGAGCTATCTTTAATGCGGAATCAGACTGTGTGCGCACACGCAATGGTAATGTTTGAATTCCTCGAAGAACTAGCCAGCATTCAAATGGAGATGGCACCGCCCCTTCGGATTTTTGTGTGTCTCTGATTTTTTGGCTAAGATCATTAGCATTTTTTGAGATTACAATTCCACCCAGAATATCACTGTGACCGCCAATATATTTTGTAGTTGCATGAACTATTAAATCAGCCCCAAATTCAAAAGGATTTTGCAGAACTGGAGTTCCCCACGTATTATCACAAACCACAACACTGTTATTTCCGTGAGCAATCTTTGCGATACTTCCAATATCAATAATTTTTAACAATGGATTTGTAGGAGATTCTACCCAGAATAATTTTGTTTTATCATTAATAGCGCCTTCTACTCCCTTGAGATTTGTCATATCAACGAATGAACAGGTGACATTCCATTTCTCAAAATTCCTAAAAAGCTTTCTTGTTCCGTGATAAATATCATCCGTTGCAACAATGTGATCGCCGGGAGAAAGATTTTGAATAATACTCATTGCAGCAGCTGAACCGGATGAAAATGCAATCCCTGTAGTACCTCCTTCAAGTTTTGCAAGGCATTTCTCAAGAGATTCCCTGTTCGGATTGTTGTTCCTGGTGTAATTATAACCCCGTGGATATTCGCCATTAACCTCGCGTTCAAAAGTAGTCGAGAGGTAGATTGGCGGCACTACTGCTTTTGTGTTGGGATCTACATTTCTGCCGGCATGAACAGCAAGAGTTTCTATTTTCATACAACTTTCAGATTGAGATTTTGAATTAAGTGAAGAATTTCTTTTTCAATACTTTTCCCTTTGTCTTTTGAATACCACAAATGAAGCTTTTCATAAAGCTCCGGTTTGACAATTCCCTCAGCTTTCCATTGCTCAAATAACTTCTGCACTTCCATCGGTCTCGGGCCCCAGCTAAATCTTTCATTTCCTTCCGCATCAAACACAACAAGCTTTGGAATACTTCTGGTTCCGTTTGTAAGGTAAAAATCCATAATCTCAGGGTGGGAATCTCTTAAAATAATCCTTAAATCTATATTTTTATTTTGCTTCGCGATCTTTGCGATGTAAGGTAAATTCTGCGCCGAATCACCGCACCAATTTTCAGTAATTACCATCCATAATTCTGGCTCATCAATATTGTTAATTTCTTTAACCAATTTATCAGCAACCTCATAACATTTATCAATCCTGCTGCTTCTATGTTGATTAAGTTTTATAAAATCAAAACGCTCACTTTCTTTTGCGCTCAATTTATCTGGTCTTGTATTTTCAATCCTCTCTTGCGTTTTCTTACGATATTCTTCATAAGTATAACCATTTTGTGGAATTTTGTCTGCAAAAAATTTGTGTGCCATTCGTATCTCCTTTATTAACAAATATTTGTCACTGCAAATGCTGAACAAATATAATTATTATGTTGAATAATACTGTATTAAATATTTAATTGTATTTATTTGATGATATTTATCTATCTTCGATTCATATTATATTAGAGAAAAAGAACTTACAATAATGACCACCGATATTAAATATTTCACTCCGATTGAAGCTAGAAGAACACTTCCTCTCGTAAAAAAAATTGTAAAAGATATTCTCGATACGACAAAAGAAATCCGACTCATTGCGGATGACTTAAATGGTAAGATCGAAAATAATCCTAGGGTAAATAAAATGGTAGAAGAAGTTAACAGGTTTATGATAGAGCTTGAAGAAATCGGCTGCTATTATAAAGACTGGAATTTCACCATCGGGCTGATTGATTTTCCGGCAATAATCAATGGAAAAAATGTTTTCCTTTGCTGGAAAAGTGATGAGGACGATATTATTTATTATCATGATATTGAAGCAGGTTTTGCCGGAAGAAAATTAATTCCTGAGAAATATTTTCAGGAATAAACTTATTTTTCCAATTTTAAGTTTGTTGTATCCTGAAGTGTCTTATTTGAAAGCAAATCTTTAATATTAAAAATTATTTTATAATCTCCAGCCGGATAACTTTCATCCAGGTTAAATTCAGCTTCCAGATTTATTCCACTTATCTTCTCTGACTCCTTTTTATCTACCTGTTTAGTAAAAAGTGATTTTAAAGTTTTACCATCCGTCGTTATAATATCGACAGTATAAAAAACAGAAGCAATATATTTGTCATCTTTTTTGTTCTGAACAAAACCGTGCAACTCAGTAAGCGCCTGAATATCCCAATTTCCTCCAGTTTCAATTGCAAAAGCATTGCCTCCTGATGCCGTTAATTTCTCTTCTTCTTTTTTGGAACACCCTGTAGCTAAAAACAATCCTAAAACAATTAGAATAAAAAAAATATTTCTCAATTTCTTGCCTCTAATTTAAAAGGCACTCCTTAAGAGTGCCTTATAATACTTTATTAATTCTTCTTCTTAAAATCATTCATAAATGTCACAAGATCTTCCACACCCTTCTTCGGGAAAGCATTGTAGATTGATGCCCGAATTCCACCAACAGAGCGATGTCCTTTTAATCCGCTGAAACCTGCGGTTGTGCTTTCAGCTACAAATTTTTTCTCCAATTCCTCGTTTGCAAGATTAAAGGTAACATTCATTAATGAGCGGCTGTCTTTTTCAGCATGACCTTTGTAATAACCTCCGCTAGCATCAATACAATCGTATAGTAATCCTGCTTTCTCTTTATTAATCTTGTACATTGCATCAAGACCACCAAGATTCTCTAACCACTTTGTTATCAAAGAAATAATATATACTCCAAATACTGAGGGTGTATTATAAAGCGATCCGGCACCGACCTGAGTTTTATAATTCAACATTGTATGCAATGAATCTTGGCTTCTTTCCACTAAATCCTTTTTTATAATTATAACCGTGACGCCACTTGGCCCCATATTTTTCTGTGCACCTGCATAAATAAGCCCATATTTATTTACGTCAATTTTCTTGTGCAAAATATCTGATGAAGCATCACAAACAAGTGGTACATTACCGACGTTGGGTTCTGTCTGCCATTCAGTTCCAAAAATTGTATTATTGGAAGTAAAATGAACATATGAAGCGTCTGGATCAAGTTTCAATTCATTTTGTTTAGGAATTCTCTTGAATTTTTCTTCTTCGGTGCTGGCAGCAATATTTATTGTTCCAACTCTTTTGGCCTCTTTTAATGCCTTTTTAGACCAGCTTCCCGTCAGAATATAATCTGCCTTGTTTTTAGGCGGCATCAGATTAAGCGGAACCATTGAAAATTGCAGGCTTGCACCACCCTGCAAAAATAAAATTTCATATTTATCGTTTATATCTAAAAGTGATCTCAGGCCTGTAACAGCGTCAGCAAAAATCTTATCAAATGTTTTTGAACGGTGACTGATTTCCAGCACAGACATTCCAACCCCGGGAAGAGCAAATAAATCTTTTTGTGCTTCCAATATTACTTCTTCAGGCAGAACTGCTGGTCCTGCACTGAAATTATATACTCTCTTTTCCATTTTATCTCCCTTTTTTATTCTCAAAATAAGATTCAACGTTAAAAACTTTTTTTAGAAAGCAGAAATTAATAAGCGATTTTAGGAATAATTAAATTAAATGAACAAGTAGGCCGTCTCGCAACTTCGGTTCAAACCAGGTTGATTTAGGAGGCATAATTTCTCCCGCATCAGAAATTCTCATTAAATCATTAAGAGAAACCGGGTATAATGAAAATGCAACCGCAGCCTTTCCACTGCTCACAAGTCTTTCGAGTTCCTTCGTCCCACGAATTCCACCTATAAAATCAACTCTTTTGTTTGTACGAGGATCATCTATTCCCAGCACCGGATTAAGTAAAAAATCCTGGAGCACGCTGACATCAAGTGTATCGCCAACCGATTTAGATAAAGACAAACTGGCACCAATATTATCTTTGGGCTGAAGTGAATACCAATCCCCGTCGAGATACATTGCATAATTTCTTTTAGACGAAGGTTCCTTAATTGTCGTTTTATTTATCGTAAATTTTTCTGATGCTTCTGTTAAAAATTCTTCCGTACTTTTCCCGTTAAGGTCTTTTACTGCTCTATTGTAAGGCAAAATTCTTAATTGTTCTGCGGGAAATAAAACCGCTATGAAATAATTATATTCTTCTTCACCTGTATGAGAAGAATTTTTACTCTTTTTTTCTGCTCTGGCTCTTGCTGCGCTCGCTGCCCGATGGTGACCATCAGCTATATACAAATTTTTCACTCTGGCAATTTCATTAACAATTAAATTATTATAATTTTCAGGAATGACCCAGATAGTATGTTTTATTTCATCGGCTGAAGTAAAATCGTAAACCGGTTCTACTTCCTTCATAGTTTTATCAACAATATCGTTAACAGCTTTTACACCACGATAAGTAAGAAATACAACACCAGTCTGAGCCCCCGTAGTAACGATATGATTTGTCCTGTCATCTTCTTTTTCTTTCCTTGTCTTTTCGTGTTTCAAAATGACATTATTGTCATAATCATCAACTGAAAATGTCGCACCGATCCCAACTTGCGCTTTCCCATCCATCTCAAGCCGATATAAATAAAAATAGGGTCTCTCATCTATTAAAAGAGGGGCCTGTTTTTTTAATTCTTCAAGATTTTCCTTTGCTTTCTTATAAACTTCCGGGGAGTAAGGATTCAAATTATCATCAAGATCAATCTCAGATCTCGTTACTCTCAGGAAACTAAGATCATTTTTATCGGCTAATTGCTTTGCCTCATCACGATCAACAACATCATAGGGCACGCTGGAAACAAGATGGGATTTTTCTTTTGCTGGTCTTAATGCCCTGAATGGCCTGATAACTGCCATAACTTCGAAAATCTCCATTTTTTTGAAAAAACTGTTCTTTAAAATCCGTAAAATTTGATCAATAATCCATTATTTAAGTCGAATATTTGCAGGTAATCGGAATTTTTTGCGTATAAGTACAACTAAATTACCTTAAGAGAAAAACATGAAAATCAATAAAATTTGCATTTAGCTCCATAATTTGTTTTAATTCCAGTCCGTTTTTTTTGAAGATTACTGATTGAGGTTAGGCTATGAAATACCAAAATAAAAAATATCTGAAATTATTATTGATATTAATTTTGATATTTATCTTGTATGGATGTTCAAGCGAACAAAATTATCTCGTTAACCTGAGTTTTGTTAAAGAAGCAATTATAAATTATCATGAAAGCGGGGAATATGACAGGGATGTTAATAAAGCAATTGAAAATGCAAAAAAGGAATTTGATAAGATCACTCCTGGCAAAAAATCGACAGTAATATTTGATGTGGACGAAACTTCTATTTCAAATTACCAGTTCGATAAAGAATGGGACTTTGGATATGTTCAAAAATATTGGGATATGTGGGTAGACAGTGCTAAAGCACCGGCTGTGCCGGAAGTTTTCGGTCTATATAAATATCTTTTAAACAAGGGCTTTAGAATTATTTTCCTTACAGGTAGAAAAGATTACCAGTATTATTCTACTATGGAAAACCTTATCAAGGTCGGTTATGAAAAGTTCGATACGTTGATTGTTAAAGATAAAAATTATTATGATTCTCTTGCTGTGAAGTACAAATCAGAAAAACGGACAGAACTATCTGCAAAAGGTTACCATATTGTTGGAACGGTCGGTGATCAATGGAGCGATCTCAAAGGACCTTATCACGGAATACAGGTAAAAATACCGGATTATCAATATTATATAGAGTGAGAATGAAATTTAAATAGTGAAATTATTTTATTTGACGTTTTACTTTTCACATTTCACTTTAAATCCTCTCTTTAATTTTCATTATATTTATAGATTATTATATTTTAAAACGACAAGTTAAATGCCTGAAAATATTAAAGATATCCCTAAAGCTTACGATCCTTCTGTTACAGAAGATAAATGGTACAAATTCTGGCTTGATCAGAGAATATTCCACTCTGAAGTAGACAAAAATAAAAAACCATATACTATAGTAATTCCTCCGCCAAACGTAACTGGAATGCTGACAATGGGGCATATCCTGAACAATACACTGCAGGATATAATTATTCGTATGAAAAGAATGCAGGGATATAATGCCTGTTGGGTTCCTGGCACAGATCACGCATCTATAGCAACCGAATCAAAGGTTGTAAACTTTTTAAAAGAAAAAGGAATAAGCAAAAACCAAATAGGGCGTGAAGAATTCTTAAAATATTGCTGGGAATGGACAGAAAAGTATGGTGGCATAATTATTCAACAGTTGAAAAAACTAGGTGTAAGTTGTGATTGGGATCGGGAACGATTTACCATGGATGACGATTACTACAAAAAAGTAATTGAGACTTTTGTAGCATTATATAAAGAAGAAAAAATCTATCGTGGCTACAGAATGGTTAACTGGGACCCTGCCTCTAAATCAGCCATATCAGATGAAGAAGTTATTTACAGAACAGTTAATGGGAAAATATGGTATTTAAAATATCCGGTCATCGGGGAAAACATATACATTACAGTTGCCACAACCCGTCCTGAAACAATGCTGGGTGATACAGGAGTTGCAGTAAATCCCAAAGACGAACGATACAAAAAACTAGTTGGTAAAAAAGTTTTACTGCCTATTGCCGAAAGAGAAATCCCTGTTTTTGCAGATGATTATGTTGATATGACTTTCGGAACAGGTGCAGTAAAAGTGACACCGGCTCACGATGTGAATGACTATGAAATGGGAGAAAGACACAAGATTGAAGTAATAAATATTCTCAATGATGATGCTTCTCTCAACCATAATGTACCTGAAGAATTTCGCGGACTCGACAGATTTGAAGCACGCAAAAAGGTTGTTGCAAGATTTGAAGAATTTGGTTTACTGGAAAAAGTTGAGGATTATCAAAACAATGTAGGCTATTCAGAAAGAGGCGGAGTTCCGATTGAGCCCTATTTATCAGAACAGTGGTTTATGAAAATGGGAGAACTCGCTGCTCCGGCAATTGATGTTGTCCAGAATAAACAGATTAAATTTTATCCTGAACATTGGACTAAAACCTATAACCACTGGATGAGCAACATAAAAGATTGGTGCATTTCGCGGCAGCTTTGGTGGGGACACAGAATTCCGGTCTGGTACTGTGTGGGCGATGACCATTGTAAACTTGAATGTAAAGAACCGATTGTTTCAATTGAACGCCCGGAAAAATGTCCGCATTGTGGTTCAACAAATCTAACACAGGATGAAGATGTTCTCGATACCTGGGCTTCCAGCTGGTTGTGGGCATACGAAGTTTTTAAAACTGAAGAAGAACAAAAATATTATTATCCGACGAACACATTAATTACTGGTCCTGATATAATTTTCTTCTGGGTTGCGAGAATGATAATGGCCGGACTTCATTTCAGAAAAAATGTCCCTTTTCGTGATGTTTATTTCACTAGTATTATTCGTGATATCCAGGGAAGAAAAATGAGCAAATCTCTTGGCAACTCTCCCGACCCTATTGACGTAATTAAAGAATATGGGGCTGATGCACTTAGATTTACTGTAATTTATCTTGCGCCGCTTGGACAGGATGTCCTATTCAGCACTGACAAATGCGAATTGGGAAGAAACTTTGCAAATAAAATATGGAATGCAGGCAGATTCCTGCTGATGAACGCGCAAACTATTCCGGTTAATAAAAATCTGATTGATGAACATCTCGACTTCTCCGATGAATGGATTAAATCAAGGCTGCATCATACTTTAATTGAGTTAAATGATGCAATGGATAAGTTTGAAATTAATAACGCAACAAAATTTATTTATGCATTTGTTTGGAATGATTTCTGTGACTGGTACATAGAACTTTCGAAGAATAGGCTTTACTCTGATAATGATGAGATCAAATCAGCCGTACTAACAAGAGCCCTGAATATATTCGATAAATTATTAAAAATAGTCCATCCGTTCATGCCTTTCATAACAGAAGAACTCTGGCATTTGATCAAATCAAGAAAAGATGGAGAAAGTATTTCATTTTCTGGATATCCTGTTGCTGATCAAAAATTAATTAATGAAAAGGCAGAAAAGGAAATGGAGTTCGTTCAAAATATTATCACGGCCATTCGAAACATACGCGGTGAGATGAATATTCCACCTTCAAAAATGCTTAATGCTTTTATAAAGTCATCTGAAGTTGCACCTCATCAGGTTGATTACATCAAGAAGCTTGCAAAGGTTGAAAACCTGACTGTTGATAAAAATCTTACAAAACCAAAAGCCAGTACTTCAGCTGTTTTGACTGACTGTGAAATTTATATCCCCCTTGAAGGACTTGTTGAGCTCGATAAAGAGAGAGAAAAGCTACAAAAAGAAATTACAAGATTTGAAAATTCACTTACAGGAATAAATAAAAAATTATCAAACGAAAAATTCTTGCAAAACGCAGCCCCTGAAGTAGTTGAAAAAGAAAAAACAAAGCAGAAAGACTGGCAGGAAAATATTAAAAAGCTTAAAGCTATACTTAGGGATTTGAGTTAAAAATATATCCGAACTTTACTAATAATAAAAACGAACTCATAACTTGAAAATCCTTGAAACAAATCGCCTGATACTTCGCCATCTTACAACAGAAGATACCGCCTTCATTCTCGAATTATTGAATGAACCTTCTTTTATCCAGAATATCGGAGATAGAAAAGTAAGAACGGAAGAAGATGCAATGAAGTATCTTTTAAACGGACCAATAGAAAGCTACGATAAGAATGGCTTTGGATTATTTATGGTCGAACTGAAAGATAGGTCTGTACCAATAGGAATGTGCGGACTAATTAAGAGAGATAACTTGCCTGATGCTGATGTAGGTTTTGCGTTTCTTCCAAAATACTGGATGAAAGGTTATGCTTTTGAATCTGCTTCATCTGTTTTAAAATATGCAAAAGAAACTATAGGGCTGAAACGCATCCTTGGAATTGTAAACCCGAACAATGCTGCCTCAATTCGAGTGCTTGAAAAGCTGGGGCTAAAATATGAAAGCATGGTAAAAATGCCGCAGGACAATTTCGAAATAAAATTGTTCTCCGCAAACCTTTAACAACTCATTTCAATAAGTTACCAATTCCCACTCCAATAAAAGTTGCAATTGCATAACCGAGAGTTCCGCAAAGTATTGCCGGTATTACGAGATCTTTCCATTTTTTTGCAACTGCCATTGCTGCAGCCGTAGTGGGACCACCCATATTGGCATTTGAAGCAATAAGAATTTCAGCGAGATCAAGTTTAAATATTTTTCCAGCAATTAAAATAAACGCTAAATGAATTAGAAGAATTACTCCCGCGAACAGAAATAAAACCGGTCCGACTCTCAGTACAACCCTGATATTTGCACTTGCACCTATCACAACAAAAAATACCTGCATCAGAAGTGTGCCAATTTGATCGGCACCCTTTATAGTTCCTATCTGCTTTGGAAAGATAGTTGCCAGAGATACGACAAGAGCAGTGATAATCAAAATGCCGCTTCCTTGGATTCTAATAAAATCGGAAATACCAAATCCAACAGCACAAATTGTTAAACCGATCGCAAGACTCTTCCCCATATCCATCAAATCTGGCTTGTTCGATTCAGGAACTTCCACCGTAAAATTTTCATCTAGCTGACTTGCTTTTTCATCGTGTTTCGTTAAATAAAGCTTCCTAAAAATTGCAATGGACGGGATTGTAAAAAGTACTATAAAATAAATAGTCATAACCAGATTATCGGCAGCAACACCGGCAGTTAGCAAATCGCCCGACTTTAGCTGAAGAGCCTGTGCTACTGCAACAAAATTCATTGATCCGCCAATATATGTTGAACAAAAAATACCCGCCAGCTTCCAGCCTTCAGGTCCGAGAGAAAAAAGGGCAAAAGAAACAAATGTTCCTATTAGTGTTCCGATTGTTCCGAAGAAAAATGCAAGCAGAGTCGGACCCGCTTCTGCGATAATTCTCCTAAGGTCTGCCTTGAAAAGCAAAAGAGGAATTGCCAGCGGAACAAGATATGTCCAGACTATGTCATATGAAGGAGCCTCTGTCGGAATAACGGATAAGTTTGCTAAAACAAATGCACAAAGAATAGAAACAACAACTGCGGACAGCTTCGAACCTATCTTTGTCTTTTCAGCCCAAAGACCAAACACTGCAATCAGGAAAAGGATAGCCCAGATGCCCCAATGGTTATTCGCACTTATAATTGTCCCTTGTGACAATTTTTCCTCGCTTTACAAATTGGAAAAAATCAGACGTGCTAAATTTAAAATAAGGGTTTATTGACTTAAAAACCAAATTGCCTTTGACTATTTACTAATAAAGGAAATAAACCATTCTCAATTTAGGAAAATTCCTGTCGGCAAGAGTTCCATTTGCAAACCACTATTAGTAATTAGTTTTTGTCTTTTTAATTATATCTATCGAGAATCCTTTACACAGTTCTCGATAGTATATTTTGCGCCGCCATTTTTGCCTTCGCTTTCCTACTGTACTATCAAATTATTAAAACATAATTAGGCAGGAATTAATAAGGGAATAAAATACTTTTCATATTTTATTCCCTATGTAAATAATTTTTTAATAATATAATAAAACATTCTTACCCTTTAGCAAGAAAATTTATTTTACTCTCAGGTATTGAATGCTGAATAAATTGTTCTCATCTGTCCAGACTTTATTAACAGTAAAGTAGTCAGCAGCAAGTTCTGCAAACTCCTGCAACGTGTATTTGTAGGAATATTCGGTTATGATGTGCTCCCCCTTTTCAAAACGGATTGTTGAATTATCAATCCTCACACTTTGATCAGTTTTGCTTATAAGATGCATTTCAATTCTACCAAACTCTTCATTGAAATAAGCATAGTGTCCGAATTTATTCAAATCGAAGTTTGCATCTAATTCATTATTGATATGAGATAAAATATTCAAGTTGAATTCTGCCGTCACGAATTTTTTATCGTTATATGCAGCTTCAAGAATTTTCTTATCTTTTTTAAGATCGAGACCAATTACAAGTCCACCGTTGTTTCCTGCAATTTGAGCAATCCGTTCCAGAAATTCTTTTGCTTCTTCTTTCGTAAAATTTCCGATCGTAGAACCGGGAAAATAAACAGCTTTGTGATCGTAAGGATTTCTTATTTCAGGTATCTCAAACATTTTGGTGTAATCTGCTGCTAATGGGTAAATATCAATGTGCGGATATTCTGCATTTAAAATCTCAGCAGAATTTATCAGGTGTTGCTCTGAAATATCAACAGGTATATATCCTGCTAGACCGGGAATGTTATTCAATAGCAACCTGATTTTTATACTGCTACCACTTCCAAGCTCAATTAGCAAAGTGCCATCGCCAAGCAGGGAGCTCAGCTCTTCGATATTATCTTCCATTATTTCCAGCTCGGTGCGCGTGGGATAATATTCATCGAGTTCGCAAATTTCGTCAAAAAGCTTTGATCCTTTTTCGTCATAGAAAAGTTTACTTGGCAATTGCTTGGGAAATTTATTTAATCCTTCAATAACCTCTGTTAGTATATCTTTCTGTGTGATTTCTTCGGTTGTTAATTTCATTTTCTAATTTTTAATAAGTTATACATCTTTAGCCAACCTTAGTCCCATAAATTGCCATCTCGATTGGGGATAGAAAAAATTTCTGTAAGTTTTTCTTATGTGCGTAACAGAAGTTGCACAGCTCCCGCCTCGAAGCACCATCTGGCCGGACATAAATTTTCCGTTATACTCTCCCAGTGCGCCTGGTAAAGTTTTATAACCCGGATACGCCAAATAAGAACTTTGAGTCCATTCCCAGACATCACCATACATTTGCTGCAATCCTTCCGAATCATCCCTTAATGCAATTGGATGAAAATTTCTCTCTCCAACAAAATTTCCTTTTAGAGGAAGATTGGAAGACGCTACTTCCCATTCGGCTTCAGTCGGCAATCTAGATCCGGCCCAGCGGGTATAGGCGTCTGCTTCATAAAAACTGATATGACAAACCGGTTCGCTTAAATTTACTTTTTGAAAACCTGTTAGCTTAAAATTCCACCATTCACCGTCCTTCTTTTCCCAGTACATCGGAGCTTCCCACTGTTCTCTTTCCTTTGTTGCCCAGCCATCGGATAGCCACAATAGGGTATTCCTGTATCCGCCGTCTTCCATAAATTGCAGATACTCTCCATTCGTTATTAATCTTGACCCTAATTCAAACCTTTCTAAAAATTCTCTATGCTTCGGGGTTTCGTTATCGTAGCAGAAACTTTTCCCTTCGTGACCGATTTCGTAAAGTCCCTCATCAAACCTTATCCATTTCAATTCAGGAATTTTATTTACTACAGGAAATTCTTTTTCTGAATATACTGGGTGAAGTGGGTTGACCGAAAATACGTGTTTAATATCCGTCACAAATAATTCCTGGTGCTGCTGTTCATGGTTTAATCCAATTTCAATTACTGGCATAAATTTTTGTAGCAAATCCTCACTACAACTATTTAAAAATTCTATCATCTGGTTATCCACGTATTCTCTGAAATCATAAATATCTTTTACCGTAGGACGCGTTAAATATCCTCGGTGAGCGCGGGTGTGCCTTGGCCCGACTTGGACATAATAAGAATTAAAAATATAATTGTACATTGGGTTTAGTTCTTTGTAATCCTTTTTTCCTTCTTTTAACACAAAAGTTTCAAAGAACCATGTCACGTGTGCTAGATGCCATTTCGCCGGACTGACATCCGGCATAGTTTGCACAACATAATCTTCCGTAACAAGCGGTTTGCACAGCTCGTGTGTAAAATTGCGGACCGTAACATATAAATCAATGAGTTTCTTTCTGTCGATAAAGACAGTTTTTTCTTTTTCGGGCATAAAATATGCCTTAGTTCCTTTCATAATAATATCCCTGCTTTTTATTTAAATCTGATAACTTAGGCTAATACACGTAATAGATTAATAAATTAAAGTAATTAATGCAAATAGCGAAATTCTTAAAAAAAAGAAATGTAAAAATGAGTTGAATCAGTAAGGAATCGCCTTATTTTTTAAAATGCTATTATATCAGGGCACCAAAAAATGTAAACTTGTATTATTAATATTTAGGAATAAGACCCATATTATAAAACATAAAAGACCACATATCTGCCTGTTCTTCAATAACTTTTGAGATAGGTTTTCCTGCACCGTGACCGGCACGTGTTTCAATCCTGATAAGGATAGGATTCTTGCCTTTATATTTTTCTTGAAGCGTCGCTGTGTATTTAAATGAATGTGCAGGAACAACTCGGTCATCGTGGTCTGCAGTTGTGATCAGCATAGCTGGATAATTTTTTTTCGAACTGATATTATGTAAAGGAGAATATTTGTAAAGTGCTTGGAACATTTGTTTACTTCCTTCACTCGACCCGTAATCACTTATCCAGGCCCATCCGATAGTAAATTTCTGAAATCGAAGCATATCCATCACTCCCACAGCAGGGAAAGCAACTCTGAATAACTCTGGATGCTGGTTTGTTACAGCTCCTATTAATAAACCACCATTTGAAGCACCCGATATTGCCAGATATTTCGGAGAAGTGTATTTCTCCTTAATTAGATATTTGGCCGCATAAATAAAATCATCAAAAACATTCTGTTTATGAAGCTTTGTTCCTGCTTTGTGCCAAGCTTCACCATACTCTCCTCCGCCACGGATGTTTGGCATCGCAAAAATCCCTCCGTTTTCAAGCAGAATTAGTCTGGACGCTGAAAAGGACGGATTAAGACTTATATTAAAGCCGCCATAGCTGTAAAGAAGGGTCGGATTTCCACCGTTACGTTCCACCCCTTTTTTGTAAACTATAAACATTGGAATTTTGGTTCCATCTTTGCTTTTATAAAATACCTGATCGGTTATATAATTATCAAAATTAAAATCAAAATCCGGTTTCCTGTAAAGGGTAGATTGTTTTGTATCGACGTTGAACCTGTAAATAGTTGGAGGAAAAGTAAAAGAAGTAAAAGAATAGAAAGCCGTTTTATCATCCTTCTTTCCGGTAAATTCACTAATAGTACCAATGGACGGTAATTTAATTTCTTCTTTGTTTTTTCCATCTAGATCGCTGGTATAAACATGACTGCTGGCATCCTTCATATAAAGAGATATTAATTTACCTCCCGCTATGGTTGCTGATTGTAATACGCTTTTCTCTTCAGGCAGTACTTCTTTCCAGTTAGCTTCCTGTGGTTGAAGCGGATCAATTAAAACCAACCTGTAGCGTGGTGCGTTTTTATCAGTCAATACTAGAAGTCTATCGCCGATATTATCAACAACGCTGTAATTATTATCGAAGTTGGCAATTACTGGAATCACTTTTGAATTCGGATTACTGAGATCGGAAACGAGTACTTCATTATTGCTTGTTCCATGAGAAGGGTATATAACCAAAAATCTTTCGTCTTCCGTTGTCTGTGCACTGAAAATCATTTTGGGATTACAATCGTCACCATAAATAAATATATCATTGCTTTGAGGAGTTCCGATTTTATGATAATAAACCTTTTGATATTCATTTGAAATTGTAAGTTCTTTACCCTTGGCCGGTTTTGGATAACGGCTGTAGAAAAAACCATCCTTATACCAGGCTATTCCTGAAAATTTTATCCACTTAAGGTCATCACTAAGATTTTTTCTTGTCTGAACATCCATTATATGTAATTCATTCCAATCTGATCCTCCAGATGCGGTCCCGTAAGCAAAATAACGGCCATCTTTTGAAAAAGCGTAGGTTGTTAAGGATACAGTGCCATCTTCGGAAAATTTATTCGGGTCTAGAAATAACTGGGGAGCGGATTCAAGATCATTTTGTATGTACAGGATACTTTGATTTTGAAGTCCATCATTTTTAAAGAAAAAATACCTGTCTCCTCCCTTAAATGGAGCAGAATAGCGCTGATAATTATACAGTTTCTCTAGCCTTCCTTTTATTTTATCTCTGAATGGAATTTTATCCAGATAATCGAATGTGATTTTATTCTCTTCCTCAACCCATTTTTTAACGGCTGCTGAAGTATCATCCTCCATCCATCTGTATGGATCTGTGACAACCGTACCGAAATAATTATCCTTTACTTTATCTTTGGGAGGATGGGGATAATTTATTTGCGGATAAACCGAAACATTAATTAACAGGATATAAGCTGCAATCGTAAAAATTTTCGATTTCATTTAAGCCTCATTATAATTTTAATGCACTTTAGCATCCCTTTGTCCAATTATTAATAAACTGAAGAAATTTATAAAAATTACGGGAGACAGCTAATGTCGTATCTCATTTGCTATTATTTTATAAATTTTAAATACTCCGGGTATTTTTTTAAAAATGAATGAATATAAGTGCAGGAAGGTACTACTTTTAGATTATTTTCTTCCGCATATTTAAATCCTTCCTTTACCACTATCGCTGCTAATCCTTTTCGCCTTAATTCACCCGGGACATAGGTAGAACTAAAAACGATTGTTTCGTTCCCTATCAATGAATATCTTAAGTAAATATCCTTTCCTTCTACCTTTGTAATAAATAACTGATTTATTTTGTCGTGCGTAATATTATATTTCATTGGATATATGCTATATATTTTTAATTCAAACTAGGCTTTAATTTTAAATTCAAATTTTACTCCTGAAAAATTATCCCCTTCAGGATGGTAAGTAGTTTCGATAAAGCCCACATTATCATCTTTATCAATTAATAAAACAGTAGTACAGCGGGTTCCGTATTTTGGTGTTTTAATAAAGATTGATGATAAAGCCTTTTCCCTCTCCTTGTCAAGACCAGTATCTGGTAATTCTTCATCAGGTGCAGTATCTTTATCATTAAGAAGGGCAAAAATATTTTCTATTATTTTATCGTTCTCATTCAATATCTCAGAAAATCTCTTTTTGCTTCTTTTGATTTTAGTCCATGGTGTATCCAGTAATGCATTGCTGAGTCCGTAAATTCCCTTTTTCAATCTTACTTCGAGTTTTGTCTGGTTGGAATAATAAAACAGCTCATCCTTAAATCCATAGACTAGGTTAAATCCATTATAATCTGAAGAGCTATTTTGCAGTTTTTTAGTATATGATTGTAAACTATCTTCTCCCAGAAGAAAATCAGTTGTTAATTTCCCTCTTGATGGAGCATTTTTCTTTATTGGACTATGAAAATTTCTGAAATTAGTTATTGCAGAAAATCTCCCATTTTTGGTAATCCCAAGCCAGGTACCTCCTGCTTCTAAGTCCTTCCCGGCTAACAGCTTTGGGTATTCACTCCAGAAATCTGCTGGCAATGCTGGCCTATCATAAAATTCGTCACGATTTGCGGCAATCACTAATTTATATAACGGGTGTACCCTATTGGCAATTAAAAGCAAACACATTTAAATCTTACATTGTTAAATTTTCCATATTATAATTTACTAATCTATACAATTATAACTAAAGTATTAATCCTCCAGGAATTGAATATAAATATTCATTCTTATATATTTGAAAAACCAAAAAGGTAGTTAATTGTCCCGCAGAAGAAAACAATTTCTAGATTCAATAATTAAATTAGTGACTATTTATTAATTCCGCCTCTGGCGGAATTTTTTTGCCTAAACTTAATTCTACTCCAGGTATGAGAAAAAAAGGAAATAATAAGCCTCTTAAGGCAAAACTTGTGCTGGAAGATGGTTCAGAATTTGAGGGCTTCTCATTTGGTTTCCCGGGAAATACTAATGGCGAAGTTGTTTTTAACACTGGAATGGTTGGCTATCCTGAAACAATGACTGATCCATCCTACCGTGGACAAATTTTAGTCTGTACTTACCCGCTAATAGGAAATTACGGAGTCCCTGGAAATGAAAGAGAAGATGGCCTATACAAGCACTTTGAGTCTGAAGCTATTCATTGCCGTGGCCTAATTGTACTAAATTATTCTGAGGAATATTCTCATTGGAATGCTAAAAAATCGCTTTCTGAGTGGATGCATGAACAAAAAATTCCGGGCATTACAGGAATAGACACACGAATGCTTACAAGGAAACTTCGCGATAAAGGCACTATGCTTGGGAAAATTATACTTAATAAAAAGGGGAAAATATATTTCCAGAATATAAATAAGCTCGATTTGGTAGCTGAGGTTTCTGTAAAAGTACCCGTTGAATATAAAAAAGGGAAAAAGAAAATTATTCTTGTTGATTGCGGGACAAAAAACAATATTATCAGAGCTTTTCTGGAAAGAAATATTTCTGTTATTAGAGTTCCCTATAATTATGATTTTACTAAAATAAGTGCAAACGGAATTTTGATTTCCAATGGACCCGGCGATCCGAAAATGTGTAAAAAGACAATAAAAAATTTAAAACGGGCAATGGAAATGAATACTCCGATGCTTGGTGTTTGTCTTGGTAGTCAGATTATGGCATTGGCAGCAGGTGCAAATACTTATAAATTAAAATATGGTCACCGTGGCCATAATCAGCCATGCAATGAAACCGGAACAAAGCGAACTTACATTACATCACAAAATCATGGTTTCGCAGTTGATGCAGAAACTCTCCCTCAGGACTGGAGAGAATGGTTTATTAACGATAACGATGGAACCAATGAAGGGATTATACACATTTCAAAACCCTTCTTCGCTTCACAATTTCATCCGGAAGCTTCACCTGGTCCCGATGACAGTGAATTTATTTTTGATTTATTTATAAGAGCTCTTAAGTAATAATTTAAGAGGCAAATATATATGAAAACCAAACTTGTCACTAAAACAAACTTTAAGTCTGTTTTAATTATTTTATTGCTGATTCTAGTGACTGTGCCGGCTTATTCTCAATATCTAAACGAAACGAAAAATGAAAAAGATAAAAGAATGGCATGGTGGCGGAATGCTAAATTCGGCCTATTCCTTCATTGGGGAATTTATTCTGTTCCTGCAGGCGAATGGGATGGAAAAACAAATTATGCTGAATGGATTAGGGAACAGGCTCATATTCCACTTAGTGTCTATGTCAAATTTGTAAAAGAATTTAATCCTGTAAAATTTAATGCAGAGAAATGGGTCAAAATGGCAAAAGACGCAGGAATGAAGTACATAGTAATTACATCAAAACACCACGATGGCTTCTGTATGTTCGATTCGAAATATACTGACTTTGATATAATGTCAACGCCATATCATAAAGACGTCTTGAAAGCACTTACAAAAGCAGCACATAAAGCTGGAATAAAAATTGGTTTTTATTATTCCATTATGGATTGGCATCATCCTGATTACCTTCCCAGACGTAGCTGGGAAAAAGATCGTCCAACTGAAGGTGCAGATTTTAACCGCTATGTGCAATATATGAAAAATCAATTACGTGAATTACTTACAAACTACGGAGAAATTAGTGTGCTTTGGTTCGACGGGCAATGGGAAGATTGGAACAGCACTTACGGAAAAGAAATCTATAATTATGTAAGGAGCCTTCAGCCAGATATTATAATTAATAATCGTATTCGCGCCGGTAACATTGGAATGGAAGGGGCTTCTAATCCTAATGAAACTGACGGGGATTTTGAAACACCCGAACAGGAAATACCGGCAGCTGGTCTGCCCGGTATTGACTGGGAAACCTGTATGACAATGAATGATCATTGGGGCTATAATAAATATGATAATAACTGGAAAACAACTGAAGACTTGATTAGAAAGCTGGTTGACATAGTTTCGAAAGGTGGAAATTTCCTGCTTAATGTCGGTCCAACTTCTGAAGGGTTGTTTCCTCCAACAGCTGTTGAAAGATTAAAAGAAATAGGGAGATGGATGAAGGTAAATGGGGAGTCAATATATGGAACCAAAGCTAGTCCATTTAAGAATTTATCTTGGGGAAGATGCACACAAAAAGAAATTAAAGGTGGCACACGATTATTCCTTCAGGTATTTGACTGGCCAGACGATGGAAGACTTTCTGTCCCTGGCTTATTAAACGATCCGGCAAATGTTTATTTACTTGCTGACCTTGATAAGAAGAAACTGAAGACTTCAAGGGATGAGGATGCGGTTATAATAAATTTGCCGTCAAAACAGCCTGATCCGATTTGCAGTGTTGTAGTCATGGATATTAAAGGTAAACCTGATGTAACAATTCCCCCATCTATTGAAGCAAATTTCGATATTTTTACAGACAGTCTGCAGGTTGAATTAAAATCTGACCGGGATAATATTAATATCAGGTATACAACTGATGGAAGCGTCCCTGGTATCAATTCAACATTATATACTGGAAAAATTACGCTAGATAATACAACGAAAATTTCTGCAAGGTGTTTCAGGAATGGAAAATCTGTTAGTGCAGCTGTATCCAAATCATTTAATAAAGTTGAACCGGCACCTTCTCTGAATATTAGCAATCTTAAAAATGGGATTTCATATAAGTATTTTGAAGGCAACTGGGATGTCCTTCCTGATTTCAATAACCTCATCCCGACCTCAACGGGAGAGGTGAAAAATTTCGATATCTCTTCTGCAAAAGCAAAAGAATATTTTGCATTTGAATTCAACGGATTCATTGACATACCAAAAGATGGCGTTTACAGGTTCTTTACTTCTTCTGACGATGGTAGTTGTCTTTTTATTGACGGCAAATTAGTTGTTAATAACGATGAACTTCACAGCCTGACAGAAAAAAATGGTTACACTGCTCTTTCAAAAGGTATTCATTCTATAAAAGTAACTTTCTTTCAGAAGGAAGGCGGAAAGGAATTGCACATTCTATATGAAGGACCTGGAATTGAGAAACAGGTAATTCCTGATTTAATACTGTTTGTTAGATGATAAACTAATTTAAAATTAACTTATTATGATAAAACGCGGCAAACCCAAAAAGGTTTTGATATTAGGCTCTGGTGCTCTTCAAATCGGACAGGCTGGAGAATTTGATTATTCAGGCAGCCAGGCCGTAAAAGCACTAAAAGAAGATGGAATCGCTACAGTCTTGATAAATCCCAATATTGCAACCATTCAAACTTCCGAAAATTTTGCGGACAAAGTTTATTTTGTCCCTATCAAAACTGATTTTGTTGAAAAAGTAATTCAGAAGGAGGAACCGGATAGTATTTTACTTCAATTTGGTGGCCAAACAGCTTTAAACGTCGGTGTTGAACTTTATGAAAAAGGAATTCTGAAAAAACATAATATAAAAGTTTTAGGGACGCCGGTTGAAGCCATTCAGGCCACAGAAGATAGACTTCTTTTCGCAAACAAAGTTAAAGAATGTGGATTAAAAGTTGCAGTAAGTAAAACTGCAAAGAATGTTCAGGAAGCACTTGATGCAGCTGAAAAGATCGGTTACCCGGTCATGGTTAGAATTGCATATGCCCTGGGAGGTCTTGGCTCCGGAATCGTCGAAAATAAAAGTGAGCTTTTAGAAAAAGCACGAAGAGCTTTTTCCTTTACAAGCCAGATTTTGATTGAGGAATCTCTCTATGGCTGGAAGGAAGTTGAATATGAAATAGTTAGAGACAAGTTTAATAACTGCATTACTATTTGCTCGATGGAAAACATCGATCCGATGGGCATTCATACTGGGGATAGTATCGTTATTGCGCCCGTTCAAACTCTTTCTGCTAAAGAAAATTTTATGCTTCGCTCGCATGGAATAAGGTTAATCCGGCATCTTGGAGTTGTAGGCGAGTGCAACATTCAATATGCTCTTGATCCTGCGACAGGCGATTATAGAATAATAGAAGTCAATGCCAGATTAAGTAGAAGTTCCGCTCTTGCATCAAAAGCTACAGGTTATCCGCTGGCCTTTATTGCAACCAAACTCGCGCTGGGATATGCTTTGAATGAAGTTTCAAATATTATCACACAGCAGACATCAGCTTGTTTTGAGCCCGCTCTTGATTATGTTGCCCTAAAATTTCCAAGATGGGATTTACAAAAATTTAGACAGGTTAGCACACAGCTTGGATCCGAAATGAAATCTGTTGGAGAAGTAATGTCTCTTGGCAGAAGCTTTGAAGAGGTCTTGCAAAAAGCAATTAGAATGCTGGATCTTGGTTACAAAGGCTTTATTGGCAACGACTTAAAATTTAAGAATCTGGATCAGGAAATTGCCAATCCTACTGATAAAAGAATATTCGCGGTTGCCCAGGCTCTAAAAAAAGGATATTCTGTAAAAAGGATTCACGAGCTTTCCAAGATAACTCCGTGGTTTATTCATAAAATGAAAAACATAATCAATACGGAGAAAAAGCTGCAGGGATTGAAACTAAATAAAATAAACTACGAACTGATGCGCGAAGCAAAAGAAAGAGGTTTCTCTGATTTGCAAATTGCAAAACTAACCGATTCAAATGAGTTCGAAGTAAGGCATATTAGAAAATCATTAAAAGTGATCCCTGTTGTAAAACAAATTGATACCCTTGCGGCTGAATATCCGGCTCAAACAAATTATCTGTATCTCACCTACCATGGAAAGGAAAATGACATTTCAACTGGAGAAGAAAAACAAATTGTCGTACTTGGCAGTGGTGCTTATAGAATTGGTTCATCTGTTGAATTTGACTGGTGCTGTGTGAATGCCGTTATGTCTCTCAACAAAATGAATTACAAAACAATCATGATAAACTGCAATCCCGAGACAGTCAGCACTGATTATGATATTTGTGATAAATTATATTTTGAGCAGATCACTTTCGAGAGAGTTCTAGACATTTATGATAAAGAGAGGCCTGAAGGCGTCATAATTTCAATGGGAGGACAGACTCCCAATAACCTTGCAATAAAATTACACGGTGCGGGTATAAAAATATTAGGTACATCGCCGGATCAAATTGATAATGCAGAAAACAGACATAAATTTTCTCAGATACTGGACAAAATAAAAATTGATCAGCCGGAATGGAAAGAATTAACAAGTTTTGCTAAAGCGAAAGAATTTGCTCATAAAGTCGGATATCCGGTTTTGATCAGACCGAGTTATGTCTTAAGTGGTGCTGCCATGAGCATCGTTTTGAACGATTCTGAATTAAAACAATTATTGCAGAAAGCCGCAGCCATCAGCAAAGATTATCCGGTTGTAATTAGCAAATTCATAACGGATGCAAGGGAGATTGAAGTTGATGCAGTTGCCGACAATGGAAGCCTTTTTTGTTATGCAATTTCCGAACACGTTGAAAACGCAGGGGTTCATTCAGGTGATGCCACAATTGTTCTTCCTCCGCAGAGGACTTACCTTGAGACCATGCGCAGAGTTAAGATGATCACAAAGGATATTGCGCAGGCTTTAAAAATTACTGGTCCGTTTAATATTCAATTTATAGCAAAGGATAATGTAGTAAAAGTTATCGAATGCAATCTAAGGGCCTCAAGAAGTTTTCCTTTCGTTTCGAAAGTTTTGAAAATAAATTTTATTGATATAGCAACGAAATTTATGCTTGGTCAAAAGATTCCAAAGATTGATAAATCATCTTTTGATGTTGATTACGTTGGGGTTAAAGCTCCTCAATTTTCGTTTACTAGATTGAAGGGATCAGATCCTGTGCTGGGGGTTGAAATGGCATCAACTGGAGAAGTTGCATGCCTTGGAGATGAATTTAATGAAGCGTTTCTTAAAAGTTTTATCTCGACCGGTTATAAAATTCCCCAAAAGGGCGTTATGCTTTCAACCGGAACACCAAAAGATAAGGCGGAATTTCTCGATGAAACAAGAAAGCTGTATAGTATGGGCCTTAAATTTTATGCTACCAGGGGAACAGCCGATTTTCTGAAAAAATATGGAATGAAAGCTCAAATCTTGAACTGGCCGCTTGAAAAAAGAGAACCAAATATTTTAACTTATCTTAATAATGGTAAAATAGATCTCGTTATAAATATTCCAAAAAGTGAAGAAAAATATGAGCTCGATAACGATTATATTGTTAGGCGAAAAGCTATTGATATGAATATTAACCTGATCACAAATCTTCAGGTTGCAAAAAGATTTGTAAAAACAATGGATAGATACAACGAGGATAATCTTTCTGTAAAAAGCTGGGATGAATATAACTGACGATGAATATATTTTTTATAATTTTCTTTACTCTTTATACCCTAATTAATTCTTATGTCTTTATCAGAGGATGGCAGGCTTTAAGCTATTTACCTTTTCTAAAACCATTTTTTGTAATTATTTTCCTCTTCCTTTCCTTCTCCTATATTTTTGTCAAATTACTTGCTGAAAAACTGCCTGCATTTATACATGATCCGCTTCTATGGATGGGCTCCTTCTGGTTTGCTTTTCTTCTGTATTTTGTACTGATCTTATTTCTAATAGACCTTATGCGATTGTTGGATCATTTCTTACCGTTTTTACCGGTGTGGTTAAGTGCACCAAACGATTTAATAAAATTATATATCGGAACAGGAGTTACATTCCTTGTTATATTAATTTCCACGGCAGGCTTCATAAACAGGACCAATTTTAAAGTAAAGACCTTAGAGATCTCTCTTCCAAAGAAGAATAGCCCTCTTACAGGACTAAATATTGTGATGTTTTCTGATCTTCATCTTTCCCCTGTTAACAATGAAACTTTTCTTAACAAAATTGTAAAAAAAGTGAATGCTTTAAACCCTGACATTATTTTACTTCCTGGAGATATTGTTGATGATAAAGCAGAAATATTGAAAAGAAATTACATCGGCCCTGGATTTAAAAATCTGAAATCCAAATATGGGATCTATTCTTCTACTGGTAACCATGAGTTTATTAATGGAGTTGAGGGGTCAGTTAATTTTGCCAAAGAGTTCGGAGTCATTGTTTTGCGGGATGAATATATAAATATTGAAAATTCATTTTATGTGGTTGGAAGGGAAGATGTCAGTAAGAGCAGTTTTACAAAACAAAAGAGAAAAGAACTAAATGAAATCCTTTCAGGAATGCCGGAGAATTTACCTGTAATATTATTGGATCACACTCCTGTTAAATTAAATGAAGCCACTGAAAATAAAATTGATCTTCAGCTTTCCGGACATACACATAATGGGCAGATGTTTCCTTTAAATTTCATTACAAATTTAATTTACGAAGTAAGTTGGGGTTATCTCAAAAAAGGTAATACTCAATTTTATGTATCTTCCGGAATAGGAAGCTGGGGACCACCCGTCAAGTTAGCAAGTGATGCTGAGATTGTAAATCTAAAAATTAAATTTATATAGATGGGACGATTCTACGGATCGTCTCTTCAGGGCAAAACTAAAATACAATCGTCACACCAAATTTGAACTGATCGTAAGAAAGAGGTGGCTCTGTGTTGAATGGCCAGTTCATTTTTGACTGCCTTAACTCATAAATTCCGTAAGAGAGCGCATTCTTTAATAGAAAGTTTACAACGGGAGCTGCTTTTGGAGAATGGTCCAAAACTCCATTAATAAATCCATCCATCAATGATTGTGTAATATCTTCAATAATTGCGCTCATTACCCATTTACCAAACAGGTGTCTTCTGAAAATAATTGACCTTTCATAGGCAGCCTCAATAGTATAATGATCTGCAAAAGTAAACATCAACCCGCCTTCAGCTGATGTTCCGAATCTTATCGTTTGATCAAAATCTTCCAGGCCGCTGGGTGGAAGAGCAGCAAAGGTCTGAATTTTGTCAGGTAGCATTTCTACCCTTGACCATGCAAATCCTGAAGCATGATAAGGAACTAAACTAAAATCTCCAAAACCATAACCATAGCCCGAGGCTTTTCCAAATCCTATTCTCCACATTTTTGACTGAACATCTGGGTTATTTGATGTATTTGCTAGTTCAGTTGAAAAATAACTTATCTGCAAATACTTGTTACTGTAATTAAAAATGTCATCATCATCCCAGATTGATCTTTTGCTTGTATAACCAATTTTCAATTCCAATAAATCAGGATCAGCATAGTTCCTCTGCGCATCCTTCATACTCATATTTGAAAATCCATAGAGAAAACTTAAGGTCGGACGCCCGTGAAATCCTTCATGCAAAAAATTAAAATCATTCTTCCAGTGATACCAATTGTGGTGTCTGCTATTAGCACCGGTAGAATCCTCTTCTTGCGCAAAAGTTGCTCCCATAAAAAGAAGACAAATTAAGGTTGTTGTAATTAATTTTTTCATATTTATTTCTCCTCTGATGTCTGCTTCCCAAACTAATAACTCACTTTTATACTAAAGCAAACCATATGCCATTGCTGATTTACTATATATCTGAACTTTGTTTGTCCAGATGTTGTTTAAAATGTACAGCACGTACAATATTATGTACGCAGTACATTACACACATTTTAAGACGGAAAAATCCCTCAATAGGTTACGTCGTATTTAAGTACTATAAACGCGAATAAATCTGATTTTATTATAAATGGCAAATTTGCTTAATGAAA
This sequence comes from uncultured Ignavibacteriaceae bacterium, assembly GCA_964412105.1. GTDB lineage: Bacteria > Bacteroidota > Ignavibacteria > Ignavibacteriales > Ignavibacteriaceae > JAKAGZ01. The sequence goes on along the minus strand of CAYPNM010000001.1, from coordinate 112,054 downwards.
GGATTTATATTCGGTGAAATATTTTTATAACAACTTATTTTGAAAAGAGATAGGTGTCGTAGAAGGGATTGCGATCATTGTCCCTTTGAAAAAGGGATAATTATAATACTAAACCGCCTTCTAAATTTTTCCCCGGAAGCTGACTTTTTCTTAATTCATACCATAGAAATTTTTCAGCGTAGGTAAGATTATTCCTTAATTCTCTTATCTTTTCTTCTAAATATTTTTTATAAAAGACCAGATCCAAAATTTCCCCATTTTAAAATCAAAAAAAGAATTTACTTCTGCCCCCTCCTTTTTAAGGAGGGGGTCGGGGGGTGGTAATCCCCTACAATATATATTTACTCAAATCTCTGTCCTTAACAATCTTATCCAACTTATCTTTTACAACAACAGCATTTATCTTTACCTTTTTTGATGGAATTGAATCAGGAGCATCAAATAATATTTCATCAAGCAGCGAAGTTAATATTGTATGAAGCCTCCTTGCACCAATGTTTTCAACCTGTGAATTTACTTCTGTTGCAATTCTTGCAATTTCTTTTATTCCATCTTTAGTAAACTCAACACTAACACCTTCTGTTTCTAGCAAAGCAATGTATTGCTTAAGTAATGCATTCTGAGGCGTAGTAAGAATTTGAACAAAATCAGATTCGGTCAAACTTTTTAGTTCAACACGGATTGGAAATCTTCCCTGTAATTCAGGAATTAAATCAGATGGCTTTGAAACGTGAAAAGCGCCGGATGCAATAAAAAGTACGTGGTCGGTTTTTACTACACCGTACTTTGTATTTACATTTGTGCCTTCTACAATCGGAAGAAGGTCTCTTTGCACTCCCTCTCGGGAAACGTCAGGCCCCTGCCCCTTTCCACCTCCGGCAACCTTATCTATTTCATCAATTACTACAATGCCGCTGTTTTCGACTCTTTCAATTGCTTCACGTTGAACGGCTTCCATATCAATTAATTTTTGTGATTCTTCCTGAGCAATTATCTGACGAGCTTCAGCAACAGTTGTTTTTCTTTTTTTCTTTTTCTTGGGCATTATGTTCCCCATTATCTCCTGGAAATTAATTCCCATATCATCAAGTCCGAATGGGCCGAGCACCTGCATTCCAATAGCATTCTGTGTGGCTGAATCAAATTCGATCATTTTATCATCAAGTTCACCATTCTTTAATTTTAGTTTCATCCACTCACGGGTTTTCTGGTTTTGATAAACCTCATTATTAACTTCATCTTCATTACCATCCTGACCCTGTGGCTGAGTTTTTTTAACCGGGGGAATAAGTATATCCAGTATTTTATCTTCTGCAAGTGACATTGCCTTGGCCTGAACTTCTTCGGCCTTTTCAGTTTTAACCATATTGACAGCATAATCCGCAAGGTCACGAATCATGGATTCAACATCGCGGCCAACGTATCCAATTTCGGTATATTTTGAAGCTTCAACTTTCACAAAAGGAGCATTCGCTAGTCTTGCAAGCCTTCGTGCAATCTCGGTCTTTCCAACACCTGTTGGACCAATCAAAATAATGTTGTTGGGCATAATTTCATCTTTTAGTACACCCTGCACCTGCTGACGTCTCCACCTGTTCCTGAGTGCGATTGCTACAGCACGTTTTGCTTCTGTTTGACCAATTATATATTTATCTAATTCTTTAACTACCCCACCGGGTGTATACTCTGTTCTGTTTATTGGCATGATATTCCTGAGTTTAAAAGTTACTTTAATTCTTCAATATTAATTTTATCGTTAGTATAGATACATATTTCAGAAGCTGTTTTAAGTGACTGTTCAACTATTTCTTTAGCCGAGAGATTACTGTATTTTTTGAGCATCTTGGCTGCAGCAAGCGCATACATCCCGCCAGAACCTATAGCAACTATCTGATCATCTGGTTCAATAACATCACCGTTTCCCGAAACTATCAAGGCTTTATCTCCTGTTATGACAGCAAGCATTGCTTCAAGCTTCCTTAAATATTTATCTGTACGCCAGTCTTTTGCCAGCTCAACTGCTGCGCGATTTATGTTTCCTCTGTATTGTTCAAGCTTGTCTTCAAACCTTTCCATCAAAGTAAATGCATCTGCAGAAGCACCGGCAAAACCACATAATACCTTCCCATTTGCAATTTTCCTTATCTTCATTGCATTATGTTTCATAATTGTATTGCCAAGTGTAACTTGTCCGTCTCCTCCCAGAGCCGCAGTGCCTTTATGAACAACTCCAATTATGGTTGTTGCTTCTATTTTCATCTCCATAAAATTAACTCCTTTAAATTCCAAAGCGATCGATTATTTAAGATGCAAAATAAATAGAGGGATTCAGATAAGTGTAGAGTGTTAGGTTACTATTCTAATAGAATACTGAAATAATCATAATTCTTTTCGCAATCTCGCAACAGGCAGCCTGAGTTGCTCACGATATTTTGCAACTGTTCTGCGAGCAATATGAATTCCTTTTTCATTTAACATTTCTGCCAGCTTATCATCACTATGCGGAGCCTTTTTATCTTCGCCATCTATAATATCTTTTAGTAATTCTTTTATATGCTTGTTTGAAATATCCTCACCCGAATCTGTACTTAATCCTTCACTAAAGAAATATTTTAATTCATGTATCCCTTGAGGGCTTTGCACATATTTCCCGTTTACTACTCTGCTTATGGTAGAAATATCCATCTGTATTTCATCTGCGATATCCTTATAAATCATTGGTCTCAAAAATTTAGACCCTTTATCAAAAAATTCGTGTTGCTTTTCCACTATCGCCTGCATAATCTTCATCAGGGTATCTCTTCTTTGCTGGATACATGCAATGAACCATTTTGCGGATTCAAATTTTTCACGAAGAAATTTATAGGTCTCTTTTTCCCTTTTGGACTTTTTACCTCGCTTATTTGAATCTAGCATTTCAAGATAATTTTTGCTTAAAGTAACAGAAGGAACACTCCTATCATTTAAAGTAATTATAAAATTATCTTCGTCCTTTTCAATGATAAAATCAGGTGTAATCTGATTCATCTGTGCAAGCTCAACATTTCCTTCACCGGGTTTGGGATTCAGAGTCTGAATAAATTCAATTGTGCCCCTCAGGCTGTCGTCGGTCAGTTCCATCTTTTGCTTTATGGAATCATACCGCTTTTTTGTAAAGTCGTCGAAATGATTAGTCAAAAGTTGCTGGCTAAGATATTTATAATATGGGTCGTAAACCGAATTTCTAACCTGAATAAGGAGACATTCCTGCAGATTTCTAGCCGCTATTCCAACGGGATCGAAAACCTGAATTTTTTTTAATAGACCCTCTGCATCTTCCATAGAAATAATTACTTCATCGAACATCTCAAGTTCATTTAGAATTTCATTGATATCCCTTTTGAGATAGCCATCTGCATCAAGGTTCCCGATTATTTCCTCCCCGAGCAGAAAAAGGTCTTCATTCACATTCAACATCCTAAGCTGATCAGTAAGATGTTCTGTTAAACTTTCTTTTGCTTCCGCAAGCGGCTGATATACTTCATCATCTTTGCTTCTATTAATCCGGTCGACTTCATCGACATCATCATTCATAAAATCTTCTATATCAAACTCTTCTTTTTCGTAATCATTCTCTTCTTCAACTTCCTCTCTGTCTTTTTCTTTCTCCTGTTCAAGAGAAGTATCAATTTCTTCTTCCAGAATAGGATTAATTTCCAATTCAGTCTTGATCCTTTGTTCAAGAGCAAGGGTATTCAGCTGAAGCAGTTTTTGATACTGAATTTGTTGGGGTGATAACCTTTGTTGTTGTGATAGTCTTTGATTAAGAGTTAGCATCTTACTATATAAATATTTCCTTTAATTTTGTATACCATTTATTGCCATAAGATCTCTGTAACGGCTCGCTGCAAAAATCTATTAATTTTATTTCCTTTTCTTTTCCATTTACAATTGCTGACTTGCACTCGTTAAATTTTTCATACCTTAAAACATCTCCTCCGAATTTAGATATTCTTATCGGGAAAAGATGACACGAAATTGGTTTCCTAAAGCCAATTTCCTTTTGTAAAAACGCCTTTTCAATGCTACACTTTGCTATCCCGTCTTCATAAAAGACAAAAACACAAGCTTTTCTACCAACACTTTTAATTAAAATCTCACCGCCTTTTTCTTCAAAAAAGCCATTTTTCTCAATTTCCAGAATATGTTCCGGAGAAAGATATTTTTTTACTACTGGCAGAACTTCGCTTATTTTTTCAATTTCTTCATTGAATGTCGGTGCTCCAAAATCGCTTTCAAGCGTACAGCAGGCACCTTTACAAATACTTAAATCACAAGCAAAATGAGAAACCGCTAATTCCTTGCTTACAAGCACATTATCAACATTTACAAGATTATTCAAAAACATTGGAATAATTTTTGATGAAAAGATAACGATTTGTTCCTTAATTCAAAAGTTTAAAGCCCTCTGTAGCTAAATTGAAGCTCCCCGTATTTTACCTTATCATTCCACAAATTCTGAGTATGAAGATTCATCCCAATTTTCTTTTTTTTTGTTAAATGTTTTGTTTATAATTCATAAAACGATTTTCAAATTCAAAAATGCCGTCTAAATAAATCAAAAATTTTATAAAGGGGAGAACATATGAAATTTCAAGATAAGGTTATTATAATTACGGGAGCTTCTAGTGGGATTGGAGCTGAACTGGCGCGACAGCTTTCAAAATACGATTGTAAACTGGCTCTTCTTGCCCGTCGGGAATCCCTTTTATCTCAACTTCAAGATGAGATAAAACAGCACAACAATAATGTAGTTTCAATTAAATGTGACGTCAGTAATCGTCAGGATGTTATTGCCGCAATCAAAAAAGCAATTAATGCATTTGGAAAAATTGATATTGCAATTCTAAATGCAGGCGTTAATATCAGAACCAGGATAGGTGAATTCGATTCCCTTGCTGCCAAAGAAACATTTAATGTTAATGTTGTGGGCATGATGCATTTCTTTGAAGAGCTTATACCAAAATTTAGAAATTATGGCGGCATGTTTATAGGAATTTCAAGTCTGGCTGATGGTAGAGGTTTTCCCTTAAGCGGTCTTTATTGTTCGAGCAAGGCTGCTGTGACCTTATTCCTTGAAAGTCAAAGGATTGAATTAAAGCCGTTAAATATAAAAGTAATTACTGTGAAACCGGGATTTATAAAAACTCCAATGACAGATCCAAATAAATTTAAGATGCCATTTCTAATGGATGTGAAAAAAGCAGCGAAGATTATCCTTAAAGGAATCGAAAAAGAAAAAAGAACTATTCAGTTTCCTTGGCAAACAGTCTTAGGAGCGAAATTACTTCGAGTTATGCCTGATCCGCTGTTTGAAATGATAGCCGAAAAACATCGAAGAAGCACTTAGCCAATAAGCAATCAATACAAATTAATTAAAATAATTCCAATCTATTAAGGGGAGTCATAGTGAAGAAACTATTTTTAACTTTTTGCCTTTCAATTATTGCATCGTATTATATCAGCGCACAATCAGAAATTACCTTTAGCGAAATAATGTTCGCTCCTGAATCTGGTCCAAATGAATTTATTGAAATTTACAACCTCAGCCATGTTGTAATTGACTTAACCGGTTACCAGATTAAATACTACACAGCAGGTAACGACCACATTATTTCCACAGGAAGTGGGCTTTTACTAAATCCGCACTCTTTTGGAGTCATTTTTGAAAATGATTACGATTTAAGTGGTGGAATATATAAAAATATCGTTCCTCCCGATGTATTAATTCTAAAAATCTCCGATAACTCTTTTGGCTCCACAGGTATGTCCAATTCATCTGACAGAACACTGGTTCTATTCAATAATTCAGGTGATACAGTAGATACCTGTACTTATACAGCAGATAATACTAACGGATATTCAGACGAAAAGATCCTTTTAACTAATGACAATAGTACAGCAAACTGGCGTAATTCAACTAGCCTTAATGGAACTCCTGGAAAGGAAAATTCTGCTACTGGATTGATCCCTTATAAACCGCATTCAATTATTATTAACGAAATTATGACAAACCCAAATCCCTATGGAAGTGAGTTTATTGAACTCTATAATATTTCCAATGATATTGTCGAGCTTGGTGGCTGGACAATAAATGACAATTCTGGAAGAAATGTTCCCGTTTCTGAAGTAAACAAAAACCTTGAAAATAACTCTTATTTTCTCCTTGCCGCAGATTCATCAATAATTAAAGATTATAATATCAATGATTTAATTAATGTGAGTATTGCAAATTCTTCTTCATTGAATCTTTCAACAAAAGATGATTTTGTTATTTTAAAGGATGCCCTGGGAAATACAATTGATTCGGTTCACTATTTGGAAAACTGGCATAATCCAAATTTTATAATAACGAAAGGCAAATCTCTTGAAAAAATAAATCCGTATTTATCAGGGAACGATCCGAACAATTGGAGTACTTCCGCAAATCCCGATGGGGCAACACCTGGCAGAGAAAATAGTATTTATACTATATCTACGAACACTAAATCTAAAGTTTCGGTCTCGCCAAATCCATTTTCTCCGGACAATGATGGGCATGAAGATTTTACAATTATCCACTATAAATTAACACAAAAAATAGCTCAGGTAAGAATAACAATCTTCGATAGCAGGGGAAGATTAGTCAGAATACTCGAAAATAACCTTGCAAGCGGGAATGAAGGTTCAATAATATTCGATGGGCTTGATGATAATAGACAGCCTTTGCGAGTCGGAATTTACATTGCTTTGATTGAAGCGATAAACCAAAACAATGGTTCCACAGATAAAATGAAAGCTGCTATTGTGATTGCTAAAAGGTTTTAATTATTAATCAATTAAAATCATTATTTTATCATTCATTTTAACCGCATAAAAAATAATTTGTTGCCAGTATGGTTATTTTGTTATTTTATATTCAATCGATAAATAAATATTTTAATGTTCCATATCCCTCAAAATGAATTCTATACTTAACGCTTCTAACTTATCAAAAAACTATGGCGATGTTCAGGCTCTTAAAGGCATAAGTTTTTCAATCAACGAGAATGAATTTTACGGCTTGCTTGGCCCTAATGGTGCAGGTAAAACGACAACAATTAATATTATAAGCACCGTTTTACAACCTGATTCCGGCTCTGTAACAATTAATGGATTTGATTTACAAAAGGATCCATTGAATTGCAAAAAAATGATTGGTGTCGTTCCGCAGGAAATTGCCCTTTATAATGATCTTTCCGCTTATGAAAATTTATTGTTCTGGGGAGGACTTTACAAATTACCTTCAGCAATATTAAAGTTGAGAATAGATGAAACTCTTGAATTGATGGGACTAACCGAAAGAAAAAATGATAGGATAAAAACTTATTCAGGAGGAATGAAAAGAAGAATCAATATTGCATCTGCATTGCTGCATTCACCTAAAATTTTATTTATGGACGAACCTACAGTTGGTATCGACCCTCAAAGCAGAAATTTAATTTTTGAAGTCCTTGAAGAATTGCATAAAAACGGAATAACTATAGTATATACCACTCATTATATGGAAGAGGCAGAAAGACTTTGTGATAGAATCGGAATAATTGATCATGGTGAAATTATTGCAGAAGGCTCTTTGGATAAATTAAGGGAAACAACTAATGCAGAAGAAACAATAATTATTCATTTTGAAGAAGTGATTATACATAAGAGCAATGAAATAAAAGGAATGCTTAATAATGTCCTGAATATATCAGAAAAATCAATTACCCTGAAATGCAAAAACAGCGGGAAAGAATTACCACAGATATTATTGCGGATAAATCAGGGCGGTTTTGAAATAAATCAAATCGAAATTAACAAAGTAAACCTTGAAACAATCTTCCTGAATTTAACTGGAAGAAAACTACGGGATTAAAAATGTTAAAATTGGTAATTAAAGATCTTAAATTAATAAGCCACGATAAGAGAGCGGTAATTTTGACTTTGCTGGTTCCGATTGCACTTATTGCCCTTTTTGCTTTTGCATTCGGAGGGGCTGGAAAATCAAATGATACCAACCCCATCAGCATTTTTATTTCTGATCAGGATAGTACAAATGTTTCCCGCGAATTAATTTCAAAACTTGATACCTTGAAATCACTCGATATAAAATTGCTGCCGCTTGAAGCTGCAAAAGAAGAAGTCAAAAAAGGAAGCAGAGTTGCTGTGCTGGCAATTTATAAAGGATTTAAAGATTCCGTTGATAGCGGTAAAAATTATCCAATGGAATTATTTTATGATCAATCAAGACAGATTGAGGCAGGACTTTTGCAACAGGTTTTGTTTTCTCACTTATTTGGGATTGTTGGAACAAAGGGCATAAAAAGCAGAATTTATAAAATGATTGATGAGCAGAATCCGGGATTAAGTAAGAAACAACTTGATGACATTCATGAACAGGTTGGCGAACAGATTACAAAAATTGAAGGAAGCGGTAATAAAACAGATAAAAATCTCATGGGAATGAAAACAACACCAATGTTTTCGAAATCAGAAAATAATTTGGGGCTGGTTCAGGCAGTTGCCGGAGTTGCAATAATGATGCTTCTTTTTTCCGTAACGGGAATGGGCAGCGGAATGTTAACAGAAAAAGAGGAAGGTACATTAAAAAAATTACTTTACTCCCCTATTAAGCCGTCTTCAATATTGTTCGGCAAAATGATTGCAACAACAATCGTATCAATAGCTCAATTAACTGTGATGTTCCTGTTTGCGTGGATAGCGTTCGGATTGAACATTTTTATTGATGTTCCTTCGCTTATAGTAATGATTTTATCAACCGCATTTGCTTGCGGAAGTTTTGGAATTTTTATAGCCTCCATAGCAAAGACCCGGAAGCAGGTTGAAAGTTTTTCGACACTTGTCATTTTAATAATGTCAGCAATAGGGGGAAGTATGGTGCCCATCTTTATTATGCCCGCAATTATGCAAAAAATAGCCGTCTTTTCAGTTAATTACTGGGGAATTCAGGGCTTTTATGATATTTTCTGGAGACATTTGCCTATCAGCGATGTGCTGATCAGAGTCGCAGTTTTAATAGGAATTGGCCTATTTATGATGCTGATTTCAATAAAAAATTTCAAAAAAAATATTCTATCTATTGCCTAGTAATTAGAGTGATAAATTAAATTTTTTTATTCACCATATGCCGTTTAACATCTCACAAAACCGCCTTTAACTAAAATAATACACTGAAATAATTTCGCATAAAATGAATATTATTCGATGCAACCATTATGCTTTTATATTTGTCTAATCTATTGAAGCTAATAAAAGAGAAAATTATTGGAACCTGTTCGGCATTATGTTTGTATAAGATGTATTAGAAGCTAGTGGTGGCTTACTCTTCTATTAGTAAAATAAAAATGATCCATGATTTGATGAGGATGATGAGCTGATTTATGAAGATGTTATGCTGTAAATGAAAAATGTTAAGGGATCATTTTTAGACCGCCCGAATTTTCGGGCGGTCTTTTTTTATTAATATACTCACTTTCATTCAAATTAGTTTGAATTTAAAAACTAATACTTTTAACTTCATTTCGTATTTATTGCTACAAAAAAAATTTTAATAATATTCCACCTAATAAATTATAAAGCTAAGATGAAGTCCAAAATTACTTTTTACTTGTGCTTTTCTGCATTTTTTTTGATTCTTATTACAGCACCTTCACAATCATTTGCTCAAATAAAACTCGAATATACCCTATCAATGAGCAAGCCCTACACCCATTACTTTGAAGTTGAAACTAAAGTCATTGGTCTTAAAAAAGACCACATCGATTTTTTAATGCCTGTCTGGGCGCCTGGTTCCTACTTGGTAAGAGATTTTCCTAAAAACGTTGATTTCTTCAAAGCCTCAGATGGAGCCGGAAATAGCCTGAAATTTGAAAAAATTAATAAATACACCTGGCGTGTTTATAGTAATAACGCAAATGAAATAAAATTATGGTATAAAGTTTATGCTTTTAAAGTTTCTGTTCGAACAAGCTTTCTTAATGAATCACACGGATACCTGAATGGGACGAGTATATTTATGCACATAAATAAAATGAAGGATCTTCCATCAACCCTCAAGATTATCCCTTATAAAGAATGGAAAGAAGTTAGTACTGGTTTGGAACCGGTTGATACAGCAAGATTTACTTTCAGCTCTCCAAATTATGACATTCTGGTGGATTCACCTATTGAGATTGGTAATCAGGATATTATAAGATTCAAGGCAGCCGGTGTAGACTATAGCGTCGCAATGTATGGGAAAGGAAATTACAATGCCGATACCTTAAAAAAATATATGACAAAAGTTATTGAAGCTGAAACAAATGTTGTAGGCGAAAACCCGAATAAACACTATTTATTCATTGTGCACAATCTTGCAAATGGATCTGGAGGACTTGAGCATTTAAATTCAACGACTCTTGAAGTTAACAGGTGGATTTACAGCAATATGCCGAGATTTCTTAGCCTGGTTGCTCATGAACATTTTCATTTATGGAATGTTAAAAGAATCCGTCCAATTGCTCTCGGGCCTTTTAATTATGAATCTGAAAATTATACTACTCTTCTCTGGGAAATGGAGGGCGTGACAAGCTATTATTCAAATGTTATTCTGCGTAGAACGGACATAATCACGCCAGATGATTTTTTGAGCAACATCTCAAGAGGCATTAGTTATGTCGAGAATCAACCTGGCAATAAGGTTCAATCTGCATCTGAGGCCAGCTTTGATGCATGGATAAAAGCTTATGAGCCAAACGAAAACAGCGGCAACACAACAATTTCATACTATAGCAAAGGGGCAATATTAGGTATGTTGCTCGATCTTGAAATCATGAACGCAACAAATGGGAAGAAAAATTACGACGATGTATTAAGATATCTGTACAAAGAATATTATAAAAAATTAAAACGCGGATTTACAAAGGAAGAATATCAGAGAACAGTTGAAAAAATTGCCGGGGAAAATCTTGATGATTTCTTCCAAAAATATGTTTATTCCACGGATGAGATTGATTACAATAAATACTTTAATTACGCCGGACTCAAGTTAGTTGATAATGGAAAAAATGGAAATTACTTCGGTATGAGAACAAACAAGGATATGATCGTTCAAACTGTTATTAAAGGAACATCTGCGTACGATGGTGAAATAAATGTAAATGATGAAATTATTGCCTTAGACAATTATAGAGTAAATAACAATAATTTTGACAAAGTTTATTCACAATTTAATGTTGGAGACACAATTAAGGTTACTGTTTCAAGGGATGGAATTTTGAAGGAATTACAAGTACTTTTAAAAAATATTCATAGATACAGATATTCTCTGGTTGAAATAAATAATCCTACTGAAAAGCAAAAAAGAATTTACGATAAATGGCTGGATATTAAACAATAATAACATTTAATAATATTGTTACTAAACTCTTTACCCCTGTCAATGCGCAGGGGTTATTTACTTTATTCGGGAAATAAGAAAATCAAACTAATTTTTCATTAAGTTTAAAAATGTTGCAAAAATATTTATTCGGTATATGACAGATATAATAAAACAACTTGAAAAGGAAACACGAAAACTTGAACCATCGGCACAGGAAAGAAATAAGATCAGGAAAAAAGTAATCGCTTATACCGAGAACTTTTTGAATGAGATTTACGACAGAAAAGCTTTCATTGTATCAAAGCAAAAAGGCTTGGGAATTTATAAATCACCAATCTCAGAAAAACCTATAGAAATAGAAAAGGCTCTAAAGCTGGTCGAAAAGAATGTAGATACTCCAAATCTAAATCCTGCTTCGGGCGGTCATTTAGGCTATATACCCGGCGGAGGTATTTATATTTCTTCTCTTGCCGACTATATGGTAGATGTAACAAACAGGTTTGCCGGAATATTTTTCGCAAATCCAGGGGCAGTAAGAATGGAAAATATGCTGTTAAGATGGATGTGCGACCTGGTAAAATATCCTGAATCGGCAGGAGGAAACCTTGCTTCAGGTGGAAGTGTTGCAAATTTAATCGCTATCACAACTGCAAGGGACGCAAAAAAACTAAAGTCAAAAAATTACCATAAGGCAGTGGTTTATCTTTCAAAACATACTCACCATTGTATAGTTAAAGCGCTTCGAATTGCCGGACTTGGTGACTGTGTAAAAAGATATATTCCTCTCGACGAAAAATTCAGAATGATACCTGGAGAAATAGAAAAAGCTGTTAAATCAGATAAAAAGAAAGGATTACTACCTTGGCTTGTAATTGGCACTGCAGGAACTACCGACATCGGCGCTATTGATCCTCTGATTGAAATAGGAAAAATTGCTTCGAAAAATAATCTTTGGTATCATATTGATGCTGCCTACGGCGGATTTTTCATTTTATCAGAAACCGGAAAGAAGAAATTAAAAGGTATGAACCTTTCTGATTCACTTGTAATTGATCCACATAAAGGCTTATTCCTTCCATACGGTCTCGGAGTCGTGCTGGTAAAAAACGTAAAGCTTCTTGCAGACTCACATTATTACCAGGCAAACTATATGCAGGATGCTTTATCTGCCAACGATGAACTCTCCCCTGCTGATCTTTCTGCTGAACTTACTAAACATTTCCGTGGAATGAGATTATGGCTGCCATTGAAAATTCATGGTTTAAAACCTTTCCGTGCAGCTCTGGAAGAAAAACTTCTGCTTGCAAAATATTTTTATGAAAAAATAGGGGCTGTAAAAGGTTTTGAAACCGGACCTGAACCTGAACTATCTGTTGTAACTTTCAGATACGTTCCGGCTAAGGGCAATCCAAATAAATTTAATGAATTGCTGTTGAAAGAAATTCATAGAGATGGAAGAGTGTTTCTGACATCAACAATCATAAATAGAAAATTTACATTCAGGCTTGCTTTGCTTTCTTTCCGGACGCATCTGGATACGATTGATCTGGCTCTTAAGATTCTTGAAAAAAAGTCCGGATATATTTTGAAAATATATAAAGAGTTTAACTAAAGAATAAAAAATTGAAACTTTTTTACATCGCATTAATAGTTTTTGTTTTTAATATCCCTTTCGGTTACTGGAGAATTAATGTTAAAAAGTTCTCCCTGCAATGGTTCCTGGCTGTTCACCTTCCGGTTCCATTTGTTATTGGCTTGAGGCTCTTATCCGGACTGGGTTTTCAGTTTATAACTTATCCGGCTTTGGTTGGAGGATTTTTTGCCGGACAGCTTGTTGGTGCAAAAATTCATTCCTGGAGAATGAAAAATTTCAAAATACCTTTGACTTCCTGCCTGATATGGGATCTTATTTCAACACTAATAAACAATTTATAAATTGCATACCGACTGAACTTTTTCGCAGATTTATATTTAAGTGAAATCTATATTTGAATTGCCAAAAATCTGGCTATTATTGACTCTGGAAATAAGTTCTGATCAAGGCCCTGAATCTTCTTAAAAAGTCTGCCATTTTGTCATACTCTCCCCCCACTCCAACTAGGGTACAACTGGCCTTTAAATGGCCTTTAAATAGCCTCTGGGATTTACCTGATTAGTCTGCCAATTTGGCAGACATTTCAGCTAAGATTTAATTACACACCCAATCAATAACAAACTGCACTTAAGATCATTCCTGCTGGATATGGAGGCAAAATTAAAAATTCCTGTTTTGATTGACGAAGAAATTCATAACTGCAATCATTTTCTGCCTAATATTCCTGATTTATCCTGATTTCATAATTCCTCACTACATACCTTTCTGCACTCAAAATAGGAAAGCACAGAATGATCATTGCTTATATTCGTCACATTGAATTATGCACACTACCCGAATTCATATTACGTTGATTCAGGAATCGCCTAATTGTAATTTACATTTTTGCTTAACTGTAATTTCGATCGATGAAGGTATTTCTGCTTTTATTATACTTATCGCCAGTTGTGTATTGCAGTAATATTGTTCCTGCCGTTGCAGATACGACCGCGTTTGATTATTACAATTTGGGTAACTATGCTCTGGGCAAAAATGATACAGCAAAAGCTGAATACTTCTTCGATAGATCAATTGATAAGGACAAAACTGCACCCGCTTTGTTTGAACTTTCTAAAATTCTGATAAGCAAGAAAACAATCCGTGATCGTGCTGAAGCAAGAGAGTTGTTGCAAACCGCTATCTTTAAAGATCCTAAAAATATTGATTATCGATTGTTAATGGCAGCCTTGATGGAATATTTCAGCAGCGGACTAGCGTTCAAGCAATATGAGGATATCTTGAGCATTGACAGCACAAATACCACAGCACTCTTTCAGATGGGTAGAATAAAAGAAGATATCTTTGATGACTATAACAAATCCGTTACGCGTGACAACGAGGACAGCCCTATGCTGAGTCTGGATGATTACGCAATGGGATATTTTAAAGACTCTGAACATTATTTCAAAAAATTATTATCGATTGATTCAACGAACTCACAGGCAATATTACATTTGAGTGCGCTCTATGAATCAGCTGATGAACCGGTAAAAGCTATTCCATATCTTGTCAGGCTTACAAAGATAAATCCCAACAACAAAAATGCATATCTATATTTAGGTTTGATGTATTATGAGACATCAAATATGGATAGCGCTTATGATGCTTATAAGAACGCACTGATTCTTATGAACGAAAAGGAAAGAAGAGACTTCACTTTTTATTCTGTTAAAGAGCTGATAAAACCACTATTTGGAGATGATTTTAATAATCTCACTGATCCTGAGCTTGAAGCTTTAATCAACTTATATTGGAAAGTAAAGAATCCTTTATACCTGAGCACCTATAATGAAAGACTGCTGGAACATTATTCACGAGTAGCCTATGCCGACCTTCATTTTACGTGGGGAAAAAGTGATGAACCGGGATGGAAAACCGACAGAGGCCGGGTTGTGCTCAGATATGGTAAACCAATAAATAGAATCCGCTTTCGACCGCAAATAGGTGTAGGCCAAAACCACATGACAATAAATACAAAAACTGACGTGTGGTATTATACTGATATGGTATTTGGTTTCTCGGACGAATTTTTCAATGGGAACTTTGAGTTTTCACAACCTTCCGGTGGGACGCTTGTACCACAATTTAGCGGCGATTCTTTTGCATATTTTAAATATGTAAAAAGGGTTAGAAATGAAACCTATAATCCTAAATTTGAAGGCCCAAAATTCAATGCCCCTTATGAAATAGTTCAATTTAAAGATCCCTATGAAAACAAAACCGATCTCTTTGTAAACTATGGCTTAAGATATGCCGATTCACTTTCAAAAAGAAACAAATTTGTGGACCGTCACATCGTGGGTTTATTTCTATTCAGTAAAATGTTTCAGTTAATTTTAGAAAAAAGAGATTCTATCCCCTCACTTCCGCTTACAAATAAAATTGAAATCGACGATACAACCAGTATTGTAGTGAACAGTTTATCAATGAAAGCTCCGGCAGATTCAGCCAATTTTGCTTTTGAAATTAAAAGAAATAGAGATAAGGGAGTTTCTTCAAACCATTTTAAGCTGCTCATCAGACATTTTAGCAATACTAATCTTGATATGAGCGATATCGTTTTGGCAAATGAAGTTGAGGATTCAAATGCAAATCATTATAGTCTAGGAAGGGGAAATATCAGCTTGTTACCTAATCCGCTTTCTACCTTTTCCGATAAAAACAAAATTTTTGTCTATTATGAAATTTATAATTTAACCTCTGACTCAAACAGTATTTGCAATGTCGAACAACAACTTACTATCCGGAAAAAAGATGAACGCTCAAGCATAAGTAAAGCATTGAATTCTTTTCTTAATATTTTCAGCCTTGGGAAAGATGAACAGCAGGTTACACTAACATCACAGTACCAGTTCCATGATAAAAATCCACAGGTATATTTTCAGCTTGATATGAATAAATATGAATCCGGTGATTATTTGTTAATGCTTTCTATTAGAGACAAAAAATCAGGTAAAGAAATAAAAAGAGAAGTAACTCTCACTTGGAAATAATAGCCTGTATTTTATCAAATATTTGTCCATTATATTATACTTTATTCTACTTAAGAAGACAGTTAGAAATAAATTAATTGGCCAAATTTGCTGATAATTATTGTTTTTGATGGGTACAATTTTTGATGTTTAAAATGCTGTAATCTTTTGTATTTTGGGGAGTTATATGAACCTGAAGATTTTTCTTTTCGTTTTTTTAGTTCTGTCCTCCTTTCCCCTAATATCAGTCGCACAAAACTACAACTGTTTGGTTGAGGGAAGGATAGTTTCACAATCATCAGGAAAGCCGCTGGAGGATGTAAATGTATACATTTCTAATACAGAATGGGGATCAACAACTAATAAAGACGGCTATTTCAAAATCAAATTTCTACCTTTTGGCAACCTTACTGTTGTTGCATCAATGGTAGGATATAAACTAAAAACGGCTAACGTAACTTTAAAAGAGAAAGAAGCTGCGCTGGTAAATTTTATGCTCGAAGAAAAGAATTATGAAATAAATCCGGTTATAGTTACCGGCAAAGTCCCTAAAGACTGGCTTAAGAATTTAGAAAAGTTTAAAGAATATTTTTTAGGCAGGGGACCTAATACTGACGAGTGCAAAATACTAAATCCCGAAGTAATTAATTTAACTAGGAATGAGTCAGGTGATCTTGCTGCTAATGCATCATCATCTATTATCATAGTTAATAGTGCTTTAGGATATAAAATAAGATGCGACTTGGTTAGTTTCAAATGGGATGAAGAAAAACAGGCTATCCAATATATCGTGGAAACTTATTTTAACGAGCTAAGAGATACTGTCGGTAATTTAAAAAACGAATGGATCAAAAACAGAGAGAATACTTATTATGGGTCTACGACTGATTTTATAAGATCTTTGATTCATAATACATACCGGAAGGAAGGTTTTAAGATTTACCGAGGTATAAAACAACCATCTAGATATAAATCATTTTACGAGTTGGATAGCCCAATTACTAAAAAAATTAATGAAAACTATTTTGAGCTAAACTTTAATGGATATTTAAGGATCGAATACAATTCTGATGTCAGCTATAAAACAGAAGTATCCTGGGTAAAGTTGAATTTTCCGGGTGTTCTAGTTGACAGGTTCGGTTTTCCTGTTGCCCCTCTTGCACTTATAGTA
This sequence comes from uncultured Ignavibacteriaceae bacterium, assembly GCA_964412105.1. GTDB lineage: Bacteria > Bacteroidota > Ignavibacteria > Ignavibacteriales > Ignavibacteriaceae > JAKAGZ01. The sequence continues at coordinate 94,859 of CAYPNM010000001.1, read as the reverse complement.
TCTGGAAATTGGACATATAGCGGCATCGCTAATATGCTTCCCAAATATTACAATCCTAAGGAAGAGAAATGAAAAGCAAAAATATTTGTTTACTATTTATTATATCCCTCCTTCCAATTACTTTACTACAGGGACAAACTGATGATACCCTGGCTAACCATTATTATAAGCAAGGAGTAGATGCATTAACCAGAAAGGACTACGATTCCGCTGAGGATTTATTTAAGAAATCCATCGATGAACAGGAAAATGCACCGGCTGAGTATGGACTTGCAAGGGTCTTCAGAGCTGATACATCTCATTATTGGTGGAATGTTTCACGCCAGCGTATCAAGAAGGCAATAGAACTTGATCCCGACAATCCTGAATATCATTTGTTCTATGCTCTGCTTGCAGAAGACCTTTTTCATTATAGCAGGCTGGAATTTGATACAATTGAAGATGCAATCAGAGAATACAAAAAAGTCCTTAAACTTGACAGCACAAATATCATTGCTGCCAGGCACCTTGGGAATATTATGGAAGAAAGATTCCTTGAATATCATAATTCAATACAGGTTGATGTAAATCCCAATACGGATTTGAGAACTTCTTTGCAAACTTTAATAACGAAAGGCAGAATTCAAACGCAGCAAATTTACGAAAATGAAAGGAAACCATTAGCAGTTGTAGCTTTTGGAAATTTTGCCAGTGATGCATATGATTTAGCTGAATCTTGTTATAAGATAGAAATGAAAAATGATCCTTACAATCCCGAGCCTTATTTGAAATTAGGTTCAATTTATGAATACAACAATAAACCGGAAGAAGGTATTCGTTATTTGCGAAAATTAACTCAGCTTCTTCCGGCTAATAAAGATGCCCACCTGATGCTGGGCCTACTGTACTACA
>CAYPNM010000001.1:0-93868 GCA_964412105.1 uncultured Ignavibacteriaceae bacterium | reverse complement strand
CAGCTTCTTCCGGCTAATAAAGATGCCCACCTGATGCTGGGCCTACTGTACTACAGATCTTCTCTGCCTGATAGTGCATATACAGAATACCAAAAAGCAATTTTGTTAATGGGGTCTGTGGAAAGAGAAGATTTTACTTATAATTCAGTTAAAGTCTTGCTTGAACCATATTTAAAGGATAAATTAAGCGAAATTGACCCAAATTCATTAAAAACCATAATCGATATATTCTGGAAGATGCGTGATCCTTTAAATTTAACTGATTATAATGAAAGACTCTTGGAACACTATTCAAGAGTAGCTTATGCAAATTTAAGATTCATCGTTCCTAAACTTGGAATAATTGGCTGGAAAACTGATCGGGGAACCGTAGCATTAAGATATGGCATTCCTCCAAAAATAGAAAGAATCAGGCCCGGGAAAGGGGCAAAAACAGAATTGTGGATATATCCGGATAAGACTTTTGGGTTTACTGATTTATTTAGAAACGGAGAATATATTTACGCAGTACCGGGTCAATCGCAATATTGGGACGATACTCAAAAGTATGTGAAAGATTTAGAAGTTACCCAACCCGAGGAATATCATCCTGAATTCGACGGACCTGCATTTGAAATACCATTTAATTATGCTCAGTTCAGAGATTTTGAAAATAATAAATTAACCGATTTGTATATTGACTATTGCATCAAACCGGATGAGCAGGAAAACAATGCTGATTATAATTACAAACATACCATAGGCATTTTCTTTTTCGACAACTTGTTCAATAAAATTGCACAAAATAAAACAGCTACTAATCAGCTAAGCGAAGCTAACAAAATTGAACTCCCCGATTCCGGCTTTTATTACATCAATACCGAAGAACTTACTTCCCCTCCGGATACGGGTAGCCTTTCATTTGAGATAATCAGAAATTCAGATAAAGGTGTATCTGCACATCACGGCAAATTCAGAATTAGAAATTATAATTTAACATCTCTCCAAATGAGCGACGTTGTATTGGCTTCAAAGGTTGAAAGAAATACAACAGTTGCCGGAAGGATCAACAGAAAAGATTATTCAATTCTTCCAAATCCAACGGGAATATTTAGCAAAGACCAGGATTTGTATATATACTACGAAGTGTATAACCTGGCTAAAGATGAGAAAGGTTTGACCAATTTTGAACAGACTATTATATTGAAGAAAAAAGGTGAGGAGGGAATCTCAATTGGTAAATTAGTAGGATCAGTCCTGAAGTTTATAGGTGTTCAGGGAGAAGAACAACAGGTTGGCTTGACAAGCAAGTATCAGACAAAGGACAAAGACAGCCAGATATATTTACAGCTCGATATGGCTGATTATGATCCGGGCAATTACCTTTTAACAGTAAAAATAAAAGATAATATTACTGGAAAAGAAATCGAAAAGGATGTTAATCTTTTCTGGAGATAATTTCTTTTAAATTATGATACAGCGTTTCAAAAAATTAAAAAATGAATACAGGATTATATTTAAATTAGGTTTAATCACAAGTTTAACTATTTGTATTTTGCTTTTTTTGTTTTTCCCGCACATTTCTCCCCCTGAGCAGTTACCAAGGGAATATCAATCGCTTTTGTTTACAATTAATGATCTTGCACCAAGCACAGCTCAGCAAAATATTAAAAATCCCAGACCCACTGTGCCAAAAATAATTATACCTGATGTTATTGAAGAACCCAACATTTTGCCAGATCAGGATATAGTATCCACAACAAAGTCTGGTGAATCAGGAAATGAAAAAGGAAGTTCAAACATTTCCGGCGAAGGTTCGATTCTCGATATGCCTCAATTACCTTTTGTTCCAAGACAAATACTTGAAGTACTTCCAAAAAATGTTGAAAAAAATACAAAGGGCTACATCGAGCTGTCCCTCAAAATAGGAACAGATGGACGCGTTATGGAATACAAAATCATCGGCAATACGACCGGTTCTGATCAGGCTTTGCAAAGTGTTATTATGGCCGCTTATAAATCAAAATGGGAGCCCGTCAAAATTAAAAATAATAAAGTAATATATTGGGTAGAGAAAACTTATAGTTTTAATTAAAACTTAAATAAGTCATTATTAATTATTGCTCCTTAGCGCTGAAAATTGAATATTGACAAGTGAGAATTTCAAAACTGTTTAAAACAATTGTTAAATATTTTATAATCATTCTTCAACATTTTATTGAAAATGATAGAAATCAAAAATCTGCATAAAAGATTTGGAACTAATAAAGTTTTACAGGGGGTAAACCTGGATATTCATCCAGGCGAAACTCTGGTAATTATAGGAAGAAGTGGCTGCGGGAAAAGCGTTCTTCTTAAACATATAGTAGGTTTATTAATCCCAGATGAAGGCTATGTTAAATTAAAAGATAAAATTATAAACGAGCTTGGTAAGCAGGAACTTTATGAAATAAGGAAAAAATTTGGTTTTCTTTTTCAGGGTTCCGCTCTCTTTGATTCAATGACAGTGGAAGAAAACGTTTCTCTGCCCCTTGTTGAATCAAAAAACGGGTTTTCAAAAAATGAAATATTAAAAATTGTAACAGAAAAATTGGACCTTGTTGGATTAAAAAACACACTTGATATAAAACCCGCTGAATTGTCCGGAGGGATGAAAAAGAGAGTCGCCCTTGCCCGTGCACTTGTTACAAATCCTGAATACATCCTTTATGATGAGCCCACAACCGGGCTCGACCCGATTATGTCTGACTCAATCGACAGTTTAATAAAAGAGCTAAGCGAAAAAATAAAAGTGACTACTGTCGTAGTCACACACGATATGTACAGCGTCAAAAATGTGGCCGCCAAAGTTGCAATGATGCACGAAGGAAAGATACATTTTTATGGTACTCCTGAGGAAATGTTGAAATCAAAAGATCTTGTAATTGTTGATTTTATTAAAAGAACCGGCGCATAATCATCTAAATGCAAAAGCCTTCAAATTCGATAAAAAACAAATCTTTTTACGATTTTATACGGATGATTCCCTTCAATTTGCTGTAAAAACTGATTATATTTGAACTTACTTTTTCCAAATCACGGACTAATTTTGAGCAACGATAAAATACTTGTAACATCAGCCCTCCCTTATGTAAACGGACCAATTCATTTAGGACACCTGAGTGGTGCCTATCTTCCTGCTGATATTTATGTAAGATACCAAAGACTAAAAGGAAGTGACATTCTTTATATTTGCGGCTCCGATGAACATGGCGTGCCGATAACAATCTCTGCTGACAAAGAAGGAGTAAAACCAAAACAGATTATTGACAGGTATCATAAGAGTAATAAAGAGACATTCGAAAAGTTCGGCATGAGCTTTGATATTTATTCTCGCACCAGCCTGCCTCTTCATCATGAAACCGCCAAAGAATTCTTTTTAGACTTCTACAATCGCGGGATCCTAAAAGAAAAAAAATCAATGCAGTTTTATGATGAAAAAGCAAAAATGTTTTTGCCTGACAGATATGTTGAGGGGGTATGCCCAAATTGTGGATATGAAGATGCAAGGAGCGATGAATGCGAAAATTGCGGTGCGCTTTATGATCCGAGTGAATTAAAAAATCCCAAAAGCAAAATAACTGGGGATACACCGGTTCTGAAAGAAACTTCTCACTGGTATTTTCCACTTGGTAATTATCAGCAGGCATTGGAAAAATATATCAATGAAATGAATGAAAAGTATGGCTGGAAAGATAATGTATTACAATATTGTCGCGGATGGTTTAAAGACGGTTTAAAAGATCGTGCTGTAACTCGTGACCTTGACTGGGGAGTAAAAGTCCCGCTGGAAAACGCGGAAGGAAAAGTCATTTATGTATGGTTTGATGCAGTACTTGGTTATATTTCTGCAACTAAAGAACTCTCCCAAAAACTTGGTAAAAAAAACCTCTGGAAGGATTACTGGCAGGATAAAAGCACAAAGTACATTGCATTCATAGGCAAGGATAATGTTGTGTTTCATTGCATAGTTTTCCCTGCAATGTTGATGGCTTGGAATGAAGGAAATAAAGAACAATATATTTTACCTCAAAATGTCCCGGCAAACGAGTTCTTAAATTTTGAGGGAAAGAAATTTTCCAAAAGCAGAAACTGGGGAATAGATGTAATAGATTTTTTGAAAATATTCCCTGCTGATCCTTTACGATATACTCTTTCAGCTAATTTACCCGAAACGAGGGATACAGACTTTTATTGGAAAGAATTTCAATCAAGGAATAACAGTGAACTGGCGGATATTTTAGGAAACTTTATCAACCGTTCTCTGACATTTGTTCACAAGCATTTTGATGGCAAAGTTCCTCCAAAGGGGAAACTGGATAGAATAGATACCGGGATGCAAACAATGCTTGAAGAAGCACCACAAAAAATTGCTTCATTATTTGACAAGTATAAAATTAAAGATGGTGTTTTCGAGGCGATGAGTATTGCCCGTAATTGCAATAAATATTTTAATGACTCAGAGCCCTGGAATACTGTTAAGGCTGATAAAGAAAAATGTGGAACGACACTCAATATATGCCTTCAGGCTATTTTTACTCTGGGAGAGATCTTCAGTCCGATAATTCCCTTCTCTTCTGAAAAAATATTTAAGATGATAAATGCAAAGCCAACACTTTGGGAGAACGCAGGAAGAGAGAATTTACCTGAGAATCATCAATTGAATAAGACGGAAATAGTTTTTCCAAAAGTTGAGGATGAAATGATTGAACAACAAATGTCAAAATTAGGAAATGAAAATAAGATAACGGAAACAGAAAAAGATGAGAGCATAACTATAGATGACTTCTTTAAGGTTCAATTAAAAGTAGCGGAAATAATTCAAGCTGAAAGGGTGGAGAAAAGCGAAAAATTGATGAAATTAAGGGTAAAACTTGAAAATGAAGAAAGACAAATAATTGCTGGAATTGCAAAGCATTATGCACCGGAGGAATTACTGAATAAAAAGATAGTCGTTGTTGCAAATTTAAAAACTGCAAAATTAATGGGCCTTGAATCGCAGGGAATGGTACTGGCTGTTGAAAACGAATCAGGAAAACTTAATCTGCTCTCTGTTGATAACTCCGTTAGCAACGGAACAAGAGCGAAATAAAAATCGTATATGTGTGCAACCTGCAAAAAGGAAGGATATTACAATATTTTGCCTTGTAATTACATCATTGTATAACTAGAATTACCTTTTATAAAAACCGGAAAGTTTATTAAGGAGATAAATAGAATGATATTCAGATTAACAGCAATTTCAGTTTTAATCGGTTTCGTATTTATCGGTTATTCATTATCTCAATCTAAAAATGACAGCGAGGTAATTGCAAAATTCGACAATCAAAAAATCACATTTAGTGAATTTAAAAATGCCTATGCAAAAAGCGGTTCCGGATCCGGAAATGTTCAAAAAGATAGCTTATCTCAGCTGAAGAATTTCCTTAGTCTTTATGTCGATTACAGAATGAAACTAGAGGATGGGAAAGAAAAAGGTTTAGAAAAAGACCCGCTTGTTATTAAAGAATTAAATACATATCGTGACCAAATTGCATATAAGCTTTACATAAATAAGTATTTAATTGAGCCCAACATAAAAGCTCTTTATGAAAAAAGGAAATGGGAATACCGGGTAAGCCATATTCTGTTTAGACCTACAAGTAATGATACCGTAGATGAGCTGAAACTGGCAAATGCGGTACTCGACAGTTTAAAAAATGGTGCGGATTTTTCTGAAATGGCTGCAAAATATTCATCGGATAACTTTTCCAAAAACAAAGGCGGTGATCTATATTATTTCTCTGCCGGCCAGGTTCCACCTAATATTGAAAATGCAGTTACTGAAACACCCCCGGGACATATTTATCCTAAAGTTCTTAAGTCAAGATATGGATATCATATTATAAAGGTAACAGAAAAAAATAAAGCCGTGCCTAAAATTAGAGTTAGCCATATACTTGTAAGATATACCTTCAACGGTAAACCTGATACAGCAAGAGCAAAAGCAATTATTGATACAGTATATCAAAAACTAAAAGATGGTGCCGATTTTGATAAACTTGTACAAGAATATTCAATGGATAAAGGTTCGGTTGAAAAGAATGGCGATATCGGATTTATATCAAGAAGACAAACAGTAATGCCATTCGATGAAGCAGCATTTAATCTTAAGAAGGTTGGGGATATTTCCGGAATTGTTAAATCACGGTTTGGCTACCATATTATAAAACTTACAGGAAAAGAAGATTACCCTAGCTTTGATGAAGATAAAGACCAATTAGTAAAGCTTTTTAAGGCGGGCCAGTATTGGAACAAATATGATAAACTTGTAGATAGCTTAATCAATAAATATAATTTAGTACCAAACAAATCACTGGTTGATTATATAGCTTCAATTACCGATACATCTTATTATGGATTTAATATTGAAAGTTTGCCTGACTCAATTAAAAATTCAACTCTATATACACTTCCGGATAAGAAAGTAACACTCAATGATTTTCTTCAAATGGCATCAAACCAAATAACTGACGTGAATATTAAAAACCTTGGTTTTGCCTTTAAAATAATTTTTAAAAGAATTGCCGGAGGATTTTTAATAATCAAAGATGCCCTGAATCAGTTTAAAAATGATCCCTCATTTAATGCCATTATGGATAACTATAAGGAAGGCACAATTATATTCAAATTACAACAAGATGAGATTTGGAATAAAATAAAAGCAGACTCAGTTGCCCTTTTAAATTACTACAAGAAGAATACCGAAAAATACCAATGGCCGGATAGATCACAGTTCACAGAACTTTTTACGATGAGCGATTCTTTGATTCATCACTACCGGGATTTGATAAATAACGGTGAGAACTTCGATACATTGTGCGCAAAATATACTGAGAGGCAGGGTTACAAAGAACAAGCCGGTCGCTGGATGCTTAGAAATAAAAATTATAATAATCTTTATCAATTAGCTTGGTCAATGAACAAGGATGGACAGTACTCAGATATAATTAAAAACAATGGCGGCTATTCTATTATAAGACTGGATGACAAGGACCCTGCTCGTACAAAAACTTTTGAAGAAGCAAAGGCAGAAGTAAGTTCCGATTATCAGGAAATGAGGACTAAACAATTACAACAAGCTTACTTGAAGAAATTAAACGAAGAATTTAAACCTGAAATCGATTATAAAAAATTTGAAGAATTACTGGCAAATAAATAATAATTTCATTTTTATTCTTTTTATCTCTGTGATTTTAGCGGGATGCACAAAAGAGCCTGAGAAAAAAGAGTATGTTGCACGTGTTAATGATAAATTTCTAACACAGGAAGAGCTGAATAATATGCTGCAGACTGCGGACAATAAAAACTTTTATAAGGATGAAATTATAAGAAATTGGATTAACAATGAACTTCTTTATCAGAAAGCAATAAAAGAAGGAATAACCGACGACAGCCTTTATAAAAGACTCACGGATGAATCAAAAAAAGAATTGGCAGTTACTCTTCTGTTAAATCAAGTTTACCTGAAAGAGAAGGAAAAAATTAGCAGCAAACAGATCGAAGACTTTTACGAAAACAATAAAAACGATTTTAAGGCCTTCTATGATAGCTACGTTATTAACGTAATCAACTTTAATAATGAAGATAAAGCTATAAAATTTCGATCTACATTGTTGGAAACTGACTGGAATCGCGCTATAAATGCTTTTAAGGGTGATACTTCCATTATCAATGTTACTGTAAATAAATTGTACTACGATTATGAACTGCAGCCGGCATCCTTAAGCCGAATAGTTAAAGAACTGAATCCAAACGAGGTGAGTATTATATTTTCTAATAGACAAAATGATTTCTCCATTGTACAATTGGTTAACAAAGTTCCACAGGATTCAATTCTGCCGTTGGAGTATATTAGGGATGAGATTGAGAACAGAATAATAGCTAATAAAAAAGATGAATTCATCAGAAATTATATAAAAGAGCTCTATTCAGAAAATAACATTGAGGTCAAAAATCAGGATTAGTATGAAATTAAAAATTTTTGTTTTCTTATTATTTGCTGCTTGTAATTTATACTCGCAGCAGGTTTTGGACAAAATTGTTGCGGTGGTTGATAATGAAATTATACTTCAAAGTGAACTTGATTTTCAAGTGCAGACATATGCTGCTCAACAGAAAATCAATCCGGATCAGCCTGGTCTCAAAGAACAAATTCTTAATAATATGATCGATGAAGATCTTGTTTATGCTCAGGCAGTTTATGATTCTATCCAGGTCAGTGACGATGAAGTAAACCAGAGAGTAGATTATCAAATAAATTATTTCATTCAACAGTACGGTTCAAAAGAGCAGGTGGAACAGATTTATGGAGCGAATATTGAAAAAATTAAAAGAGAGCTCAGGGATGGCGTTAGAAAAAACGTAATGATTCAAAAGCTTCAAGAGAAAAAATTTGGAGATGTGGTTGCCACCAGAAGAGAAGTAGAAGATTTTTTTAATACCTACAAGGATAGCTTGGGAATAATACCCGAAAAAGTGCAGATTGCTCATATTTTAAAGATTCCCGAGGCTTCCGAAGCAACAAAAGAGAAATACAAGGCATTTGCTCAGGCGATACTCGATTCTATAAAGGCCGGAGCTGACTTTGCAACTATGGCTAAAAAATATTCCGAAGATCCGGCGAGCGCAAAAAACGGCGGTGATCTTGGTTTCGTTAAGCGTGGTGTATTCTATCCAGAATTTGAATCTGCTGCATTTGCTCTTAAACCAGGGCAATTATCAGATGTGGTTGAAACTCCTGTCGGATTCCATATCATCCAGCTTTTGGAAAAACGAGGTGAATCAATTCACACCAGACACATTCTTATTAAAATTAAAAAGAGCGAGCAGGCAGATCTAAAAGCAATTGAATTCCTTTCTGATATTCGTGATAGCATTATTAACAAGAAGAATACTTTTGCATATTATGCAAAAAAATACAGCGAAGATAAAGAATCAGCAGCTTTTGGCGGCGAATTAGGAACCTTCTATATCAGTCAGCTTGATAAAACCATATCTGATGCTATTGCTACAATGAAACAAGGTGATATAAGTTTTCCAAAAAGAATCGATCTCGGAGGCGGTAATTACGGATATCATATCATCTACCTTGAAAAAAGAATCCCTCAACATCCGGCAAATCTTAAAGAGGATTTCAATGAGTTGCAGAAACTTGCTGACCAGAATAAAAAGCAGCAGGAATATCAGGATTGGATAAAAGAATTAAAAAAGAAAATATATTGGGATGTTCGTCTTTAAAAATTAATAAGGGAATTAAGTTTGAAAGCTGATGAAAATCTTAAAAATGATGTAAAGCTTGTAGAACATCTCAATGACGCTATAAAAAATATTAAAGCTGAAATAGCAAAAGTTATTATCGGACAGGAAGAAATTATTGATCAGCTCCTGATTTCCTTGTTATCTCGCGGACACTGTCTCCTTGTTGGCGTTCCAGGTTTGGCTAAAACATTGCTTATTAAAACTCTTGCTGAAGTAGTTGATCTTAAATTCAGCCGAATTCAATTCACTCCGGATCTTATGCCGAGTGATATCACCGGAACTGAACTGGTGGAAGAAGATCCAGTAAGTAAAAAAAGAAATTTTCGTTTTATTCCTGGTCCAATATTCGCGAATGTTATTCTCGCTGATGAAATAAATAGAACACCCCCTAAAACACAATCTGCACTCCTTGAGGCAATGCAGGAACACAGGGTCACAACCGCCGGAGTTACTTCAACATTATCCGAACCGTTTTTTGTACTGGCAACCCAAAACCCGATCGAACAGGAGGGTACTTATCCCCTTCCAGAAGCACAGCTTGATAGGTTCATGTTTAATCTTTGGCTCGATTATCCTTCATTTACTGATGAAATGAAAATTGCCGAATCTACAACAAGCGAATACAAGCCCACTTTAAATAAGGTTATAAATGCTAAAGAAATAATTAATTTTCAGGATCTGGTTAGAAAAGTACCGATTGCAGAAAATGTTATTAAATTCGCAGTTGAAATAGTTAGCAGAACAAGACCAACAAATAACAATTCTCCAGAATTCATAAAACACTGGATAAGTTGGGGAGCCGGACCGAGAGCTTCTCAATATTTATTACTGGCCGCCAAAACACGTGCAATAACTCAAGGCAGGTTTACTCCAAATATTGATGATATTAAGTCTGCAATGATTCCAGTTCTTAGGCATAGAATAATAACAAATTTCAATGCAGAAGCTGAGGGAATTTCTTCTATTGAAGTTATAAAGAAATTAATTGCCGGCTAATTTATCTATTCAAGTTTAACCTTCATTACAAGTATATAAGCGGCTAACATTAATGTGACAACATTAGCAATTATGACTGGTGCTGACGCAATTAAAAAGCCATAAGCAATCCATAATGCAACTCCGGTTGACATAAGAATAAACATGCCCAGACTTATATCATTAGTCTTTTTTGTCTTATAGACTTTAATAGCCTGAGGGATAAAAGAAACAGTCGTGCAAAAAGCTGCTATAAACCCGATAAAATTATCCAAATTTAATTTCCAATAATTAATAACCAATAAAATATTGTCTATCAAATTACTAAACTAAAATTAAGAATTTATTAAAAATTAGCTCAAAACGAAGCAAAAGAGTTTTGAAAGCGGGTCAAAAATCCTTAATTTTGCGGCGCACCCTTAGCTCAGTTGGTAGAGCATCTGACTCTTAATCAGCAGGTCACCGGTTCGAGCCCGGTAGGGTGCACTGATATGCGAAAACAATTTGTTTTCGCATTTTTCATTTCTACGTATTACAAATCAGTAAAACTGAACCTGCACTTTAAGGTAATTTATTGCTTCAGTTAAAAACAAGACAATCGTGCAGTGGGAAAATGTCTTGCTTTTACTGCGTTTTGAACAAGAAAAGGCCTGCCTGGGAATGCTGTTTTTCCTTATTTATTACACTCAGGATAAGTTAATAAGAAATAAGCAATATTTAACAGAAATATGAGAATTAACAAGACGATAGAAAATAAGCTTACTAGATGAATAAATTAAAATTTCAATATGAATTCCAGAACTATCTAAAACACTCTATAGAAAGCTGATTAAGCATAAATTTATAAAAGATTCGCAAAAAGATGTAATGATTTCAACACTTTAAGTACGTACGTTTATTACATATAAAGTCGTTAATTCATAGGGTTGTAAATCTTAAATTGGATTTATGATGTCTAATAGGATATAGAGAATGAAACAAAAAAAAAATTTAATGTCGTTAGTTTTAACTATAAGTATCGGTCTATTTGTAGTTTTGGCGTTTGGATTCTTTCATTCTTACTCATATAGCTTTAACAGTGGTACAAACATTACTCCTGCTGTATTAGATACGACACAATCAAATAATAATACTGGAATGATGGGTAAAGGTATGATGTCACGAGGCATGATGGGTGGAATGATGATGTCTGGAAATATGATGGGATGGAAAAATAACAATAGAAAAAAATCAAATAATAATTGGACAATTCCGTCTGACGCAGATAATTTAGTTAATCCTTTAAAAGATATAGTTAAGGCAACCAGGGAAGGTAAAGAAATCTTTCAGAAACAATGTTATACTTGTCACGGAATAGATGGAGATGGGAACGGACCTGTTGCGGTATCACTTCATCCCAAGCCAGCTGATCTGACTTCTTCTAGAGTTCAAGCCCAGTCTGACGGCGCAATTTTCTGGGAAATAACAACAGGCAAATTACCGATGCCCGCATTTAAAAATACGCTGACTAAAGATCAGCGTTGGGCTTTAGTTACTTATATAAGAACCTTAACTAAATGAATTAAATCTAAAAATTACTAGATCTTCTTTATCAAAATCATTGTCGCATCGTCATCTGGAGAAACACAGTAGTTCATAAAATCAGATTTGACACCTAAAAAGATTTCTTTGGCTGAAAGGTGCTTTGTTGCAATTAATTGCTTTTCAAGCCTGTCAACTGTATAGTTTAAATCGCCGCTCTGCTGTTCCGTAAAACCATCCGTGTAAAGAATTAAAATATCGCCATAGCCCATAACATTAAGCGTATTTACTGCATATCTTTGTTTATAACCCAAAACATCTTTCGCATTCTTACCATCAATATCCGATTCAGAAGGCAGGGTACCAATAGGAGGAAAATTTATGAGATTAAGATTATCAATATTTACTATTCTATTAAATTCATTGGAGAATATCAAAGGAAGTGGATGTCCCGCAGATATAAACCTGAAATCACCGTTATTTTGTATTTCACCATATATCATAGTTATGAATTTATCAATGCTGGATGATTGATAAAATCTCTGATTAATAGTTTCAAAAAGATCAACTGTAATGTTGCCATAGCTTGAAAGTTCATAACTGGCACCTACAAGAAAAGCCTGGTGAAGCATTGCATTTAAAAGTGCGTCGGTAATGCTGTGACCACTTACATCAGCAAGCAAAATTCCGGATTTATTCTTCAACTCTTTTAGTTTATTACTGACTTCCAAATTGTTAATAAGTTCCGCATGCTTGATCCTTTCATCTAGGTTAAATCTTTTTGAAAAATCAACGTAAATTATATGATCCCCGCAAACTTCGCCGAGCAAAGATATCGTTTCTCCATAAATATCAAGCCCATGCACTGATGGGATTTCTCCAGGGTGAGGTTTTATATTTCTAGCTATCTTTTGAAAATTATCTATTTCATTAACACCACTTATCAATTGCATATAATATCCTTAAATTTTGAATTACTAAGATAATAATTAAAAAGATAGGCAGCATAAAACGAAGATTAACAAATTATTAATTAGGACAAATGGAAAGTGACTACCTGTAATCAGTAATTTAAAATCAATAGGCTTATTTCTGCCCAATAGAGATAGAAATGTCTTTTATTCAATCAATAAATTAAATTCCTATTTAGCAGACAATAATTTGTAAGAATAGACTATTTTGGAACAAAAAAACCCGGCATTTTCATACCGGGTTTTTATAAACAAAATTAAAATTAACCTAGAAATCAACCGCAACTGAGAATTTAACAGAGCGACCAAAGATAGGACGTCCGTTTGGTGCAGTTGAGCTGCGTGGATCACCTTCAGTTAATCCATGAGAGTTATTAATGTTATCGCCATAAACATTAAATGTAATTCCACTGGCTGTAGCTACAGAAACACCAAGATCAATTTTTGTAAATGCATCAAGTTGATATGCATTAGTTCTGTCATTCCAGCGCTTACCAACATATTTGAGTGATCCAAATATTGATGCTGAGACATTATTACTTAATGCAAAATCATAGCTTGGTGCAAGGCGGAATTGGAAAGACGGCTGGCGCCATATTTTGTTTCCAACTGTATTTGGTGCAAGGGGAGCATCTGTTATTTTACCGCTTTGAAAAGTTGCTATTCCGTTTAACTGGAAACCTTCCACTCTCAATCCCCCGTCAATTTCAGCTCCAAATGTTCTTGTTTCTAATAATGCATTTGCTCTGCTAGACAATACGTCTCCGTCAAATTGTTGCACTGTATTCCAGAAGCCGGTAATGAATAAACTGTAAACTCCCTGATCTAACTTAATTCCACCTTCAAATTGATTAAATTTATTTGGCTCAACTGTAGCATCAACACCTACTATATTACCACTCGTATCTTTGTTTACAGTTCCGCTTTTTAAGTTATAAACATTACTTCTGACATCGTCAAAATTGGGAAATAGAGATCCTTTTGAAGCACGGGCAAATATACTCGTACTTTCATCAAAAGCATAGTTAATAGCGAAAGTTCCTGCCCAATCGTGTCCATCAAGTTTTGCAGCAAGATCAGGAATTCCATCGGGGAATGTCCCGCCACCATCGAAAGTATAGTTAAGATTAAAGAAATCATAGCGTGCACCATAATCTAACCTAACCTGATCTGATACCTGCCAGGAATCACCTGCATAAAGAGCTGACATTCTTGCATCGCCGGCTTCGTTAATCGTATATCCTGGTGCTCCTACCGGAGCTTCAGTAATGATACCTCCATTAGCAACATTGAGCACGGTTACATCATTGCCAAGATTCCAGAAATCAGTTGATGTCCAATAAGACTGAAAAGCACCAATAGTAATTTTATGATTATCAATTTCATTATTAGTTAAACTTACATCATTTGTAATGGATTCAATATGTTTTAATACAACCCAGTATCCATAATTCTGCAACCAGCCGGAAGAAACAGTTTGACCATCATTAGTGTGCAATGCACTTACATTCAATGATGACATTAAACTGGTTGCGGTAAATGGAGATCCGTCAGGAACAAATCCTAAAGTGTTTGCATCACCGTTTGTATAAGAGAGGTTATTACGTACTGCCCAACCTGCACCTAATTCATAGTTAAAATTTAATCCACTTACTATTCCTTTCCATCCACGACCATCTGCAAAATCAAACTGGGTACTATCACCATTAATGCCTGTTCTCAAAGCTCTGTAACGGGTAGCATTGCCGAGCTGTGCAAATGTCCCCTGGTCGTTTCCGGTTCCAAGTGCCATAGGTAATATCCATTGCCCATGATCGTTTGTAAAACGAGCGAAAGCGTTTACAACACCTTTATCAAAAACTTTTGTTAATTCACCAGTAAATTGTGCACCCTTTTCTGCATTAAATTGAGCGCTTCTTACGCCAGGGGAAGTTCTGGCATATCCACCAACCATATAATAGAACTTGTTTCCAAGAGGACCACTCAATACAGCATCAAATCTTTGCGTATTATAATCAGACGTAGTATACTTAACTCTTCCTTTTGTTTGATCCGTTCCTTGTTTCAGATTAAAGTTTACGGTTAATCCTGCTTCCCCATTATTGTAAACAGAGCTAGGCCCGCCGCGCAGTGCTTCAGTGGACCCTACTGTCTCATCAATACGGAATATACTACTTTGTTCTAGGAATGAAAGAGTCTCAGTACCGTAAATTGGGGCGCCATTTATTGACATAGTAACAAATGGTGCATCGCCGGATGAAGGTAAACCTCTTACGAATATATTTGCACCGGCAACACCACCTGAACTTTCAGACCAAACACCTGGGACGAGACTTAATGCGGCCGCAGTACTTGGCGGTGATAAAAGATCAAGAGTCTTGCCAGAGATTGTTGTGATCGCAAATGTAGCGTCTTTCTTTTTTATACCAATGCCGCCTGGTGTACCTGTAATTACAACACTTTCCATATTGAGAACATCCTGTGATAATGAAAAATTATGTGTTGTTGTTCCACCGGCTGTTACTGTTATATTTGCGCTGCTTTGTTTATAGCCTATCACTGTTACTCGCAATGTGTAACTTCCTGCTGGAACATTTGATATAACAAAATTACCGCTAACATCTGCAGCAGCCCCCATAGTTGTGCCCATTAACACAACGTTTGCGTAGGGAATCGCAACTCCTTTTGTATCAGAAACATTACCTTTTACAGTTCCGTTCTGAGCAAAAAGTGAAAAAGCCGGTATTAATGTAACCAGTGCGATTACAGAAATGAATCGGCTTAATTTTAAGTAATTTAATTTTAGCATACTGATCTCCTTTTTTTAGTGAATTTATTTGGCTAAGGATTATTTTTACTACTAAGGTATAAAGGTTTTTAACGTAAAGTTATAGATAGTTTCTAGCATATTATTTGATAGGCTCAAATATCAGACCATGAAAGAATATCGATCTTTTTCGAATTTTGCCCAAATATTACGTATTATGAGCTTTAATATTATTATATAAATAATAATTAAAATTATTATTTTAATAATATATGTTGGCAAGGGGGCTATTAACTATTTTGCGGTGATTTTGAAATTTAGATTTAAAAAAGTCTTCAATATTTCCAATTTCCCATTGTGGACAGTTCTGTTCGCAATAGCGGTTCTGTCAATCTATTTTTACATAAACGAACATAATCGGTATGAATCGAGTACTGAACCAATAAAAATTTATTTTGCTGCAGATATATCTTACGCTCATCAAAAAGTTATTGATGAATTTAACAAAGAGTTTAGTGGCAAAATAAAAGTAATTACAATTGATCTCCCATTCAAAAAGTTCAGCACAAACGAACGGAAGGAATTGCTTGCGCGAACTTTAAGGAGCAACAGCGATAGATTAGATGTTTTTGCAGTAGATCAGATTTGGGTTCCAAGGTTTGCAAAATGGTCAGCCCCAATCGTTAATTTTTTGCCTGAATTTAAAAAGAAAAATTTTCTGCGCTATGCACTTGCAACCTGCTATTATGATAATAAATTGCTCGCTGTTCCGCTCAACATAGATGTCAACATGATGTATTATAGAAGTGATCTTTTGAGAAAACTTCCCGGCTACGATACCCTTAAATCAAAACTGATAAATTCCATAACCTGGAAGGAATTCCTAAATCTTTCAAAAAATTTTAGTAGAAATATTAACCCTTTCTACATTTTCCCTGCGGATGACTATGAGGGACTAGTTGTCAGCTTTATGGATTTAATACTTTCACAGGATAGGAATTATTTTAAAAATAACAATTTCAATTTTAATACCCCGATAGCACTTAAAGCATTGAAACTTTTATATGATTTTATCAATGTTTATCATATTTCACCCGAATCAGTTGTAAACTTTAATGAAGCTTCAAGTTATAAATACTTTATAGAAAACAATGGGGTATTTTTATGGGGTTGGCCCAGTTATGAAAAAGATAAAAAGAACCTGTATAAATCAACTTCAAAAGATAAATTACTTGTTAAAGCAGCCTTACCCCACTTTCGAAATTTGCCTCCGACAACAATTCTGGGCGGATGGAATATTATGGTATCAAAATATTCGAAGAAAAAAAATGAAATTTCAGAATTCCTCAAGTTTGTCACAAGTAAAAAAGCTCAGGAAATGCTATATGTTAATGGAGCATATCTGCCCATTTTAAATACCTTTTACAACGATTCAGCTTATCTTAAAAAATATCCCGATCTGATATTCAAGAAAAAATTGCTTGACTCAGGTGTTCACAGACCCTTTCTTGAAGACTATACGCGTATTTCCGATATAATTTCTTTTTACGTTAAAAAGGCTCTGAAGAAAGAAATTCCGGTCGATGTAGCTTTAAATAAAATAACATCAATGGTAAAATCAAATAAAGTACTAATTAAATGATTTTCTATGATTGGAAAAGATCTATTAAATAAATTTAGAAAATATCGCTTTGAATTCAGGCACGTGACAGTTTTGCTTATTGCACTAATTTTTTTTCAGTTGCTACTGTCTGCAATTCAAAAATCATCTCTTCATAATTTCCTAAATGAAACACAAAAATGGTATCAGCAGGATTCGGCTGAGAGAATCGCAAACTTAACAACTACTTCACTGGAATTGCTTCTTGAAAATATTATTTCTAAGGAACCTTTAACTGAAAATGAAGAAAAAAGAATAATCCAATCATTTAATATTATTTTAAGTCAGCAGCTACTTCAGCAAAATGTACAGGAAATTTGTCTCCTTTTTCCTAAAGATAACGGAGTAATTGCAATTGATGACGGAAAAAACCTTTATAATTTTCTAGCCAACAAATTAAAAACTTTGCAAAATAGAAACCCCCAGCATAAGCAGGCAATTCAGTTTTATAAAAAAAACATAAATTGGGTCAGATCTAACGAAAGAATTTACGCCAAACTTGAAGGTAGGCAAACCTTTCATATTTTAGTTCCATTCGTACCCCAAGGAGAGTTTCTTGGTGTATTGTATATGAAGGTAACACCCGATTTCTCTACAATAACAAGAGAAATAATCTCAAGTTATGACGAGGTTTCTGTTATCTTTTCTGTATTAATTTTAATAGGGTTGTTGGCCATGTATTATATTTCTTCTCACACTGTGAAGGAAAGAAATAATGCACAGCAATTGCTGTTTGAGGAAAGTCACAGACATATGAAGGAACAAATAATTCATGAAAAGGAATCTCAATTCACGAAAAGAATTTATCATACACATCATAAAGCCGAAAAAGTAATGGGCTTTATAAAGGAAGATTTAAGAATTCTATCTGGCAATAACATTGAAGAAGTTAAACAGAGAGTAACTAAATATGCTAATTTTATTTCAAGGGTGATTTACGATATGAAGTGGTTTGATCCTCCTGTTAACACGATAAGAAATTCAATGTTCAACACAGACCTTAACGAATTATTAGGATTTGTAGTTAAAAATATCTTCCTCAGAATTTCAAGCGAAACAGATATGTTTGAATTCAAATTAAACTTTGACAAGGATCTGCCGCATGTTAATATAAACGAATTTGTAGCTTGGGAGCTTTTTGAACCAATCATCCAAAATAGCATTGATCATGCCGGTAAATCGAAAGTAACCATAGATATTTCTTCCAAATATTACAGTGGAAAAAATTATTCAGAAATAATTATATCCGATAACGGAGCTGGTATTAAAAATGAACTGCTGGAAAAAAATGAATATGGAATAAAAAAAATATTCCTGGAAAATATTACAACAAAAGAAGACAATAGTGAAAATAAGGGCTATGGATGCTTTATTGCTTACCAGATTGCTAAAAAAAGATGTGGGTGGAATATCGACGCTGAAAACATTCCAAATGGTGGTTGTTGTTTTACCATAACAATTCCTAATCAAATTTAGAGAGGAAAAAATGGGAAACCAGGCAAAAATAAATATTTTACTTATTGAAGATGAAGACTTTGATGTCAGGAGAGTAAAAAATACAATCAAATTTTCAAAAGATAAGATTAATATTAAAAATATTGTCTCCAACGGTAATTCTGCTGTCGAACTGCTGAAGAAAAAAAAAGATGATTATGATGTTGTAATTATGGATTTTCAAATCGCTGGAGGTCTGCGAGGAGAAGAGCTTATCAAATCCATTAAAGAAATAGATTCATACCTTCAAATAATAGTAATTACAAAAATGACCATTAATATCACAGATTTTGAATTTGCCAACAATCTTATGCGGGCTGGGGCTTTCTGGTATTGCACAAAATATCCGGGTGATATCGAAGATTATATATACCAGCCTACAGATTTCTTAATGAGCATTTTTAATGCGTATGAAAAAAAACAGTTGGAAAAACTTTCAAACAAATCGAATAAAAAACTCTCTCAGAAAGTTGATGAAATTTTATATCAAAAAAGAATGATTGGGGATTCGGAGCCTACAAAACATCTGCTGCATCAGATTGAAAAATATTCTGAAAGCGATGTTAATATCTTAATTAATGGACCTTCAGGTACCGGGAAAGAACTTGTAGCTTATAATATTCATTATAAGAGCAAAAGAAACCTGGAAAACTTTGTACCTATAAATTGCGGAAGCCTACCTAATGATCTTGTGGAAAGCGAGCTGTTCGGATATGAAAAAGGGGCTTTTACTGGAGCAATTGCTAAAAAGGCAGGTTTGTTTGAGATTGCAAATAATGGAACAATTTTTCTGGATGAAGTCTCCGAGCTCCCGCCAAGTGCACAGGTGAAATTGCTAAGAGTAATACAAAATGGTGAAATAGAAAAAATCGGTAGGACTGAAAGCATTAAAGTAAACGTTAGAGTTATAGCTGCAACCAATAAGAACCTTGAATCAGAAGTCAGAGAAGGAAACTTTAGAGAGGATCTTTACTATCGTTTAAATGTTGTTCCGATTTATATTCTCCCCTTAAATATGCGAAAAGTAGATATCCCTTCACTAATTGATCATTTCTTAAATTTCTATTGCCTTGATATGAACAGGAAAAAATGCATGATAAAACCTGCGGCAATGAATCTATTATCCAATTATGATTGGCCTGGTAATGTCAGAGAATTAAAAAATGTGATCCAAAGATTATTGCTAAACAGCACTGGCGATATTGATGAAGCAGATGTGAAAGGAGCAATTATTACCGGCAATTTAAGAAAAATCGATAAGTTTGATAGCAACTCTTTTCTGAACAGCGGAGAAATCTTGCCACTTAAGGAAATGGAAAGGAAATTTCGGGAAATGTATTTTAATTACGTTAGGGATTCTTCAGAATCTGACGCAGAAGCTGCAAAAAAATTGGGGTTGGCCCCTCCGAATTTTCATAGAATGTGTAAAGAGTTGGGACTAAAATAATCTTGCTTATTAAACTAATAACCCACATAATTATCAATTTAATAATTGACGGTAGTTATTAAAACTTCAACGGATTAAATTCATTATAAAAGTGATTTAAATAATATGGTCTGATTTTTGACATTATTAAACTAAGATTTCCATTATTTATCCGAAGATAAATGTCCAAACTAAAAATCAAGCTTTCCCTTTATATCAATTATTTTGTTATAGGTTTAATGCTGAATAGTGTCGGCATTGTTATCTTGCAAGTGATCGTGCATTATCATGTTAGCGAAAGCGGGGCAAGCGTTTTAGAGGCATTTAAGGATCTTTCAATAGCAGTCTTCTCCTTCTTTCTGGCATCCTATATTCCAAAGTTCGGTTACAAGAAATCTATGCTTACAGCATTAATTGTTGTTACTGCAGCTTCACTGAGTATGAGATTTTTTGACAGTTTCCTAATGTCAAAAGTTCTTTTTGCTGCCACAGGCTTTAGCTTTGGCCTTATAAAAGTTTCAGCTTACTCAACTGTTGGACTAATTACCGATAATTCAGATGAACATGCAAGCGTTATGAGTATACTCGAGGGAATATTTCAGGTAGGAGTTCTCTCGGGTTATTGGATATTTGGATTTTTTATTGGGGATTCTGACCCCACATCAAAGAGCTGGCTAAATACCTACTGGGTACTCGCAGGGCTCTGCATTTTTGCATTTATTAATCTATTTTCAACCAAACTGGACGAAAGCGAAGTTCAAAAAGAAGAGAAAAAGTTTTCAATTACTCATGAATTTTTGGAAATGCTCGCGCTGATACGATTTCCGCTTGTGTTGATTTTTATACTTAGTGCATTTGTTTATGTTTTAATTGAACAAAGTATTCAAACATGGCTGCCGACATTTAATAAAAGTATTTTACAAATGCCGAATGCAATTAGCGTTCAGATAGTTAGCATTTTCGCAGGTGCTATAGCATTTGGCAGAATAGCAAGCGGATACTTTATAAAAAAATTTTCCTGGATGAAAGTTCTTACTACCTGCATCATCCTTGCAATGTTATTAGTAATATTTGTTCTTCCAATTACCAGTGGAATAAAAGCTGGTTCTATAAATAGCTGGACAGAAATCCCTCCAGCTGGTTTTATTCTTCCATTTATCGGAATGTTTCTCGGTCCGATTTACCCGGCATTAAATTCCACTATTTTAAGTGTTCTTCCGAAACATAGACAGAGCGCTATGAGTGGATTAATTGTTATCTTTTCTGCACTGGGCGGAACAACCGGTTCACTGATTACCGGCTATATCTTTGGACATTTTAGC
Organism: uncultured Ignavibacteriaceae bacterium; assembly: GCA_964412105.1. Classification (GTDB taxonomy): domain Bacteria; phylum Bacteroidota; class Ignavibacteria; order Ignavibacteriales; family Ignavibacteriaceae; genus JAKAGZ01. The sequence continues at coordinate 72,414 of CAYPNM010000001.1, read as the reverse complement.
GGACAGACAGCATTTTATTTCTCTCTTATTCCAATGGGAATTTTATTTATAATATTGTTTATTTATCGTGGGGTAAGGAGCAAGTTCCGCTTTGAGGAGTTTTAGAAATGAAACTACACAAAGAAGATTTTATTCAGGTCTCTGGGGACTTGTTTGAAGCAGTTCAATTATCTAAAATCTTTGCGGATTCAAAAACATTTGTTGATTCCATACCTAAGAGAAATCCTTCTGAAATAAAGAAAGACTTCCAACATCTCAGAAAAAGAAAAGATTTTAATCTTAACGAATTTATAGAGGAGAATTTTACTCTTCCTGAAGAGGAAAAAATAATTCTTAATCTTCCTCCTGAAAGAGGTATTGAGGAGCATATTGAATTATTATGGAAATATCTAGAACGGCCCCCTGGTAAAAAGATGACTAATTATTCTACCCTGATACCGTTACCTAATTCTTACATTATTCCCGGCGGTAGATTTAGAGAAATTTATTATTGGGATTCTTTTTTCACTATGCAAGGACTCCTAACTTGTGGTATGATAAAGATTGTTGAAAATATGCTGAATAATTTTGTCTACCAGATTGAAAATTTTGGGCATATTCCTAATGGAAACAGAGTATATTATTTATCTAGATCACAGCCGCCTTTTTTTGCAGCCATGGTTGATTCTGTATCCGAATATAAAAGGGATAAAAACTGGCAATTAAAGTATCTCCATACTATTGAAACAGAATATAATTACTGGATGAAAGGAGAATACAAAAAGCTAAAAATTGGTGAAGCATCAGCGAAAATTGTCAGTGTTGAAGATAATAAAGTGTTAAATAGGTATTTCGATATTGAGTACATACCTCGTGAAGAATCATTTACTGAGGATGTTACAGCAGCTGGTAAATTGAGAAAAAAAGATCGGCCAGCATTATATAATAACATAAGAGCAGCTGCCGAATCCGGCTGGGATTTTTCTAGCAGATGGTTCGAAGATGAAACTTCCTTATCAAAGTGTATTGCTTCTGAGATTATTCCTGTCGATCTGAACTGCCTGCTTTATTTTTATGAAAAAAAACTATCTGAAATGTATTCGCTGAAAAATATGAAATCACAGAGCGATAAATATCTAATAAAATCTATACAAAGAAGAGATCTTATTAACCGAATTTTTTGGAACAAAGACAGGGATTTCTATTTTGACTACAACCTGAAAATCAAAAAAACCACAAATACATATTCATTGGCTGCGTGTTATCCTCTCTTTTTTGAAATAGCCGATTTTGAAAAGGCTGCATCTGTTGCTAATATCATTGAAAATGAATTTCTTAAACCAGGCGGAGTTATTACAACATTAAACCATACCGGACAACAGTGGGATGCACCTAACGGTTGGGCTCCTTTACAATATATCACCATTAAAGGGCTCAGAAATTACGGTTTTTACAAGCTGGCTAGCGAAATAAGCCATCGCTGGCTGGAATTGAATAAAAGTGTTTTTTACAGGAACAAAAAGATGTTTGAGAAATATAATGTTGAAGATATTTCATTATCTGCAGGAGGGGGGGAATATCCCTTGCAGGATGGTTTTGGCTGGACTAACGGTGTGGCAATAGCATTATTGAAAAAAGATAGCTGACTCACTTCTACTTCTCATATACCCGACCTTGCCTCTCAATTTTCCCTTCTTTTGAAAATAGAAGGGAAAAGGAGCTGGTTTTTTATAACTTCCCAGGAAAAATTAATTTATTATCGTTTATCACAGCTTTATTCAATATATCGAAGTTGCCATTAGTTTAATTGCATCTTAATTTAATCATGCAAAATAATTAACATTAAAGGAGTCGCTTATGAATAAACTCTCATTCCTTTCAAAAAATATAGATCAGGTATATGCGCTGATGAGAATAGTCATCGGAATTTTATTTATAAGCCATGGAATTCAAAAAGTGATTGCAATATCAAATGGTACTCTTCCCATGAGCAATATTTGGTTAACTTTTGCAGCGATAATTGAAACCATAGGAGGATTGATGATAATTTTGGGATGGAAAATTAAATGGATAGCTTTTATTAGCAGCGGCGAGATGGCTGCAGCTTATTTTAAGGCGCACGCATTTCGAAGTTTCTGGCCAATTGACAATGGAGGCGAAAAAGCTGTTTTTTATTGCTTCGTGTTTCTTTTTATTGCTGCTTATGGCTCCGGAATCTGGAGCCTTGATCATAAAAAATAAATTATGTTTTTTATAGGCTTATACCATATCTATCAATAAAATTACTTGTCAAAAAAACGGTAGAGATTTTATTTAACAGTATCTACCTTTATAATAAAATTTTATAACTTATTATTATATAACTAAGATGGATACAATTTTTTTACCGGACAGGCAGACAATGTATAATGCTCTTCTTTCCAAGGATTCTTCCTTTGAAGGAATTTTTTTCGTAGGTGTTAAATCAACCGGTATATTTTGCCGTCCCTCTTGTTCTGCTAAAAAACCAAAACTGGAGAATGTTGAATTTTTTGATTCGGCAAAAAGCGCAATGTTATATGGATATAGGCCCTGCAAGCTCTGTCGCCCGCTTGAAGTTAAAGGAAAATTTCCGGAATGGATGAAGACTTTAATGATGGAAATTGAAAACAATCCCTCAATCAGGTTAAAAGACTACAACCTGCTGCAAAAAGGGATCAGTCCACACAAGCTAAGAAGATGGTTTAAAGAAAATCTAGGAATGACTTTTCATTCATACCTGAGAACACTGCGAATTAGTAATGCATTTGGAAGAATAAAAGAAGGAGACAAAGTGATTGAAGCAGCTTATTCAGCGGATTATGACTCATTAAGTGGATTCAATTCAATCTTTAAGAAAACAACTGGTTTTACACCAAATTCAAGTAAAAATAAAAATATTGTTCAGGTTACGCGGATTCTTACTCCTCTGGGGCCGATGCTTGCCGGTGCAACAGAAAAAGGTATTTGTTTGCTGGAATTTGTTGACAGAAAAATGATCGAAACTCAATTAAAAAGAATCCGAAAAATATTTAAAGCCGAATTAATTCCGGGCCATAGTAAATATTTTAAAGATCTTAGACAACAAATTGATGAATACTTTGAAGGGAAAAGGAAAAAGTTTGACATACCACTCTCAATTGATGGCACAGAATTTCAAATGAAAGCCTGGAAAGCACTAGTAAAAATTCCTTATGGAAAAACTGTCCCTTATGAACACCAGGCTAGAGTAATTGGAAATTCAAAGGCTGTTAGAGCTGTTGCTAAAGCAAATGGTGACAACAGGATTTCCATAATTATTCCATGTCACCGGGTTATCGGCAAAAATGGCAATTTAACCGGCTATGGTGGTGGAATCTGGAGAAAAAAATTCTTGTTAGATCTCGAGAAAAAATAAAAACCGCCTGATAATTCAGGCGGTTTGAGTAATGGAACATCTCTATTTTAATCAGAATGCAATCCAGCTATAAACATAGATTGAATTATTATCCGAAGCATTTCTACCAGCACCATCATAGTTTGTACCTGCTCCATTGAATTTTGAATAACCTACATACTGGATTCCAAATTTTGTATTATACCATGGCAGATATTCAAACTGAGCAATAAATCCATTGCTATTTGGAGAACCCATAGCACTACCATCAACTGCTCCAGGTGCATATAATATTGGATCGCCGTCGCCTGATATATCAAAATATCCGAAAGAAAATCCAATTTGCTGGTGCAAATAATAATTTCCGACTACCTTAAATGAATTAAGACTTAAACTATTGCTGGCAGAACCTGAAGCATCAAAGGTTCCGTCAAGACTTCTTTTTTCATTTATATAGGTTGTGTGAACCGTAAGATCATTATCCCCAAATGGTCTTTCATAATTAAGATCGAAACCTACGTCAGTATATCTATCAGTTAAACCACTAACACCCGCCGTATACATCTGTGTCGACATACCAAAAGTTCCCAGTTCAACATACTGGTCATTAAACTGCTTTTGCAAAGCTAATCTCCAATATGGTGCTAATGCCTTGACTATTCCGGTTGAAGAATTATCAGGTGGATGAGCTCCGCCTTGTTGTGCTGACCTGTACAAACTCGCCTCAGCATAAATTAGATTATTCCAGAATGCATATGCACCCAGACCCGCTACATTTTGTCCGAGACCATCTTCGATTAATGTTGCAGTCATTGGTGATAATGTTACTGCCGAAGACGTATAGGGAAATCCCCACGCCGGTGTACTGTTCCAAACATCCTGAACGGTAGGATTATTATTTAAGGTAACACCATATATTAAGCTTTTGTTATCAAACTCAGTCTGATTAGCGTATCTTAGATCCATATTATCCATTCCGAATGTTGCACCTTGATCATCATAGGTAATCTGCACAAAGGCCCCAATTTTGGGAGCAATCTGCCCTCCTAAGAACAAACTCATCTGCTGTGGCAGTGATACTATATCATTTTGTGTCCCGGATTCTGCATTTGTTTTATAAGTGTATGATGCTTGGATCATTGCAGAAAGCGGAGAAATACTTAATAAATTTAATTCAACATCATCGCTGGTATCTCTAACCTGCACTGTTGCTATTCCAACCATTGTATAACCGTTCAATTTAAATAAACGTCCAAATGGCGTAAGCTCGGGGAAAATAGTGTGACACGAGCTGCAAGGTAAATTAGTTTGTCGGGCAAAACTGGGGATTGCCCAGCTTGTGTCAGTCATTATAATCACAACCATAAGGGTAATCACCCATATGGGAATTAGTTTTAATTTGCCAAATAACATTTTTGTTCTCCTTAAATTTAATTTTGAATAATATTATTATTTTTTTCCCAGTTCACGGATATAATCGACTAATTCCCAGCGCTGTTTATTAGAAAGATTAGAACGCCAGGAAATCATTGCAGTTGGCGGAAAACCTGTTGTTATCTTCCAGAAAATAGCACCATCAGATTGTTTTTGAACTTCTTTGGAAGTTAAATTCGCTGGTTTTGGATTAAGACCGGCTGATCCAGGTCCGTTTCCCTCCCCTTTTTCCCCGTGACAGGTCTGGCAATTTATTTCAAACAAACTTTTTCCTTTCTCTGTAGCTTCTTTATTTCCGCTAAGCGGATTATTAAGCTTATCTGCCATTGCAGGTGCTACCCATTTTTTCCCCGATTGAGAAAATGAGAACTGAGAGTTTTCCTTATTTAAAACTTTATTGGAATTACTCACATCAAGAGTAAATCCAAATAATAAAGCAGATGCAAGTAGTATATAAATTATTTTAAAAGATCTTTGAATTTTCATTTTATAACTCCGGTTAAATTTTTATAAATAAATTATTCTAATCGAATGGATTACAATTAAAGACAATAATTTAAGCGGAGTATTAGATCAGAAGTATGTCAGACCGGAGTGCTCTTTGTGTAGGTAATATATTATTTGAAATTATTTGTATTACAAAATATTTTCTTGCTAATCCGTTGAGTCCGGATTTAGTTGAGAGGTTATCGCAAAGAAGGTTGGTCTTTTCACTATTAGTATTAAATTCATCATCAAGATCCCAGGATATAAAATAATGGAAATTAAGACGATCTATATTAGGATTGCGAACTGGTAAATTTGTATTTGAAGTTCCAAAAAATTCAAAATTACCACACTCCTGAATATTTTCATTTTCATAAGAAATTATTCTTTCGCTTGTGGAATTTTCAATATTCAGCGAGGTTGCATAACCCATAAAAAGTGCAAAAAATAACACACTGAGTATTGGGAGAATTATAATACAATTGAAACAACTTTTTAATTTGCTACTTGAATTTTTCATGGCTACCGATAATTATTGACAAATAATATGCCATCATTAAAAAGTATTATATTAGCTTACTAATTAAAATGTTTCAGATATTTTCTCCAAAGTTTGATTAGTCAAAGTATTTTATTCTCAATATTGAGAATCTTATAAATAATATTTGAATATATGTCTATTTCATAACATTAGAATTACTTGCAAGCTGAACATCCAGCCAAGTATTTAACGCCCCTAAATTTTGATACTGATGTTCTCCATAATTACCCCCACCCATTCTGCCCTCTCCATAACCTTCCCCCGTTCTATCTCCTCTTCTACCCTCATCTCCTTCGCCACTCCCCTCACCAAAGCCTTTTTCTCTGTTTCGCTGCTGCATTTGTGGCCTGTCAATTTTTCCTTCTTCAAAGCCAAGCCTAATTTCGCTGCCAGGGGTCGTATTGACAAAAAATCCTTTATTAATAGAATGATTAAGAGGAATTTTTAATTCATAAATTAGTTGATCACTCGCAATATTTACTTTTAATTCTATACCGTAATCATTTTTAACTGGAATTCCGGAAAGCAATTCTCCATCCTTATTAACCAGTTCAAATTCATTCATTGAACTTTCATATTTCTTCATCATTGACCCCATATCCTGATAACTGCCACTTTGGTTTCTCTGGTAGTTGAACATCATATCATTGCTCATTCCAATAGGATATTTTATTCCGTATGTCCTATTTTCATTCTGCGGATCGATCCAGATAGTTAAGCCGTTTCTAAGTGCGCGCATAATCTGTGCGCGATTCGTGGTTACAAGACATATATATACATTATCAGAATCGTTCTGAACACCTATACCAATATTTTCATCTTTAATAAAATTAATTGTGTTTCCCCAATCTTTCTGATTCCCATCAATCTTTATATTTCCTTTGGACCAATGACTATTAATTCTCTGATCACCACAACCTGTTATCAGTAATGGAAGAACAAACAAAATCAAAATGTATCTGTAATTAAAAATGCCAACCCTTCCCATCGTAACCTCCATAAATCTTTTTAAAGAATATCCCTCCACCCGATGGCATGCGGATGAAGGGATTAATATAGGAACTAATTATTTACTCAAAATGCAAAGCATCAATTGGATTTAAAGCGGAAGCTTTCTTGGCCGGATAAAATCCAAAAAATATTCCAACTAAACCTGAAAAAGCGAATGATATAAACATTGTAAATGGTGATAAGGTTGTATACCAGCCATATAAATTATTTACAATTTGTGTAGCAACTATTCCTATCAATAGACCAATTAATCCACCGCCTAAACTAAGTAAAGTAGCTTCAACAAGAAATTGAGTGAGAATATCACCACCTCGAGCACCAATAGCCATCCGGATTCCGATTTCCCTTGTTCTTTCCGTAACAGAAACAAGCATAATGTTCATAATACCGATACCGCCAACAATTAAAGATATACCTGCAATTGAAGCTAACAAAGTCGTCAATACCTGTGTTGTAGTTTGTTGAGCCTGTGCAATGTCAGTCTGATTCATAATTGTAAAATCATCAGGCATTCCATCTGGTATTTTATGTGATTCCCTCATTAATTCATCAAGCTCTTTTTCAGCGGCAGGTATCATTTCAGGTGAGATTGCGCTGCATAAGATTTGAGTAATGAATCTCCATCCGCTTAACCTGTATTGAACCGTAGTGTAAGGAGCCAGAACACAATCATCCTGATCTTGTCCATTTGCATTCTGACCTTTAACTGCAAGCACACCTATTATTTTACAGGGGACATTTCTTATTCTCAATTGTTGGCCAACTGGATCCTGATTTGGAAAGAGATTCTTGGCTACTGTAGCACCTAATACACATACTTTATTTCTTGTTCGTACATCTGTTTCCGTAAAAGGGTCTCCCGACTGCAGCTTCCAGTCCCTGATCGAAAAATAATCAGGAGAAACACCATACACACTGGAAAACCAATTCCCCACTCCGCCAATAAGCTGTCCGCCTGTCCTGATAATCGGAGATACTCCATTTATATTATAAGCATCCTTTTGGATAAAACTAACATCATCTAGGGTCAGTCTCGATAACGTCCCTGCACCCTGACTAACACCAGAGGCATTGGCATTACCCGGATAAATAATAATCAGATTAGTACCAAGACTATTAATCTGACTTTCTATTTGCGCTTGAGCTCCTTGTCCAATAGCTACCATTACTATAACAGCGCCCACACCTATAATAATACCCAGCATTGTCAGAAGGCTGCGCATTTTATTTTTTGCTATGGAAATGAAAGCAGCCTTAAATAAATTTTTTATTTTCATGGCTCTTCTACCGTTTGAGTTTTAAAATTTGCCAGATCCTCAACTGCGTTGTATCTATCTTCAACAGTATAATCTTTTTGTATTAAACCGTCTCTAACGACTATATTCCTCTGTGCATATTTTGCTATATCCTGTTCGTGCGTAATAAGCAGCACTGTAATGCCCTGATTATTCAATTCCTGAAAAATAGAAAGTACCTCAATAGATGTTCTTGTATCGAGGTTTCCTGTTGGCTCATCAGCAAGAATTACCGAAGGATTATTAATAAGAGATCTTGCAATTGCAACACGCTGTTGCTGTCCGCCTGATAACTGATTTGGGTGATGATCCAGCCGGTCTCCCAGTCCAACTCTTTCAAGAGCTTCCTTGGCCAGTTTGGCCGGATTAGGATAGTGAACCGCTCGGTTATATAAAAGCGGCATCTCAACGTTTTCAAGAGCACTGGTTCTTGCTAATAAATTGAATCCCTGAAAAACGAAACCAATTTTCAGATTTCTTACATCAGCTAATTCATTTTTAGATAATTTATTAACATGAACTCCGTCAAGAAAATAATCACCTGAAGTAGGTACATCAAGACAGCCGAGAATATTCATAAGTGTAGATTTACCTGAGCCGGAAGCGCCCATAATGGCAGCAAATTCCCCTTTATGAATATCAAGATTAATGCCATTTAAGGCTCTTACTGTTATATCACCTGTGTGGTAGTCTTTTATTAAATTTTTTGTTTCAATTATAATTTCTGCCATATCTGCTCTTTTAGAATCCTCTTCTTAATTGTCGGGGCTGGTTGTCATTCCGCTGAAATGGGGAAGAACTCGAACTGCCGGTTTCATCAGCAACAAGGATTCCATTTATAACTTTCATTCCATCTTTTATTTTGTCTGATTTTATTTCAGTGTATTGCCCGTCCGTTATTCCAAGGTGTACGCGTAGAACCCTCAACTTACCCTGATCATCAAAATACCACAGAGATCCCGATGTCTGTGGTCCGTTTTGTTGGTTACCTCTTCCAAAAAATCCCTGTCCTCCGAAACTACCTTGTCTGTTTCCCTGCCCCATTCTCGACTTGAATCTATTTTTTAATGAATCAGGCATATTCTTTGACATATTCTGAAATTCTTGTCTTATCAGATCAATCATAGCCTGAGTGGGCTTGAACCTCAAGGCTGAATTAGATACTCTATACACATCATCAGCGCTTTGAATTAAAAAGTCAATTGTCGCTGTCATACCTGGCAAAAGAAAACCATCTTGATTATCAACATTTACAACAACTGTATAGTTAACAACATTTTGAACAGTTGTTGGAGAAAGTCTTATTTGATAAACTACTCCTTCAAATTTTTTATATGGATACGCCTGAACTGTAAACCGGGCTTTCTGTCCTACTTTTATCTGACCAATATCGCTCTCATCAACATCCGCAAGTATCTGCATTTTCGATAGATCCTTGCCAATTAGGAATAATGTTGGTGCTGAAAAACTTGCTGCAACAGTCTGTCCGGGATCAACATTTCTTGCTATTACTGTACCATCAATTGGAGCTTTAATATATGCGTATCCCAGATTAGCTTTAGCATTATCCAGATTTAATTTAGCCGAGGCTACACTTGCTTTTGCAAGCTCGTAATTTTGTTTTGAAAGATCATAATCCGATTGTGCAGCTAGGTTCTTATCATACAAAGCCTTCATCCTTTCAAAATCATGTGTAGAATATTCGAGTTGAGCCTGTGCTTTTTGTAACGACGTTTCAGCATTCTTAACATTAGCAACAAGTATTGTTGTATCAATTTGTGCAATAAGCTCACCTTTTTTGACATGCGAATTAAAATCAACAAATATTTTTGAAATAATTCCGGAAACCTGGCTTCCAACCTGCACTGTTGTAACCGGGTTTAAGGTTCCGGTAGCTGTTACGATAGATTCAATGTTCCCTTTATCAATAGTAGTAAATCTGTATTGCTCATTGGAGCTAGAGGATGATGAAGAATAATACCAATATCCGGCTGTAAATAATATTATAACAGCCAGAGCTATTAAAAATAATTTTGATTTAAATAATTTTTTCATTGTTTTATTGAATTACCTGTTAGTTCAAGATTAATAACTAATTATTTCTGTTGCGTTGACCGAAATTTTGTCTTCGCTCTTCGGCTCGCTTGATCCAGTCTGCTTTTATTTGCTGGAATATTTTATTTTGTTTAGGGGTCAGTACTTTTTCAATTTTATTATAGGTCTTGTCATTATGCTCTTTCATAGCCTGCATCATAGCATCACGATCACCAATATTGTCTTCGCGTATCTTTGATATCTCTTCACGTGATTTTGTAAAAATATCCTGTATTTGGCTAACTTGCTTGTCCGTCAACTTGAGTCTGCTTTTTAGAGTATCCATTCTGGCGGCCTGCATTTGCTGTCCTCTTTGCTGCCATCCCTGCGCAAAATTATTTCCTGCCAATAAGATCAGGCAGATCGCTAACAAACCCATAACTTTAAAATTTTTCATTATTTAATCCTATTTATTGTTAAAACCCTATTAAATTTTCAAATTTGACAGCTAAACATATATAATAGGTTTAACTTTTCATCAGTAAATATTCAGGAATAGGATTGATTTATAAAAAATAAGGATGAATGGTAATCAAATGATTAAGAATTGTTATAACTGATTGAATAATATAGAATTACAGCCTGCCTTTAGTTCATCAACTCTTGGATGCTATCTGGAAATCCTTAAAGTTATCTTGTCCAGATTTAATATCACCTTCTCCTATTTGTTGTCTCCACATAGCGTAATAAAGTCCCTTTAATTCGAGCAATTCCCTGTGTTTTCCAGATTCATTGATTTGACCTTTTTCCAGCACATAAATTCTATCAGCGTGAAGAACAGTTGAAAGCCTGTGAGCAATTAAAATAGTTATTAAATCTTCACGTTCAGATATTTCCCTGATTGTTCCGGTAATTTCCTCCTCTGTAAGGGAATCAAGAGCAGAAGTAGCCTCATCAAAAATCAGCAAATTAGGTCTCCTTAGCAATGCTCTTGCAATTGAGAGTCTTTGTTTTTCGCCGCCTGAAACCTTAACTCCCCCCTCACCAATCATCGTGTGGATACCATTATCTGCACGCGCCAGCAAATTATCACAAGCTGCTTTCTGCAATACTTCCAGGCAATCTTCATCGGTTGCGCCTGGCTTAACAAACAAAAGATTTTCCTTAATTGTCCCCGAAAATAATTGAGTATCCTGAGTTACAAATCCTATTTTTTCCCTCAATTGATCGAAATTAATTTCATCACCCGAATAATTGTTATAAAAAATCTCACCTGATTTCGGAGTATAAAGCCCGACAAGAAGTTTCACTAATGTTGTTTTACCCGAACCAGACGGACCAACAAAAGCAATAGTCTCACCTTTTTTTGTTTCAAAAGATATTTGATTAAGTGCATTCTTAGTTGCACTCTGGTGTCTAAAAGAAACATTTTGAAAGACAAGCGAATTGATTTCGTTAATAGTTGCAGGCCGATCTGGCTTTGATTCGATTGGAAGTTTAAGAATGTCCTCAAAGTTGTTAAGAGAAACTTCAGCTTCTCTATAAGTGTTTATTATGTCACCTAGGCTTTGTAGCGGACCAAAAATAAAAAACGAGTATATAAATAATGAGAAAAATTCACCAACTGTTATAGCCCTAATATAAATAAGGTAAAGCATAAGGAACAAAATGCTTGTCCTTATAAAATTAACTATCGTTCCCTGAATAAAACTCAGACTCCTTATATATTTTACCTTTTTTAATTCAAGCACAAGTATTTTATCTGTAGTTGAATTCAGACGATCGATTTCCTGGTTACCGAGACCAAGACTCTTAACTAGTTCAATGTTTCTTAATGATTCTGTAGTAGATCCTGCAAGAGCTGTAGTTTCAGTAACAATGACCTTTTGTATTTTTTTTATTTTCTTGCTAAGGACAGAACTAACTATTCCCAATATCGGTACGGCTGAAAAAAACACTGGCGCAATAAGCCAGTAAACATTTATCGCGTAAATCGTAACAAATATCACTCCAACTAGTGTAGTAAATAAAACATTAATCAAAGCATTCATCAGTTTTTCAACATCAGTCCTCACTTTTTGTAGGACTCCTAGCGTCTGCCCGCTTCTTTGATCTTCAAAAAGTGAATAAGGTAGCTCAAGAGAATGTTGAATCCCGTCATTATAAATCCTTGCTCCAAGTCTTTGAGTGATAACATTTACAAAATAATCCTGGAAATTTTTTGCAAGTCTGGATACAAACGCAACTCCGACAGCGGCAGCAAGCAGCAGGCTAACCCCTCTAAAAAATTCCGAGGTTGTATACTGGCTGAATTTAGTTGCATACTTGTCTATTACAATCCTGAAAATCCAGGGATCAAGTAAAGAGAAGACCTGGTTTACGGCTGCAAGAAATAGAGCAAGAACTACAAGTTTCCAGTAAGACTTAAGGTATGAAAATAATAGTTTCATTAGGCTGCTGTAAGATAATATTACTACCTATAAAAAGATAATGATATTAATTTAAGGTTTTAAAAATAGAGATAACAAGCTAATGCTTTATTAATAGGTAGGAAATTTTGTAGATAGCCCGCTAAAAAACAGGCTATCTACCGAAAAGCATTTTATTTTTTACCAAGAACAGAGTCTTTCGCAGCTTTCGCTATTCTGAATTTTAATACGCGTTTTGCAGGGATTAAAATCGATTCACCTGTGGCCGGGTTGCGTCCCATTCTTTCCTTTCTGTTTACAAGCACAAGTTTTCCTAATCCCGGAATAGTAAAGGAATTTTTGGCTTCTTTATATGCAAGATTGACCAATTCATTGACGAACTGTTGTGAAAATTTCTTCGTCGTTTGTGTTTTTTTTGCAAGATGATCGATAACTTGACTCTTGGTCATTGCTTTTGCCATGTGATTTTTCCCTTTATGTTATTTGAAAAAAGTTATGTTATGAAAATAGATATTATTTTCATTAAAAGAAATAATTTTGTAAATAAAAATATCCTTGTATAAGCATTTCGCCCCCTGTTTATAGGCATGAAAACAGTTGAATAAGAATAGTGATTAATCATTATGATGTTATAATAAGCTAAGTATAAAATTCATATTTTGCAGGTTACATTTAATTGTTTATTTTCAATGGCGAAATCATTTATCAGAATTTGAATAGAAGACAAAGCTAATTAATGAAATACTTCATATTTATTTCCATTTTGATATGCCGTTTTGTTTTCCCCCAGGTTAATGATACAACTAAGACTTTAAAAGAGATTCAAAAGCTTTCAACAATTAATGATACAAGTAAAGTAGTTTCAGAAGATTCCTTAAAACATAAAGCTGCAATTGATACTCTGATTCCTATAAATCAAAAACCATTGGATGAGAATAGCTTTATCATTCCTGGAAATCAAATTATTAAAATGGACTACCGGTACACTGGTGATCTTTTAAAAGCTTTTGATTTTAATTTTACTCTGGATAAGGGCTTTATTGGACAACCAAATGAAACAACTATTTATGGTACTGGCTTTAAAGGTATAAGTTATCTGGAAGATGGAATATTGATAAATAACAGGTTTACCAACTCCCTGGACCTTAACCTGGTTCAGACTGAAAATATTGATTCAATCGAAATAGTTCCTTTGCCAAGAGGATTTTTATACAGCCCATATAATAATAATGTTAGCGTAAATTTTATTACAAAAGACTTTCTATCACGCCCTCCATATTCAAGAATAAAATATTACCAGGGCCCGAACGGAGAAGCCCTGTTTGATGCACTATTTAATAACACATTGTACAAAAGATTTGATGCTTCTTTTGATATCTCAAACCGTAAAACTGAAGACAACTATTTAAACAGCAGTTTTAGTCTCTGGCAGGCAAGACTTAAATTAAAATATTTACTCAGCAATAAAATTAATATCATTGGAAGCTATTATTATTCCACATCACAAACTGGATTGAACGGTGGAGTTGATTATACACAAATTGATTCAACAACAAAGGATATTAACTCGGTTTTATATGACCCTCAGCTTGCTCCGGTAATATATTCGACAAGGGAGGAACAGACCAGCCAACATTATATTAACTTAAAATTGATGGGAAAATTTACCGAAAATTCAGCTACAAATTTTATACTTTATTACAGATCAACTTTCGACGCGATTACCGGAGAAGCTCCGACTGGAAGTTCCGATTCAACCTATTTTGCTAATACTGATAGAAATAAAATATATGGTGCATCACTCCAACAGTATTTCAATACAAAAGCATTGAATCTGTCGGTAATTGGTAATTATGAAAAATATGATTTGAATTATGATGCACTATTTCAGAATTCTCATCCCCAAATAAATTATAATTCATTTGTCTATTCATTAAGTGCAGTAGCTAGCTTTAATCCGGCGAATAAAATATTTGTCCCCTCTGTTTTTTATAAATTCTCTCGCAACTCCTATTTAGCGAGTAATAATAGCTTTTCAGGTATGGGAGTAGATTTGAAATCCAATTTTAATAACAATATTTCTTTTTACGCAGGTCTTTCCTTTTATAATAACCAGAATAGCACTAATTCAAAAATTTTCGAAGCTTCCGGTGAATTTAATAATGATTTTATGTCTGGTGGATTAGGATATTTTTCAAGGAGAGGTTATTACATAGGTAGCGCTTCTGCACCTAATCCGCTTGGTGAAAAATTCCCTAATTTAACAAATACAGAAAGTCCCTTATCGGTTAATTATATTTTCCCTTCCTCCGAACAAAATATGAATGGTTTATCCGGACATTTAACTTTCAAACTGTGGAAAATAATATGGGAAAATAGCGCCGCTCATTATTTCAATATCGAAAATTCTGGAATATTATTATCATCAATTCCCAAATATACGTATAGGGGAGGCCTGTATTATAAAGGATTACTTTTCCATGACAACCTTGATTTGAAAGCTGGAATAGTGTTTTATTACACAGGGGCAAGAAATGACATTATAAATTCCTCTTATAGAGTAGTTACTGTTGATCCAACCAATCGATTTGATTTTACGCTCGCAGGCGAAATTCAAAAAGTTGCTATTGTATATTTTGCCTGGGAAAATCTCTTCAATAAACTGTATTATATAATTCCTTATTACCCGATGCCGACCAGAAATATAAGATTTGGAATAGCATGGGAGCTATTTAATTGACGGAAAATCAAAAATCAATTACTACATTCGTTCTTACCTCAGGACTATTGACGGAAATTTTTTTCCTGGCATTTATAAACTATAACGGAAGTACAGGTAACATTCCACTTTACATGTTTATTTACTTTGAATCATTCCTTGTAATGCTTATTACTTTGTTTTTAATTAAAAAACTGGACCGGGATGAGCCGGCAGTTGAATTGTCTGAGGAAAATAAAAAACCCGGTTGGTTCTTGAGATTATTTGCCAGAATAATGTACTTCTCCCAAACCGACGCTCATAAACTGCGAACGCCATTGTTGCTTATATTTTTTGGCCTCATTTTTAGACTTACTTTGCTTCCGGCTGCTGATACTACTTCACACGATGTGAATAGGTATTTGTGGGAAGGCAAAATTCTAAGCCATGGATATAATCCTTTCATTACCGCACCACAGGACTCTCAACTGATAAAGTACAGAACCAGATTATATGATGATATTACCTATAAAAATATGGTGACCATCTATCCTCCAATATCTCAGATGACATTTTTATCCGCTTATCTTTTAAAAGGCGAAAGTATTATAGGATTAAAATTGATTTACCTTTTTCTTGATCTGATAATAATGTTTTTACTGCTGAAGTTCCTGTATTTAAAAAATGTTGATCTAAACAATATCATCCTCTATGCGTGGATGCCCCTTATATTAATGGAATTTTTTGTGAACGTCCACATTGATCTCGTTGGAATATTATTTATGCTTCTATTTATATACTTTATAGAGAAAAATAAAATATATTCAGCAGCGGTCTTTTTTTCTTTAGCATTCCTTTCAAAAATTTACCCGGTGATTTTATTTCCACTAGTATTAAAAAAAGCAGGATTAAAAAGATCGTTATATTTTTTCTTGATTTTTCTGGTAATAACCTTTTGTGCCTACTTCCCCTTTATATATAAAGACTTTTCTGTTTTTACTTCCTTTTTTATTTATTTAAAAAAATGGGAATTCAACAGCTCAATATATTTACTGTTAAAGCATAATTATTTAAATCCGGAATATTCCCGATTACTATGTGCCGGACTTTTTATCCTTTCTGTAGGAGTCATATCGATTCTCTACAAAGATTTTACAAAAGCGGCATATGGAGTTTTTATTGCGATGATTATCTTTGGAACAACATTGTATCCCTGGTACTTAGGGTGGATTGCTTCGTTAAATCCGTTATATAATTTTTATTCTGTTACAAGTTTATTATTCACAATAAATTTCTCAAACTTCAGCACTCTCGGCACTGTCTGGAAAGAATACTTTTTTGTCCACCTAATAGAATTCGTGCCTTTCTTTGCATTACTTATTATTGATGTTTTTATAATGTGGAGACACAGGATAAAGAGAATAGCAATTAAAGGCAAAATATCCCCCCTGGGAGATAAAGAATAGTCGACTTTCTCCGTATTCCGGAAGAAGTTTTTCTATGAAATCAATTAATCGACCTCGAAAATTTGGTAAACAAACTGATATATGGGTCCGAGACAAGAATTATATAAGAAAGTCTTTGGTTGAGTTAGCCGGACAATTAAATCACGAAGTTTATAGACTAAGCATTTCCTTAAATTTTATCGCCTGGCGTCTCGAAACCTCTACTTTATTTCCCCCCTTTAACTTAACCAGCAAACCGCCATTGAGCCATGGCTCGATACTTTCAATCCACTTTAAATTTATAATGTGTTTTCTGCTGGCGCGGAAAAACGTTTTGTTATCAAGTCTTTCATCCAGATAATTAAGAGTCCGGAGAATCAGCGGCTTATTATCATCAAAATAAAGCCTGACATAATTTCCTTCTGATTCCATTAATCTTATAGTTGAAAGTTTAACGAACCAGCACTTCTCCCCATCCTTTACAAATATCTGATCTTCTTCCTTAAGAACCGGCTGCTCTTGAGATGCTGCCGTGTCCTTTTTGCTTTTTTCAATAACTTTTTTTATTGTGTCTTCTAGACGTTTCGGCTCAATTGGTTTGAGAAGGTAATCTAGAGCATTATACTCAAATGCTTTAAGTGCATACTCATCATATGCCGTTGTAAATATTACAGTAGGTACCCTATCAAGCTCTTCCAGCAGTTCAAATCCGTTCTTCCCTGGCATTTGTATATCAAGAAATATCAGATCCGGATTTAATTCGGTAATTTTGCTAACTGCATCATCAACATTTACTGCTTCCCCGACAATATTTATATCTTTATGTGGTGACAAAAGTCTTTTTAATTCTACTCTGGCTAATCTTTCATCATCTATAATTAATGCTTTCATAAATTTGAACCTCCGATTGGAATTACTAATTCAGCAATAACTTCATTTGCTGAGAAATTTTTAATTGAGAAAACCGCTTTTTCTCCATACAACAAACTTAATCTGTGTTTTGTGTTGCTTATCCCGAAACCTTTTGCATGCTGAACTGAATCGGGATCAATTTGTCCGCTGTTTTTAATTTGTATTTTCAATTTTGAGTCTGATACACTTGAATTAATTGATATTTCCCCGCCTTCTCTTCTTTTTGATACACCGTGTTTGATTCCATTCTCAACTAAGGTTTGAATCATCATTGGGGGTATTTCAACATTTTTCGAAACTGGATCAAGCTTAATCTTATACTTTAATCTTTCTTCAAATCTTATAGTTTCAAGCGCAAGATAATCTGCAACAGTTAACATTTCATCTTCAAGCGATACAGTTTCCATCCTTTCAATCCTTAGAGAGTATCTTAAAATATTTGAAAGCTTCGTAACTGCTGTCTGTGCACTATTTGGATCTTCCTGAATAAGAGCCCTTATGCTGTTCAATGCATTGAACATAAAATGGGGATTCAATTGAGACTTTAATGTTTTCAATTCAAAATCTTTTACGGCGGCCTCCCAGATTAGGGATTCTATTTCTGCCTTTTTATAATTTTCAAAATAATGAACCGAGAAATAGATAAGACCCCAAACCAGCACCACTATGCTTATATTAAAAAGCCTAAAAATAAATCCACCCACCCTAAAATTTGAAAAATGATAACTGCCTGTGGAAAGATTTACGGCATATATAAACACAATTATCAAGGTACCAATTATCACACTACTTAAAAGAACGCGGGGAATTATTTGCCTGAGTGGAAGAGAAAGCCAATCTTTTTTCCTGATGATGCTTCTGTAAATATGCGTTAAACACACACCAGTGAAGCTCATATAAAATATGACCAGCAGTCTGCTTAAGTCGAGCTCCTCAAAAGATGCAAATATTAGAATATTTACAACTGCTAAAAGAAGCCAACCGCTAACCTGGCTCAGCCAATAAATTTTTTTTCTATTCATTAAATCCTGATTTCCATTTTCAATTAACGAAACCTGTCCGTTTGAAGCTGCCACCCTTCTATATAAATCTGTATTGCTCTTTGTCATTAAATATAATCGTATCTTCGCTTAAAAAAATATCCTTCTCATATTCTCAACTTTCGATTCAAAACCCATGGCTAAAAAATGGAAACAAATAGTGTGCTAAATTACCCAATATGGGCCTTACGGGTGATTTTTTATTTTTAATGGCTTTAAAAAGTGATGGGCGGGTGAATGAATATTATGGCTGATAGGTAAATATTGTCAAGTTTCTCACTTTTTCCTTGGAAATACAAAGCAACAAATTATAGAATCATCCGTCCAAATTATATATAATCTTTCTACATTTTATTAATACTGGCTATTATACAAATTGAAATGAGGTACAAAAATGAAGATTATTTGTACTATTTCTTTGATGCTTTTTCTGGCTATACCTGTTTTGGCAAAGGATAATAATTCGGTTTCAAAAGACGATCGAAAGAATGATGATTTAAATTCTGCCTCAAAAGTAATGTCCACTTTGCTTTCAAAAAATCAGCATCCAAAACTTTATAAAAGCCCTAACTTCTTATACAGACCAAAATCGGGATTTGGATTTATACCAATTCCGCCTGGAACCGAAGCTAATCGTAGGGCAGAAATGATCCCATTGTACAGAGAAGGGAAAAGAATAGTAAAGTTTATAAAGAAATAATTTTACCGAGTTAAATGAGGAAATCCTTCGGAATTACTTTTATAAATCCCGAAGGATCATATTTATAAGTTTATTATATCACTATAGATAATAAAAGCCATAAGCAATAAAAGCAGAACAAACCCGATATTTTGAACAGCAATTTTTACTTTTATTGGGATCTCCCTTTTAAATATGGCTTCGATTATAATTATCAAAAGATGCCCGCCATCCAATACCGGGAATGGAAAAATATTTATTAATGCAAGACTCAGGCTTAAATATGCCAGGAAGTTCATAAATGTTGCAAATCCGTTGTCTGCCGATTTGGCCGCATACTGAGCAATCTTAACAGGTCCCCCAAAAACCTTTCCAAATGCTATCTGCCCGTTGAAAACTCTTCCCAGCATTGTTGCGGTAAGATCTGTTACCTTAACTATATCGAGCCACCCGTAATAAAATGATTCAAAGAAGCCATATTTTTTAAAATCAACTTTACCGACAAACACTGTTGCAATTCCAACACCGATCATACCGTCGCTGCCGGGCGTAACAGCCATATTCAAAGTATCTTTACCTCTCAAGACAACTAACGGGATTTCTTTCCCTTTATCTTTATGAATTATATCAATAGCTTGCTCACTTGTGTAAAGCGGTATGTTATCCATTTTAAGTAAAATATCTTCGCTTTTAATCCCTGCTTTTTGAGCAGGAGAATTTGCTATAACCTCGGTAATACCCGCTCTCACTCCTTCTGGCAGCAAGAATAAAAGTCCATTCTTACTATCAGGAACCTTGGCTCGGGGAATATGAAGCGTTTCTATTTGTCCCTTTCTATCAATCTTTACATTAAGATTTTCACCTAATGTTGTAATAAGTATTTCAGAGCGGACATCTTCCCAGTCGTTTACAGTTTTTCCGTTAATAGACAAAATTTTGTCATTGGTTCGAAAACCAAGCGAATCGGCCGTTGAATTAGGTGCTACATAAGCTACAGTTGTGGTTTTTGTTACTTCCTTTCCATGGAAGTAGTTTGATCCCCAGAAAACAAATAATGCCAGCAGCAGGTTCATTATTACACCTGCAGTTATAACGATTATTTTTTGATGAACAGGTCTCGCTCTGAATTCATAAGGCTGCGGTTCCTTATCTGCAAATTCTGTATCAAAACTCTCATCCACCATTCCGGCAATTTTTACATAACCCCCGAGTGGAAGTAGACTTAATCTGTAATCTGTGTGCTCCCCGCCGTCAAAATCTTCCGGCAAATCACCAAATGTAAATCCATTAATTTTATTCCAACCAAACAATCTTTTTCCAAAACCTATTGCAAAAACTTCCGCCCTCATCCCACAAGATTTAGCTGCAATAAAATGCCCGAACTCGTGAATGAATACTAAGATTCCTATCGTTATCGCAAAATAAATTACATATTCCATTAAGTGAAACTCTCCTGTTAAATTAAACTCGTTACAAAATCTCTTGTTTCCCTGTCACATTCAAAAATAGTATTAAGATCGGGCGATTTATGATTTTCAATCCTGTTCAATGCCTTTTTGATTAACACGGGTATTTGTGAAAACTTTATTTTTCTATTTAAAAATTTATCAACCGCCACCTCGTTTGCCGCATTCATAATACAGGGTGTTGTTCCGCCTGTTTCGAGCGTATTAAAAGCAAGTTTTAAGCATTCATACTTTTCAAAATCAGGCTCGTAAAAAGTAAGATTATTAATTCTCGTCAGATCTGTTCTCTCAAATTTATTTCCAAATCTTTCTGGATAAGTTAAAGCATATTGTATAGGAAGTTTCATATCGGGAATTCCCATCTGTGCTTTTATTGATCCATCAACAAACTGCACCATTGAATGAACTATCGACTGCGGATGAATTACTACCTCAATTTTATTTTTTGGCAAACCAAACAGCCAGTGAGCTTCGATAACTTCGAGCCCCTTATTCATCATTGATGCGGAATCAATTGTTATCTTATTTCCCATTTTCCAGTTTGGATGATTTAAGGCTTCATCAACCGTAACGTTCTCAAGTTCGCTTTTTTGCTTATTGAGAAATGGACCGCCGGAAGCAGTAATAATTAATTTTTCCACCTCATTCTTTTTTTCGCCCACAAGGCATTGATAAATAGCACTGTGTTCGGAGTCAACTGGGATTAATTCCGCTTTGTGTTGCTCACATAAATTTGTCACCAGTTCTCCGGCAACAACTAGGGTTTCTTTATTTGCCAGGGCAATCCTTTTCCCTCTTTTAATCGCTTCTATGGTCGGTGCAAGTCCGGCGAAACCTACCATTGCGCCTACTAGGATATCATAATCGCATTCTGCAGCAGCTTTGCATAAACCATCAATTCCCGAAAGAACTTCGCACTTGCCGTCAAGTTTCTCCCTTAATTTTCCGGTAAGTTTTTGATCCTTTACAACA
The DNA here is from genome assembly GCA_964412105.1 of uncultured Ignavibacteriaceae bacterium. Taxonomy (GTDB): domain Bacteria; phylum Bacteroidota; class Ignavibacteria; order Ignavibacteriales; family Ignavibacteriaceae; genus JAKAGZ01. Next base: position 50,599 of record CAYPNM010000001.1, on the reverse strand, counting down.
ACGAATCGAGGTTTGAATTCATTTATCTGTGGTTCGAGAAGGTCAATCCTGGTGTTTACAGTAAGTGCTTCAATTTTAAACTTTTCCGGGTATTGCCTTATTACATTCAGCGAGTTAACCCCAATGGAACCCGTCGAACCTAATATTATTATTTTCTTCATGTTAACTTATTAATAGACATTTAAAGTAAGCAAGAACCTTTTCTTAATCAATGAATTATAGGCTTGGTAGCGCCTCAGTTACCGTCCTTTGGTAGTATCCCGGCAAATATTAGGCTAATAATTTATTTACTTATATTTCTGCTACTCTGGCAATAGCGAAAATTATATCCTTCCGGAATATAATGAGAAACTCAATCCTGTCTTAAGTATCAAAATCCGAACTGTTGTGATCCTGAAAATAAATCCTGAAGGAGAAATGCAAAATTATATACATTTCTATTATATAACGTTCCTTCACTTATACCTCACATAGGCTTTATATACTATCTGAAAACGCTCTGAAAACGCTTTGAAAACGCTCTGAATACGCATTAACCAGCCTTCATCCTGCCTTAAAAATGACTTTTAATCAGTAAAATCTGGGCTTTATAACTATCAATTTGAGATAGCCCTCCCCTTCAAAAATACTTGCTTAATGGTATTTGATTATAGTGTTACAGACAAATTATGAACTGTGGCAAATAGGTAAATATTTCATCTCATTTAAATTTTGCTAAATTCTGGGTCTAAATATTTTTCAGCGCCGTCAACTATCCGGGTCTTGATGTGTCTATTAAATTGAAAGCTTTCAAAATATTTTGAAATACACTAGCGATCATAAAATTGAATTTACTATTGTTTTTAACCGTCTTAAGCGACGGTTGTATAATTATTTACTTAAAATGACATCAGACAGGTTGACGGCAGAGGATATCAGCCAGAATGTTTTTCTTAAGTTGTTTGAAAACTTTGATAAAATAAAAGATAAAAGTAAAACTGACATTTGGGTATTCAAGACGGCTAAATTTGAAGTTTTCAACTTTTATCGCGGAAAAAGAGTAAGAGTTGATCAGTTCGGCGTCGAAGATTCTGACGAACTTGAAATAAGCTCAGATACAGATGTTCTTGAAGTTATTGAGCTAAAGGATTTTAAAGAAAAACTTGAAGCTGAAATAAATGGTCTCCCATTTGAACAAAGAGAAGTTTTTGTTCTTAAGGAATTCGGCGGCCTAAGCTATGAACAAATCTCAACAGTGATTGAAATAAATGAAGACCTTGTTCGAAGCAGACTCCACTCGGCTAGAAGGAAATTAATAGCGAAATTATCAAAAGTTGTAAAATGAAGCGAGGATACAAATGGAAACTAATGAATTATTAAAAATGATCGATGAATATTTTGATGGAGAGCTGGAAAAAAGCAAAGATCAAAATTTATTCATTTCTCTTTCTGCGGATGAGCAGGCTAGAAATTATTTCAGGCAAAACCGGCTATTAAAATCAGTCACTTCGGAAATGCAGGAAGCTTTTCCTGAAGAAGTTGAAAAGAAGATTTTATCTAAAACAGTACTAAATGGAAGGAATAAATTCTTATCACATAGGATGAGAACTGTCCTGGCTTACGCAGCAATCATTGGTTTGTTTTGCACAAGCCTGTTCTTCTATTCACAGGTAAGAACATACAAAGATGATATTAATCAGGTTCATTTGGATATTCAAAAGCAAAACAGAACAATTCAAATTTTACTGAATTCTTTGCCTACAACAGAAATAAATGGGAAATATTCCAATGCGGTCATTATAAAAAGCAATTAACGAGGTACATTATGAAAACAATTATGGCAATAATAATTTTTAGTCTCCTTCTTGCCGGCTGCGAAAATAAATCAAATAAAGTAGAAGTAGTACCTAATCTTGAATCAATTTATACTTCGGTAAATGATGTAGATACTCCTCCACGAGAAACAGAAGCTACTAATAAGATAATGACTAATTCCTTGGTAGAAGCTGTAAAAAGTCTCTATGATAAAAATTCAGGAGAACCAGAGAGGTTTATTATAGCCTTAAGAATATATGGAAATGAGAACGGAACCATAGATAAGATAAAGGACATTTCAAAACCCTTAGAGGAAATCCATTCGGGAATTGATTCTGTTAAAGATTATACTAACAATGCCAAATTAGTGGCAGCCATAGCAGAAAGAATGGGTGATTGGAAATTTGAACCGGCCAAAATTAACGGGAAACCCGTAAAATGCTGGAATGATATTAAGTTAAATATTATAATGAAACCTGATGGTACTTATTCAATTGAACTGCCTGATTTACTTATGAGCGCTAATATGTTCAATAGTAATGATAAATATTTTGTAGCAGTAGATGAAATGCCCGAACCGATTGGTGGGATTGCAGCAATTCAAAAGAATATTAAATACCCGGAGATCGCGAAGAGAGCTGGGATAGAAGGTAAAGTTTATATTCAGGCATATATAGATGAAAACGGAAACGTAACAAAGGCTACTGTCTTAAAAGGAATAGGCGGGGGCTGCGATGAAGCAGCAATGAACGCAATAAAAAAAGTAAAATTTATTCCAGGCAGGCAGGCAGGTAAGCCGGTGAAAGTACAAGTCAGTGTACCGGTTATTTTTAAATTATCTGACAATTCAGCCAAGGAGGTAAAATGAAAAAGCAAATCTTAATTATCCCGCTCATATTATTTGTGTTAACGGCTGCAAATACTTTTGGGCAGGAAAAAGATACTTCGGAAAAATCAAGTAACAAATATCTGGCAAAAGCTGATGTAATGCCCGAACCAGTTGGTGGAATAAGCGCAATTCAAAAAAGAGTTGTATATCCGGAGATAGCTAGAAAAGCTGGAATTGAAGGAAAGGTTTTTGTCCAGGCTTTCATCGATGAAAAAGGTGATGTTATAAAAACAAAAATAATTAAAGGAATTGGCAGCGGTTGTGATGAATCTGCGATGAAAGCAATCAAAGAAACAAAATTCACACCTGCAAAACAAAAAGACAAGCTTGTAAAAGCGCAGGTAGTTGTTCCGGTTTTGTTTAAGCTGAACAAATCAAAAATAAAAAACAGCCAGTAAAAAGACTTGGAAATAAACTCTGATTAAGGCCCTGAATCTACTAAAAAGTCTGCCAATTTGGCAGACTTACACTCCCTTCAACAAGGGTACAACTGGCCTTTAAATGGCCTTTAAAGAGCCTCTGGAATTCACCTGAAATGTCTGCCAAATTGGCAGACATTTCAACTAAGATTTAATTACACTACTAATCAAAAACAAACTGCACTTAAGTTTATTCCTGCTGGATATGGAGGCAAAATTAAAAATTTCGGTCTTGTTTAAGCTGAATAAATCAAAAATAAAAATCAGCCGGTAAAAAGACTTCGATATTTCAAATTATGAAAAATAATTAGCCACAGGTCGATTTTTTTAGTATTCTGCTCTAGTTTTACCTTGTGCTCCCTTGCTTTAATTTCGTATTTTTGCCTACCATGCTTAAGACAATATTAATTATTGCTCTTGCGAGTTTTCTCGTTTTAGCACAACAATCGAGCGAATTCAATACAAAATATGTTCTGGCTCAATCATATTTGCAGGGCGGGCAATATGATAAAGCTGAGCAGATTTTTGAAGAACTCTATAAAACCCAGCCTGATAATTATCAGATTTTTAGTGGTCTAAATGATTCATATGTACAACAAAAGAAATATGATCAGTCGATCAGCTTGATCGAAAGCAGAATTAAGATCGATCCTCAAAACATTAACCTTTATGGATTGCTTGGCTCTACCTATTACCTGATGGGAAATGACAAAAAGGCATTTGAGGTTTGGGACAGCTCACTGGACAAGGTTCCGAATAATGGAACTGCCTACAGAATACTTGCGAACTATGCAATTGAAAGGAGAGCTTTCGACAAAGCAATTGAATATTTAAAGAAAGGAAAAGCCGCTGCAAAGACAAATAATTACTTTTCTTATGACCTTGCGAACTTGTACTCCCTTACTATGCAGTTCAAAAATGCGGCTGAAGAATATTGCTCAATAATAGATAATAATCCGCAGCAGTTAAGTTCCATTCAATCGAGAATAATGGCCTATATAAACAAACCGGGTGCCCTGGATCAAACTATTGAAGCAGTTAAGGAACATCAATCCGATAAAATAGAATTTAAATATCTGCTCGCCGCTTTATATAAGGAAGCAAAGGATTATGATAAGGCTCTAAATCTTTATGAACAAATAGAATCCGTGCAGCATCAACAGGGTTATATGCTGCTTAATTTTGCAAATTACCTTACGGGAGAAAAACAATTTACAAAAGCAGCACAGGTTTTTGATTATATCATTTCCAAATTTCCAAATTCACCTTTTATATCAAGAGTCAAACTTGGTTATGCTAAATCGCTGGAAGCATCGCTCGACGATGATAGTGCCCTTAATGCTAATAGCTGGAAACCATATTCCAGGCCAACAGTGGTATCTAATGATAAAATTGAAAGAGCAATAAATGCTTATTCAGAAATAATTAAATCATATCCCCATTCAGAAGTTTCAAACGAAGCATTATTAAGAATAGCAAATATTCTGCTGAGCAAAAAAGGAGATCCTGCTGAAGCACAGAAATATTTCAAAGAACTTACCACTTACCCTTCTTCCCAGCTCGTTTTTAATGCATATTTAGGACTTGGAGATATAGCCCTGCAATCCGGAAATCTCGACCAGGCTGTCCTGGATTATTCGAAAGTGCTTGAGAATAAGCAAAGTCCTATTGATAAGAAAAACCTCGCTAAACTTGGATTGGCTAAAATAAACTTCTATAAAAATGATTTTCAAAAATCAAAAGAAATGCTGTCGGAAATAATAAATGACCTAAATGATAATTCTGCAAATAATGCACTTGAGCTGTCTCTTCTGCTGAGCACTTCAAAAAATGATTCGGCCGATCTCGTGAGGTTTTCAAGAGCAGAGCTGCTTGCTGAACAAATGAAATTTGACAGCGCCTCTGTTATTTATAAAACCATTTATAGCAATCCGCGTACATTTATCTTGGGTCAGATATCTGAATTTCGTGATGCTGAAATGGATCTGGCAATGGATAGCCTGGAGACTGCAATTGCAAAATTTTCAAAAATTGAAGCTGAGGGGGCAAAAAACATTTATGCAGATAAAGCATTATATTTGGAAGGTCAAACTTATCAATTCGGGCTGAAAGATAATTCAAAAGCAATTGGGGCTTATGAAAAATTGCTTGCTAATTTTCCGAACTCGATCTATCTTGATGAAGTAAGAAAGATAATTATTTCCTTAAAAAGTAAACTTAGTTAGGTAATAAATGAGCAAAAAGCAGCAGAATCAAAAAATCGTTAAATGTTCATTTTGCGGGCGCGACGGAAGTGAAGTCGGGAGTATGATCGCTGGTCCGGACGTGTACATTTGCGATATTTGTATAAGCAGTAGCGTTGACATACTCAAGAACAATCTGGCTGCCTATACCAACACAAAATCCAGATTTTCTTATGAACACACTCCCGAATCAATCAAAAATACTCTGGATGAATACGTTATAGGCCAGGAAAGAGCGAAGAAAACGCTGGCTGTTGCAGTCTACAATCATTATAAAAGAATAAACACCCGGTCACCTTTTTTTGAACTGGATGACGTTGAAATTGAAAAAAGTAATATTTTATTAATTGGTCCGACTGGTGTTGGGAAAACCTTGCTTGCACAAACACTTGCAAAAATTCTCGACGTTCCATTTGCTATCGCCGATGCAACTACTCTTACTGAAGCCGGCTACGTTGGCGATGATGTTGAAACCGTGCTTGTGCATTTGCTTCAAGCAGCGGATTATAACCTCGATAAAGCACAGAAAGGGATTGTATACATAGATGAAATAGATAAGATAGCACGAAAAGGAGAAAGTACTTCCATTACAAGAGATGTTTCTGGAGAAGGTGTTCAGCAGGCACTACTGAAAATTCTGGAAGGAACAATTGCGGGTGTTCCTCCAAAAGGCGGAAGAAAACATCCTGAACAAAGTTTGATAAATATAAATACGAAAAATATTTTATTTATAGTCGGCGGTGCTTTTGATGGAATCGACAAAATAATCGCTGCCAGAATAAATAAAAATAGAATGGGTTTCTCTTCAGATATAAAGTTAAAGAAACAGGAAGAAGACCTTCTTCAATTTATACAACCTGAAGACCTTTTAAGATATGGTCTAATACCTGAATTAGTCGGTAGAATACCTGTAGTTGCACCTTTACAGGATCTTTCAGAAGACGCTTTAAAGAGTATTCTCACTGAACCGAAAAATGCAATACTCAAGCAGTTCAAAAAATTATTTATGATGGAAAGTGTTGAACTGGAATTTGATCCATTTGCAATTCAAACCATAGTTGAAAAAGCAATGGTCAGAAAAACCGGTGCGAGAGCTTTAAGATCAATCGTCGAAGATTTTATGCTCGACATTATGTATGACCTGCCAAATAGAAATAACATCGAGAAATGTATTATCACAAAAGATGTTGTTCAATCAGGAGGGGAACCAATTTACCTTGAAGCTGACAGAAAATCGGCATAATATTTACATTAAATAAATACTGATTTTAGTTTAGGCGATCAATTGATCGCCTAAAATTTTTTACGGGCTTTCTTCATGATAAAAAAAATTCTAATACTCCTGATCTTCTCGACCAGCATTATTTTTTCCCAATCAAAGATTTTAATCTATATGGACCTTCAACAAACTGATCATTTAAGAGCGTATGGAATTACATACAATGCCCTTGCTGAAGGGATTAAGGCCGATTGGCTTTTGAATTACAGGGGCGGATCTTTTATGCTGGACTACTCAGATAAAATCGCATCACAATGCAGGGTTGAAGGAGTTTCCTTTGATCTATTATCAATGGAAGAAGCTGCAAAGATATATTCTTTAGTCCAAAGTGATGATAAAAATATGGATGTCGTTCGTCTGGAAAAAGCACCTAAAATTGCGGTGTTTGTTCCCCCTGGATTTCAGCCTTGGGATGACGCTGTGACACTTGCACTTGAATACGCAAAAATTCCTTATACAAAAATCTGGAACGATGAAATTTTAAGAGGTGACCTTTCCAAGTATGATTGGTTACACCTGCATCACGAGGATTTTACAGGCCAGTATGGAAAATTTTATGCTAGCTTCAGTAATGCTCAGTGGTATATTGATCAACAGATAGAGTATGAACAGGATGCAAAGAAAAACGGTTTCAAAAAAGTTTCCAATATGATGAAAGCAGTAGCTCAGGATATCAAAGATTACGTCGGCAGAGGCGGATTTCTTTTTGCAATGTGTTCCGCAACTGATTCATTTGATATTGCACTTGCTGCACATAACGATGACATCTGCGATAAAATGTACGATGGTGATCCCCCTGATCCTGATGCTCAGCAGAAACTCGATTTCTCAAATACCCTTGCTTTTACAAATTTCAAACTCGAGATGAATCCATATGTTTATGAATACAGCAGCATTGATGTTCAGCCATCGGAAATTGGCAATCCTCAAAATGATTATTTCACTCTCTTTGATTTTTCTGCAAAATATGATCCCGTGCCAACGATGTTAACTCAGGATCACGTAAATGTAATTCACGGATTTATGGGACAAACAACTATGTTCCACCAGGAACAAATAAAAAAAGATATAATAATACTTGCAAAACGCGAAGGAACTGATCAGGTTAAATATCTTTATGGAACATTCGGACGCGGATTTTTCGCTTTTTACGGTGGGCATGATCCTGAAGATTATGAGCATCTTGTTGGCAGTCCCCCTACCGATCTATCTCTTCATAAAAACTCGCCCGGTTACAGGCTGATATTGAACAATGTCCTGTTCCCGGCTGCAAAAAAGAAAAAACAAAAAACTTGATACCATTTACAATGAGTATTTAAAAATATTCATTAACTTTAATTCCTAAATATTTAATAAAATTTATCATTGAAATTATCAGGTTTTTATGAAATTTATTACTGTAAAAAACTCTTCTGAAAAAATTCCTGCTGGAAAAGTCGTTTGTGTTGGAAGAAATTATGCTGAACATGCCCGCGAACTTGGCAATGAAATTCCCGAGAAACCGGTTGTGTTTCTTAAACCAAATACTGCAATTATTTATTCTGGTGAAAAAATAATTTACCCGAACTTTTCAGAAGAAATGCATCACGAAGTTGAATTGGTGCTTCTAATCGGCAAAAAAATAAAAGATGTTGATACTAAAAAAGCGGAAGAAGCAATTTCAGGCTATGGTGTTGGCCTGGATATGACATTACGAGACATTCAAAGCGAATTAAAAAAGAAAGGTCACCCCTGGACAATTGCCAAGGGTTTTGATACTTCTGCGGTGTTATCTGATTTCATTTTTAAGAAAGATTACAAGCTTACCTTAAATGAAGTAATTTCACTTTCAATAAACGGGACAATTAAGCAAAGGGCAAAACTAAATACAATGATTTTCGCCCCTTCAAAAATTGTTGAATATATTTCATCACTAATGACTCTGGAAGAAGGGGATTTAGTTTTTACAGGAACTCCTTCTGGTGTAGGCAAAGTTGTGAAGGGTGATAAATTATTAGCCGAAATTGAAGGGATTGCTTCATTAAGCTGTGAAGTTGGATAAATTACCTGTTAAGACTTCCTAAAGCTTTCTTGATAAGATCTTCCAAAGTAACATTCGGATCTGCTGAAATTATATCTCTAACACTTTTTTCAGACTGCTTTAAATTGTAACCAAGTGTAGTTAGTGCAGCTATAGCTTCGTTTTTGATGCTGAAAGGAATCTTTTCTCCTTCCTCTGAAGATACAGAAGTTATTTTTGATTTTAATTCAAGGACAAGTCTTTCAGCCGTTTTTCTGCCAATTCCGGGAATGGAAACAATCCTTGAAATATCCCCGTCCATAATTGCATGTCTCAGTTCATCTACAAGTATACCCGATAAAATGCTAATCGCCAGTTTAGGGCCGATGCCGTTAACGGAAATCAGTAACTCAAACATTTCTTTTTCGGATTCATTGTAAAATCCAAAGAGTGAGATTGAATCTTCTTTTACATTAGTATGAATAAAAAGATTAGCCGATTCTTTATCACTGATCTTTTCAAAGGTATTAATGGAAATATTAACCACGTAGCCGACTCCACTGACATCCAGGGTAATCTTGGTTGGTTTTGATGAGATTATTTTTCCAGATAGATAGCCAATCATATTATTTTTTTTATTATCTAGTGTTAACCCACCACTCTTTCCGGATAAGCTTCAATAAAAGATTTCCAGTCTTTGCTTCTTTTGGTAATCCTTCTTACCCTGAACGCGTGACAGAGTGCAATTGCAAGTGCATCGCTTTCATCAAACCTCATTTTCTCATTCTTAATATCAAGCAATGATTTAATCATAAAACTCACCTGCTGTTTCGAAGCCGCACCGTTACCGACTACAGATTTTTTTATTTCTCTCGGGGAATATTCACTTGTTGGAACTTTGTTATGTATAGCTGCTAGGAGTGAGACGCCACGCGCATAGCCGATTTTCATTGCAGATTGAACATTCTTTCCATAAAAAGCTGTTTCAATTGCAAATTCATCTGGCTTGTGAGTCTTAATTAGCTTGTCCAATCCTGAATAAATTATTTCCAATTTTTCTGTGAGAGTGTAACCGGCAGGCAGCTTAATTAAACCGTTAACAACTTTTGTGAAGGAATTTTTATGCGCTTTAACTATCCCGTAACCGGTATAATTAGTTCCTGGATCTACTCCGAGAATTATCATTTAATTCTATTATTGATTGAAGAAACCCTGTCTATACTTATTACTTCAATGATTCTTCATCGAAGTCTGCATTTGTAAAAACGTTTTGGACATCATCGCTGTCTTCAAGACTTTCTATTAGCTTTATCATTGCTTCTGCAGTCTCTCCACTTACATTTATAGTGTTTTTAGCCATCCAGTGAAGCGCTGCATTCTCTATTGTCATCTCCTTATCAATAAGCTTTTTTCTTATCGGTTCAAAAGTTTCAATAGATGTTTGTATTTCAAAAAATTCCTCTTCCGTTTGAATATCTTCAGCACCTTCATCAAGAACAACTTCGAGAATTTGTTCTTCTGTCTTTCCCTGCTTTGGTATAGTAATAATTCCTTTCCTTTCAAACATCCAGGCAACCGAACCTGTTTCTCCCAAATTTCCTCCAACTCTGGAAAAAATATGACGCACTTCTGCAACAGTTCTGTTTTTATTGTCTGTAACTACTTCAACAAGCACTGCAACACCTCCGGGCCCATAGCCTTCATAAGTCAGTTCAACGTAACTCTGACCTTCTAGTCCTCCGGTAGCCTTTTTAATTGCCCGGTCAATATTATCAGCAGGCATATTTACAGATTTTGCGTTATCAACAGCAAGTCTCAATCTCGGATTTCCTGCTGGATCTCCCCCTCCTTCTCTGGCAGCAATTGTAATTTCCTTAATCAATTTGGTAAAAATTTTACCTCTTTTGGCATCTATTACCGCTTTTTTTCTTTTAGTTGTTGCCCACTTTGAATGACCCGACATAAATTTTAACTCCGGTTTTTTTAATTTTCTTTAACTCGTAGATCCTTAAACCTAAGTTGAGGAAAAGTTCTTCCATCCCTGATTATTTTGTCGATTGTATACACAATATCAATCTGATGATGGTTGTTTTTTATAAGATCGTAATACTCACCCATATTAAATCCTATAGCATCAAAAACCTTATCTGACCCTGTCTGTTTTAAGCTTGTCAATAGATGATTGTTTCCAATAATTCTAGGAACGCCCGCAATTTCAACCCCTTCCGAAAGAAAAATCGGCCGCATATTTCCCGGCCCGAAAGGTGCAAACTGATCAATAATCCTCAGGAATTTCGGTGTTATTTCAGAAAACTTTAATTGTGAATCAATGTTAATTTCAGGAAAAAGATCCTCCAGAGTCATCGATTCACTTACTATCTGGCTGAACCTCTCTTTAAATTCATTTATTTTATCAATTTCAACGGCTAACCCTGCTGCGGCTTTATGACCGCCGAAGTGTATAAGAACATCCTTACATTTTTCCAGTGCTTCGTAAATGTTAAAATTAGCTATGCTCCTTGCTGAACCTTTTGCAACTCCATCAACAGTTGTAAGCATTATAGTAGGACGATAGTACTTTTCAACCAAACGGGAAGCGACTATACCGATTACCCCGGGATGCCAGCTTTCCTGATGTAAAACTATTGGAATTTCAATATCCAAATCTAAGGAATTTTCGATAATGTTCAGCGCTTCATCCAGTGTTTCTTCATCTATTCGTCTTCGCTGATAATTTTCCGATTCCAGGATTTTTGCATATTCTCTGGCTTCATCTTTATCTTTGGCGACGAACAACTCTACAGCGCGTTCAGCATCACCCAATCTTCCTGCTGCATTTACTCTTGGTGCTAACGTAAAAACGACCTGTCCTGAACTTAAATTGCCGGGATTAAGATTACTGGATTCTATCAATGCTTCAATGCCAGGCCTTGGGTTTGAATTAATGAGATTTAATCCTTCTTTAACAAGAATCCTGTTTTCATCAACTAATGGAACTATATCAGCAGCTCCTGCTAAGGCAACAAGATCAAGATACTGCAATGGCAATTCCCTTTTGCCAATTCTTTCCGAAACACCCTGCGCAAGCTTAAACGCTACTCCGGCACCCGAAAGATATTTAAATGGATAACCACAACTCGGTTTTAAAGGATCAAGAACGGCATATGCTTCAGGTATCTTTTCCTTTGGTTGATGATGATCGCAAATAATCAAATCAAGACCGAGCTCATTTGCATATTTGGTTTCTTCAACAGCCGTTATTCCACAATCGACGGATATAAGCAGGGAAACATTCTTGGATTTTACATAATCAATTCCTGAATTAGAGATCCCATAACCTTCTGTTAATCTTTTGGGAATATAATATTCTACATTTGCTCCAAGTTCTTTGAGGAACATATAAAGTAATGCTGTCGAACATGTTCCATCCACATCGTAATCGCCATAAATACAAATTGATTGATTTTCAGTAAGAGCTTGAATAACTCTGGTAGTTGCTATCTCCATTCCGTCCATTAAAAATGGATCGTGCAATAAATCAATTGTCGGGCGGAAAAATAATTTTGATTGCGAAAAGTTTTTTATATCGCGGTGAATTAATAACCTGGCAAGAACTTCGGAAAAATTAAGTGAGTCAGCTAAAGATTTTACCGTATATTCGTCGGTAATCTCTTTAATCCTCCAGCGCTTTTCCAGCATATAATTATCCCTAAGAGAAGCCTTCTAATATAATTAGCAAGCCTGCCTTTTTATAGGCATAATTGTAAGAACAAAATATACAACCGGTTCCTGTAAGCCGAATTCTGTAACCCCAACTTGTCGGGGCGGCAATTATTTATCTTATTCCGATGTTACCATCGGAATCTAGCGGTCTACCCGAAAATCCTGTCCTATGGACATAAAGCGAACAACTTTAATCCGGCATAAACCGGAAAGATTTTCTTATTTGACCTTGCTTCGAGTGGGGTTTGCCCTGCCTCAAACATTACTATCTGAGCGGTAGGCTCTTACCCTGCCTTTTCACCTTTTCCCCGAAAACGGGGTAGTTTATTTTCTGTGGCACTTTCCCGTGCTATTAGACAAATTGCTGTTATACAATTAAATCTGATACCAGCCGGGTGTTACCCGGCACTCTGTTCTTTGAAGTTCGGACTTTCCTCCCCCCGAAAAACGGGGAGCAACTGCCTGGAACAGGCTGTTTATTTTATCTTAAAAAATAAAATTGTGTGTTTATCACACAATTTTTGTCAATTACTTATTATTATTGATCTGTGTTCTTATGGAGTAATAACTATTTCAAAATGCGATTTCAATCTAGAGCATAAAATTATGAACAAGGATCAATTAAAAAATTGTTTAATATCTACTAGGCAAATATAGTAATTTAAATGCCTCAAAGCATTGGAAATCATTCATCTCTTAAAAAAAAGAAAATATGGGAGGAAATCCACCAATAAGTTCTTACCTTGAAAGAACTTATAAGACAAATCAGTCTATCCTATAAGGCTACTAAACAGTAACGGATTCCGATACTTCAGTTGATACAAGAATTCTTCCGCAATATTCGCAAAAGAAAAGCTTATTGTTTCTCCTGATTTCCAATTGCCTTTGAGGAGGAACAATATTATGACATCCTGAACAAGCAGATCTTTTGATAGTTGCAACGGCCATGCCTTTTTTTGCTTTCCTTATTCTCATATAAACTGAATGGTCTGCCTTCTTGGTCAGAGTTTCAATTTGTTTTCTTTTCTCTCTAAGCTTGGCTTCTTCCTTTTCATTCGCTTTAATGATTACTTTCAAATCGGCCTGCTTAACTTTCAATTCTTCATTCAGTTCATCAAGCTGTGGTTTTACTGATTCTATTTCATCAGTTAAATTTTTGCTTAAATCGGCAAGTGCGTCATTTTCGGCCTCAAGTTTACTTATCAGTTCATCTGTATGATCAATTTCTTTAGTTAGTGCATCATACTCTTTATTATTTCTTACTTGGTATAACTGAGCCTTAAATTTTTTCTGATTTTCCTTAAGCTTTTCTATTTCATTATCATTTTCTTTTCGCTTCTTAAGGGATTCCTTCTGTTCTGTCTCTTTGCTTACTACAGAATCTTTTATAGCACTGATTTTTTCTTCCAATACCTCAACTGCATTTGGAAGGTCACCTCTCAATTCCTCCAGCTCATCAAGCTGATCATCAATACTTTGCAACTCAAAAAGGATTTTTAATCTATCGAGCAATTTATTTCTCCTTATTTAATTATTAAAAAATATTACGGGGTTAGTTGACCCGCTGAATTTAAAAACTTTTATTCCAGAATTACCCCTCACAAATTCTCTTAATCTTTTTTCAACTTCATTCAAAGAATGGATTTCAGTTTCATAATGACCAGCATCAATTAATAAAATCTCATTCTGTGCATCTTGAAAAGCATGATATTTGATATCCGCTGTAATATAAACATCAGCTCCTTCACTGATTGCTTTACTAATCAAATCTGAACCACTGCCCCCACATACTGCTACCTTTTTAATCTTGCCATTCTTTCCTTCTGTGAATCTGAAATTATTTACATTAATGGATCTAACTACATGTTGCAGGAATGTTTTCTGATCCATTGGTAATTCCAATTCACCAATTGCACCTGCACCAACATCAGTTCCGGAATTAGTTAATGGATAAATATCATAAGCTGGTTCTTCATAGGGATGGGATTTAAGCAAGGCAGAAATTACATTTTTTAAATTATGTGAACTAACAATAACTTCAAGCCTCACTTCCTGAACTGTCTCTTTTTTACTTTTCTTGCCAATTGTTGGATTTGATTTTGTCGATCCAATGAATGTGCCTTCGCCTTTAATTCGAAAACTGCACTGAGAATATTCACCAATCTTTCCAGCGCCTGCTTCAAATATAGCTTCAGATACAATTTCTAAAGATTGATCGGGTACAAAAACAGATAATTTATATTGATTAGAAGGAAGATCGGTTAAAAATTTAATGTTTTTCAGCTTTAACTTTTTTGCAAGTTCGAAGCTTACACCATCTTTGGTAAAATCAAGATTTGTATGGGCGGAATATAGGGTTATATCATTCTTAATCAGTTTCTCAATCAACATCGAATTTTTATCTCGTACCAGATCAATTTTTTTCAAAGGATGAAAGATCAATGGGTGATGACTGATAATTAAATTGCACTTCTTTTTTATTGCCTGTTCAATGACCTTCATATTTAGTTCAAGACAAAGAATTATGTTTTTCACTTCCCTCTTACCTGATCCAACCTGAAGCCCGACATTATCGTTTTTCCAGGCTATTTCCTTAGGCGCCCAGTTTTCTATGTATTTAAATATTTCAATCCCGGTCATATCAAAAAAAAATGCACTTCTAAGTTGAAGTGCATTTTTAATTTCGGCTCCCAAATTTTACCGTCAAAAGACGGGTTGCATTCTTAAGATATTTTAACTTTTTGATCTTTTTTATCATAATTAAAGGACAATTAATATATATTTTTCCATCCTTTTTTGCAAGAATTGGAAATATATACTAATTGAACAAATTTCCACTTAATTAGGTTCCAGCCAGTTTCCATCATCCTTTATAATTTCTATTAAAGAATCCACAGCTTTTGCTGCTGGTACATTTCTGCGCACAATATCTTTGCCTTTATAAAGCGTTATTTTATCTACACCTGAACCAACATAGCCATAATCTGCATCAGCCATTTCACCAGGGCCATTTACTATACAGCCCATAATTGCTATTTTCACACCTTTCAAGTGTTCCGTTCGCTTTCTTATCATTTCTGTAGTATCCTGCAAATCAAAAAGTGTTCTTCCGCAGGAAGGACATGCGATATATTCAGTCTTCGAAATCCTCACACGGGCCGCCTGCAAAATCCCGAATAACGTTCTGTTTATTACCTTTTCTTTGGATTCATGATTTTTAATAAAAGTTCTCGAATATTCCTCTTTTGCGTGTTTATTTGCATTTTTTCCATCTCTGGAAATATTTTTAATCTCAATCCAGACACCTTCACCAAATCCATCAATTAGCAGAGAGCCCAAATCAGTTGAAGCATATATCCTGAGTTCATCCACATTCAAATTTTTATAACTTCTTTTTACAATTACAGGATTCTTCACATTATTACTTAATAAATCAAAAAATACCCTTCTCTGTTCGGCTGCTCCATGAAGATTAAATGTTTCAAGAACTATTACAACTGTTTCATCCTGCTTAAATTTTTCTAAAATATCAGTTGTAAAAGTTTCTATATTTCCAGTTACAAAATTCAGATCTTTACCTTTCTCTCTTGATTCAAGATACTGAGATACATTCATCAAAGGAAAACCTTTCGATTTATTCTTAAGACCCCTCCAAAAGCTGAAGTTATAGACGGCTTTAATTCCGTTTGGAATATCAAACGAAATATCCTGGTCTCCCAGATAAATAATATCAGCCGCCAAATCATTCATACTCCATTTATCTGTTTCAGCATTATAGAAATATCCGATATCATTTAACTCAGTCTGATCACCTATTTTTCTCTGGCTGTAATCCGCAATCACTCTCGGAACATTACTGCCGCCGCATCCGGATAATTCAAATGTATTCCTTCTTTCATAATTAAATGGATCTTTCGGCTGTTCATCAATTGGTTTAATCTTTTTGTGACCTGATCTGTTTTTATATCTCTGTACAAGAGAAATTGCAACCGGAGCTTCATATTCCGGATCTTCTGTTAAGGAAACCCTAACTGTATCTCCTAGCCCGTCTTCAAGCAAAGTTCCAATACCAAGTGCTGATTTTACTCTTCCATCTTCTCCCCCACCTGCTTCAGTTACTCCAAGATGAAGGGGATAATTCATCTCTTCCTCTTGCATCTTATTAATAAGAAGTCTGTAGGCCTGAACCATAATTTGCGTGTTGCTTGCTTTCATAGAAAGAACAATATCATAATAATTTAGTTCTTCACATATTCTCACAAATTCCAGAGCGGATTCAACCATGCCAAGAGGAGTATCACCATATCGATTCATAATCCTATCAGAAAGCGATCCATGATTAGTTCCGATTCGCATAGCTGTCCCATATTCCTTACAAACCTTTACAAGCGGAGTAAATTTCTCTCTTAACCTTTCAAGCTCGGCTTCGTAATTTTTATCTGTATATTCAATGGTTTGAAATTTTTTGCGGTCAGCATAATTGCCCGGATTAACCCGCACCTTTTCAACTATTCGTGCTGCCAATTCAGCAGCGTTAGGAGTAAAATGTATATCAGCAATTAATGGAACAGTGTATCCCCTTGCTCGTAGTTCTTTTTTTATATTTTCAAGATTTTGCGCTTCTAACTTGCTTGGTGATGTAATCCTGACATAGTCGCAGCCTGATTCCACCATTCTGATTGTCTGCTCCACTGTGGCCTTTGTATCCATAGTATCCGTTGTGGTCATAGATTGGATACGAATCGGGTTTTCACCTCCACACGGGAGATTACCAATATTTACAACTCTTGTCTTAAATCTTGAATATTCGGTTAGGCTGTTACAATATTTTCTGGCGTTTCTAATTGTCTGATACATATATTGTCACAATAATTTTAAGATTTTTCAGGTAATCTAATCGGTTGCATTTATGTAATTTTATTAACATAAATAAGTAAGATTGTGGCTACCAATCAAGTTACAATGATAAAATTTACGCAAATCAGAATGAAATATAATAAATTGTTGATTTCATATAAAAAGAGAATCGTGTGAAAATAAGTCTCTTTTTCAAAATTATAAAACTTTATTTATGCCGGATTTTCCATTAATTTGCCTCTGAAAAATGAGAATACCTGAATCAAAAATAGAAGAAATACGATCCTCAGCTAGCATAGTTGATATAATATCGGACTACGTCCAACTTAGAAAAAGAGGAAAAAATTTTATAGGATTGTGTCCTTTTCATTCCGAGAAAACTCCTTCGTTTACAGTAAGTGAAGAAAAACAAATATTTCACTGCTTTGGCTGTCACACCGGTGGTAATGTATTTAAGTTTTTAATGGAATATCAAAAGATATCCTTTGTTGAAGCAGTTCAGGAACTTGCGGAAAAGCTTGGAATAAACTTAGAATACAATGAAGAAATCGGGACTGAAAAGCAAAGTGAGCAGGAGCTCCTTTATGAAATAAATACAACAGTGGCGCGCTATTTTTCCGATAACCTGCTCAAAAGTGATAGAGGCGAAACGGCACGAAAATATTTTGAAAATAGAAAAATTAAAATCCAAACTATGCGATCTTTCGGACTCGGTTTTGCGCTTTCAGGAAGAGATGACCTTGTAAATTTTCTAAATGAAAAGAAAATAGATATTGAGCGTTCCCTTAATTTGGGATTAATCAGCAGTTATGAAGACGGAAGGTTATATGATAAATTTTCAGGAAGAATTATCTTTCCCATTTTCTCCCCAAATGGCAGAGTTGTTGCTTTTGCAGGCAGAGTACTTGAAACAGAAAAAAAGGCAGCCAAGTACTTAAACTCACCGGAGTCATTAATCTATATAAAAGGCAGAATCCTTTACGGACTTTCACATGCAAAAGATGAAATAAGAAAACTTGATAAAGCCATTATTGTTGAGGGTTATATGGATCTTATTTCATTATTTCAAAATGGAATCAAAAACATAGTTGCCGTCTCCGGAACTGCCCTAACCGATGAACAGGTTCAATTACTTTCAAGATATACAAAAAATGTAGTACTCCTTTTTGATGCTGATACAGCAGGCATAAAAGCATCTATGCGGAGCATTGAAATTTTATTGAAAAGAGATATGGATATTAAAATTGCTTCCGTTCCTGCAGGCGAAGATCCGGATTCATTCCTAAATAAATATGGGAAGGAAAGATTTGATGAAATAATTCTGGGTTCTCAAAATTTTCTTGAATATCAGTCTGCCTACTATGAATCACTTGGAATGTTCAAGGAACCAGCGAAAATGGCTGAAGCAATACGCGAACTTGTCAAGCCGGTGGCTCTAATCAGCGATGAACTAAAACGAACATTGCTGATCAAAACGATAGCTAGTAATTTTAATCTACGTGAAAAACTTTTGGAAAATGAATTATTGCGCGCTTTAGCAGAACAGGATAAATTCAAAGGGAGAGAAATAGCAAGAAAGGATATCAATCAAAAGGTAAATGAAAAATCAATTGCAAAAACTGAAATAAAATCTGATCTGATATCCGATAGTAATTTAATAAATGAGCGTGAAATAATAGAATTACTGTTTATGGGAGATGAAAAATCCATAAAAAGAATTTTCGAAAACATACAAATTGAAGATTTTGAATTAGAAATTCATAGGAGCCTTGCTAAAATAGTTTATGATTCTTTTAGTAAAAATGATGAATTATCTGCCGGAGCGTTACTGGATAAAATAGCCGAAGCAGAAGAACAAAATTACCTTATGGAAATCATATCGGATAAGTACTCTGTCAGTAATCGCTGGGAAGAGGTTTCCGATTCCATAACTCATAATAAACTTTCTGAGAAATACTTATCGGACGTCCTCCGAAAAAAAAGAATTGATATTCTGAATAAAATGATAGCAGATAATACTAAAAAAATTGAATCAAGCCAGGATGAAAATGAAATATTACAATTGATGAGAAACGAAGTGGAATTAAAGAATGAAAGGACTTCTTTACTTAAAACGGGGATATAAAAATGCCCGGAAATATCCGGGCTTAAAAATAATTAACCTGAAATCAAACGAAAAGTGCTACATCACCGGCTCCTCGACGGATTATCTCCGGTTGATCTTCACTCAAATCTATGACACTTGAAGGATCTCCAATAAGGTTTCCTGAAGCTAACATAAGGTCTACCTGATTATTAAAAATATTCCTGATCTCAAAGGGTTCGTATAAAACATCTCCTTTTCTATTAGTTGTACTTGTACTAATAATCGGATTTCCCAGTAATTCAACCAGCTTTAATGCCACCTTATTATTAGGTATCCTTATCCCAACGGTTTTTCTTTTACTCCACAATTCCTTTGGTACTAAACGTGTAGTGGGCAAAATAAAGGTATAAGGTCCTGGCAGGAGATATTTCATTTTTTTAAAAGCATAGTCTGAAATCTTGGCGTATTTTGAAATCTCTTTAAAATTTGAACAAATAAAACTAAAAAGCTTAGTTCCGACATCATTCTTTATCCTAAACAATTTTTCTAATGCTTTCTTATTATAAATGTCACAACCCATTCCATAAACAGTATCCGTAGGATAGATTATTATCCCACCCTTTCTCAAAACCTGGACAGCTTTGTTAATATACCTCAGCTCGGGATCTTCAGGATGAAGCTCATAATATTCCATACATAACTCCTTTTAATATTTTCATATATGATAGGATTTTTGATTTCCCCCTTTTTAAACCAAAAATTAAAGCTGATCTCAAGATAATAAGAAGCCGATTATTGTCAATACAATTTCTGATATTATAAAAATCATTAAAAGAGCACAAAAATAGCTTTTTTATGGTAATTTATTTTATTTTTTCCATATAAATTTATTATATTTGTTGTTCCAATATTAATCATGGGAATGACTTTAAGGAGATTTCAATGTCGAGAAGATGTCAATTGACGGGTGTAGGTCCGGTTGCAGGTAATAGTGTTTCCCACGCACATAACAGAAGGAAAAGGAGATTTTTGCCTAATCTTCAGAAAAAAAGAGTGTGGGTACAGGAACTTAACAGATTTGTTACTTTAAAACTTTCAGCAAAAGCCGTAAAGAGTATTGCAAAAAACGGTACTGCCGATATTGCAAAAATGATTAGAGAAAAGAAGATAAAAGTTCACTGATCAACATAGAATTTTATTTAAAACAAAAAAAGGAAAGCTGAATTGCTTTCCTTTTTTGTATCATTTTCATCAATCCCTATTCTCTTACCACCCATACTTTAATTTTAGCACTCACACTTGGATGCAGTTTAATGCTAACACTGTAAATGCCTAAAGCTTTAATGGGTTCATCAATTTCTATTTTTCTCTTATCTATCTCGTTTCCTTTCTCTTTAAGAGCATCTGAGATCATTTGAGTGGTTACAGAACCAAAAATTCTATCTTCTTCACCAACCTGTACAGGTATAGTAACTGATACTCTCTCCAGTTCTGCAGCTAATGTTTCTGCAGCAGCTAATTCCTGTTCTCTCTTCTTTGAAAGAGTTTTCTTCTCTTCCTCAAGAGCTTTTATATTTCCCGCTAGAGCTACATAAGCCAATTTTCTTGGGATTAAGAAATTTCTTGCGAAACCATCCTTTACATCAACCACTTCACCAATCTGACCCAGACCTTCCGTGTTTTGTCTTAAAATTACTTTCATTTTTTAACTCCTGGTTTGGGCTATTTCAAAGTATCCGATACATAAGGCAACAGCGCCATATGCCTCGCACGTTTGATAGCAATGGATAATTGTCGTTGATATTTTGCACTAGTACCTGTAATTCTCTTGGGAATTATTTTACCTTGCTCGGTAGTGTAGCGCTGTAATAATTTTACATCCTTATAGTCGATATACTTTATATTATTCTGAGTAAACCGACATACTTTTTTTGTTTTTAATTCATTTCTCATATTTCAAATCCATTTATTTTAATAAATCAGATTCTTCATTTGATAAAAATTTATCAAAAGAATCCTCAGTATAATCTACATCGGAATTGTCTTCTACAGTACTGTCTGTTTCTGATTCTGTATTATTATCCATTCCATTATCAGCATCATTCAGTTTCCCTCTTTTATTAAGGAACTGAATTCTCCTGGCTTTTATTTCCACAATGCTCCTGTTGTGCCCATCATCTGATTTCCAGCTTCGGCTCTGCAATTCGCCATCAACTAGAACTGCTGAACCCTTTTTCAATCTGTCGTGACAGCTTTCAGCTAATTTATTCCATGCAACTATTCCGACATAACAAACATCTTCCTGCCATTGATTGGAACTGTCTTTGTATTTTCTGTTTGAGGCGATAGAAAAATTAACTACCGGTGTACTGTTTGTAGTCTGACGAAAAACCGGATCTTTAGTTAGATTACCAGCAACTATAACATAATTTATTTCAGGCATTTTCAAATCGGCCATGGTTATTCCTCCATACTTAAATCATTATTTAAAATTATTTGTCGTCCTCTATAGAATCATCGCTTGATCTTTTAGCCTCAGCAGCTAATTCTGGCTCAACGCTGGAATCATCTTGCTGGCTTAGAGCTTTATCTTTATTCTTTTCCAGATACTCAACAGCATCAGTATCAAGTTTAATTGTGAGGTATCTTAGGAATTGTTCATCGAGAATATAGAATCTTTCAAGCTTGGCAATCAGGCTTGAAGGCGCGTTGAATCTAAAGATAGCATAATATCCAACCTTACTCTTCTTAACCACATAAGCCAATCTTTTTCGTCCCCAATCTTCGATTTCTCTGATCTCACCACCATTATTTGTTATTGTTTCTTTAATGCGGGAAATCAAGGCTTGAATTTGTTCGTCATCAAGTGCTGCATTAATCATAACAGCACTTTCATAGACGTTTGTCTGCATATGTGTCACCTCCCTTTGGTCAATTTGGCCCTCATTACATGATGAGAGCAGGGATTAATAAATATGTTAACTATTAAACGGACTATAAATTTATCTAATTAAAGGTGCAATTACAAGAGAAACAACTGCCATAAGTTTAATCAATATATTTAATGATGGACCAGAAGTATCCTTAAATGGATCTCCAACTGTATCTCCAACCACAGCAGCTTTATGTGGATCCGAGCCCTTATGGTATTTTTCTCCGTTAATTTCGATGCCTTCTTCAAATGTCTTTTTGGCATTATCCCACGCACCACCTGCGTTTGCTTGAAATATAGCCATTAATACACCGGTTACGGTAACCCCGGCCAGAAGACCACCAAGCATTTCAGGACCACCTACATACCCTATAAACACAGGAGCAATTACTGCCATCAGTCCAGGGATGACCATTTGTTTAATTGCTGCAGTTGTTGAAATTTCGACGCACTTCCCGTATTCAGCAACTCCATCCGCTTTTTCAAAAATCGATCTATCCTCAGCCGACCAATCTGATTGTTCCTTGCCTTCATTTTTTTTCATAACCCCTAAAGCCGCAGCAAGTTCAGGAATTGTTTTAAATTGTCGTCTCACTTCTTCTATCATTGACATTGCTGCTCTTCCAACCGCTTTCAAAGCAAGGGCGGAAAAGAGAAAAGGAAGCATACCACCAAGGAAAAGTCCGGCCATTACATCTGCTTTTGAAATATCTATTGTTTTAATATTTGCAGCAGTCATAAAAGCACCAAACAGAGCAAGGG
This sequence comes from uncultured Ignavibacteriaceae bacterium, assembly GCA_964412105.1. Classification (GTDB taxonomy): domain Bacteria; phylum Bacteroidota; class Ignavibacteria; order Ignavibacteriales; family Ignavibacteriaceae; genus JAKAGZ01. Next base: position 27,616 of record CAYPNM010000001.1, on the reverse strand, counting down.
CAGTTAAAGCGGCTGAACCAATCGCGAAACCTTTTCCGATCGCAGCAGTGGTATTACCAACAGCATCGAGTTTGTCTGTTCTCGCTCTCACTTCTTTCGGAAGTTCAGACATTTCAGCTATTCCACCTGCATTATCTGAAATAGGGCCGTAAGCATCAACAGCCAATTGTATACCTGTATTTGAAAGCATACCAACAGCAGCTATAGCAATTCCGTAAAGCCCGCCAAAGTGAAAAGCACCTATAATTGAAAGTGCAAGAACAATAAGCGGCAATGCGGTTGAGAACATCCCGTTTCCAAGTCCCGCTATAATATTTGTCGCACTACCAGTAAGTGACTGCCTAACAATTCCCATTACCGGCCTTTTGCCTGTTCCGGTATAATATTCGGTTATTACCCCTATTAATACTCCGGCAACCAAACCGATTACAGTAGCAAGAAAGATTCCTGTGGAAGTGATTGTATAAGTGATCCCATATAACGGATCTTCGTGAGTCCAGGTTTCCGGAAGCATCCATTTAATTATAAAATAAAGAGCAATTATCATGACTATTGATGAGCCGAATTCCCCCCTATTGAGAGCTTTCTGTGGATCACCCCCTTCTTTAACTCTTACAAAAAATGTCCCGAGAATTGACATAACAATTCCAACACCAGCGATAACAAGCGGGAGTAGAACAGCTCCAAGTCCGTGGAAAGAATTTTGGAATTCAGGATAACCAAAAAATGCGGCACCAAGAACCATTGTACCAACTATTGATCCGACATAAGATTCAAAAAGATCTGCCCCCATGCCAGCAACGTCACCGACGTTATCCCCTACATTATCAGCAATGGTTGCCGGATTCAATGGATGGTCTTCAGGAATTCCTGCCTCAACTTTTCCGACCAAGTCAGCACCAACATCAGCCGCTTTGGTATAGATACCGCCTCCCACTCGTGCAAAAAGAGCAATTGAGGAAGCTCCAAAAGAGAAGCCGGTAATAATTGTTATTACTCTATTGAGATCTTCAATTCTGTTTACTCCAAAAGCATCACTATAAATCATAAACAACGCACCCAGACCAAGAACCCCAAGGCCAACGACACCCATTCCCATAACTGAACCGCCGGCAAAAGCTATTTCAAGTGCTTTACCTAAGCTTGTTCTTGCGGCATTAGTTGTTCTGACATTAGCCTTAGTTGCCACTTTCATTCCAATAAATCCTGCAAGTGCCGAGCAAAAAGCACCCACTACAAAAGATATACCAATCAATGGAGATGATGTCACGGGATCTGCCGATACAGCAAGAAGTATGGCTACGCAGACTACAAAAACTAACAACACTTTGTATTCAGCTTTCAAAAAGGCCATTGCACCTTCTGAAATATGGCCGGAAATTTTGATCATTTTTTCTGTCCCTGGATCCTTACCAGCAACCCAAGAAGATTTCCAGAATGTATACAAAAGAGCAAGAATACCGAACAAAGGAATAATATTAATATAAAGACTCATGATTTCTCCGAATTACTTTTAGAGTCAATTGATAAATTTGTAGAATTTTTATTTTTTGATAAAATGCTGTTTGCATCCAGCATATTTTTTATTCCCCCTTTGATAAATTCCTTTGTCAAGACTATCCCCTCGTCAAAGACATTTCTCAACTGAGCCATTTCTTTTTCAGTGAAATCAGTAAGTACATAATCTGCCATTTTCCCTTTTTCAAAATCATTTCCAATTCCAAATCTTAACCTTGGAAAATCTTCAGAAGCCAAATGATATATAATGGAGTTTAATCCATTATGACCACCGTCTCCACCTGAAACCCTAATTCGCAATAATGGAAATTCAAGGTTAAGATCATCATATACAAATAAAAAATCTTTTATATCAATATTATATTTTTGAATGGCTTCTAAAGCAGCTATCCCACTGCTATTTACAAATGTTGATGGTTTAATAAGACAGAAACATTGACCATTTAGTTTCCCCTCTTTAAAATAATATTCTGATTTTGAGGGAGTAAATTGAATGGAAAGCGAATTTGCTAAGTAGTCCAAAAACATGAAACCTACATTATGCCTGTTAAATTTATATTTGCTTCCTGGGTTTCCTATACCAAAAATTATTCTCACAATAAAAATTACTTTTCTTCGTCAGCTTCTTCTTCCTTTTCAGCTTTTCCCTTGCCGATTACTTCAGGTTCTGCGCTTTCCTCTCCCTCAATTACTTCTTCAGTAACTGCTGCAGGTTCTGCCTCTACTTTAGGATGAGTAACTGCAACAATTACAGTATCTTCATCATTTATGATTTCGATATTTCCAAATTTTAACTCCTTGACGTGAATTGAATCGCCAATTGATAAATCCTGAATATCAATTTCAAGGTGTTGTGGAATATCCTGGGGAAAGCACTCAACTTCAAGTTTATGTAAAAACTGCTGAAGTACTCCTCCTTCTTTAATACCAACCGGGCTGCCAATAAATTGAATTGGTACTTCTAGCTGGAATTTTTCTCCCGCTGTTAAGCCAAGCAAATCAAAATGCGTCACTCTATCTGTTACAGGATCAAACTGGACCTCTTTTATTATACAATCGTGTTCTTGACCGGCATCGAGTTGCAGAGAGATTAAATGTGTTTCAGAAGTAAATATAAGGGGATTTAATAAATTTTCAGCAATACTAATTGAGATCGGCTGATCGTGTTTTGAATAATAAATACCCGGTACAAATCCATCTCTGCGCAATTTACTTTTATCAGACTTTTTATTTGTTTTCCGAACATCAGCTTTTAAAACTACTTTTTCCATTTCTTCTCCAAATACTAAAAAATTTACCCTTTATCTATATCAAATAATGAACTTATTGATTCATTATTATACGTTCTTCTGATTGCTTCAGCAAAAATTCCTGAAGCAGAAACCTGCTCTATTTTATTATATTTATCGGCCAGATGAAATGCTATTGTATCTGAGACATAAAGTTCTTTTATCTGAGAATTTTGTACCCGTTCAATTGCGGACCCTGAAAATAACGGATGTGTAACCGCTCCGTAAATTTCCCCGGCTCCATTACTCTTTAGTGCCTCGATGGCCCCGACAAAAGTTCCGGCCGTGTCTATAAGATCATCTACCAAAAGAACATCTTTACCTTCAACATTACCTATTATATGAACAACTTCGGCTAAGTTTTGTTTAGGCCTTCTTTTATCGATTACTACAAGATCTGCATGCAATCTTTTAGCATATGACCTGGCCATTTTAATTCCACCTACATCGGGAGAAACTACAACAAGATTATCTTTAACATTATTAAACAAGCCCGTAAACATAGTTGAGCCATAAAGGTGGTCAAACGGAATATCAAAGAAACCCTGAATCTGTGCAGCGTGTAAATCCATTGTCATAATTCTATCAGCGCCGGCAGTAGTTATTAAATTTGCAATTAGCTTAGCTGTAATTGATACTCTTGGTTGATCTTTCCTATCCTGTCTTGAGTAACCGAAATATGGAATCACTGCTGTAATCCTTGTGGCCGATGCTCTCTTGGCAGCATCAATCATAATCAATAATTCCATTAGGTTTTCGGCAGGAGGATTCGTAGACTGAATAATAAAAACTTCGGAGCCCCGAATATTCTCACCATACTTAACCCAGATTTCACCATCACTGAATCTTTTCTTCTCAACGGATCCAAGAGGCTTATCCAGCGTAGCAGCAATTTTTTCAGCCAGAGCAAAATTAGAACTTCCGGAGAAAATCTTATAATCGCTCGCCAGCATAATTCAGGTCTTCTTACAAATTTATTTAAAATATAGACAGGAAATATAGCTAAAAGCTATTGGCATGTCAATATGATTGAAGTCATAAAATGCTTATTATAGCTTATATTATAGGATTCTTACTTCTTTTTACGAACAAGAAAAATTATCACAATTAGAAGCACCAATCCCATTAAATCATAAATCCATTGTGGCGTTTCTTTGAGTTTGAAGGGTTTGAATGTTACAGATATATTTTTTCCGTTCCCTATTTCAGCTAAAGAATATTCCCAAATAAGTGTTCTCCCATCTTTTGAAGTTGCATTATCTGTTAAAACATCACCGGCAAAAGTGTATTTATATGTAACATTAAAATTACTTCCATCAAGGCCAAAGCCGGTGGCGATTGGAGCAACAAATTGAGAAAACACTTTTTGACCTGACGCACCATCCTGTAGTGAAAAATTTGAACTGGCAAAGGCTCTGGTATTATTCAGTGAATCTATGTTCTGAAAAGATAATTCAATTATTGCATGTGTAGTGCTGTCCGTGGAATCAGCATAGACTTTAATATCATCGATATTTGTATATTTTGAAGTAAATTCATTCCTTATGGAATCAGCATTAAACAACCCAATCCTATCAAGCACTTTTGTATTTTCGACATCCGGTAATTTCATCCAGTAAGTGATTCTCATCTTTCCTGAACCATCAGCGTACAGATTTACATCTTGGATGTAATTTAGACATCCGGATGTAAAAATAGCCAAGTAAACAAAAATAAGAATTTTAAAGGGAGTTGATAAATTTATCAGCGTGCTAAATATTTTTTTCAAGTTTATTCACTAAAAAATTAATACAATTTAATTTATGGAAAAAAATCATATTATTCATTATGTTTCAAAACGATTTTTAGGAGATGAAATGCCAACATATGATTATAAATGCTCTGAATGCAATTATACTTTTGAACTTTTCCAGAAAATGACGGAGGAACCGATAAAATATTGTCCTCGGTGCAAAGGTAAAGTAAAAAGATTAATAGGAATGGGCTCAGGGCCTATTTTTAAAGGAAGTGGTTTTTATCAAACCGATTATAAAAATAAATCAGCAACTGATAAGGCAAAAAAAACAAAAACCGAATCCAAGCCGGCATCAGATCAAAGTATTAAGTCTTCAACCGATAAAAAAAGTAAATAAAGCACAAGTCCTATAACGGGCTTGCAATAAAACTTGACGAAATATTAATTAGTCGAAATCTACTCCTATAGATATATAATGCATAGGAGGAGTAAATCCGTTGATGTGATAACCCCAGCCAACATCATACCTAAGAAGAAATCCAAACAGCACCATCCTTGCCCCTACACCTGTACCCATTAAAAGATCCTGTGTTTCAAGACTACCGTTAGAATCTCTTCCGAACAATTTTAATTTGCTATTATTGTACCAGGCAGAACCCGCATCATAAAAAAAGACCCCTTGAATGTTACTAAAGAAAAACGGAAGTGCTCCTGTTATAAAATATCTTATCAGAGGAAATCTGAATTCCAAATTTAGCAAAGCATATTTAGTTCCTATTTCCTGAGCATACTCATATCCACGCAAAGGAACTGCAGAAGTTAAAAAGGCATAGTCAGAAATAGAACTTATTGGAACGTCCTGAGTTGCGAATTTTCTATTTATCCAATTGTTCACACCACCAAGGAAAAATCTCTGAGGATCTCCACCTATAGAATAACCTCCTGAAAAACGCACAGCAAAGCTATAATTAGCATTAATTTTAAAGTATGTTCTGTAATCGCCTAGTACAGATGAAAAACTTAATCTTGTATTTCCAATTCCTGGATTACCAAGCAAGTCAATTCTGTATCTGGTACCGGCTATTGGAGAAACATATCCCCAAAGTATATCATCATGAACTAAACTTAAACTTGGTACAACGAATGACGCTGACTGTGATGGAAATGTACTGTTATCAAGATTGTCTTGAGTCAAATTCATGAAAACTAATCCTGTTTCAAGACGATAAAATTTGTTTACTGGATAACTGAAATTAATCGCCGCTCCATAGTTTCCAAACCTGAACAACTCAGAAGAATTGCCGTTCAGCAAGTAAACAAATCTAGCCGTATGAAAAGCCGAAACTGCATAATTTATCCTTCCGCCTAGATAGGCATAGGTTAACCCATAGTCACTGTTTTTCAAATCAATCTGTAGACTGGTTTCGCCAATCAACCTATGATCACCCAGCACATCACTAAAGGATAGTATTGTTGTACCCATTAATCCAAAAATAGTATTATAACCGGCATTAGCATAAACTATATCCGGCGTAAAAGAAATTTTATAAGGATTAACTTTATAATTACCATCTTCATCCAGATTATCTGTAAGATGAAACTTTTTCTGATTTTCAGCAATTTCGGCTGAATCCTTCCTTGCATAAATTTTGGAACCAAAAATATAATTGGAATAATCTAATTTGGTAGAATCAGAATTTTCTCTTGTAGTATCAATAACCTGACCTGTATAAATTTGTGAGAAAACACTTTCTTTTGAAGAAGTATCTTGAACGGTTTTGTTATTCTCTTTGTTAGTTTCAGCCAACCCATTTTTATTGACCGGCATTTCCTGCTTAAGCAAACTTTTTTTGTAAACAGTTAAAGGGAGTTTGGCAGAGTCAGTTTTAGGATCAAAAGGATTATTCATTAAAAACAGATTGTATGAGGCCTGATACAATGCAGAGAAAACAAGTTTCTTTCCATCTTTTGACATCGATAACTGATTCAGCCCCTCAAGTGAGTTAGTTATTGGAATTGATGGACTATTAACAATTTTGGTTGTATCCCCTTGAGCTACTATTAATTTCTTCTTATAAATATTTGTTATCCCGTTCATATCAGAGATGAATAGCATTTCTTTTCCATCAGGACCAACAATTGGATCTTTTTCATCGCTATTAGGAAGGTCGGTTATTTTATTTATTTTCTTCGAATTAATATCAATAGAGTAAATATCCGTCTGGGAATAATCATAATTATAAATTTTAAAAGTAGCTGGTACTGATTGATGTGTTAAATAATTCCTTCTGTCTGATGAAAAATATATTTTTTTACTGTCAGGCGACCAAGATGGATCATTATCCGTAAATAGATCGTTGGTAAGATTTTCAATTTTTTTTGTTTGAATATTATAAATATAAACATCTGATTCAACTGCCGTGTGCCCTATAAATGCAATGTACTTCCCATCTGGTGACCAACTTAGACTTTTTATTCCATCCATTTGAATAGGAAGCGTTTCCTTATCTCCGGTTCCAACATCAATAATATAAGCAACATCATACCCACCGCTCTTTGCGCTTAATGCTATTTTCTTTCCATCCGGCGACCATGATAATCCAGGTGTAACTACATTTAGTTGTTCAAAATCTGCAGTTGAATTCCCTTGCACAAGTTTCTTAATAATTTTTCCGTCAATCGCATTCATTATATAAACATCGAAATAATAGTCCCTGTTCGATATAAAAGCAATCTTATCACCTTGAGGTGAGAGTGTCGGACTTGTATTATAAAAGCCGTCGCCATTTTTAGGATCGGTCAGTCTTTTAGAAAAGTCATCTACGTCCTTCATTATTGCTATTTCGGGCCAGAACATTTTTTTATAATATTTCTTCCACCTTTCATTCAACTCGTCAAGTGTAAGTCCTATAGAATTTTTAAGTCCTGCCTCAAGACTCCCGGAACCCTTAACCTTATTTATCAACTCACCGATTTTTTGTTTACCATATCTTTGCGCAATGTAATAAAAAACCGATTGTCCTCCTCTATATGCAAAATATCCACCAAGTTGATTTATATCCGGAAGATATTCACTTATAGTAGCTTCTCTCATAAACATATCCTCATCAATATCCCAACCGAGAGATTGATATTCAGCCATTCCTTCGTTAAACCATAAGGGAAGATTAATTGATATATGATTAGTAATTATATTCTGAAGAGAACCACCGTAAAGCATATCATTCATCACCGCGTGTGTAAGTTCGTGATGAATAAGATGTCTGAAGTCTTTATAAGAGCCCATAAATTGTATGACAACTCTGTTCTTAAAAATCTCGGTAAACCCCTCTATACCCTCCGAAATATTTTGATCTATTGTGTTCGTTTCCTGAAAATCATTTGTAGAATTATAAATAATAATCACTATTCGATTATTTATTTGATAGTTAAAACTTTTCTCTATCGATTTCAACGCATTTTCTGCTGCTTTCGCTGTAAATTCAGCAAGGCTGGATCCGTGTTGAGAAAAATAAATATCAAAATGATCTGTTTGAATGTAGTACCAAGTATAATTCTTATACTGAACTTTATTCTGACCAAACTGACCGAATACATATGGCTGCAGAAAAATTATAAATAATAAAAACTTTATTATATGATCCTTCATAGTAACCCTTCTGGTTATTCCACAATTATAAAATCGAGTTCAGTTTTATCGTAATCAACACGCACTAATTTTACCTGAACTTTATCACCGAGCCTGAACTGCTTCTTTTTTGATTTGCCAATTAAAGCATATTTTTTTTCATCGTAAACATAAAAATCATCCTCTAAATCCTTCAGACGTACAAGGCCTTCGGCTAAAATATCGGTTATTTTCACAAAAATACCAAAATGAGTGATTCCAGAAATTATTGCGTGAAATTCCTCCCCAAGGTGATTTTTTAAGAATTCAATTTGCTTTAATTTTACGGATAATCTCTCCGCTTCAACAGAGTTTCGTTCAGTATCTGTAACATGATCACTAATTTCCTCAAGTGCATTCAACGAGAATTTTGATGCTTTGGCATTCGTAATATATTGATAAATTAAACGATGAACCATAAGATCAGCGTATCGTCTAATGGGAGAAGTAAAGTGAGTGTAATATTTAAATCCCAGACCATAGTGCCCTATATTTTGAGTGGAATAAATTGCCTTTGCCATGGAACGAATGGCCAGTTCATTTATTAATACCTCCTCTTCAGTCCCCTTTGCTGAATCCATCAAAATCTGGAACTGTTTTGATCGTGCTGACTGGTTTGGATCAAATGAATAACCAAGCGTTTTAACGAATTTTGCAAATTCGGAAATTTTATCCTTATCCGGTAAATCGTGAATGCGATAGACAAATGGTTTTGTCTGCCCTCTTTTAACAAATCCGACATGCTTAGCTACAATCTGATTTGCAAGGAGCATAAATTCTTCAACCAGCATATTACTTTCTTTTAGCTCTTTGCTATAAATACGTACAGGATTGCCATCCTGGTTAAGTTCAAATTTTATTTCCGGTGTATGAAATTCAATGCTACCCTCACGCATTCTCTTTCTTCTTAAAGTCTGAGCAAGCTTGTTAAGAATTAACAATTCATCCTTAAAATCTCCTTCTTCTTTCTCAATAATTTGCTGAGCCTCCTCATAATTAAACCTTCTTTTACTATTTATTACAGTTTTTGAAATTTTATAGTCTTCAACTTTTCCCCTTGAGGAAAGTTCCACTATTACAGAGTAAGTAAGGCGATCTTCATAAGGAATCAGTGAGCATATATTATTCGAAAGTTTTTCAGGAAGCATCGGAATAACTTTACCGACCAGATAGACACTATTACCTCTTAATTTTGCCTGACTATCAATGTTGGAATTAGTTAAAACATAATTTGAAACATCTGCAATATGAATTCCGACTGAATAATTCCCATTACTTAATCTTTCAATTGATAAAGCGTCATCGAAATCCTTCGCATCTTCAGGATCAATTGTAAAAACAACCTTTTCTCTAAAGTCAATTCTATCTTCTAAGTCGGCACCAGTAATTTTTCCAAGGATGGAATCGGCTTCATTAAATACTGACTGAGGGAACTTATAAGGCAAATTGAATTCTCTTGCTATTGAAAGTATTTCTGCATCCTGTGAGCCTGCTTCACCTATTATTTCAATAACATCACCTTCAGGATTCAGCATTGAAGAATCCCAGCTAAGGTTTCCTATGATAATTTTATCACCAACTTTTGCCCCGTTTAGCTTTGATTTATCGATATAAATATCACGGTGTATTTTGGGATCATCCGGCTTCAGGAAATAAAAAGATTTTGATTTTTTTAATGTACCGACAAATTGTTCCCTTTTTCTCTTTAAAACATTAATTACCTGCCCTTCCAGATTTTTTCTTTTTTGCTGTGCAAACAAAGTAATTTCGACAGTGTCACCGTCAAAGGCAGGGCCAAGATTCCTTGAAGCAATAAAAATATCATTAGTGTTTTTATCTTTTAGAATAACAAATCCAAATCCGCCTTCTTTGACTTCAAGCCTTCCAGAGAGAATATTGGATTTGGGTATAGAATTATATTTATATCGTTTCCCTGATTTTGTCAGGAAACCTTCTTTGTAAAGTGAATTCAAAAGCGCTTTCAATGAACTATATTCGTGTTCAGTGTCGATATTTAGTTTTCTGGCAATTTCTTTACTCTTAAACTGCCTGCCGGAATTTCTTTTAAAGAACGCAATGAGTTTATTTTTCATTAAAATTCAAATTGATATTTTAAACCAAGCTCATTTATCATTTCACTCGTATTGTTTGTCTCAGTTAAAGCCTCTTTCCTTTCAAGCCTTAAAAATAATTTCTGAAAGAACGGATACTCAATTTTGACATTAGCTCTACTAATGTCTGAAAAAACGTCCGTGGTACCGCCTATAGTATACCTGAAATTATTCACTTTTCCTGAAAGATTAAATTTTGTATAAGCTCCAACCTGTCTCAGTTCCAGACTTCGAACATAATCTCCCGCATAGGAATTTAAAAATCCACCCAATAATGATCCTGCTAAAGAGGATGCTGTCCCGGTTAAAGCATTGTTCTGCGAGGAACCAGAAGTAAAACCTCCCTGTGCAGCTAAGAATTGACCTGTTAAAATAAAAGTAACTGCATCTGAAGCAGTTTTCGTTTTATCCGGAATATCATTTTCGATATTGTCAGAACCGTAATAAACAGCCAGGTTATCACTATTATTAACAAAACTCTTTCCCAAATCTTTCAGGGGGCCTTTTAATTTTAGTTTTACAGCTACTTCAACTTCACCTGAAGTCCTAGCAGAGTCAGCAGAAGGCGGATAATAATAATTAGTATATGTCGCAACTATATCGAGGTACGGGTTTGTCAAATCATTCTCAAATCTTAATGTCCCCTGCGCCTGGAAAGTTTTTGTAAGAAAGTCCAAGGTTGAACCATCCATTAGTTTAAGGTCACCAACCGCAGAATTTCGTCCGCCAATTTGTTGAAATTTAAAATTACCATTCAAAACAGTCGTAAGAACCTGGTTATATTCTTGGTCAAGTATAAATTTAATTTTCGCTTCCTTTCTTATACTGGCATCGATAGTATAATCAAATCTACTCTTTGTGGCAGGACTAACCCTGACGCTGGCACTTGCTGCTCTTTGTTGTGACAGAGCTATAAGGCTTTCAAAATCCAATTCTTTTTTCTTTGCTTTAGTGGTGTCCTTAACATACCTATATATAAAATTTGAATATGTGTTTTTGTATCCCCGCTGTGCCTGTGGAAATATCAGGTCGGCACTTACAACATTTATAGGTGCTTTTAAGTATGCTCCTTTAGGATCAATAGAAAATTCCAGCTTACCGTTTGTTGCAACTACGAGATCGCCATATATCTGAGGGCTGGCAGCTTTTGAAGCTTCGCTTAAAATTTTTAACTGCCCATTCAAATAAATTTGTGATGAAGTCAGATCAAAATTCTTCAGAGTAGCATTACCGTTTCCAATTAGAGTTCCGCCATTTTCTGTCCTCTCAACATTCTGTACCAAAAGGCTATCAAGAGAAACGGAATGCCCGTCAATGCTTAATTTTAATCCTGTGTTATATTCAAGATTATTTGCAACGGCAATAAACCTTCCTTTGTTAATTGATAAAAAGCCATGGGGTTCAGGATCATGCCAAGTCCCTTTAATATTAAGAACAGCAGATAAAAAGCCCCGAGCTTTGTTTATTTGAGGTATAATATCACCAAAAACACTCAAATCAAATTCATTTGCAGCAAGCCTAAGATCAAGGTTCTTAGACTCTACCAATCTTTCCTTAGCACCAACGAAAGAAAGATCAACAGGAACATTACCCCATATTTTCAGGAGCGGATTGGTTTTGCTATGTAGAGTATCCAAAAAGAAAGCATCAAAATTCAGACTTCTTTTTTCATACTTCCAATCGGTCGTAAGGTAGCCAAGATAATTATTTCTAAATGCAACGCTGTCTATGCTAAGTTTCATATTTATAATCGGATTTGAATAATTTCCATTTATAGTAGCTTCCAAATTAACATCGGCTACCGGACTGTTAGTGGTATTCAATTCCGCAAAGTTTGCAGACAAATCTTTTCCACGGAAATGATTAAGTGTTACGGATAAATTCTGATTACCATATCTTGACAGGTTACCTTCTAATTTCAGGCTTGCTTGTTTTCTCATCATTTCGAAATTGTCCACTTTAATTTCGTTTTCCGAAACTGAGAATTTTAGATTATTTTTATTATAAATGTTAAAATCATTATAAACTATGCCCAGCGAATCCAGATCAAAATCTGCCTCATTATTAGTTAAATCAACATTTCCCTGCAAAATAGCGTGCAAATAGTTTTCTAATCCTCCGGAGAAACTAACTTTTGCTCTGCTTTTACTCAGTGAGAGATTCAAAAGAAAATTGTGGATATCACTTCCAGTATAAACCCTCCTGGTATTCACATCGATCTTAGCTGAAATATCATTAAGATTTTCTGCATAAAAACTATTTTCAAAATCAAATCCGAGATTTAACTTTGAAAGGAAAAAGACATCTTTCGGGCCCCAGAATTTTACATATTCAAGATTAGAATTAACTTTTACGTAAACGCTATCATTAGAATTGTAAACCTTCCCTTTTACGCTACCATCAACTTCAAGGCTACTGTTTGTAAGAAAGATTGTAATAAGCTTAAAGTCTTTGAATTTGATATCAAAAGTAAATTCATTATCCTGATCAACATTGCTAAATAGTAGTTTTTCAATATTATTTCTTGAATCTGTTTTTTTCGCGATGTTAGTATTTTTTGTTATCGTTATTACCGTATCCTTTCCTGTAATCTGTGCAATTTTTTTATTGGAAACATCCGTAAGTAGTTTTGTTTCATCCACCAACAATGAAATGGTTTTAGGGAGAGAGAATTTGCCATTCAAAGTAATGTCAGCTAAGTCTGAAGTTATTTTCACAGACTTCTGATTGTTTTCTGAACTAATTATATTGAAAGTAGCCTCACTGCTATCAATTTTTACTCCGTTCATAACCGATTTATTTATTATCATGCTCAAATAAAGATTCAGCTTGTCAGGATCTAGGTTTTGACCAGTACCGTTTACATAGAAATTAAGATTTCCATAGTTCATTGTATCACTAAAAACTTTCGAATAGTTAAGATTTCTTACTTTGGCTTCAATATCATAGCCGGGACTTTTCTCATCCGTAAAATCAAATATGCCGCTTAATAAAGCAGAAGAGGTATCTGAATTAATTTTTAAATTATATAATATATTTTTTTTATCAGCATTTACAGATAATCTCAGGCTGTCCATTTTTATATTATCTATAACAGAACCATCGCCTGAAATAGACATAACAGTTTTAAGATTCTGGGGGTTCGAACCCTGACCAATTAATTGCCCGGTTGAGGTAATTCTTGTTTGAAGACCGATTATTGGTAAAAGATTGAAGTTTGACGTAGCAAAATTCAGATCATATTTTATAAGAGGATTTTCAAAATTAGTTTTGCCTTTTACATACAAATTACCGGAAGGTGTTACAAGATAAATTCTTGCATAAAAGTCTGTTGGTTCTCCATCAAAATTAAGAGTGTCAATATTTACAGCACCAAGATTTTCATATTCCGGAATCCTTTGATCAGGCAACAATTTTACTACATCAGGTTCATTAATCACCGAATTATAGAAATCCATTTTTAATTTTAGCTCTTTGGGAGAATCTAAATTATAAATCCTTCCCCGCGTATTTAGGTGGGTATTCAGATAACTTACATGAAGATCATTGACAGAGATATCTCCCATTATGCCTGAAACTTTTGTGTTTACATTAGCATATCCGGTTGAGTTTTTGAAAACCGATACAAAATTTCCAAGGTCCTGCAAACCAACATTAGCATTTACATTAGCGACTACCCGCGATCTTTTAAATTCGGTTAAACTGGATTTTTTGAAAATATCATACCCTTTCATTTGTGCGCTAATGTTTATTACCGAATTCGCTGTAAGAATTTTTAATCTATCCGCAACAAGGCCAGTTTTAGAGATCCCTAGCTTTCCCGAGATTTTCTTCAGATCAATATGGGTAAGGTTTGGAGCAAAAGACAAATTATGCAGATCAATTGTATAATCATCTTTCGGAATGTCAAGAACAGCGACCAAATTCAGATTTATATTCCTTGCCTGAAAATCATCGAGATTTAATGAATCATAAATGGACGTACTGTTAATATTATTATAATTCTGCAGTGAGAAATTCACATTTCTTAATGATAAATCCGACACAACTATCTTGAAAGGGAATGATGAAGATGATGTAGTATCATTAGGCGTTGGTTTAATTAATTTTGAAATATTTAACTCAGCCCCACTGTCTTTAACAAACCGAATGTCTGCATTTGAAATTGAAACCTCCCTGACGTGAATCATTTTTAAAAATATTGCTAGGGGACTGGTCTTCACTTCAATTCTTTGAGCTCGTAGTAGTGTATCCTGACCATTTGAGATTACTGTATTATCTAAAATTACAGTTGTAAAGATAGTTCCATCTAACTTTCCAATAGATATTTTTCCATTTATTGATTCATTTACTTTTTCGACTATGTAATTTTTTAATTTCTCCTTAAAAAAAGATGTCTGGGTAACCGGAAATAATATCAGACATAATCCGAGCAGCACTATCCCGATATACAAAAAGACATTAACTGTTTTTTGCAGAAGAGTTCTTTTTTTTACCTTATTTTTTTTCTTTTCTTCCAAAGCGGATAATTTCCTTATTTCCAACTATTATCACTTACAAGAGACAGCCGACGCAGGGGAAAGTGGAAATTAGGTATTTCATAAATAGATTTACTACTTTCATAGGAATGACTTTCTAAGCCGTTCAATTACTTTCGTTGTAAAGGCTGAGAATTTTTTGAATAATTTTTGAAGTTGATTGCTCATTAACAAATTTAATATTCTTCACTTCTCCACCGTTTTTAATAACTGTTTCTCTCCCTTCAATTTTGTCAAGGGTCCAGTCCGCTCCTTTTACAAGCACATCAGGAATTATTGCATCAACAAGCTTTGCCGGAGTATCTTCATCAAACAAAACGACAAAATCCACAGGCTTTAAGCTTGCAACAATAATCGCCCTATTTTCCTGGTCAACTATTGGTCTTTTAGCGCCCTTAATATTTTTTACTGATTTATCACTGTTCATTCCTACGATAAGGATATCACCGAGATCTTTTGATTTTGTTAGATAATCAACGTGACCGGAATGCAAAATATCAAACACGCCGTTTGTGAACACCACTTTTTTCTTTTCGTTGCGAAGCCGTTTTCTTATCTCAATAATTTCTTCCCAGTTCTTAATTTCTTTCATCATCAAAGTTCTTCTCTTACAGTTTCAAAAAGCTTATCAATTTCAATCGGAACAATACCTACTTCCTCACAGACAATTCCTCCGGCATAATTTGCCAAATAAGATGCTTCAAGAATATCGGCACCTGCCGCAAGCGCCATAGTTAAAGTTGAAATAACAGTGTCGCCTGCACCCGAAACATCAGCAACTTTTCTTGCTTTTGTTCCCATTTTTTGGGGCCCTCTTCCTTTCTCGAAAACTGCTATCCCATCTTCACCAAGAGTTAACAATACATATTTCGCGCTAATCTTTTCCAGGATTCTTTTACCAGCTGTTTCAACATCTTCTTCACTTCTTATTTTCATTCCGAGCACATCTTCAGCTTCTTTCCTGTTTGGCTTGAAGACAGTTACATTTTTGTAATGGAAAAAGTTATTGAACTTCGGATCAACTGTTATTAAAACTCTATTCTTATTTGCAATGTGAATTATTCTTTCAATTAAAGAAGTTGTCAACACTCCTTTATTATAATCCTGAAGAACTATCCCATTAAAGTTTTTAATATTTTTCTCCATAAATTCAATTACTTTCAATTGAATTTTTTTCCCTAGATAATCTTTACTCTCTTTATCTATCCTTACAACGTGCTGACTGTCAGCAATTACTCTGGTTTTGGCAGTTGTCGGTCTTTCCTCATCTATTATAATTCCACCTTCAGAAATGCCCGCTTCGGTAACCAGTGATTTAAATATTGTTCCGTAATTATCATAGCCAATTACGCCTACCGGAAATGGAATTCCACCTAACTTCAAAATATTAAGCGCAACATTGGCAGCACCGCCGAACCTGTAAAATTCGTTTTCAACTTCAACCACAGGAACAGGTGCCTCCGGCGAAATTCTCTTTACGTCACCCCAGAAATAGCAGTCCAACATCATATCTCCGACGACAGCAATTTTAAGGTCTTTAAAATGACTTTTGAGTGTGCTAAGTCTTTTCAGGGAAAGATTTACCATAAATATTCCAAAAGTGAAAATTTAATTGATTAAGATAATGATAAATTAAATGCTTAAAAAGGAAGAATATTTGAGGATTTTAATGATAGTTTTTAGAGAGAATAAATACTAATATTTCTTTCTTTCTATCTGCTTTTTAAGAGACCAGTGGGCAAGCGGATTATCGACTTTTATTTTATATAGTCCACTATCCGTTCCAACCCACATAGATGTGCCATCAAAATACATACAGAGTATCTGCCGTGCATTAAAATCAACCGAACTAATTCTTGCGGCAGAAACTTTTTCAGTTTTCCTGTCAATCAAAGCAAGCCCTCTCCCAAAATCTTTTTTATCGTCACTGCTAAAAGTGTAAACTCCTGCCCAGATTTTATTTCCGGTTCTTGCAAGGCAATAAATACCGTCAGCCGCTAGCCCGTTCCTTTTTGATATTCTGTCCCATTCCTGTTTTCTATCGTATTTGTAAATTCCACCTATATTAAAATCAGGCTGGTCTTTTGTGATAAACTCATCGGTAGCAAACCAGATATAATCTTCATCAAATAAAATATCGGGAATTGATACCGCTTCTCCGTCACCGTTAAATCCATTTCCCTTGTTATTTAAAAATCTCCATGCAGCCTTGTTCTCATAATTCATTGATTTATCATAAATATGGGCGCCGTTTTCCGTTCCGAACCAGACCAGGCTATCGCCATCAAGTTTTATGGTTTTGAAATTGTTTGTCTTACTGTCCCCGTTTTCTGTCAGATCGATATCTTTATAATGATTTCTTCTCACATCGAGTCTGGTAAGATTTATAAACCTCCCGATCCACAAAACATTCTGTTCGGGGTCATAACATAATGAACGAATCCAGTTTCCCATTTCCCCGCCCTGAGCAAATTTTCTTTTTCTCCACTGGTTTCGTTTAATATCATAGATATACAAACCCTCCACAGTGCCACCCCATAAGTAATCTCTGTTGACAGCGATGGCGTAAAAGAAATCAGTATCACAATTTTGGTTTTTTGTTGAATAGTTGAACCATTTTTCATCTTTGAAGGAATATCGATAAATCCCCTGCCCATAAGTCGAGACCCAGATATAATTCCCATTTCTCTTAATCGCCGTTACTATGGCATTTTCAAGATAAGATTGAATTTGTACCTGTGGAAAAGAAAATATAGGTATGAAAAAAAATAACAGAAGAGCAAAGAAGAGTTTTTTCATCTTAAAATTTTTGGTAAAAGAAATTATTTAAAAATTTTAGAAGGCTGATTATATCCTTATTTCTTAAACTATCATTTCAACAAAGGTAAGAAAACCTTAATTCTCAAATGATTAAAGATTTCTTCTCTCATCTGATCAACCTGCCTATAATAGGCAGGTTAGATTTGTTCGAAATGACATAAAAACTAATAGCTCTCTTCCTTTGAAGGAAATTTTCCGGTCTTGATGTCATCAATGTATGATTTTACAGCTTTTGACATTATTTCGGCCAATTCAGCATAATGCCTTACAAATCTTGGATGAAAATCCACATTCAACCCAAGCATATCAGGTGTTACAAGTATTTGACCGTCACATTCGACGCCTCCGCCAATTCCAATAGTTGGAATATTAATTGATTCCGTGATTTTTTTTGCTAGTGAAGCCGGGATTTTTTCCAGCACCACGGCAAACGCTCCGGCTTCAGCAACAGCTTTAGCATCAATAAATATTTCGTCACTTTCTTCCTTAGTCCGGCCACGTTCTCTGTAACTGCCGAACTGGTGAATACTTTGAGGGGTTAAACCGACGTGTCCCATAACCGGGATACCTTCGCCAGTGATCTTCCTAATTGTCTCAGCTACTCTTACACCACCCTCAACTTTGACCCCCCCAGCTAAGGTTTCTTTCATAATTCTGCCGGCATTACGAAATCCTTCATCAACACTTAATTGATATGACATAAAAGGCATATCGGTGATTACCATCGCTCTACTTACACCTCTTGTAACTGCCTTTGTATGATAGATCACATCATCCATTGTTACGGACAGAGTAGTTTCATGTCCCTGGAAAACATTTGCAAGCGAATCGCCGACCAAGACAAGATCAATCCCTGCTTCATCTAAAATTTTTGCTGTGATAAAATCATAAGCAGTAAGAGCGGTAATTTTTATCCTTTTCTTTTTTAGAAGTGATAGAGTTTTCGTAGTAACGCGCTTGATTTCTTTTTCAGTGCTCATTTTATTCTCTTAATGGATAGTTTCTAACTCGGAGGTTAATACCTCGTCAAATTTCATATTAAACCTAATTTCAAATCCCTTTGCGATTGATTTTGCGAGCTTATCGTAATCAATATTTTCATTTAATATTGATCCAAGGTCTGTTGTAGTATTCTTTATTTCTGATTTAAGTGCTTTAGGATTTTCAGCATACAAATAGTTTACAATATTCAGATGGTACGGTCCGCAAAGAATTGAACCGTGTTGAAGAATTGAATTTCCGAGCTTTCTTTGAGCGCTTCCCACAAGTTTTTTGCCAAAATATTTCAATTCATTTTTTGCAGAAACTGCGAAACAAATTGTGCTTTTCTCTTGTTTATAAAAAGAAGGGAAATCAGGCTGGTTACTTTCGGGTTCTATTTCATTTAGTTCTGAATTATAAATTGTTAAGCCTTCGAGCAAAGCAAGATTTATATGGTAGTATATGTTTTTTGCAGATAAATTTTCCGAGATAGGAAAAATTACAGAATAAGTTAATTCTTCAGAATGAAGAATTGCCCTACCGCCTGTTGGTCTTTTAACAAGTTCAACATTATCATCTGTGGCTTTATTTAAATTCACAGAATCAAAACTTTGATGTGCACCCAATGAAATACAGTAAGGCCTCCATCTATACAATCGCAAGACAGCTTGTCCAGGTTTTGAATTCCGTGCAAGATCAATATCAAATCTCATATTGAATACACCACTATTAAACCCTGTATTTAATAACTGCCATTTCATTTCCCAACCAATCCTCTTTTGCTGTTAGCAATAAACTCTACAACTGCATCAACATATTTGTTATTAAATTCCGATTTAATTTTTGCAATAGCCTGACTAACGTTTAGTGATTTACTAAAAATATAACTATACGCTTTTTTCAAAGCCTGAATGTCATCATTGGAAAAGCCTCTCCTTCTTAATCCGATAACATTAGGACCTGCATACCTCAATGGTTCACCTGCCATTAAAGTGAACGGCGGGACATCCTGCGGAACCCTTGATCCACCTCCGACCATGGAATGCTGACCAATACTTGTAAACTGATGTACCACTACAGCTCCCCCAAGTATCACATAATTTTCAATATGCACGTGGCCGGCTAGTTGAACCGCATTAGCCAGAATGCAGTTATCTCCAATCACATTATCGTGAGCAACGTGAGAATAGGCCATTAACAAACACTTTTCCCCTACATAAGTATGACCGGTTTCTTTTGTGCCGCGATGCAGAGTAACGAACTCGTGAATAACGCTTTCATCACCGATGTGAAGATACGTTACTTCATCAGCGAATTTAAGATCCTGTGGAACGTGTGAAACAGACGCACCCTGGTGAATAGTAACTTTATTTCCAATTCTTGCACCGTTATAAATAACCACATGTGGTCCGATATTGCAATTATTTCCGATTTCTACATCATCTTCAATTATTGCAAAAGGACCGATAGTAACATTGTCAGCTATTTTTGCTTTTTTGCTTACTAATGCAGTAGAATGGATCCTGTTCATTAAAATTTATTTTTCCTTTTTATCTTCTCTATCAACAATTGCAGCCATAAAATCAGCTTCCGCTACCAGCACTTCGTTTACGTATGCCCTGCCGCTCATTGTAACGATTTTGCTTTTTTTGTTACCCATTTCTATTTCCAGAAAAAGCTGATCACCAGGCACAACCGGTTTTCTGAATTTGGCATTATTTATCTGCATAAAGTAAACCAGTTTGTCTTCGGGATTAACAAATGAATTAAGCAACAAGACTCCGCCGGTTTGTGCCATTGATTCAATTATTAAAACGCCAGGCATTATGGGCTGGCCAGGGAAATGTCCCTCAAAGAAAGGTTCATTAATTGTGACCGATTTAACACCAATTACTTTTTTATCCATTTCCAGGTGAATTATTTTATCAACTAAAAGAAAAGGATAACGGTGAGGCAGAATTCTTTGAATAGCATTTACATCAAATACAATTCCTTCTTTTTTAACGAATTGAAACTTCTTTACAAGTTTTTTCTGCTGATATAATTTTCTGATTTGCCTTGCAAATTCGACATTTGCTTTATGACCAGGGCGAGCTGCAAGTATCTGTGCTTTTACAGGAGCACCGATCAATGCAAGATCACCTACCAGATCCAACAATTTGTGACGTACCGGTTCATTTTTAAAGCGAAGCTCTTTATTATTTAATATTCCGTTCTTGCCGATTGCAACCTTAGCTTTAATACCAATCTTCTTTCTTAGTTCTTCCATCTCTTTGTCATTCAAATTGTGATCAATGATCACCACAGCATTATCAATATCGCCTCCTTTAATCAATCCGGAGCTTGCCAAAAGTTCAACTTCACTTAAGAAACAAAAAGTTCTTGCGGGAGCAAATTCGGTAACAAATTCTTTTTCAAGATCAAACAAACCAGTATGCTGACTACCTAAAGCCGGGTTTTGATAATCAACCATAACGGTTACGCGATAATTATCGAGAGGAAGAGCAACAATATCAATTTGTTTCTCTTCATTATGATACATCACCGTTTCATCAATTATGAGGTAATCCTTCGGTGCGTCCTGCTGAACAAACTTGGCGTTTTTTAATACCTCAACATATGGCATTGCACTGCCGTCACCCACTGGCGGTTCTATCCCCTGAAGTTCAATTATAAGATTATCGATTTGAAGGCCGACAATTGCTGCCAGAACATGTTCAACGGTGTGAACTCTTGCTTCCCCAACTGCCAAAGTTGTACCACGAGAAACATCCACAACGAAGTCTGCATTAGCAGGAATTTCAGGTTTGTCGGGAAGATCAACTCTTACAAACTTAATCCCATAATTTTCGGGTGCCGGTTTGAAAGTCATTTTGCATTGAGTCCCTGTGTGCAACCCAATTCCCGACATTGATGCTTCATGTGCAATAGTTCTTTGTGATTCCAACATTGATAAACCTGAAATTTATTATCTAAAGAATTTTTGTGAAAATGATTTTCAAAATACCAAGTTGACCCCTGAAATACAATAAAAACGAAGGTTGCTCTGGTAAAACAGCAATACAAAATCTATTATTTATTGGCTTTTTGGATTTCCTTTTGAAGGGTTTTGATCTGATTTTCCAAATTTTTGATTCTTTCAGCATATTCGGGCAGGCTTCTCAAGTGTGCTTCCAATTTTAATGCAATGCTTAACTCCTTTGCTGGCGATCCAAAATATTTACCCGGCTTTTTAATTGATTTTGAAATTCCGGCCTGAGCTAATAAGATAGTATTTTCGGCAATTTCAATATGTCCTACAAGCCCAACTTGTCCAGCCAGTATACAATTCCTTCCGATTTTAGTGCTGCCGGAAATCCCCGACTGAGAAGAAATAACGGTATTTTCCCCTATGATAACGTTGTGAGCAATCTGAACCAGGTTATCAATTTTAACTCTACTCTTTATAATTGTTGAGCCGAGTGAAGCCCTATCAACAGTTACATTTGCACCAAGTTCAACATCATCTTCAATAATCACATTTCCCACCTGAGGAATTTTATGATACACTCCCTTTTCATCCGGATTAAAACCGAATCCGTCTGCACCGATAACAGTACCAGGGTGAATAATCACTCTCTTCCCAATTTTACAGTTTTCACGAATACTTACATTCTGAAATATTAATGTGTTATCGCCCACCTCAACATTATCTAATAAAACGGTATTGTGAAAAATCTTAACATTGTCTCCAATTTTACAACCAGATGAAATAATAACATTTTTTCCTAATGCCGTTCCCTGACCAATTACAGCAGCAGGATGAACAAATGCTGTTTTATCGATTCCTTCGAGTGGAAACTTAGGTGTAAGGTAGTTCCGTATTAAAGTGAAAAATGCTTTTTCCGGATGTTCAATCTCGATGTAATCAATGTCATCCCGCGTTTTATCAAATCCGGTTTTTACAAGAATGGCGGATGCTTTTGTTGTTTGAAAATATTTTTCATATGCAGGATGGTAAAGGAAAGTCAAATCTCCATTTTTAGCTTCATCAATCTTTGCAAGACCTCTTATAATGGAGCTTTCGTCACCGATAATTTTACCATTTACCAGTTCAGCGATTTCCTGCAATTTAACTTTCATTTAATCCGTCTGATTAATTTAATTTCAATTTATCAATAACGAGTGGCGTAATATCATATTTATCTTTTGCGTAAAGCAAGGTAACATCGCTGCTTCTGTCAAAGACAAAATCAAGATCCTGTTCCTGTGCGATTTCCTTTATAACGCTGAAAACTTTATTTTGAATCGGCTTCATCAATTCATCCTGCTTTTGAAAGAGCTCTCCGCGCGTTCCGAATTTTTTGTCACGATAGTCGTTAATATCTTTCTCCAGCTTTTGGATGTCAGCTTCCATATCTTTTTTACTTTGATCAGTCATTATTAGTTTTCTTCTTTCAAAATCATCTTTTTTTGCCGTCAATTCTGATTGCATTTTTGCAAGTTCACTTTTCCAGTCACGAATGTAAGAATCGAGTTTTTGTCGGGCATCCTGTGCATCAGGAAGTTTATCAAAAATAGTATTTGAATCGACAAAGCCGATTTTAAGTTGTGCAATTGAAACATTACAAAAAATGGAGGATATAAATACGAAGGATAAAAATATTTTTTTCATCAGGGCTCCAGTGCTGTTAAAAAGACTCCCTTCAAAGTATTAAATCTACCAGTAATCAGCGAGTCATTTTAAAATAATAAATTATTGATTCCCCTAACATCACTGCCAAACAGGAATCAATAATTTTAACTATAAATTTACTTAAGCAAGAAAATTTATTTTGTAGTTCCGCGTTTCAGTTTATCCAATACCTTGTAAGTTATATCAAACGCAGAATCGCCGTAAAGAAGCACTGCATCGCCAGCTTTATCAAAAACAAACTGCATGCCTTCTTCCTTTGCCACATCAGCTATCGCTTTGTAAACTTTGGCTTTGACCGGTCCAAAGATTTCTTCATTTTTTTTATAAATTTCACCATTAGGCTGGCCAAATTTATCCTTTTTATAGTTATCAATATCCTGTTGCTGTTTAAGAAGCTTTTGCTGAGCCGCCAGCTGTTTATCTTCGGGCATATTTTTAGCCACTTTTTGATAATCAGCGTAATCTTTTTGCAGATTGGCTGTCAGAGTATCAATATGTGCCCCCCATTGATTTGTTAGTGCATCAAGATCTCCCTGTGCTTTTATAGCTTCAGGATATTGTTGTAAAATAGTTTGCGAATCAACATAGCCAATTTTAAGCTGACTGGTTTGCGCAAATGTAAAGGCGCAACCTAATAGCACTCCAGCAATAACCAAAAGATACTTTTTCACTTTTATTACCTCTCTTAAATAATTAAATAAATAATTAAAATCCTTTTCCAAACTGAAAATGGAAAACCCACTTTGGAGGTGTTCCGTCCACAAGTTTTCTATCAAATCCATAGCCGACATCAAAGCCAATAAGTCCTACCGGATTAATTAAAATTCTTGCACCAAAACCTGCAGATCTTCTTAAATCAAAGGGGTCAGTTGATTTAAGATCAGTGAACACGTTGCCAGCCTCCGCAAATGCGAGAACATAAAATGGAATTGGTTCCAAAGTAACTGCAACTCTCAATTCGGTAGTATACCTCATCATTACACGACCACCAAGTACCTGTCCGAGTGAATTGGTTGGACCAATGGATCTGTCTTCATAGCCTCTTAAAGGCGTGGTTGCAATCACCAAACCATTACCGCCCATAAAGAAATAGTCAAAGGGATTAATGCTTGTATTGGTTTCAAGAGGTTTTAAATACCCGAGTTCAGCAACAGTATATAAAGTAAACCTGTTGGAGCCAAATAATCTTCTGTACCATTCTGAACTAAAATGAAGTTTATAATAATCCACATTGCCCGGCAGAAATGGACCGCCTGATATTTGACTATTCAAGGTAACATTTGATCCTATTGAAGGAAAGATCGGATTATCAATATTCTTCCTGTTAATTGTTAAACCCAAAGTATATTCATTAGTCAATCCAGTCAGATAATAACCTCCCCCATTTATAACATCATTTCTTTGATATCTAAAAAATCCCTGGACGTTAAAATAATCATCGGGCCATTTTAATCTTCTGCCTAATCTAAGAGTTACTCCGGTCTGCCGAAGATCATAAATATATTGCTGTCTAGTATCAAAAATCTCAAATCCAGCAAGTGTAGGAGTATTAAACAACCATGGCTCTGTAAACCCAAGTGAAAATGTCCTGTAAAGAGTACCAACCCCAAACTGCCAGTTAAAGCTAAGTATTTGTCCTGCACCCAGTTTAAATGGATTGGAAAGTGAAAAATTGGATAAAGTGACTCCGAGAGCCCCACTAAATCCAAAGGTACCGCTATATCCTACAGAGGCGTTTAGATAATCACTGGATTTTTCCGAAACGTGAAAGGCAACATTAACTGTACTGTCATTAGCGAGTTGTGTTGT
Organism: uncultured Ignavibacteriaceae bacterium; assembly: GCA_964412105.1. GTDB lineage: Bacteria > Bacteroidota > Ignavibacteria > Ignavibacteriales > Ignavibacteriaceae > JAKAGZ01. The sequence continues at coordinate 2,473 of CAYPNM010000001.1, read as the reverse complement.
TATGCCTTCCTGTCCATATAATTTTTCGACATCAAAATATTTCAGATTAGCAAGCTGCTGGATACTTCTTAATAAAAGACCACGATTGAAATAATCCCCTGGAATTGTGTAAAGTTCTCTCCTTATAACTTTATCCATAGTTTTGGTGTTACCCTCAATACCAACGGTGCCGATCTTAAATTGATTTTTTTCATCTACACGTATATCAAGATCTACAGAATCTTTTCCTACTATATTTTCAGTTGGCGTTACATTAAATGTTAAATAGCCATTATCAAGATAGAGAGAAGAAACATCCGTCTGCTGTTCATTTCCGTGAAGATTCTTTTGCAATTTTTGATAATCGTAAACACTCCCTTTTGCCAAATCTAATCTCTGACTTAAAACGCTGCTAGGAAAAACTGTATTCCCTTCCCACGTTATATTTCTTATAAAAAATTGATGTCCCTCATTAACTTTTATAATTACCTTAACATCCTGCTTATTATTTGAGTAAACCAATGAATCACCGGTAACTTCGGCTTCACGATAGCCCTGTGACATGTAAAAATCTACAATCTTCTTTTCATCGCTTTTTAATTTATCAGGATCAAACTGTGACCCCTGCCAGAATTTCCACCATTTAGCCTCATGAATATCATCCATCTGTCCTCTAAGTTTGCCATCATCAAAATGATTGTTTCCTATAAATTCTATATCCCTTACGGTGGTTCTATTATGTTCAGTAATATCTATTTTTAGCAGAATCCTATCCTTAATTCTTTCGATCAAATTTGAATATTCCTGGTCTGCTTTAATGTAATGGGCCTTATATTCATCAGCGAGGTCTTTTTCGTTGTGCCAGGTTACGATTATTTCATCCTCGGTTGTGTCAGCCCTGAAATATGTGAAATATCCCATATCTATCTCGGTATTATAATAACCATCATCTTCATACAACTTAAGGATGTTTTGTTTTAGTCTTGCAACGTCCTGTGGTTTTAATATTTGCCCTCTTATAAAAGTAATTTTATCTCTAATTTTACTATCACTAATTTCATCGTTACCGGTAACGACAGCTCTTTCAAATCTAGGGAACTCTTTTACTTTAATTAAGAGGAAGACACCATTTCCTTCCTGCTTGTCAATTAATATCTGAACATCAGAAAAAATATTTAAAGCGTAGATTTGCCTTATTGCATTTACTGTATTATCGCCGACCTGGATTTCATTACCAACTTTAAGTCCACTATTAGCAATAATAGTTGCAGCGTCTGCAGATTTATTCCCTTCAACGGAAATCCCTAAAATTTTATAACTTGTTCTGGTCGCCTGTGAATAGGAAACTGTAGAAATAAATAAAAGGGAAAAAACGAATAAATATTTAAACAATTTCCCTGGGAAGGTTTGAGACATTCTTTAAGCCCTTAACATTCTTTTTTAGTTGATCACTTAGTTTTCCGAACCTTCGTTCTCTTCGCTGAAAACTTTTAATAGCTTCATACAAATCCTTTCTTCCAAAATCCGGCCAAAGCACATCAGAGATATAAAATTCAGTATATGCTATCTGCCATAATAAAAAATTACTAACTCTGAATTCTCCGCTAGTTCTGATAAGTAAATCCGGATCAGGAATATTTTTTGTAGTTAAGTGATCAGCAACGCACTTTTCATTGATTTCTTCAATAGTTATATCGCCTGTCGAAACGAGTTCTGCTATCCTTTTTATAGCTTCAAGTAGTTCCCATCTGCCGCTATAGCTCAAAGCAAGATTCAAATTCATTTTGCTATTATTTTTCGTCTTTTCTATAGCTTCATATAATTCGTGCTGAACTTCAACCGGCAGGGAATCAACATTTCCAATTGTCGTCAGCTTAATATTATTTTCATTTAATTCGCCAACTCTTTCTTTTAGACTCTTCAGCAGAAGTCTCATTAACATAGATACTTCTTCTTTAGGTCTATTCCAATTTTCAGTTGAAAATGTGTAAAGTGTTAAATATTTAACCCCCAATTGAGCACAAGTTTCAGTGATTTCTTTTACCGTATCAACACCACGTTTGTGCCCTGCAACTCGAGGAAGCCCTCTTTTTCTAGCCCATCTACCATTTCCATCCATTATTATAGCTATATGGACAGGGATTTCGCCGGAATTTTTTAGTGCTTTCTGAAGTTTTTCATCGGATTGCGATTGAGTCTTACCCAACTTTTTACCTAAATATTGATAAAGCGTGTAAAATTAACCCTATACCGCTTTAATGTCAAGATAACTAAATATCCGGTAGTGCGCTTATTGTATTAGCAATTCCGTTATCCCTAGCGATGTTATCTATTCTGACTACAGTACAGCCCGGCATTTTTGCCTGCTTATCAGTGATTCAGAAATATAAATAGGCCTTTTTTTAGTATGTCAATTTTGTCAAATTAAAACAAATTTAAGTGATCCTTTTGGGGATTTTTGCAGGAGGTACATGCCAGTTGTATGGGAGTTGTA